>NZ_JACSLW010000005.1:0-206313 GCF_018618345.1 Exiguobacterium sp. s36
AGACGATGAGGTAGATAGGTCATGGGTGGAAGCACGGCGACGTGTGGAGCTGAATGATACTAATCGGTCGAGGCTTTGATCTAGTCTAATGGTTTGTGTGAATTGATGAGTCTTCAGTTTTGAGAGAACGATCTCTCTATGTCTGGTGGCGATGGCGAAGTGGTCACACCCGTTCCCATGCCGAACACGGAAGTTAAGCACTTCAGCGCCGAAAGTAGTTGGGGGTCTCCCCCTGTGAGGATAGGACGTCGCCAGGCAAACGGTGGTTCTGGAGCATTCGCTCAAGGGCCGCCGCTTTTTTATTTATATCGTGATTCAAATGAAAGAGAGGAAGAACAGATGGCCAAAAAAATCAAAGTATACGTCGAGCCAAACGAGACAATCGATGACTGTTTAAATCGAATTGCTCAAATGGGGTATCGCCCGGTACGTAGGATTGAAAAGCCTGTCTTTGAACAAACGGGAACCAAAGACGAACCTGTACATTCCCATCAATCGATTTTGTTTGAGTGCGTTGCTCTCGAATCATAATGCCAAACCGTCACGAATGCGTGGCGGTTTTTTTGTATTTCAACAACACTAAAGACGAACGATAAATATTCAGACAATTAAATTGTTCGCATTTTGTTGACATGTTTTGAATGAACAAGGTACGATAGGCGTGTGAGTTAATAACAAATTAAATAGTGCTCCATATAATCGCGAGGAAATGGCTCGCAAGTTTCTACCTGATCGCCGATTCTGATCAGACTATGGGGTATAGTCGACATTTTTTTGTCGTGGCCTATACCCTAAACTGGTTATTCGGTTTAGGGATTTCTTTATTTAAGGGGGACATTTGAATGAAGGCAACGGTAGGTGTGATCATGGGTAGCTCGTCTGATTGGGAAACGATGCGTCATGCTTGTGACATCCTGGAAGAGTTGAGTATTCCATATGAAAAACAAGTTGTCTCGGCACATCGGACGCCGGACTTAATGTTTGAATATGCTGAAGAGGCCCGTGCGAGAGGCATACAAGTCATCATTGCAGGCGCAGGAGGAGCAGCCCATTTACCGGGAATGGTCGCAGCGAAAACAACGCTTCCTGTCATCGGAGTGCCTGTTCAATCTAAAGCGTTAAATGGACTTGATTCCTTGCTCTCGATTGTTCAAATGCCTGCAGGAGTACCAGTAGCAACGGTCGCTATCGGACGTGCCGGTGCGACAAACGCGGCCCTACTCGCCGTTCAAATCCTCAGCCTGCAATTCCCCGCACTAGTTGAACGCCTAGATACGTATCGCCAAGCGAAGCGCGATATGGCACTTCAAGCAACGGAGGAACTGATCTAATGAGAATCGGCATTTTAGGTGGAGGTCAGTTAGGTCGAATGATGTCTCTCAGTGCGAGTGCTATGGGGTACGAAACGCTAAGCCTCGATCCAAACTCAAACGCGCCCGCCGCTCAGGTCGCACCAAGCATCGTCGCTGCATTCGACGACGTAACGGCAGCACGTGAACTTGCACATCGTTCAGACGTCATCACCTATGAATTTGAGAACATCGATACGGCGATGATTGAGGCCATTGCTGACAAATGTCCTCAAGGGATGGATGTCTTGAAGGCGACACAGCATCGAATCTTTGAAAAACAAATGATTGAAGGGGCAGGTCTTCAAGTCGCACCGTACGTTCCAGTCCGTTCCGTCCGTGATGTCATTCGAGCAAGAGACGTGTTAGGTTTTCCGTTCGTGATTAAGACGTGCCGTTTTGGTTATGACGGTAAAGGTCAAATCGTAATACGTTCAGAACAAGACGTACGCTCGTTCACAGATCAGTTCGAAGAGACGGAATATGTGGCCGAAGCTTGGCTTCCTTTTAAAAAAGAAATCTCTGTAATCGTGACGAGAGGGACGCACGAGACGACGACGTTCCCCATCAGCGAGAACATTCATCGAAACAATATTTTACATCTTTCGATTGTACCGGCACGAGTGGAGCCTGATATTTTAGAAGAGGCGCGTCATTTGGCCCTCCAACTCGCTGACCACATCGGATTGATCGGTACGCTTGCGGTTGAGTTGTTCATTATGGAAGACGGTTCATTGTACGTGAATGAACTTGCGCCACGCCCTCACAACTCAGGGCATTACACGATTGATGCCTGTGAGACATCACAGTTCGAGCAACACATTCGGGCAATCACCGGGATGAAGCTTGGACGAACGACGCTTTACACACCAATCGTCATGGTCAACCTGTTAGGCGAACATATGGACGAGCTGAACCCGCAAACGTTACCGTCGAATGTTAAACTACATTTGTATGGGAAAGAAGAAGCGAAGCAGGGGCGGAAAATGGGACATTTGAACGTGATTGCTGCTTCCGTCGAAGAAGCGCTTCAGACCATCGAACAATTGGCAATTTGGAAGGAGACCGTTTTATGATTTCACGTTATACCCGTCCTGAGATGGCGGCGATTTGGACAGACCAGAATAAATTTGAAGCATGGCTCCAAGTAGAGCTGTACGCCTGCGAGGCGTGGAGCGAACTTGGTATCATCCCGAAGGAAGATGTCGCCGTCTTATGGGACAAGGCATCGTTTGATGTCGAACGCATCCTTGAAATCGAGCAAGAGACACGTCATGACGTCATCGCATTCACCCGTGCCGTCTCAGAGACACTCGGTGAAGAGAAGAAGTGGGTGCATTACGGACTGACTTCGACAGACGTCGTCGATACGGCCTTATCGTACTTGATTAAGCAAGCGAACGATATTTTAGAAGCTGACATCGACCGTTTCATCGACATCCTCGCTGAAAAAGCTAGAGCACATAAGTATGACATCATGATGGGCCGTACACACGGTGTCCACGCAGAACCGACGACGTTCGGATTGAAGCTCGCCCTTTGGTACGAAGAGATGAAGCGCAACAAGAAACGGTTCATGGCAGCCCGTGAGACGATTGAATTCGGTAAGATGAGTGGTGCGGTCGGTACGTTCGCAAACATCGATCCGTTCATCGAATCGTATGTGTGTGACAAATTAGGGATTCAAGCAGCACCGATTTCGACGCAGACGTTACAACGTGACCGACACGCCGAATACATGTCCACGCTCGCATTGATTGCCACATCGATTGAGAAGATGGCGACAGAGATTCGCGGCCTCCAAAAGACAGAGACACGTGAGGTCGAAGAATTCTTCGCCAAAGGACAAAAAGGATCGTCAGCAATGCCGCATAAACGTAACCCGATCGGTTCAGAGAACATGACCGGCTTGGCCCGTGTCATTCGCGGTCATATGGTGACGGCATATGAGAACGTCCCACTCTGGCATGAACGTGACATCTCACACTCATCAGCAGAACGGATCATTCTTCCGGATGCGACGAGTCTCCTCAACTACATGTTGAACCGCTTTGGCAATATCGTGAAGAACTTGACGGTCTTCCCGGACAATATGCGCCGGAACATGGACCGGACGTTTGGCATTATCTTCTCCCAACGCATCTTGCTCGCGTTGATTGAAAAAGGATGGTCGCGCGAAGCCGCTTATGATGCCGTTCAACCGAAGGCGATGCAAGCGTGGGAAGAAGAGACGATGTTCCGCACCTTGATTGAACAAGACGCCGAGATGGGCGCACTCTTCACGAGTGACGAGCTCGACGACCTATTCGACCCGAGCCATCACGTGCGCCGTGTCGATGTCATTTTTGAACGCTGTGGTTTGTGATCGTTGAGGGGCTTCATGCCCCTCTCACTTTTAAGGGGGACGATACAGATGGAAGCAATCTACGAAGGTAAAGCGAAAGCGTTATTTGAGACTGAAGAACAGGGTGTGCTCCGCGTTTATTATAAAGACGACGCGACAGCATTTAACGGGGAGAAGAAAGAATCAATCGCCGGCAAAGGCGTGTTGAACAATGCCATCACGACGCGCTTGTTCGAACTCATGCACGATAACAAGATTCCGACGCATTTCATTAAGCGACTATCGGATCGCGAGCAGCTCGTGCGCCGTGTCGACATCATTCCGCTCGAGGTCGTCGTTCGCAACGTCGCCGCCGGAAGCCTTGCCAAACGACTCGGTTGGGAAGAAGGGACACCGCTCCTGTCACCGATTGTCGAGTTTTACTATAAAGATGACGCACTCGGAGATCCACTCTTAACGGAGGATCATATCCGTTTACTGCAAGTTGCCACACACAAAGAAGTCGAAACATTGCGACAACTTGGTCTGTGGGTCAACGATGTGTTGCTCGATTTCTTCAATGAACATGGCATCGATTTAATCGATTTCAAACTTGAGTTCGGTAAAGTCGATGGCACGATCATCCTTGCCGATGAAATCTCACCAGACACGTGCCGGCTTTGGGACAAAGAGACGAAACAAAAGCTCGATAAAGACGTTTTCCGCAGAGACCTTGGATCTCTGACAGACACATACAGCCAACTGTTAACACGCATAGGGGGAATGGACCGATGAAAAAAGTAAACGTGTACGTGACATTACGTGAAAGTGTACTGGATCCACAAGGCGTCGCCGTAAAAGGTGGGCTCGAACATCTCGGTTTTACAGGGGTAGAGTCGGTACGCATCGGGAAAGTCATCGAGCTTCAAGTGGTAGATGAGACGACCGAAGCGATGGTGCGTGACATGTGTGAGAAGTTGCTCGTCAACACGGTTATCGAGAACTATCGAATCGAGATGGGGGTACTCGCATGAAATTCGCTGTCATCGTCTTCCCCGGATCGAACTGTGACCTCGACATGTATCATGCCGTAAAAGATGTCCTCGGCGAAGAAGCGGACTATGTGTTCCATACGGAAACGTCGCTTGATGGGTACGACGGTGTGCTCCTACCAGGCGGTTTCTCATACGGGGACTACTTGCGCTGTGGTGCCATCGCCCAGTTCTCACCGATTATGAACGAAGTGAAACGATTCGCCGAAGAAGGGCGTCCAGTGCTCGGCGTCTGTAACGGATTCCAAGTGCTCGTCGAAGCGGGACTCCTACCGGGCGTATTGATGCGCAACCGTGATTTGAAGTTCATGTGCAAGACAGTCGAATTGAAAGTCGAAACGAACGAGACGATGTTCACGAACGATTATGAGCTCGGGGAGACGATTCAAGTCCCAATCGCGCACGGGGAAGGCAACTACTACTGTGACGAGGCGACACTCGAGACGCTCCGAGCGAACGGGCAAATCGCCTTCACGTATACCGACAATCCGAATGGATCGGTCGCGAATATCGCAGGAATCACGAACGTACAAGGTAACGTACTCGGAATGATGCCACACCCGGAACGAGCGGTCGAAGCACTCTTAGGCGGGGAAGATGGCAAACGATTATTCACTTCGATGGTGAAATGGGGGACTCGACATGCTACTTACAACTGAACCGACAGCAACACACATCCGTGAAGAGCGACTTTACGCCACGATGGGCTTGACCGATGAGGAATACGCGCTCGTCGTCTCACTGCTCGGTCGTGAGCCGAATTACACAGAGATCGGGTTATTCTCGGTCATGTGGTCTGAACACTGTTCGTACAAAAACTCGAAGCCTGTCCTCCGGAAATTCCCGACTACTGGGAAACACGTCCTTCAAGGACCTGGGGAAGGTGCCGGCATCGTCGACATTGGCGATGGCCAGGCCGTCGCATTCAAAATCGAGAGCCATAACCATCCATCGGCGATTGAGCCGTACCAAGGTGCGGCGACAGGTGTCGGCGGGATTATCCGCGACATCTTCTCGATGGGCGCGCGACCGGTCGCACTCCTCAACTCGCTCCGCTTCGGAGATTTGAACGAATCACGTGTGAAACATCTTTTCGGCCACGTCGTCTCCGGCATCGCCGGTTACGGCAACTGTGTCGGCATCCCGACGGTCGGTGGGGAAGTCGCGTTCGACCCGGCCTATGCCGGCAACCCGCTCGTCAACGCGATGTGCGTCGGACTCATTCGCCATGAAGACATTCAAAAAGGGATTGCCGAAGGTGTCGGCAACTCGGTCATGTACGTCGGCGCAACGACAGGACGCGACGGCATTCACGGGGCGACGTTCGCCTCGGAAGAACTCGGTGAGGATGCGGACGAGAAACGCCCGGCCGTCCAAGTCGGGGACCCATTCATGGAGAAACTGTTGATTGAGGCGTGTTTGGAAGTCATTAAGCACCCAGCCCTCGTCGGGATCCAAGACATGGGAGCGGCTGGTCTCACGTCGTCTTCGGCCGAGATGGCATCGAAGGCAGGCATGGGTATCGAGATGAACCTCGACCTCGTCCCACAACGCGAGGCTGATATGACGCCTTACGAGATGATGTTGTCCGAGTCACAAGAGCGGATGCTTCTCGTCGTCAAGGCAGGGCATGAAGATGAAATCGAAGCAATCGTCACGAAGTGGGGACTTCATGCGATCAAAGTCGGTGTCGTCATCGAAGAAAAAATACTCCGTCTTCTCCATCACGGGGAAGTCGCAGCCGAAGTACCGGTCGACGCGCTCGCAGAAGACGCACCGGTCTACCATAAGCCGTCGAAAGTACCGGCATATTATGAGACGTTCCAAGCGATGGCACCGGTCCAACCGGTCGTCACGGACGTACTCACGACATGGAAAGACGTGCTCGCCATGCCGACGATTGCCTCGAAACGTTGGGTGTATGAGCAATACGACCATATGGTCCAAACGTCAACTGTCGTCGCGCCAGGAAGTGATGCGGCCGTCATCCGGATTCGCGACACAGACAAAGCACTCGCGATGACGACGGACTGCAACGCCAAATACGTGTACCTCGACCCACGTGTCGGTGGTGCGATTGCGGTCGCAGAGGCAGCGCGCAACATCGTTGTCAGCGGCGCCACACCGCTCGCCCTCACGGACTGCTTGAACTTCGGTAGCCCGGACAAGCCAGAAGGGTTTTGGCAGCTCGATCAAGCTGTCGAAGGGATGGCAGAAGCGTGCCGTGCCCTCAACACACCAGTCATCGGTGGGAACGTTTCGCTTTACAATGAGTCGAACGGGACGGCGATTTATCCGACGCCGGTCGTCGGCATGGTCGGCTTGATTGACAAACCGGAACATATCACGACGTCGTTCGCGAAAGCAGCAGGCGACATCATCTTCTTGCTCGGGGAGACAAAACCTGAGTTCGGTGGCAGTGCGCTTCAAATGTTGCAAGACGGTCAAGTGAGCGGACAGGCGCCGACGCTTGACCTGGAGACGGAGAGCCGTCAGCAACAAGCGCTCCTCGCAGCAATCCGGGAAGGACTTGTCACGGCGGCCCACGACGTATCGGAAGGTGGACTCGCCGCAGCACTCCCTGAACTCGTGTTCGGCACGGGCTTCGGCGCAGACGTCACAGTCGACACAGATCTCGTGACGACACTTTTCAGCGAATCACAGTCACGGTTCCTCATCACAGTCGCGCCACATCAGGCCGATGCGTTCGCGAAGTTGACGAAGGCGACACGCATCGGACAGGTGACAGACACGCCACAATTGACGGTGCGTGCGAGCGACCGCCTAATCGAAATGGACGTCACGGAACTTGAACGGGTATGGGAAGGAGCTATTCCATGTTATATGACATCCGAGGCATGAACGAGGAGTGCGGGGTATTCGGGGTATTTAATCACCACGAAGCGTCACATCTCGCCTACTACGGCCTCCACAGCCTGCAACACCGGGGACAAGAAGGGACAGGCATCGTCACGGCTGACGGCGAGCGCTTGCACGCCAAACGCGGGCTCGGCCTCGTCGCTGAAGTGTTCGACGAACCGTCGCTCGATGCATTGACCGGGCATCACGCTATCGGTCATGTCCGTTATTCGACGGCAGGCGGCAACACGCTCGAGAACGTCCAACCGCTCCACTTCAAGTCGCTCACGGGCGATTTGGCGATGGCGCACAACGGGAATCTCGTCAACGCCAACGAGTTGAAACATATGCTCGAAGCGGAAGGTGCGATTTTTCAGACGACATCTGACACGGAAGTCGTCGCCCACTTGATTAAGCGGAGCCGCGGCAACTCGATGAAAGAGCGAATCGCGGATAGCTTGGCTCGTCTCGTCGGAGCGTTCGCCTTCCTCTTCTTAACGGAAGACGCGCTCTACGTCGGAGTCGATGTTCACGGATTACGTCCGCTCTCGCTCGGCCAGACCGAGGACGGAGCCTACGTGTTCGCCTCAGAGACATGTGCGTTCGACGTCGTGGGGGCGACGTACGTACGTGATGTCGAGCCAGGGGAACTCCTTATGATCACGCAAGACGGGATTGTATCGGAGCGGTACAGCGAGGCCTCGGTCCGCGCGATGTGTTCAATGGAATACATCTACTTCTCGCGGCCGGACTCGATCATCGATGGCGTCAACGTGCACACGGCCCGTAAGGCGATGGGGAAAAAGATGTTCGACGAGGCACCGGTTGAAGCGGACGTCGTCACCGGCGTCCCTGATTCGAGTATCTCAGCGGCCATCGGTTACGCTGAGGCGAGCGGGATTCCGTACGAGATGGGACTCATCAAAAACCGATACGTCGGCCGGACGTTCATTCAACCGTCGCAAGAGTTACGGGAGCGCGGCGTCAAGATGAAACTGTCGGCGCTGCGAGGTGTCGTGAACGGGAAGCGGGTCATCATGGTCGACGACTCAATCGTTCGCGGGACGACGAGCCGACGCATCGTCAAACTGCTCCGTGAAGCCGGGGCGACCGAAGTGCATGTGCGCATCACGTCACCACCGATCAAGCATCCGTGCTATTACGGCATCGATACATCATCAAAGGAAGAGTTGATTGCGGCCACCAAATCCATCGAAGAGATTAAAGAAGAGATTGGGGCCGATTCACTGGCGTTCCTCACATTGGATGGGACGGTCGAAGCAATCGACCGGCCGTTCGAAGGGAACTTGCGCGGGCAGTGCGCCGCTTGCTTCACCGGACTTTATCCAACTGAACTGGCGGAACTTGTAACAGAGACAAAAGCTTGAGGGGGACTGACGATGAGTTTAAGATATGAACAAGCGGGTGTGAATTTAGAGGCAGGCTATGAGGCAGTATCACGCATGAAGCGTCACGTTGCACGGACGATGCGTCCAGAAGTGATGACCGGGCTCGGTAGTTTTGGGGCGATGATTGACCTTGGCTCGATGCAGTTGAAACATCCGATTCTCGTCAGCGGAACGGATGGGGTCGGCACGAAACTCAAACTCGCGTTCGCGCTCGACCAACATGATACGATTGGAATTGACTGTGTGGCGATGTGTGTCAATGACTGTCTCGTCCACGGGGCCGAACCGCTTTATTTCTTAGACTATATCGCGACCGGAAAAGCGGAACCGGCCAAACTTGAGCGCATCGTCGCAGGAGTCGCCGAAGGCTGTGTCCAAGCGGGCTGTGCCCTCGTTGGAGGCGAGACGGCCGAGATGCCGGGGATGTATCCGGACGGCGAATATGACATCGCCGGATTCGCCGTCGGTGTCGTCGAGAAGGAAGCACTGATCGATGGACGGACGATTGAAGCGGGGGACATCGTCCTCGGACTCGCATCATCGGGTGTCCATTCAAACGGATTCTCGCTCGTCCGCCATATCGTCGAATCGCAAGGGCTCGCCTACACTGATGAGATCGCCATGCTCGACACGACGCTCGGGAACGCCCTTTTGTTGCCGACGCGCATCTATTCCGAGGCGGCGAAAGCGGCCATCGCGACGGGGCGTGTCCAAGGCATGGCCCATATCACGGGCGGCGGTTTTTACGAGAACGTGCCACGCATGCTGCCGGAAGGCCTCGGTGTCACATTCGACGCATCGAATTGGCCGAGCCTGCCCGTGTTCGACTGGCTCGAACAAGTCGGGCACGTCTCGAAACAAGAGATGTTCAACGTGTTCAATATGGGTATCGGCTTCATGATCGCAGTCCGTCCTGAAGATGTCGAAGCTGTCGAAGCTGCGCTCGAGCGCGCCGGAGAGACGTCGCATCGCATCGGGAAAGTCGATGCCAAACCGGGTGTCCGCATCATGGGGGTCGACCAGTGAAAAAATTTGCCATCTTCGCCTCCGGGTCCGGTAGCAACGCCGAAGCGATTTGGCAAGCCATTGACCGAGGCGACTTGTCAGGGGAATGCGTCCTGCTCGTCACGGACAAACCAGAAGCGAAAGTACTCGAGCGGGCCGATCGGTTCAACATCCCGACCTTCTCGTTCGAACCGAAGACGTACGCCTCAAAAGCGGAATTCGAACAAGAAATACTCGTCCTACTACAGGCACTCGGCGCCGACTATATTGTCTTGGCCGGGTATATGCGGTTGATTGGGGACGTGCTGCTTACCGCGTATCCAAAGCAAATCATCAACATCCATCCGTCGCTCTTACCGGCGTTCCCTGGAAAAGACGCCATCGGTCAGGCGCTCGCGGCGAATGTGCCGACGAGCGGGGTCACGGTTCATTACGTAGATGCCGGGATGGACACGGGACCAATCATCGCCCAACAAGACGTCGCCATCGCAGGCTGTGATGCGGCCGAAGCGGCAAGACGCATCCAAGCGGTCGAGCATCAGCTCTATCCGCGCGTACTACAACAAGTGTTTATCCAACAGGAGGTTTTCAAGTGAGAGCATTACTGAGTGTGTCAGATAAAACAGGAATCGTCGAGCTCGCGCAGGCGTTGCATGAAGCGGGCATCGAACTCATTTCGACAGGCGGGACGGAAGCAGCGCTCATCGCAGCCGGCCTTCCGGTAAAAAACATCTCAGCAGTGACGTCGTTCCCAGAGATGCTCGACGGACGCGTGAAGACGCTCCATCCGCTCGTTCACGGTGGCCTGCTCGGACGCCGCGATTTGGACTCGCACGTCGAACAGATGAGAGACCACGACATCGAGCCAATCGACTATGTCGTCGTCAACTTATACCCGTTCAAAGAGACGATTGCGAAAGAGAATGCGACGTATGAAGAAGCGATTGAAAATATCGATATCGGTGGACCGAGCATGCTCCGTTCAGCCGCGAAAAACCATGCTAGCGTGACGGTCGTCGTTGACCCGGCCGACTACGGTCATGTGACCGAAGCGGTTCGTGCCGGCGGGACGACGTTCGAAACACGTCAACGTCTTGCCACAAAAGCGTTCCGTCACACGGCGGCGTATGACGCCTTGATTGCCGACTATTTAGGGCAGCAGATCGGCGAGACGTTCCCGGAACAGCTCACGGTCACGTATGAGAAAGTACAAGACCTCCGTTACGGGGAAAACCCGCACCAGCAGGCAGCGTTTTATAAGACGCCGCTCTATCACGGGATGACGCTCGCGAACGCGAAGCAACTGCACGGCAAAGAACTCTCATATAACAATATCCAAGATACGAATGCGGCGCTCGAGGCGCTCAGCGAATTGACGGAGCCGGCAGCGGTCGTCGTCAAACATATGAACCCGTGCGGTGTCGCTGTCGGACAGACAATCAGCCAGGCGTTCTCAAGAGCCCATGCGGCCGATCCGGTCTCGATTTTTGGAGGCATCGTCGCCTTGAACCGTGAAGTCGATGTGGAAACGGCAGAGGCGCTCCGCAACATCTTCCTAGAAATCATCATCGCGCCATCCTTTAGTGAGGCAGCACTTGACCGATTGAAAGAGAAAAAGAATCTTCGGTTATTGACGCTCGACATGGGCCAGATGACAGGGATGCGCTTGACAGCCGTCGCGGGCGGTCTCCTCGTACAAGATGGGGACGACGTCACACTCGATGATGCGTCATGCCAAATCGTGACGGATCGTCGTCCGACGGCGTCTGAATGGGAAGATTTGAAACTTGCGTGGCGTGTCGTGAAACACGTGAAATCCAACGCCATCGTCGTCGCCAAAGACGAGACGACAATCGGCATCGGTGCGGGACAGATGAACCGCGTCGGCGCGGCGAAAATCGCTTTCGAACAAGCAGGGGAACGTGCTCAAGGGGCCGCTCTCGGTAGCGATGCGTTCTTCCCGATGGGCGATACGGTCGAGGCTGCGGCTGCGGCCGGGATCACGGCCATCATTCAACCGGGCGGATCGATTCGTGACGAAGAGTCGATCGAAGCGGCGAACCGTCACGGCATCACGATGGTGTTCACGTCAGTTCGACACTTCAAACATTGAGAGGAGCGATAAGATGAACGTACTCGTCATTGGACGTGGCGGCCGTGAACACGCGCTCGCCTGGAAACTGGGACAAGACGGACATGATGTGTTCGTCGCCCCAGGTAATCTCAATATGGACGGTGTGACGTGCGTGCCGATTGAAGAGACGGATGTCTCGGCCCTTGTTGGGTTTGCGAAGCGCGAAGGAATCGACTGGACGATTGTCGGCCCCGAATCGGCCCTGATGGCCGGTGTCGTCGATACGTTCCAAGCAGAAGGTCAACACATCTTCGGACCGACGAAAGCGGCAGCGCTCCTCGAGGGTAGCAAGGCGTTCGCCAAAGAAGTGATGCGCGAAGCAAATATTCCGACAGCGGGATATGATACGTTTACCGACGCAGCGTCGGCGCTACGTCATATCGATCAGTCGGAAGCCCCGCTCGTCGTCAA
This sequence comes from Exiguobacterium sp. s36, assembly GCF_018618345.1. Lineage (NCBI taxonomy): Bacteria > Bacillati > Bacillota > Bacilli > Caryophanales > Exiguobacterium > Exiguobacterium sp. s36. The sequence continues at coordinate 12,543 of NZ_JACSLW010000005.1, forward strand.
AGCGGACGGACTCGCTGCCGGGAAAGGCGTGACCGTCGCGTTCACACTCGATGAGGCGCGGGCGGCGATTCACGACATCTTCGGCACCGATAAGTTCGGGGATCAGTCCCGTGTCGTCATCGAAGAGTTTTTAGACGGGGAAGAGTTCTCGCTCATGGCGTTCGTCTCAGGCGAGCACGTCATCCCGATGATCACGTCACAAGATCACAAACGTGCGTTTGACGGCGACAAAGGGCCGAATACGGGTGGCATGGGCGCATATAGCCCGATGCCTCATCTCGACGATGCCGTGTACACGGAAGCGGTCGAGCGCGTGCTCTTCCCGCTCGCGCGGACGATGGTCGAACGAGGTACTCCGTTCGAAGGGTTCTTGTATGCAGGCCTCATCTTGACGGCGGATGGCCCGAAAGTGATCGAGTTCAACGCTCGGTTCGGCGATCCAGAGACTGAGGTCATTCTCCCGAACTTGGCATCGCCTCTCCTCGACGTCATCGAGGCGGTCGTGGACCAGAAACCGTATCCGATTGAATGGGTGGAAGGCTATACGATTGGAGTCGTCGTCGCGGCAGAAGGCTATCCTGATCGAGCGACGACCGGACAGGTACTATCAGGCTTCGGTGACTTACGAGACGATGTGCTCGTGTTCCATGCGGGCACGACCCGTGACGGGGCGGACATCGTCGGCAACGGGGGACGCTTGTTCGTGCTCACGTCGACAAAACCGACCTTGCTCGAAGCAAAACATGCCGTCTATGCGGCACTCGAACAACTTGATTTGCCACAGACGTTCTACCGTCGAGACATCGGGGGACGGGCGTTGGCACGTATTTTTTAAAGGATGGGTCAACCCGTCCTTTTTTTCATGCGAAAAGAAGGGAATTCACGCTTCCTGCTCTACAATAATGGAGTAGATTGAAGGAAGAAGGTGGTCGACGTGCGCATTCGGACGAAGCTCATGATTGCGGTGGCCGTGAATATAGTCGTGTTTGTCGGAGTCATCTTTTTTGGGGTCCGCCCTTATTTTATCGAGAAAAGCATGGAACAAGATCGGCAGACGGTCGAGAGTCAAGTCGCGAGCGTGTCAGAGACGCTCGCCAATCGGAAGCATACGCTCGAGCGCACACTCGTCGATTGGGCCGTCTGGAATGACACGTACACGTTCGTTCAACGACGGAACGCCTCCTATGTCCAAAGTAACATTAGCGAGGAATCGCTTGAAAACTTGAGCGTCAATGCCATCGTCTATTTGGACCGGGACGGAGAAGCGTTCTACTCGTCGTTCCGTTCAGCGAGCACGACGTTGTCTAAAACCGATCAACAAACGCTCATCAAGGCGGTCACTTCTCGATTAAGCAGTCAGGAAGGTACGCAAAACGGCATCTATGCGAGTGATTTCGGTCCGACGCTGTACGTCAGTCACCCGATTTTACGAAGTGATAGTAGTGGTCCAAGTCAAGGTACGCTCGTCATGATCGAGTTCGTCGACCCGGCATTTCTGGCGGACATGAGCACCCAGACGAAAATTCCATTGACGATTCAACCTGCGCGTCAAAATCAGACGGTTATCACGGATGGCGATGCGGGGACCGAGGTCGTGATTCCGCTTGGCACCGTGTTTCAACAGTCTGATTTCGAAGTCAAATTCACCGTCGAACAAACACATTATGAAAATACGGTGGCGATGTTGCGACTCGGGATGATTGCCCTCGTCGTCCTTGGGCTCGGTCTGTTCTTTTCGTTGCTGTGGACGATTCACCGGGTCGTGATTCGACGTCTCATGGAAATCGTCAGTGAGTTGAAAGTGATCACGCTCGAACGGGATAGTCGGCTCCGGCTCAGTCGTGATGCGAACAGCCACGATGAGATTGAACAGATGGCGACGAGCATGAATGAAGTGCTCGCGGCACTCGAAGACACACGTGCCGAAGTGATTGATCGGGCGTTTCGTGACGCGTTGACATTGCTCCCGAACCGGCTCGCGCTTGAGGACTACTTCTCGAACGTACGCGGCAAACAAGACCAAATCGGGGTGCTCGGTTTGGACTTGGACGATTTCCGGCGCATCAACGACCAGTACGGACACCGGACAGGCGACGCCGTCCTGATTTATATCGCTTCCCGACTCAACTTTTATAAAGAAGACGGATTTGTCGCCCGAATCGGTGCCGATGAATTCATGTTCGTCCACCCAAGCTGGACGCTCGAACAATTGCAGCCGGTCGCCCGGCGTTTGATCAAAGACTTGAAAGATTGGGCCGAAGTCAACGGGGTGAAGGGGATGGCGGCGACAATCGGTATCGATGTGTTCACTTGTGCCGAACCGCACCATACGTACGAGATGATGATGGGACGGCTCGATGTCGTCATTCATGAGGCAAAACTGTCAGGAAAGAATCGAGTGCTCACGTTCCAAGAAATCGAGGATGGAAGCCACTACTTACAGACGCTCGAGATGGAGCGTGACTTGCGCCATGCGCTCGAACATGATGAATTCGAACTGTATTATCAACCGATCGTGTCGCCGCGACCGTTTGCCGTACGTGGCGTCGAGGCGCTCATTCGTTGGAACCATCCGACGAAAGGTCAAATCTCACCTGGACTCTTCATCCCTGTCGCCGAACAGCTCGGTCTCATCTCTGATTTGGGTCGTTGGGTGCTCGAACAAGCGGTCACAGAGATGAAAGACCACGTGGAACGACATCACTTGTTCCTTTCGATTAACGTGTCGAAGCGCCAAATCGCCGACGGTTCGTTTTTAGCTTCATTAGAACGAGTGTTGATGAGTTCGAGATTTGACCCTCACCGTCTCCATGTGGAAATCACCGAGAGCGAGGTCGGCGGCAATTTATACGAACTTCAGCAGTTCATTCAATCGCTCAAGGCCATCGGCGTCAAAATCTCGCTCGATGACTTCGGGGTCGGCACGTCGTCGCTGTCGTTTTTACAGTCGCTCCAACTCGACTTGATTAAAATCGACCAGAATTTCGTCAAAGGGATTCCGGAGAACACGTTCGACCGGGCGTTGCTCGAAGGGTTATATCAGACGTTCCACACGCTCGGGCTCGATATCGTCACCGAAGGAGTCGAACGTCCGGAACAGCTTGCCTTCGTGCTCGAACATAGCAGCTCCCTCATTCAAGGCTATCATTACAGCAAGCCCGTTCCGCTCGCTCAACTCGAGCATTATTTGAAAAAGACGGTCACGATGTACGATTGGTGAAGGCGTCTCCCGCGGGAGACGTCTTTATTTGTGTGAATTTCATGTGAATTCCGTTACAATGGGCAACATAGCTTGCGAGCCTTTCAGAGAAAAGGTAAACTTGAATCATATGAAAGAAAACGCTTACAAAATTATTTTCTAATAATAATGGCGAGGCGATTAAGGGAGGATTGGGTTCGATGCCACCAAAACGATCGGCGCGGGCACCGTGGTCTAAAGCGATGATTCGGTCACAATTAGAAGTCGTGAGCCAAGTCAGACCACCTTCGCTCGTATTGACGAATGCCACATACTTAAATATGTACGTCAAGCAGTGGAAACAAGCAAACATATGGATTGAGCATGACCGAATCGTCTATGTCGGGCCAGATGTACCGAAAGCTGCCGTCGAAACGGTGGATATGTCAGGGAAATACATCGTGCCGGGCTATATCGAGCCGCACGCGCATCCATTCCAACTATATAATCCGGCGACGCTGTCGAAGTATGCAGGTGAGCGGGGGACGACAACGCTCGTGAATGACAACATGCTTCTTTTTTTACAAAATAAGGAGCAAGCGTTTGCGCAACTGGAAGCGATGCAACAGCTTCCGACGAGCACGTACTGGTGGGCGCGTCTCGATACGCAGACCGAACTTGACCGTGATAGCGTTCTCGTCGACTCCGAGCGGATTCACGCTTGGTTCAATCACCCGGACGTCATCATGGCCGGAGAATTGACGGCCTGGCCACGGACGTTAAAAGGTGATGACGAGATGCTTCAGTGGATGCTCGATGCGGAGACGTGCGGTCTCCCGGTCGAAGGACACTTCCCAGGGGCTTCGGCGAAGACGTTGACGAAGATGGCGTTGATGGGTGTTCACAGCGACCATGAAGCGATGACGGCCGAAGAAGCGCTCTGCCGGCTCGAACACGGCTATACGACAACACTCCGTCACTCTTCCATTCGTCCTGACCTTCCGGGACTCATCCGTGGTCTGCTCGACGCCGGACTCGAGGCGTTCGATCATGTGATGGTCACGACAGACGGGTCGACGCCAGGATTTTATCAAGACGGGTTACAAGACGCGCTCGTGAAAATCATGATTGAGGCGGGTTTGCCTCCAATTGAAGCATACCGCATCGTCTCGTTGAACGTGGCGCGACACTTCGGGCTCGATCACGTCCTCGGTTCGATTGCGCCGGGACGCATCGCCCATCTCAATATTTTGGATGCGGTTGATGAGCCACGCCCGAGCGCTGTCATTGCCAAAGGGCAATGGATTTATCGGGACGGGACGTCCGAATTTCCGAACGAGCTCGTCGATGCGGCGCTTGCCTTGATGCCGTCGACGAACGTCGACATCGAACTGACGCCGAACGACTTATCGTTCAGCATGCCGGTCGGGCTCGACATGGTCAACTCGGTCATCATGAAGCTGTTCAAAATCACGCACGATACCGGACAAGATGAGCTGCCACGTGACGGGGACGAGTCGTTCCTCATGCTGCTCGATAAAGAAGGGAAATGGCGCCTCAATACGGTGCTGAAAGGATTCGCCAACGACTTCGGAGGCCTCGTCAGTTCGTATTCGATTAGCGGTGACTATTTGATTCTTGGGAAATGCAAACAAGACATGTTGACGGCTTTCGAGCGGATGAAGGAACTTGGCGGCGGCATCGTCCTTGTCGACCGCGGTGAGGTGATCGCGGAAATCCCGCTCCCGCTCTGTGGAATGACGTCGAAGGAGCCGGTCGAACGGTTGATTGTCCAAGAAGAAGGGTTGCGGGCCGAGCTACTGATTCGTGGATACAAATTCGAAGACCCGATTTATACGCTCTTGTTCTTGGCGTCAACGCACTTGCCATATGTGCGGGCCACACCGCTCGGGATTTACGAAGTGATGAAGAAACAAATACTATTTCCGGCGATTTTACGATGAACAGTTGAGTCCGAGCCGGTCGTGCTTTAGAATGATAAAGAAGTACGATGAGAGAGGATGCTTGCGGATGCAACTCGATAAATTACGAGGACGAGAGCTCGATCAGCTATTTGAGGCGATTTTGAAGCTCGATACACTCGAAGATTGTTATCAACTATTTGAAGATTTAGCGACCGTGAACGAAGTACAGGCGCTCGCCCAACGGCTTGAAGTAGCCCGTCAAATTCGTGAAGGTAGCACATATCATAAAATTGAAGAAGCGACAGGTGCTTCGACAGCCACCATTTCCCGCGTCAAGCGTTGCTTGAACTACGGGTCTGGCGGTTATGATCTTGCCCTTGAACGTCTAAAACAATCAGAAGGTGACTCGTAAGAGTCATCTTGTTTTTGATGGGAGAGGAGGGGCGAGATGCAAGACAAGTTTATGAAACGAAATTTACAGCTGTTCTTCCGGAAGCTGACACCGGTCCAGACACTCGTGTTGATTTACAGCGCGGCGGTCGTGTTGTCTGTCATTCTGCTCGCCTTACCGATTGCGCGACAGCCGGGTGTCACGATCACATTCACCGATCTCGTCTTTTTTGCGGTCAGCTGTGTCAGCGTCACCGGCTTGACGCCAATCGTCGTGACGGATACGTTTTCGACGTTCGGGCTGTTCATCATCCTGTTCATCGTTCAAGTGAGCGGGGTCGGTCTGATCAGTTTGCACGTCATCATGTGGATTTTGCTCGGAAAGCGGATTGGCTTTCGTGAGCGTCAGCTGATTTTACGGGACCAGAACCAGACGTCGATGTCTGGAATCGTGAAGTATATTGCGGAAATTGTCATCACCGTTATCACGATTGAAGCGATTGGGGCAATCATGCTCGGAATCCATTACTTAAATTACTTTGATACGGCCAGAGAGGCGTTCCTGCAAGGGCTGTTCGGTTCGATCAGTGCGACGACGAACGCGGGGTTCGATATCACCGGCAGTTCGCTCGCGCCGTTCCGGGAAGACCCGTTCGTCATCTTTACGCAAATCGCGCTCATGACCGGTGGCGCCATCGGGTTCCCGGTCCTCGTCGAGATTCGCACCTATTTGACGAACCGCATTATGCGAAAACGCGAGAATTTCCCGCGCCGCTTCTCGTTGTTCACGAAATTGACGGTATCCACGTTCTTCGGATTGATCGCGGTCGGGACCGTCGGCTTGTTTCTATTTGAATACAATAACGCGTTCAAAGGTTTACCGCTCTGGCTCGCGCTCTCGGATTCCTTGTTCCAGTCCGTGACGACGCGAAACGGGGGCTTGACGACGGTAGACGTCAACCTGTTCTCGGAAGGCAGTATGTTATTGTTATCGATTCTGATGTTCATCGGGGCGTCCCCGTCCTCGGTCGGCGGGGGGATTCGGACGACGACGTTCGCCGTCGCCGTGCTCGGGGTCGTCGCGTTCATTCGCGGGGACTCGTCCATCAAAATTTTCGGGCGCGAGATTGTGCTCGAGGATATTTGGAAAGCGTTCGTCATCATCACGGTGTCACTCGCTGTCCTGCTCACGGGGGTCATGGTGCTCACCTTCTTTGAAGACGCATCGCTTACCCGCATCTTGTTCGAGGCGTGCTCGGCGTTCGGAACGACCGGCTTGTCGGTCGGTCTGTCGGCAGAGTTCAGTAACGTCGGAAAATGGGTACTCACGATTTTAATGTTCATCGGTCGAATCGGTGTCATCGCCTTCATCTTGATTTTGCAGCGGAGACAGCCGAAACGGATGTACAACTATCCGAAAGAATCAATCATCTTAGGCTAAGGAGCTCAAATCATGAAGGCTTTTTGGATCAACTTTGGTTACGTGTTCGCCGTCCCGGTCTTACCGTTCATCGCGGTCGTGAACGGAACAGCGCTCTGCTCGCCAGATTCACCGTTACTCGAGATTCCAGTGCTCGGCTTCTTTTTGGCCAATCCGCTCTGGTTCATCCCGGTTTACGGACTGTTCGCACTCGTCGTCGCCAAATGGATGACGGCCCGCGAACAAAAGACGCAAGCCAGACGTGCTTGAGACTTGCCTCGGCAAGTCTTTTTTTGTTCAACAGATGCAAGCGACGGGAAAAATCGCTACACTAGAGAAGGTATCGAATGGGAGGGAAGCCGAATGGATTTTCAATCGTGGCGCCACGTCTTTAAACTTGATCCGAATAAACCGCTCGATGATTCGGCGCTCGCAGCGCTCATCCGTTCGGGCACGGACGCTTTCCTCATCGGTGGGACGGACGGGGTCGACGCGGAAAACACGTTCGCGCTCTATACTCGTCTCGAAGGATGCGGCATCCCGCTCGCGCTCGAGATGAGCCATCCCGAGCAAGTGATTCGAGGCTTCGACCACTATTTCATTCCGACCGTCTTGAACGCGGGCACCGTGGACTGGGTCATCGGTCATCAAACGAGGGCGTTCGAACGATACGGACACTTGTTTCATGCTGATGTGACCGGACAAGGGTATATCGTCTTGAATCCAGATGCGAAAGTGGCCCACGTGACCGAGGCGAAGACCGATTTGTCCATCGAGACAGCCATCGCCTATGCGGAAGCGGGACATCGCTTGTTCCACCTGCCTTCCTTGTATGTGGAGTATAGCGGCACGTTCGGATCGGTCGAGCTCGTCCAAGAATTGCGGCTAGCGGTGCCGGACGCCCATCTGTTTTATGGGGGCGGTATCACCGGATACGAGTCGGCCCGGGTGATGGCTGAACACGTGGATACGATCGTCGTCGGCAATGTGATTTATGACAATTTCGAAGGAGCGCTTGCGACTGTCGCAGCACTCCGATAAAATAAGAACAAATGTTTGGATAGGGAAAGGAAACGATTATGTATAACTTGAGTGAAGAATTAGTCAAAGGCATGAACCCTCCGCAAGCGGAGGCGGTCAAATATACAGACGGCCCGTTGCTCATCATGGCCGGGGCAGGGTCTGGGAAAACACGTGTCTTGACGCATCGCGTCGCCTACTTGATGGCGTCGAAACAAATCGCGCCGTGGAACATTCTCGCCATTACGTTCACGAACAAAGCGGCTCGCGAGATGAAAGACCGGATCGCCCGCCTCGTCGGTGGCGTCGCGGACGATATTTGGATTTCGACGTTCCACTCGATGTGTGTCCGGATTTTACGGCGTGACATCGATCGCATCCGTTATGACCGGAACTTCTCGATTCTCGACTCGTCCGATCAGTTGACGGCCATCAAGCAAGTGCTTAAAGAGTTGAACCTTGACCCGAAAAAATATGAGCCACGGACGCTCCTCGGTATGATCTCGAACCATAAGAACGAGCTACGCACGCCGCAAGACGCGGCCGCACTCGTCGGCAACAATCCGTACGAGAAAGTCATCTCGGACGTCTACACGGCGTATGAGAAGAAATTGAAGCAGAACAATGTGCTCGACTTTGACGACTTGATCATGAAGGCGATTCAGTTGTTCCAAGAAGCGCCGGACGTGCTCGTGTTTTATCAGAAGAAGTTCCAATACATCCACGTCGACGAGTATCAAGATACGAACCGGGCCCAATACACGCTCGTCAAGCTGCTCGCGCAGGCGCATGAGAACCTGTGTGTCGTCGGTGACTCGGATCAGTCGATTTATCGCTGGCGCGGCGCCGACATCGCCAACATCTTGACGTTCGAGAAGGATTATCCGAGCGCGCACGTCATCTTGCTCGAACAAAACTATCGGTCGACGAAGCGGATTTTGGAAGCGGCGAACGGTGTCATTCAAAACAACTCGGGTCGAAAAGACAAGCAGCTCTGGACCGAGAACGTCGAAGGCGAGAAACTCCTCTTGCATGTCGCCTCGGATGACCGGGATGAAGCGTTCTTCATCATCAATCAGATGAAGGAGCTCCGCCAAGAAGGCATCGATTACGGTGAGATGGCCGTCCTGTACCGGACGAACGCCCAATCGCGCGGACTCGAGGAAATGCTCCTCAAGTCGAACATCCCGTATAAGATGGTCGGCGGGACGAAGTTCTATGAACGAAAAGAAATCAAGGATATCTTGGCGTATTTGCGCTTAATCGCCAACCCAGACGAGGACATCTCATTCGTCCGTGTCGTCAACGAACCGAAGCGCGGCATCGGCGCCGCGACGGTCGATAAGCTCGGCGACTTCGCCGGGATGCAAGGCGTGTCGCTCATGGAAGCGATTCGTGACATCGAACTGTCGGGCATTGCGCCGCGCACAGCGACGAAGCTCGCCGAGTTCCGTCAATTGATGGTCGATTTGCGTCAAATGGCCGACTACTTGTCCATCTCGGAATTGATTGAAGAAGTGTTGAAGAAGTCAGGCTACGAAGAGATGCTCAAAATCGAGAAGACGCTCGAAGCCGAGAGCCGCCTTGAGAACTTGCAAGAGTTCCTCTCGGTCGCCCAAAATTTTGAGAAAGAGAGTGACGAGCAGACACTCGTCGCCTTTTTGACCGATTTGACGCTCGTCTCGGACCTCGACACGCTCGAAGAAGTCGACGAGTTACACCAAGTCACACTCATGACGCTACACTCGGCCAAGGGACTTGAGTTCCCGGTCGTCTTCTTGATTGGGATGGAAGAAGGGTTGTTCCCGCACAGCCGTGCCTTGAACGACCCGGAAGAGATGGAAGAAGAACGCCGTCTCGCGTACGTCGGCATCACGCGGGCCGAGAAGCGTCTCTATTTGACACGGGCCCAGTCCCGCATGTTGTACGGGCGTTTCCAAAACAACCCGGAGTCGCGCTTCTTGCACGAGTTGCCAGAGACGCTCTTGGAGCGATCGGGCAAAGCGAAGAAGCCGATGCCATGGAATCCAGTCGAGTCGCCGGGGAAACTTCCTGTGAACGGCTTCAGCTCGAAACCGAAACCAAAACTTGCCCAGTCGTCCGGCGCCGAATCAATCGGTTGGAACGTTGGGGACAAGGCCAATCATAAGAAATGGGGACAAGGCACGGTCGTTCAGACGCGTGGCGAAGGCGATCAGCTCGAGCTCGATATCGCTTTCCCGGCCGTCGGCATCAAGCGCCTGCTCGCCAAGTTTGCCCCAATCGAAAAAGCGTGAGGTGATCATATGGAGATGGCAGAACGCGTTGAAGCGATTCGTCAAAAGTTAAATCAATACGGGTATGAATATTATGTGCTCGACCGACCGAGTGTTCCGGATGCGGAATACGACCGTCTCATGAACGAATTGATTGAAATCGAGACGGACTATCCGGAACTCCGGAGTCCGGATTCACCGACGCAACGTGTCGGCGGCGTCCCGCTCGATGCGTTCGTCAAAGTGACACATGACACGCCGATGCTGTCGCTCGGGAACGTCTTCTCCAAAGAAGAACTCGTCGAATGGGTCGAACGGATTGAGAAAGATCTCGGCTATAGTCCGCTGTTCGTCGCCGAGCTCAAGTTTGACGGGCTCGCCGTGTCGCTGAAATACGAAGAGGGTCGGCTCGTCCGTGGCGCGACGCGCGGGGACGGGACGACTGGGGAAGACATCACGCAAAACTTGAAGACGATCCGCTCGATTCCGCTCCGGTTGAACGAGGACGTCACGTTCGAGGTGCGCGGTGAGGCGTACATGCCGAAACGGTCGTTCGAACATTTGAACGACGAGCGGGAACGCCTCGGCGAACCACTATTCGCCAACCCACGCAATGCGGCGGCAGGTTCGCTCCGGCAGCTCGACTCGAAAATCGCGGCGTCGCGGAACTTGGCGTTCTTCGCCTACGGGCTCGTCTCGACGGACGATCTCGTCGCCTCGCATGACGAGTCGCTCGAATATTTGCGCCGTCTCGGGATTGCCGTCAGCCAAGAATACACGACGTGTCATACGGCCGATGAGTTATGGGACTATATTGAAACGTATGTGACGAAGCGGTCGGAGTTGCCGTACGAGATTGACGGCATCGTCATCAAAGTCGCAGCTTACGAAGAGCAAGAACAGCTCGGCTTCACGGCGAAGAGTCCGCGTTGGGCCGTCGCCTATAAGTTCCCGGCCGAGGAAGTCGTGACGACGATTGAAGACGTCGACTTCAGTGTCGGACGGACCGGGAAAGTCACGCCGCGCGCGCGCTTTGCACCGGTCTCGGTCGCCGGTTCGACCGTGACATATGCGACGCTCCATAATGAGGACTTCATTGTAGAGAAGGACCTTCACATCGGAGACCGCGTCGTCATCAAGAAAGCCGGGGACGTCATCCCGGCCGTCGTCTCGGCGCTCGTCAGTGAGCGGACCGGGGAGGAGACGGAAATCGTCTTCCCGACGCATTGTCCAGCTTGTGAATCTGAACTCGTCCGGTTAGAAGGCGAGGCGGACCATCGCTGCGTCAATCCAGAATGCCCGGCCCAACTGCTCGAAGGGCTGATTCATTTCGTATCGCGCCCGGCGATGAATATCGATGGGCTCGGCGAGAAAGTGATTACGCAACTCCATGCGTCTGACCTCGTCCGTAACGTGGCCGACCTGTATCGTCTCGACCGGGATGCGTTGCTCGCGCTCGACCGGATGGGCGAGACGTCGGTGACGAATCTGCTCGCGGCGATTGAACAATCGAAACAGAATTCGCTCGAGCGTGTCTTGTTCGCGCTCGGTATCCGCCTCGTCGGCCAAAAAGCGGCCGTGTTGATTGCGGAACGGTTCGAGACGATGGAAGCGGTCATGGAGGCATCGGTCGACGAATTGACGTCCATCGATGGCATCGGTACGAAGATGGCTGAATCGATCGTCTTATACTTCGAGAAGCCGGAAGCGCGTGACCTCGTCCGTGACCTCGGAGCGGCAGGTGTCAATTTGACGTTCAAAGGTGCGAAACGACCGGTCGACGCCGATGCGCCACTCGCCGGAAAGACGGTCGTCTTGACCGGGAAACTGCATGAGATGACGCGTGGCGAAGCCGGGAAGCAACTCGAACTGCTCGGTGCGAGCGTCACAGGCAGCGTCAGCAAGAACACCGACCTCCTCGTCGCCGGTGAGAAGGCAGGTTCGAAATTGACGAAAGCCGAGTCACTTGGCATCGAAGTGTGGGATGAGGCGGCGTTGCTCGCCTTCTTAGCCGACCCATCTTGAATGAGGTCCTCCGGTGGGAGGGCCTTTTTTTCATTGACCTGATTTTAAAACGTTTCCGTTTTCGAGCAGGTTCGGGTCCTCACGAGACGGGTAATGATTAGTATCTACAAATACTTTTCGACACCAAGACCTTACACCACGACTCGCGCACACTCATCCTCCATCCCTCTCCTGTGCCGGAGCGTGTCATCGCAGACGTTCGTCACACCTTAGAGGAGGGGACCATCATGCAACGCACCAACCGACGTTTCATCGCACTCATCACATTCGTCCTCGTATTGATTGGCATGTGGGCACCGCATGGAAGTTACGCGAACACGACAATGACACCTATGCCAATTTATGCACAAATTGATTTGAGTCCTGAAGAAATCGAAGCGTACGATGACGCGAGTTTGATTTACGCAGACGTCACGTATTACGGGGCGCGTGAGACGTCAACGATTTGGCGGTTCATGATTGATGCGACAGAAATCGACTTGACGACGATCGATCAAGTCACCTTGTATGACAAAGCCGGTGTTCCTTATTCATTTCCGAACGCCGTCTATGCGTTTCAGATGAAGGAGCTTGCAGGCGAGTCGAGCGAACCGGGTGGTGACGGGACGGAGACGGTTCCGGACGTCGACATACCGGTCGAGCCCCCGCTCGTTGAACCGGAGCCCTCACCAGAGGAACCTGTCACAGAAGAAGTGGCCGCACCTTCCGCTAGTCCAGCAGTTGCCATCGATCAATTGGTGCTCGGTGCCGACGGGCCGATTGAACGTGTGTTAGGCGGAGATTTGGTGACGTATCGGCTCGTTATCGATGTGACGGGCGCTCCGATTGAGAACTTATCTGTGACCGACACAGTGCCCGAAGCGTTGACCGTCGTCGCGGATTCGGTCGAAGTGCTCGGTCCGGAAGGCTCGGTCGCTCCAACGACCGTGAGCGGACCGCCTGCCTTTGATTGGACGTTCCCGACGATACCGGTCGGAACGACGACGATTCAGTTCGACACATTCGCACCAGACGTGACGAGTGAGACCGTTGTGACGAATACGTTCTGTATCGGTGTTGAAGACGAGACCGTTCCGGCAGCTTGTACGGAAGCGAGCGTCACGGTCGTACCGAACGAGACGATTGGCCTTGAGGTCGGGAAAGAGGCAAACATTGATCAAGCCGTCGTCGGTGGGATGATTCCGTATACGTTCGTTATCGAGAACACAGGCGAGACGGCGCTCACGATTACATCCATCGAAGATGAGTTTTTTAGCGGCGACATCGACGCCAAGGCGGTCGACACGTTCAATGCAAACGTCCGCGAGCGCTTATTGGCACTCGTCGGCGATGATGGGCTTCTCGCTGGGGAACGAGTCGAGGCGACCGTCAACTTATTGATTCCAACCGATTACGATCGGACGAGCGCTCCTGAAATCGGGAACGTGTTCCGCGTCGCTGCGACCGATGCTTACGGTCGAGTCATCGATGCCGAGAGCCAACAAATCGTCTTATTGAATCAAGCTGACTTCACCGTCACGAAGACGGCGCGTCCCGAAACGGTGCATCCAGGTGAGGCGATTCGCTATACGTATACAATCACGAACACGTCGAACGTCACCTTGTACTTCGTCGACGTCATCGACGAATGGACGAGCGGGGCGTTGACGACCAAAGAACAGCGCGAGACGACCGAGACGCTCCGAGACGGCATGCGTGCTCTGGCCGAAGTCGAGAACGGATTAATCCCCGGCGAAGAGGTCGTACTCGAGATGGAGAAAGTACTCTTGCCATCTTATGATGTGCGGGCCGGCGCAGTGCTCACGAACCGGACGACGTTCACGTTCGAAGTCAATCGTGAGGCGCGCGTGTCGCGGACGGTCGAGGCGACCGTGCACGTGAAGCAAAACCTTCCAAAACCGGGCAACGATAACCGTGATGACCAAGATGAATCGGTTTATGTGCCGGAACCAACGACTCCGGTGACGCCAGACCAAGCGACCCTTCCGATGACCGGCACGACAAAAACGTGGGGAACGGTACTCGGACTCGTCTTGATCGTGCTCGGTCTCTTGTTCTTGACGCATCGACGTCGCCCATCTCCGAAAGCATGACGTGGACACCCTTCAACTCGAGTTGAAGGGTGTTTTGCTGTGAATTGGCACTGATTCCGCTTCGACACTTTTTTCAACGGATGATTTTGTTATAATGGACGAAGTGTAACGAAACGAATCATTAAAGGAGTTCAGACATAGATGAAATGGAAACAGATGCTCATCCCAGCTCTCGCCGCGACGGTTTTTCTCGGCGGATGCTCTATGAAAATCCCGATGGGGGAAGAAGAAGTCACACCGACAGGCGAAGAGACGGCAGCCGAAGGGGTCACTCAAGCGATTCAAGCGCGTGATTCATATTACCAGATGGTCATTCCGTTTAAACCAGCTGCGGCCCGAGGACTGGCGCAACGTCAAGTCAGCTCATCGCTCGAGCTCGAAGAAGTGGAGCTCGGCCTCATGCGCCATTCGACCGGCGCGTTCGATCCGGAGAAGTACGCCTATCAAGAAGGACAGCTATTGACGAGTGAAGATGTATCGCGTCTGCTTGGCCGTAAAGACAAAACGTCAGAAGGTCTCGTTCCGCTCAACCCGGCGTATGCGAACGGCACGGCCGAAGTGGCCGAGGAGCAGTTCGTCGAAGAGAACAAAAAGTCGCCACTCTATTTGGCATCGCTCGTCGAACAAAACTATATGACGAAAACGGATAGTGGGTATCAACTCGGCGGTGTGTCGTTCGCCTTGATTTTGAATCAAGAGTACGTGTTCCAGGCGCCGAACTTCGGTCCGACCTATACGGAAAAGTTGGACGAGAAGAAAGTCATCGCTGAAGGAGAACGCATGGCGAATGAACTCGTCGCCCAGTTGCGGAAACGTGAGGACTTTAAAGACCTCGATATTAACGTCGCGTTGTATATGAAAGCGCCGCAAGGTTCACCGACACCAGGGAACTATATCAAATCGGCATTCGTCGGCTCAGCTAATGAAGTGGCGGCAAACGACTGGACCGCCATCGATGAGACATATTATTACTTCCCGTCCGCCACGGCGACGACAGAAGTGCGCGACGATGCCCAAAAGTTCTCCCTCTTCAGTGATCGGATTGCCGATGTGTTCCCGGATTTCAGCGGAATGATCGGGAAGGGCTTCTATCAAAACGGCGAGTTGTCACGAATCGAAATCGACATCCCAATCCAGTTTTATAGCCGGGCCGAGCTCGTCGGGTTCACCCAACACGTCGTCGGTCTGCTCGAGAACCGGTGGGAGTACAACCGGAACGTACCGGTCCGCATTAACGTCACCTCACTCGGTGGCCAACAAGAAGTGACCATCGTGTTCGAAGAAGGCATGGACAGTCCAAGAGTATATTTCTAATCGTAAGAAGGCATCGTGATGAAACGGATGCCTTCTTTTTTTCGTATGCTAAGTAACGAGGAAATTCTTTGACCTTCTTTGACCAAATCGGTAGAATAGACTTAACAGAATCGGGTAAGAAATAGGTGAGGTGAAACGAGATGGCAAAAAACTATTATGACGTCCTTGGCGTGCCGAAAGAGGCGTCCGACCAAGACATTAAGCGAGCGTATCGAAAACTGGCAAAACAATACCATCCGGATGTGAACAAAGACTCGGACGCACAGGACAAGTTCAAAGCGATCCAAGAAGCGTTCGATGTGCTGAGCGATCCCGATAAGAAAGCGAACTATGACCGCTATGGCAGTCCAGAAGGGCCGACGTTCGGCGGAGGGACTTACAGCGGCGACGGATATGGGGAAGGGTCGGCCCAGTTCGAAGACTTGTTCCGCCAGTTTGGCGGCGGGTCACGGACAACGTCGCGGACGTTCGGGTTCGAGGACATGTTCGGCAGCTTCTTTAATCAAGCGGTCGAAGAAGACCTCGATGAGACGGTCCGTGTCAATGTCCCACTCAGTCAATTGACGTCTGATTCCAAAGTGAGTCTGCGTCTCCAGACGGGGACGGTCAACGTGAAAATCCCGCAAGGCGCCCACGAAGGGCAAAAGTTACGGCTCAAAGGTAAGAGTAGCAAGGTCGGACAAGCGGGTGACCGCGGCGACGTGTACGTCGAGCTGCATTTCACGGATGATGATACGTACCGTCGAGAAGGAGCGAACGTCATTACCGTCAAACGGTTGCGCCCGCTCGCTTTCCTCGACGGCACAGAAGTCGTCGTGGCGACATTAGATGGTGGCCGGGTCAAACTGAAAGTGAAACCGGGGTCACGCCCGGGTCAACGGATGCGCATCCCAGGGCGCGGGTTCATGACCGCCTCGAAAGTCCGGTCGGATCTCTTCGTCCAACTCGAAGTCGACTTGCCGCTAGACGCCGGCCACCGATCTGTTTACGAACAACTCGAACGTTGAGCCTAAGGAGGAAGCAGAATGGATTTCAATCGATTTACCGATAAAGCACATGAAGGCATCGTCAGTTCGCAGGCACTTGCGAAACAGTACCACCATAGCGAGATGAACGAATGGCACGTCTTGGCGTCGATGATTTCACAAACGGACGGCATCGCGCCGCTCCTACTGCAAAAAATGGAATTGAGCGTCGCCGACATCGAGGCCGAGGTCGCGATGGCACTCAAGAACGCACCGAAGCTTCAGACGCCGACGACGCCGATGATCTCGGCCTCGCTGTTGAACGTGTTGACGACGGCGGAACGGGAAGCGACCGGTATGAGTGACGAGTACGTCTCGGTCGAGCACGTCCTGCTCGGCATCATTATGAATAAGAGCCAAGCGCAAAGCATGCTCGAGCGCAAAGGTGTGACCGAAGAGAAACTACGCGAGGCGCTTGTCGCCGTCCGCGGAAATCGGCGCATCACGTCGAAGTCGCCGGAAGCGACGTATGATGTCTTGACGAAGTATGGCCGCGACTTGATTCAAGAAGTGAAGACCGGGAAAATCGATCCCGTCATCGGGCGCGATAGCGAGATTCGGCGCGTCATCCGCATCTTGAGCCGGAAGACGAAAAACAATCCGGTCTTAATCGGGGAGCCGGGTGTCGGGAAGACGGCAATCGTCGAAGGGCTCGCCCAACGCATCGTTCGCGGCGACGTTCCGGAAAGCTTGAAAGATAAGACGATTTTCAGCCTCGATATGAGTTCGCTCGTCGCCGGGGCCAAATATCGCGGCGAATTCGAAGAGCGGCTCCAAGCTGTCTTGAACGAAGTGAAAGAAGCGGAAGGGAAAATCATCCTCTTCATCGATGAACTGCATACGATTGTCGGAGCCGGCAAGTCCGAAGGGGCGATGGATGCCGGGAACATGCTCAAACCGATGCTCGCCCGCGGCGAACTCCACTGCATCGGCGCGACGACACTCGATGAGTATCGCCAATATATCGAGAAGGACCCGGCACTTGAGCGCCGCTTCCAACAAGTGCTCGTCGACGAACCGGACGTCGAAGACACGGTGTCGATTTTGCGAGGTTTGAAAGAACGCTTCGAGATTCACCACGGTGTCCGCATACACGACAACGCGCTCGTCGCAGCGGCAGTCTTATCGAATCGCTACATCACCGACCGATTCATGCCGGACAAGGCGATTGACCTTGTCGACGAGTCGTGTGCGATGATTCGGACGGAGATGGAGTCGATGCCGGCCGAACTCGATGAACTCGTACGTCGCGTCATGCAACTCGAGATTGAGGAGGCGGCTTTGAAGAAAGAAAGTGATGACGCCTCGAAGAAACGACTCGATGCGCTGCAACAAGAACTCGCCTCAATTCGCGAACAGTCGGACGCGCTCCGACTCCGCTGGGAGAACGAGAAAGAGTCGACGCACCGAGTGCAACACATCCGTGGCGACTTAGAAAAAGTGAAGCTCGAACTGCAAGAAGCTGAGAGCCGCTACGATTTGAACCGGGCCTCCGAGCTCAAATATGGCCGTATCCCGGAACTCGAGCGTGAACTCGCGGAAGCAGAACGGCTCGCCGGTTCGGTGACACGTGAACTCGTCCGCGAAGAAGTGACCGAGGAAGAGATCGCCGAGGTCGTCTCGAAATGGACGGGCATTCCCGTGACGAAATTGACCGAAGGAGAACGAGATAAGTTGCTCAACCTCGAGACGGTGCTCCATCAACGTGTCTTTGGACAAGACGATGCGATTCGCCTCGTCAGTGATGCCGTCATTCGGGCTCGAGCCGGCATTAAAGATCCGAACCGTCCGATTGGATCGTTCCTCTTCCTCGGGCCGACCGGTGTCGGGAAGACCGAACTCGGGAAAGCGCTCGCCGAGGCGATGTTCGACTCGGAAGACCATATCGTACGTCTCGACATGAGCGAGTATATGGAGAAACACGCCGTATCGCGTCTCGTCGGAGCACCTCCGGGTTATATCGGCTATGAAGAGGGTGGCCAGTTGACGGAAGCGGTCCGCCGCAACCCGTACTCGGTGCTCCTGTTCGATGAGGTCGAGAAAGCGCACGCCGATGTGTTCAACATCTTGCTGCAACTGCTCGATGATGGTCGCTTGACCGATTCGCACGGACGCGTCGTCGACTTCAAAAACACAATCGTCATCATGACATCGAACATCGGGGCCGACATCTTGCTCGAAGCGGCGAAAGATGGTGTCATCGATGAGGCGGAAGAACGCCAAGTCATCGAGCGGCTCCGCCGCCACTTCCGTCCCGAGTTTTTGAACCGGGTCGATGAGACGATTTTGTTCCATCCGCTCACGCGGGCCCAAATCGGCCAAATCGTCGAAAAAGCAGTCGCGCGCATGGGTAGTCGCTTGACGGCGCGCTCGATTCAAATCGAGATCACAGATGCCGCGAAAGTGTTCATCGCCGACGAGGCGTATGAGCCACAGTTCGGGGCCCGTCCGATCAACCGGTACGTACAACGGACGATTGAGACGAAACTCGCCCGTAGCATCCTCGCCGGAGACATCGAGGACGGCCAGACGGTCGTCATCGATGTCGAGAACGACGAGCTGACGCTTCGTCCCGCAACAGTGACGCATTAAACATTGAAAGAGCGCTGGCTGATGCCGGCGCTCTTTGTTTATCAGATAGGTGTAGGTTGATAGATGCAGTACGGTTCTTCGGCCTTATAGTCGCCGGTGACGGCATAAGCCCGGGCCCGCGAGCCGCCGCACACGTAGCGATACTCGCAGTAGCCGCATTTTCCGTGGTGAGTATCGGGATCGCGTAGGGATTTAAAAACCGGGTGGTGCCGGTAAATCTCGGCGAGCGGTGTTTGTTTCACGTTGCCGCACGTAATCGGTAAGAACCCGGACGGCTGCACGTCGCCCGTATGCGAGATAAACACGAAACCGTTCCCGTCATTCGTGCCGCGGGGTGCTTTAGCGAGATCGTCATGTGGATGGCCGATGGGAGACAATCCAACTTGTTTTCGGTTCAAGTTCTCTTGCCGGGCGATGCGCCGATAAAACTGGGCCTCGGTCGTCGAGATGATGAATGGGACGTGTTCTTGCAACGCGAACGCCCAGCGGAGCACATCTTCATGCCGTTCCGGGGAGATGGGCTGCAGAATCGACCCGCGGCCGGTCGGAACGAGGAAGAACAGCGTCCATACCGACACCCCGAGCTCACCGACGAGTTTGGCGATTTCCGGGAGTTGATCGACGTTATATTCCGTGACCGTCGTATTGATTTGGAATGACATGCCTTCTTCCCGGAAGTAAGAGATACCGCGCAACGTCCGTTCGAAACTGCCACGGGTACCCCGAAAATAGTCGTGCGACTTGGCGTCCGGACCGTCGAGCGAGAACGCCCAGCGCGTCAATCCGGCATCTTTCGCCCGTTTGACGGCGTCATGGGTCACGCGTGGCGTTGCCGATGGGGTCATCGATACGCGCATGCCGAGCGAAGCGGCGTATGCCGTCAACTCGAACAAGTCTTCGCGCATGAGCGGGTCGCCCCCGGTAAAGACGAGAATCGGATTGTCCATCGCATGTATGTCGCGGATGAGCGCCTTACCTTGGGAGGTGTCGAGTTCATCCGGATAACGATGGAACTGGGCCTCGGCCCGGCAATGGACGCAGGAAAGCGCACAGGCGCGTGTCACTTCCCAAATGACGATGAACGGATTCTCGTTGTAGTCGATTCGTTTCATACGGACACCGCCTGTCTTGCCGTGATGCGTGTGACGGCTTGTTTGGCCGAGTCGACGCAGTCAGGGAGACCGACGCCGTGTAAAATCGCCCCGCAAGCTTCGACGCCGTCGAGGGAGGACATCGTCTCCTCGAACGCGCGCACGTATTGTTTATGACCGACCTCATACTGCGGCATCGTGTCGACGTGACGCTCGACTCTCGTGAAGATCGGGGTACCGACGTGTTGAATTTTCCGAAGTTCACGGAGCGCGAAGTCGGCAATCGTGTCGTCGGATTCTGTCAACAAGTCGGGAACGAACGCGGAGCCGATGTAGACGCGTAACAGCGCCTTGTTTTCGGGTGCCATATGCGGCCATTTCTTATGCATCCAGCTACAAGCGGTCAAGGCGTTGCCTTCGCCTTTGGCGATGACGTAGCCCGTCCCGTCGAGTGCCTCGACGTCTGCTTTCTCGAACGCCGCGAGCACGGTGATGGAAGACGTGCGTTTCAATGACGACAACCGTTCCGCTTCCGGGAGACCGAGGAGCGGGCCGAGGGCGTTCGGCGAGGTGGCTAACACGATGCCGTCAAACGACTCGACCCTTCCGTCCTCGAGCACCACTTCATGGGGCCGGACTGCCGCGACTCGTGTCTCGAGACAGAGGCGATCAATCGATGGACGGAGCGCCTCGATCAAGACACCAAGCCCTTGGCCGAGCGATAAAAATTTACCGGCCTCGCGCGGTTTGACACCGGCTTGGACAGGAGGTGTCAATGCTTTCATACCGAGGATCAGGCTGCGTGTTTTTTGTTCAATCGTGATAAACTGAGGGAAAGTAGACTCGATGCTCATATCGTCGAGCGTACCATTGTAAATCCCTGACAGGAGCGGTTCGATCATCGCCTCGACGACTTCCGACCCGAGCCGGGCCCGAAAAAACGTATCGAGCGAGATATCTGATCCCGCATAGACGCGGGGTAACACGAGATCCATACCGGCCCGAAACTTGCCGCGCCACGTGAACAGATCCGTTTTGACCATCGGCCAGAACTTGGTCGGGATGCCCATGACCGAACCTGCAGGCATCTGTCGCAGTCGGTTCCGGACGTAAATGTACGAGGTCCCGGTCATCGACCGGACGAGATCGTCGTCAAGCCCAAGTTCGGTGATCAGCTCGGTCAATGTCGGCTTACGGGCCATATATCCGTCCGGCCCACATTCTAAGACGAAGCCGTCCCGATAAACGGTCTTGATTTTTCCGCCAATCCGGTCACTTGCTTCATACAATGTGACGTGCGCTCCCGCCTGTTTCGCATAATACGCGGCAGCCATGCCAGTAATCCCTCCACCGATGATTGCAATCTTGTTCAATCCATTCACCCATTTCTATGTAGTATTCCTACTAACGGTACCGAGAATGTTGACGTAGACATAGGATAAGTCTCACACGGTTCAAGACAAATTCGTCACGATTGGAAGGAGGACCACCTATGGTTTGGTTCGGGATAACGGCCGCGGTCGTCGTCGTCGGCATCATCGCGTTCATCGTCTCGATGAATCGGCATGGCGAGAAGCTCGAAGGTGACGAGGACAGCCCGCCGGTCATATGGGCCGACGAGGAATGGTATAAGCCGGACAAGGAAGACGGTCCACTTGATGGTTAACCGTCTTCAAATATGTTAAGATGACCCGGGTAAAAACTATCGGACATGGGGTGATTGGATGAACGTATTGGAACAGCAGTTGGCGCATTTGGTCGACGAGTGTCGTCCGTACACAGCACAAGGAAAAGTCGCCGACTATATTCCGGAGCTCGCGCATGTACAAGATGATTTGCTCGGCGTGGCGATTTGCCTACCTGATGGTTCTTATATTCATGCGGGGGACGTCCATCATAAGTTCACGATTCAAAGCGTCTCGAAGGCGTTGACGCTCTGTTACGTCTTGATGGAGTTCGGAGAAGATTACGTGTTCTCAAAAGTCGGTATGGAACCGACGGGGGATGCATTCAATTCGATTGCCAAACTCGAAGAGACGGTGCCATCGAAACCGCTCAATCCGATGATTAACGCCGGGGCGCTCGCGGTCACGAGCATGATTTTAGGGGACACGGCGGAGCTGAAAATCTATCAGTTCCGTCAATTTTTGGCGACGTTGCTCGATGTCCCGGTCGAGGAAGTCACGTATAACGAAAAAGTCGCCCGCTCGGAATACGAGACGACCGACTTGAACCGGGCCTTGCTCTATTTCATGCGCCATCACGGAATCGTCGAGGGCGATGTCGATGAGATTATCGATGTGTACACGAAACAGTGTGCCATCGAAATCGATTGTTTTGACTTGGCTCGCATCGGCCGGATTCTATCAGGTAACGGAGAAGACCCGGTCACCGGCGAAGAGTTGATTCCACGTCGTGTCGTCCGTATCGTCAAAGCCATCATGACGACGTGCGGCATGTACGATGCATCGGGTGAGTTTGCCGTCCGTGTCGGCCTGCCCGGAAAGAGCGGGGTGTCGGGTGCGATTCTTGCGACCGGCAAACACGAGCTCGGATTGAGTGATGTCGGCTTTGGTATTTTTGGGCCTGCCCTCGATTCAAAAGGGAACTCGATTGCTGGGATGAAGTTGCTCGAACTGCTCGTCGAACGCTACACGTCGCGCTAAAGCTTGATGGCGTCGACCGATTCGTCGAGCCGGGTGTGCAATTGCTGGACGACTTGTTCATAGTCGTCGGTCAAGGCGGCTGGCGGCGTGAAATCGGTCCAGCGCAACAACAGCTGATGCCGGTCATTCATATCACCAAGTTCGGTCTGGAGCCGCTTAAGTTTTTGAACTTGGTCTTTTGAGGCGCTCGGCTCATAGTTCAATAAGTACTCATTTAAATAGCGCTCCCGCTTCACGGCGAGCCGGACTTTGTGGAGGGTATCGAGCCGGTCGTTCCGTTTCGTCGCTGCGTGATGGGTCGCGATGCGGCGCTTGCGGTCGGCTTTGGCTTTATCGAGAAACACCGCCGCGTCTTGTTTGCGAAAGGCGCGGAACAGCTGCCCGCCAATAAAGCGACGGACTTGCTGGTCGAGCGAAGGCGTCATTTTTTCGGTCACACGCGCTTTCAACAGCGTGCGGTCCTTGGCCCGTTGTGTTTCGACATGCTCAACAAAAGCTTGATCGAGCTCGGTCTCGACGGCGAGCCCTTCAAGCAGGACGTCTCCGTCACGCACCGCACCGAGCGCCTCCATCAACTGCTTTAATTGACGATACGTCGAGGGCTTCGTGTCGTACAATTGGATGAACGTCAATAGCTTGCGCAAGTGGACCCGAGCTTGATGGATATCTTCGCTGTTTTGAAACGTCAGCGCTTCGGTCATGTAATGATTGAACGTATTCCACGTCTCTAACAGCTCATATTTTAATTTTTCCGCATTCCGTTGATTCATTCTAATTTTTCCTTTCTGAAATGAGATGAGGTTGCCCATGTATCAAACACATTCACTAAATGAAAAAATCAAACTGTTCTTCACCATCTTCTTCCCGATTTTGGTGACACAAGTGTCCTTTTACTTAATCAGCTTTTTTGACACAGTCATGTCGGGCCGAGCCGGCGCCGTCGATTTGGCGGGTGTCGGTGTCGGGTCGAGTTTATGGATGCCGGTGTATACGGGGTTGAGCGGGATTCTGCTCGCCGTCGCACCGATTGTCGCTCAGGCGCTTGGTGCCCGTAATATCCAACAAATTCAACGGACGCTGTACCAAGGCGTGTACTTAGCAATCGGTTTAAGCATCGCGACGCTCGTCCTCGGCTTTTGGCTCGTGCCGACGGCTGTCGACGGCATGGGACTGAGCGAGGAAGGAAAACGGATTGCCAAAGGGTATTTGCTCGCACTCGGATTCGGGGTGTTGCCGATGTTCTTGTTCAACGTGCTACGCACGCTCATGGACTCACTCGGCAAGACACGAATCTCGATGCTGCTTATACTATTAGGGTTACCCATTAACGTCGGATTAAATTACATCTTCATCTTTGGAAAACTCGGCGTCCCAGCGTATGGCGGTGTCGGGGCGGGAATCGCCTCGGCCATTACGTATTGGCTGCTCTTCTTTATGGCGTTCGCGTTTGTCCGGAACGGCAAGCCGTTCCTTGAATATCGTTTCTTGCGCTCAGTGGAGCGTATCTTCTGGCCGAGACAGAAAGAACTGCTCAAGCTCGGGACACCGATTGGTCTCGCCATTTTTGCGGAAGTGAGCATCTTTGCGGCGGTGACGTTGCTCTTGAGTGAATATGGAGACAATATCGTCGCGGCCCACCAAGCGGCCATCAACTTCGCTTCGTTCGTCTATATGTTGCCGTTGTCCGCGTCGAGCGCGCTCACGATTGTCGTCGGCTATGAACTCGGGGCCCGGCGGCTTCAAGACGCCGTGCGCTACGCCAAAATCGGCATTGTGCTCTGCCTGGCTGTGTCGCTCTTTTCCGGTGGGCTCTTGTTTTGGCAGAATAAACGGGTCGCCGCCATCTATACGAACGACGCGGCCGTCGTGGAACTCGCGGCCCACTTCATGATCTTCGCGGTCTTCTTCCAATTGTCGGATGCGGTAGCCGCCCCGATTCAAGGGATTTTGCGTGGGTTCAAGGACGTCAACGTGACGCTCATCTTGTCGCTCATCGCCTATTGGGTCATCGGCCTCCCGCTCGGCTATACGCTCGCCGAAAGGTTCGGTTTCGGACCGGACGGCTATTGGATTGGTTTGATTGCGGGTCTAGCGGCTGGAGCCGTGTTGCTGGTCATGCGTCTCATCCATATCGTCAAACGGTATGAGGCCCAACCGATTACGAACGAAACATCCTAAACAAGACAGGTTGACGCTATGGCGTCAGCCTTTTTTGTTGTTTGAGGGGGAAACAGGACGGGCAAAGAATTGGGGAAATAGAGTTTATTAGTTAGTTGAATTGGTCTATACAACTATACTGGTTTTTGATATGATAACGATGAAGCTACTTGAAGAAAGGTGGATGACCGATTATGGTGATCATCAATGCGCACATCGTTTCGGGGGACGAAACGTGGGAACGAGGCTATATCGAGTTCGATGGCACGACGATTGTGAGCGTCGGTGCGATGGAGGACTATCAGGCAGGAACAAATAAAGAGATTGACGTTCACGGGGCGCTCGTGACGCCAGGCATGATTGACGTCCACATTCATGGAGGTTACGACGTCGATACGATGGATGCGGACGTGGATCGACTACGTCATCTCAGCCGTTCGATGCTCGCTGAAGGTGTGACGTCTTATTTTGCGACGACGATTACACAGTCACCGGCTGCCATTACGAAGGCGCTGCAAGCAGCCCGGACTGTCATCGAGGCGGGAGACACGGCACTCGTCGGCATCCATCTAGAGGGACCGTTCGTCAACGTCGACAATGCGGGGGCCCAGCCGGCCGAATATATTATCGATCCCGATGCAAGTCAATTCCGCACATGGCAACAGGAAGCGGGCGGTCACATTCGCCTCGTCACGTATGCGCCGGAACGTCCGGGAGCACGTGAGCTTGAACAGGTGATGGGTGAGACCGGTGCAATCGGATCGACCGGACACACGAACGCCACGTTTGCCGAGAACAAGGAAGCGAACGTCAAGCATGGCACGCATTTATACAATCAGATGCGAGGGATTCATCATCGGGAGCCGGGAACGGTCGGCTATTGTCTGTTGGAGCGGGACGTCATGGTTGAAATCATTCCAGACGGGATTCACAGCCGGCGCGAGATGATCGACTTCGCCTATCGCATGAAAGGGGCGGACGGTCTCGTCGTCATTACGGATGCGATGCGCGCCAAAGGTCTTCCGGACGGCCGTTATGAACTCGGGGGTCAACCGGTCATCGTCGAAGGCGGGGCGGCTCGACTCGAAGCCGGTAACTTGGCCGGCAGCGTCTTGACGATGGACGCGGCGTTCCGCAACGTAATCGCGTTCACGGGATGCACGGTGCAAGAAGCGGTGAAGATGACGTCAGCGAACCAAGCGCGTGAGTTCGGCTTGACGAACAAAGGGGCCATCGCGCCTGGCTTCGACGCGGATCTCGTCATTTGGGATGATGCAATGACGGTTATAACGACGATTCATCAAGGACAGGTCAGTTATTTGAAGGAGGACATGTAATGAACATATTAGTGGCGAACACACCGACGGATGCGGAAGAAATCGCCTATACACTCATCAAAGAGCGGGTCGCCGGGAAGCGCGATTTCGTGCTCGGACTCGCGACGGGCAGTACACCGGTCGGGATGTATCAGATGTTCAAACGAGATCAACTCGACTGCAGTCACGTGACGAGCGTCAATCTAGATGAGTATATCGGGCTCGCACCGAGCCATCCGCAAAGCTATCATCACTTCATGGAAGAGAAGCTGTTCAATGACATCCCATTCAAACAGAGCCATCTGCCTCATGGTGACGCGGCCGACCCGGAAGCGGAAGCGGCCCGCTATGAACAGCTCATCCGCTCGATTGGTGTCGACCTGCAATTGCTAGGCATCGGAGAGAACGGACATATCGCCTTCAATGAGCCGGGTACCGCGCTCGATGCGAAGACGCATGTGACCGAACTGACCGAGTCGACGCGTGAAGCGAACCGCCGTTTCTTCGATTCAATCGAAGACGTGCCGACGCAGGCCATCACGATGGGACTCGATACGATTATGAACGCACGCGAGATCGTCCTCGTCGCGACCGGTACCCGTAAAGCCGAAGCCGTGCATCACATGATTGAGAGCGTGCCGACGATTGACTGGCCGGCTTCCATCTTACAGGCGCATCCAAGTGTGACCATCGTGCTCGATGCCGAAGCGGCCTCGGCTTGTAGCAATGTGTTACAGGCGCGTGGCAGTGAAGCGGCCGACCGATTCTTTTCGATTCGAGCTTGATGACCTGGAGACAAGTGTCTCCAGGTTTTTTTCTCGTTAACTGTGGGAAATTGTATGGAAATGGATTTGTAATCAAAACGTTTTCGACAAAAGTCGAGGTTTCCTCTATAATAGGTGAAGCTCATATCATTCGATCGCGAAGGAGAAACTCATGAATTCAAGAACCCAAGCTCGTAGACGGCGCAAAGGCCCGTCTGCGTTTTATAAGCTGTTCAGCGCCCTTGTATTGATTGCCGTCATCGTTGGCTCAAGCATGTATGGAACGGCTTTTTATAAAGCGCATAACATGCTGTCAGGTACTCAAGTGACGCTTGAGGATGATCCGACTATCGAACCGACTCGATTTGATAAAGAGGATACCGAGAGCTTCCTCGTGCTCGGGACGGACTTGTCCCCGCAGAAGAAAGCGCGCGGCGAGTATGGTCGGTCTGACGTCATGATTGTCGTCATTCTGAACAAGAAAAACAAACAGACGACGATGCTCAGCATCCCGCGTGACTCGTATGTCAACATCGACTATACGGGCTTCAATATCCCGTACGGTAAGACGGGTCTCGATCAAGACAAAATCACGCACGCCTATTACTTCGGGTCGATGGATGAATCGAACCCGAACAACGGCATGCGGATGGCGACGAACACGATTGAAGACTTGGTCGGCATCGACATCGACCACGTCGTCTCCCTCAACTTCCAAGGGTTCGTCGACTTCATCGATGCCGTCGGCGGGGTCGAAATCGACGTCCCATTCTCGTCTGAACAGAAGAGTTACGACGCTTCACGCGAAGTCGTCCAAGTCGAAGCAGGGCTTCAACAGTTATCGGGCGAAGAGGCACTTGCTTACGTCCGTAACCGTTATGACGACCCACGCGGAGACATCGGTCGCGGACAGCGTCAGATGGAAGTCATCAATGCCGTCCTTGACCAAGCGCTCGGCACGTCGCTCATCAACAACTACGACAAAGTGTTGAAAGCAGTCGGGGACAACATGCAGACGACGCTCGGTCCGAATGACTATATGCGTTTAATCGAGGACGTCGGCGCCCTCAACAACACGGTTCAATATCAGTTGACCGGTGAAGGGGCCCGCGGTGTCGACGGTCATTTCTATTACTTCTTGAACGAGCCGTTGCTCGAAGAAGTCCGTTATCGCGTCCAACAGGCCGATGCCGGGAATGAAGTCGAGCCGATGACCGATACCGAGCTTGAGACGTATATGTACGACCCAGCTGGAATCACGTACGAAGCACAATAAAAAATGGTTTGCCGTCCGCGGCAAACCATTTTTTATGTGCGTTCCATCGCGACGGTGAATGAGTAGGCGTCGCCGCGGAACAAGGAACGGCTATACTCGAACATGTCCCCGTTCTCGAGATACGTCCGTTGGTCGATTAAGAGCACAGGGGCGTTCGAAGAAATCGTCAACAGCTTCGCTTCCTCCGGTCCCGCGCTCCGTGCTTCAAGCGTTTGGGTCGCATTTTTTAGTCGCAATCCGGACTGCTCGGCGAACTCGTAAATCGAACCGACGGCATCTGTCTCGGTCAAGTTCGGTAGTAAGGCGACCGGGATGTATGCTGTCTCGAGGGCGAGCACGTTCTCATCGGCGAGACGGAGACGTCGCATCTCATAGACGGGGGTGTCGAGCGCGACACTCAGTTTTTGGGCGATTTTGGCTGGTGCCGGAATCGTTTGGAACGATAACAGGCGGCTAAACGGACGCATGCCCCGATGTTTGATTTCTTCCGAGAAACTTGTCAATCCGGACAAGGCCATCGTGATTTTTTTTTTGGCGACGAACGTGCCTCGGCCTTTTTGACGGCTCAAATAACCGGCGTTGACCAAGTTCGTGATCGCTTGGCGGACCGTCATCCGGCTGACGTTATAGCGCTCGGAAAACTCCCGTTCGGATGGGATGGATTCTCCCGGTTGAAGCTCGCCGGCATCTATTTGTTGCTTTAAATAGGCTTCGATTTGATAATAAATAGGTAGCGGTGATTGTTTATCAATCTGTAACATGCATATCGCTCCTGACTGCTAAAGTAAGTGTTTCTTATTATAGACCAAATTAGACTAGTTGTCTGAACATATCCTACAGAAAAGGCGGCGATCAAGATGAAGCCATGGCAATTTGAAACGACGGTGACCGACGTGCGCACCGATGCGCGCGGGACGTGGGTCGCGCTTGCATCCACACTATTTTATGCGGAAGGCGGGGGCCAACCTCCGGACGTCGGAACACTCGACGGACAACCCGTTCTCGACGTGCAACGGGTTGATGAGGTCGTCTGGCATTTAGTCGAAACGGGGCTCGAACGTGGGAAGTTCGTGACTGGAATGGTCGATGACGCGGTCCGTCACGACCACTCGATTCAACACACGGCTCAGCACGTGTTGACGGCTTTATTGGAAGACGAATACGGTATTCAGACGCTCAGCTTCGGCATCGGACAAGAGGAGTCGTCGCTTGAAATCGAGACAGAGACGCTCGATTGGACTCAAATCGAGTCGTTGGAACGAGACGTGCAACGCATTATCTTTGAGAACCGTCCCGTCTCCACGTACGAACTCACGTCCGCAGAGGTCGAGGTCGATCGGTTACGCAAACCGACCGACCGCACCGGGATGATCCGGATTGTCGACATTGAGGGACTCGATTACAACGCGTGCGGTGGGACACATGTCGAGACGACCGGCCATCTTGGGATCGTCCATGTGACCTCGATGAAAAAAGTTCGTGGGAACGTCCGCCTGACGTATGTGGCCGGTCACCGGGCCTTGTCCGCCATCCATTCGTCACGGACAGCGCTGCGGACGATTCACCAAACGTTATCGACGACAAACGAGACGGTCGCTGCCCGTGTCCTCGAGGAACGAAATCTTCGTCTCGAGCGGGACAAGGAAGTGAAGGCGCTCGAGGCGCGCGTCGCGAAAGCGAAAGTCGCTGCCTTTTTGCAGGAAGACAATTACGTCATCACCCATATCGGTAAGACGGAAGCGGAAACGTTGACGACGACCATCGTCGAACGCATCGCTGCGACGGGCCGAATCGCTGTCGGAGCCAATCATACGGGTCAAAAGCTATGGCTCATGCATGACGGGACACATGACATCGCCATCGGTAAATTCTTAAAACGGACGCTCGACGACCTCGGCATCGGTCGCGGTGGCGGCAGTCATAAACAAGCCCAGGCCCGATTCGAATCGGTCATCGAGTTGGAACGTGCGACGGCAGAAATCGTGAAACGGCTTCAGGAAGGAATGGTATCATGTTGAAGATTGAGCACGGCACGGAAGCAGAACTGATTGAACAGGCACGGGTTGTGCGAGCGACAGTGTTTATTCACGAGCAAGGCATCGCCCCTGAAATCGAGTATGATGAGCTTGACCCAGACTGCATCCATTTCGTCGGGACGGTGGACGGTGAGCCGGTGACGACGGCGCGTCTGCGTCCAATCGGTGACGCGGTCGGGAAAGTCGAGCGGGTCGCCACACTCGCTTCGGCGCGCGGTAACGGGTATGCCAAGGAAATCATGCTCGCCATCGAGTCTGTCGCGCGAACGAGTGAGTTACATCAGCTCAAACTTGGTGCTCAACTGACGGCTCTGCCGTTTTACGAGCGTCTTGGATACGAGGCGTACGGGGACAATTTTTTAGACGCGGACATTCCGCATCGGATGATGAAGAAGACGTGGTGACTGTTTTTAGAAATTTTCCTTTTTTCTAAAAAAAGGTTGGCAAGCCGGGATGCATTTGTTATAACTAAAACTAACAACTGACAGATAGAGGTTGCGAATGACATGAGTACGCTTGATCGACACGGACGCATTCCGGATCGAGCCGAAAGGGGAATTTCGCCGAAGTCGACGTTCGCATGCGTACGAACGAAGGCTGGGGTAGTCGTGAATAACGCCTACACTGCCATGGATGAAATTCCATGGAGCGCTATCTACGGAACGATTCTTTAATCGTTTTTCAACTGCGCGTACAAGCGGCAGACCGTAGGGAGAGTGCTTCCTACCGGTCTGCCGCTTTTTCTGTTGGTGGACATCATGAAAGTGGGGAACCTGATGACAACCGTATTGAAATTTGGAGGCAGCTCCGTTGCCACGATTGAACAAATCCAGGCCATTTCCGAATATTTACAGACACGGGCCGCGGCCGGAGAGAAACTTGTCGTCGTCGTCTCCGCGATGGGGAAAACGACTGACTCACTGTTGTCACTCGCCAAACAAATCACGGAACGCCCGATGATCCGTGAACTGGACCGCCTGCTTGCGGTCGGTGAGGAGCAGACGATCAGCCTGCTCAGCATCGCTTTGAACTCTCGAGGCGTGGCGGCCATCTCGCTTACCGGACAACAAGCCGGGATAGACACGATGGGTATTCACACGAAAAGTAAAATCAAAGCGATTCGCAAAGAGGTGCTCGAAGAGAAGCTCCGGACATATGACGTCGTCATCGTCGCCGGTTTCCAAGGCGTCAACGAGTTCGGTGATGTGACGACGCTCGGACGAGGCGGATCGGATACGACTGCTGTCGCCTTGGCCGCCGTCCTCAGCAAACGCTGTGAGATTTACACGGACGTCGCCGGTGTCTATACGGCTGACCCGCGCATCCATCCGACGGCCCGCCGATTAGATACCGTCTCGTATGACGAGATGATGGAAATGAGCGCGCTCGGGTCGAAAGTGATGGAGATGCGTAGCGTAGAGCTCGCGAAAAAATTTGATGTGAACATCTTTGTAGGAAAGACGCTTGCGAGCGAAGGAGGAACTTGGATCATGGATATGACACAGGCGATGGAACAAAAAGCGGTGACGAGCGTGAGCGTCGTGAAGAACGTGCTCAGCGTCTCAATCAAACATATTCCACATTCGGTGGCAGGAGTTGCCGACATTTTCGAGAAATTGTCACAGCGTCATGTCAATATCGATATGATCAGTCAGACGGCGTTCGATGGTGAAGTATTCCTGTCGTTCACCTGTCCGCTCGATGAAGAGTCGTTTCTCGAAGAGGCACTCGCGGAACTGACTGAGACGTTCCCACAAATCAAAATCGACCGTCATACCGAGCATGCGAAAATCTCGGTCGTCGGCATCGGCATGCGTGATGCGACCGGTGTCGCTGCCGAACTGTTCGCCACGTTCCGCGAGAGCGGGATTCCATTCTATCAAGTCACGACATCCGAGATTAGCATCTCGTACACGATTAACGAACAAGACGTCGAAGCAGCTGTCGCGGCCATCGCGACCCGCTTCAAGTTATAAGGAGGACGCCACATGTATAACGTAGCCGTCGTCGGTGCGACCGGTGCCGTCGGCCAAAAGATGATTGAAGTATTGACCGAGTATGAATTTCCAATCAACGAATTGATGTTGTACGCATCGGCCCGTTCAGCCGGGAAGACCGTGAACGTGAACGGCAAGGACGTCGTCATCCGAGAACTGTCGGACGCGATTTATGCGGACCCAATCGATATCGCGCTCTTCTCAGCCGGTGGGAGCATCAGTGAACAATATGCGCCTCGCCTGAGCGAACAAGGTGTCATCGTCATCGACAACTCGAGCGCATTCCGGATGAAAACGGACATTCCGCTCATCGTACCGGAAGTGAACCGAGTCGAATTGAGCCCGGACAAGACGCTCATCGCCAACCCGAACTGCTCGACGATCCAATCGGTCGTCGCGCTCGCACCACTCGCGGAAGTATACGGGTTGACGCGTGTCGCCTATACATCGTATCAAGCCGTCTCTGGCTCGGGCCAAAAAGGGATAGAGGACTTGGAACGCGGAGCACGTGGGGAAGAGCCGAAGAACTACCCGTATCCGATTTACGATAACGTCTTGCCACACATTGATGTGTTCTTAGAGAACGGTTATACGAAAGAAGAACAGAAGATGATTGAAGAAACACGCAAAATTTTAAACGCGCCGAACCTCGGTGTCACAGCGACATGTGTCCGTGTCCCGGTCCGCAACAGCCACGCCGTCTCCATCACGGTCACGCTCGACCGCGACGCGACGCTCGCCGAAGTAAAAGCCGTGCTCGCGGACGCGCCAGGTGTCGTCTTGATGGACAACCCAGGGGAGCTCGTCTATCCGACACCACTCGATGCGAACGGGACAGACGACGTGTACGTCGGTCGTATCCGTGTCGACGAGTCACAGCCGAACACGTTCCATCTCTGGTGCGTCGCTGATAACGTTCGAAAAGGCGCGGCAGCGAACGCCGTCCAAATCGCCCAATGTATGATTGGGCAGACTGCTACGAAATAAGGGGGAGATTATATGTTCACAGGAGTCGCAACCGCACTCGCTACACCGTTTCAAGCAGACGGTCTGCTAAATCTCACAGCGTGGGAAGCGTTGATTGAAGATCAAATTAAAGAAGGTGTCAGCGGTCTCGTCATCGGGGGAACGACTGGTGAAGGCATGACCATCACGGACGAAGAGTTCGAGACGCTTCTCGTCAAAGCGATTGAAGTCGCTGCCGGCCGCGCCGTTATCATCGCGGGAACCGGGTCAAACAACACGGCGCTCAGCATTCAAAAGACGAAACGGGCCGCCGAACTCGGAGCCGAGATGGCGATGGTCGTCACGCCTTATTACAACAAGTCGACGCAAGCGGGTCTGATTGCCCACTTCACAGCGATTGCCGACGCGTCACCGATTCCGCTCATGCTCTACAACGTACCATCTCGGACGGGCGTCGCACTTGATCCGGCAACGGTTGGGGAACTCGCTGATCACCCACGCATCGCTGCGCTTAAAGAAGCGAGTGGGGATATCTCAGTGATGGCTCAAATGATGGCGCATGTGCCGGAAGGGTTCCCAGTTTATTGCGGGAACGATGATCAAATCCTTCCTTATATGGCTTGGGGGGCGCAAGGTGTTGTATCGGTCCTCTCGAACGTCTATCCGGGTGCGACGGTCGCTTTAGCTGAAGCGCTCCTCGCCGGAGATTTGGAAACGGCACGCACATGGCAGCTCCGACTGCTCCCGGTCATCGACGAATTGTTCGCGGAAGTGAACCCGATTCCGGTCAAAGCAGCATTGAATGCACGCGGATTCGAGTTCGGTGCACCACGTCTCCCGCTCGTCCCGATGAGTGCGACGGCCGAGGCCCGCTTGTTGTCGGCAATGGAGCAGTTCAATGAGGTGAGACAGTGAACTTACTCATTCATGGATACGGCGCGATGGGACAAATCGTCGAAGAAGTCGCCCGGACACAAAATTTGAACGTTGCGGCCATTGTTTCGCCGGCCGGAGGGGAACATCCTGTCTCGCTACAAGATGTCGAGGCCGAGGTCGATGTCGTCATCGACTTCTCGAACCCGGCGCTGTTGGATGATGTGCTTGCGTTTGGAAAAGCTAAACAAATCCCGCTCGTCATCGCGACGACGGGCTTCTCGGAAGCAGAGCTCGCCAAAATTGAGGCGGCGTCTCAAGAGATCCCGATTTTCCAGTCGTATAATACGTCTTACGGGATCGCTCTTTTGAAACAGTTGCTCGACCAACTCGTCCCGCTCACGCTCGGTTATGACATCGAAGTGATTGAGGCGCACCACCGTAAGAAAGTCGATGCACCGAGCGGGACGGCGGAACTGCTCGCCCGTGCCATCGAGGCGAAACGCGACGTGACACCGGTATATGACCGTACACCGCGTCGTGAAGCGCGCGCAGCCGATGAACTCGGCATGCATTCGGTACGCGGGGGGACGATTTTCGGTGAACATACCGTCCTCTTTGCCGGAGACGACGAAATGCTTGAATTGAAACACACGGCCCTGTCCAAACGCGTCTTCGCGAACGGGGCACTCGCTGCGGCGGCAACGATTCTTGACCGCCCAGCCGGATTATACAATTTAACGAACCTATACGAGGAGGCCACTCATGTTACTCACAAACGCTTATGAAATCGCGCAATACATTAAAGATGCCAAGAAAGAAACGCCTGTCAAATTGTACGTCAATGGTCAATTGGCCGGTCTGACGATCGAAGATGCCAAAGCTTTTGGAACGGACGAGTCGAAACTGTTCCTCACGACGGCTGAACGTGCGGCTGCTTTCCTAGAAGCGAACGCTACCGTCATCACGGACACGCACCTCGAGTACGACCGCCGCAACAGCGCCGTACCGATGCTTGATACGACGCAGTTGAATGCCCGCATCGAACCAGGTTCGTTCATTCGCGACCACGTTCAAATCGGGAATAACGTCGTCGTCATGATGGGTGCTGTCATCAATATCGGTGCCGTCATCGGTGACGGGTCGATGGTCGATATGAACGCGGTCATCGGTGCCCGCGGGACGCTCGGGAAAAACGTCCACCTTGGCGCTGGCGCTGTCGTGGCGGGTGTCCTTGAGCCACCTTCAAAAGATCCGGTCATCATCGAAGATGGCGTCATGGTCGGTGCGAACGCCGTCATTTTGGAAGGCGTCCGCATCGGTGAAAATGCCGTTGTCGCAGCAGGTAGTGTCGTCACACAAGACGTACCGCCAGGCGTCGTCGTTGCCGGTACACCAGCCCGCGTCATTAAGCAAAAAGATGAAAAAACCGCAGAAAAAACACAACTTGTTGATGACTTACGCTCCCTGTAACGTATAATAGACAGAAAATATCAAAAATGAATGGGAGAGTTGAACAATGGAACAGTATGGACAATGGATGTGGCAAGACGGGGCTTGGATCGAGCCGAGTGACGCGAACACGAGTATCATGACACACGCGATTCACTACGGTAGCGGGTTCTTTGAAGGAATTCGGGCATACCACACAGAGGAAGGCCCGGCCATCTTCCGACTCCGTGAACACTTGGAGCGACTCGTTCGTTCGTGTGCATACTATCACGTCGACTTGCCGTACACGGTCGATGAGCTCGAACAAGCAACAATCGAATTGATTGAACGCAACGGATTTGAAGCTTGTTACATCCGCCCATTCGTTTTCCTCGGCACACCTTGGCAGGCACTCATGCCGACGCAGGAAACAAAAGTACACGTCGCGATCTCGTGCTGGCCGCTCGGCGAATATTTCAGCAAGACGGTCGGAATCCGTGCGAAAGTCGCCTCGTATCGCCGCGTCTCTTCGACGATGATGCCGATGCAAGCGAAAGCGGCAGCGAACTATATGAACTCGCAACTCCTTAAAGGAGAAGCGGTCCGTGATGGATATGACGAAGCGATTGCCCTCGACATGAACGGAAACGTCAGCGAGGCGAGCGTCGCCAACATCTTCCTCGTAAAAGGAAACAAAATTTTCACACCGTCACTCGATTGCTCGGTGCTCGACGGCATCACGCGTCAAACGGTGATCGAACTTGCCCGTGAGGAAGGGTTCGAGGTCATCGAACGCCACATCGGACGTGACGAACTATATGTCGCAGATGAGATTTTCTTGACAGGAACGGCGGCTGAAGTGACGAGCGTCATCGAAATCGACAATATTTCGATTGGTGGCGGCGTTCAAACGGTCGCGACGAATATGCTCTCGCGTTACCGTGAGGCTGTGACAGGACAAATCGCAGGCCACCGTGATTGGGTCACGTTCGTCAAAGCTGGAGTCAAAGAGTAAAGGAGTTTTTTGTATGGGAGTCACAATTGACTTGAATGCGGTTCGCGAAAACAAACGTCGGATTGAAGCGCTTGGCCGACCGGTGTTCGCCGTCGTAAAAAACAACGCCTATAACTTAGGGATGGAGCCAGTTGTGACGACACTGTACGAAGAAGGGGTGCGTCACTTCATGGTGACGACGCTTGACGAGGCGAGCGAGGTCCGGGCATCAGCTCCGGAAGCGCGCGTCCTTGTCATGAACCCGGTCTACGAGTGGACAAGCGTCCATCGGGACCATCTTGACGTCGCCATCGGTTCTTACGATTGGCTCGTCTCGCAACGGGACCAGCTCGACGGGGTCCGGCTTCATTTGAAGCTCGACGTCGGCATGAACCGTTTCGGTGCGAAGACGTTCCAGGAAGCGTTGGCCATCGTCGCCTTTTGCCAAGACGAAGGGCTCGACCTTGTCGGCTTATGTACACACTTCCCACTCGCGGACGCGGATAACGCCGAAATCGAGCATAGTGTGCACGTGCAACGGTTCGCCGACTGGTCGAATCGTCTCATGGAACGGCACACGTTCGAGATCGTGCATGCGGCCAACAGTGCGGCGACGCTTCAAGCGGATCCGCGTCTCGGACATTGCACGCACGTACGTGTCGGCATCTTTCTGTATGGCTACTCTTCGGTCGAACCGGTCGATTGGCTCGTCCCGGCGTTTCGCTGGGAGACAGAAGTCGTCGCCGTGCACGACATCGAGGCCGGTGCCCACGTCGGTTACGGCACGGGCTACACGGCCGAGACGAAAGAACGCATCGCCGTGCTCGCGGTCGGCTATGGCGACGGACTCATGCGGGCCCGGCGCTTCTTACCGGCCCACATCGAAGGACGGGCCTATCCGTTCATCAGTAACATCTTCATGAGCCACAGCTTCCTACGCGTCGATGACACGATTCAAGTCGGAGACCAGGTCGAGCTTTACGGCCATCTCACGAAAATCGATGACGTGACCCGCACCGGGCACGCCAACAACTCAGAACAATTATGCGCACGCTCATGGCGTGTCCCGCATCGCTTTGAAGGAGGCAATGTATGTACACCACCAACCAATCAGTTTGTATGATCGAAGGCGTGTCCGTCCGTGAACTTCAAGCGACGTACGGGACACCGCTCTATATCATGAGCGAGCCTGAACTCGAACGTCGCCTCGGCCTCATCCGGAACGCGTTCCTCGACAAGTATCCGAACACGTACGCGCTGTACGCATCGAAAGCGATGTCGATCGCGGCCGTGTACGACAAAGTGATGGCAGCGGGTCTGAGCATCGACGTCGTCTCGCGCGGCGAGATGTTCGTCGCGCTCCACGCCGGTGTCCCGGCCGACCGGATTCACGTCCACGGGTCGAACAAGACGGTGCAGGACATCACGTTCGCGCTCGAGAACGGGATCACCCACTTCACGATCGACAACATGCGTGAGATTGGGCTGTTGTCGGGTCTGGCCGCTGCGCAAGGGGTAGACGTTGATGTATTGCTCCGCATCGTCCCACAAGTCGTCGGAGGCGCCCACGAGGCGATTCAGACGGGCGGGGTCGATACGAAGTTCGGCTTCCCGACCCATGACGACACGTATCTCGAAGCGATCAAGGCGACGCTGCAAGCGGAACGGTTGAACTTGACGGGGATTCATTGTCACGTCGGTTCGCAGATTCAAGAGCCGACGCTGTTCATCAATACGGTCAAGACGATGGTCAATTTCATCGAGACGATTCGTCAAGAGGCGGGGTATACGGCCGACGTCTTGAATATCGGTGGCGGCTTCGGAGTCGCCTATCTCGAGTCGGATGACCCGCTCGACTTCGCCGACACGATGACGCAAGTGATGGACACGCTCGTCGCGGAAGTGGAACGCTTCGGCCTACCGCTCCCGAAAATCGGCATCGAGCCGGGCCGCTGGCTCGTCGCCAACGCCGGTGCGACGCTCTATGAAGTCGGGACGGTGAAAGAAGTGAGCGGTGTCCGCACGTACGTCTCGGTCGATGGGGGGATGACGGATAACATTCGTCCCGCCCTGTATGACGCCGAGTACGATGTCATCGCGGCGACACGGATGGATGAGGCGAAGACGCTCGAGGCGAAAATCGTCGGGGCGTGCTGCGAGTCGGGTGATATCATCTCGAACCGCTCGCTCATCCCGCCGGTCGAGGCCGGTGATCTCTTGCTCGTCAAAGCGACAGGGGCATATAACTTCTCGATGGCGAGCAACTATAACCAGATGCTCCGTCCAGCCGTCGTCTTCGTGAAGGACGGGACACATCGTCTCGTCGTCCGCAGACAGACACTCGAAGATTTGGTCGCCTGTGAGATTGTCGGACAGTCGACATAATGTGATGAACGCATTCCTGAATCAGGGATGCGTTTTTTTGAGGAGTCGTTCTTCTTCAAATGAGAAATGTTTTCAATTATGATGAGAGAGAGAATAGAGGGGGAAGTGACTTCAATGGAAAAGACAGTAGGACAACAGTTGATTGAATCGCGGCGGACGATTCGCATGTTTACGGAAGGTACGCTCGACACGTCAGAACTATACTCGTTACTCGCCTCGGCGCACCAAGCGCCGTTTCACAATAAGGTAGAACCATGGAATGTTTACTTGTTCAACGGAGACGGGAAAGATGTGTTACTGTCCGCGCTAGAGCCGGCGTTTCAAGATGGACCGGATTCGAAACGTGAAAAGATTGTCGGGCGGATTCGTAACGCGGCCGCATGTGTCTACGTGACGACGAAGGCGTTCGAAACGGAGAAAGATCGGAAGGATGCGTTGCTTGCGACAGCGACGTTCATTCAAAACTTCCACTTGCTGTGCAGCGAGCGGGACATCGGCCTCGTCTGGCGGACCGGGGGCATCTTTGAGGACGCGCGTCTGCAGGACATGATCGGGGCGGAAGGGGAGACGTTCGTCGGGTTGCTCCAACTCGGACGATTCGAGGACGTGCCACCGAACAAGCGGCGTCAGTCGATTGACAGCTGTCTCACGATTTTCGAGTGAGCAAATAGGCCCGGCCGTAGATGACTACGGTCGGGCCTATATTTATTGGTCAATGAGACTGAGTGGTTCGCATGAGCGCTCAGTTTATTTTTTTAACTTGCCTGCAAGCCAGTCTTGAATGACATTCGTTGGAATCATTGTGTTCACGTTCCCTCAATTTTAATTTCTTGCTCTATACTATTATCCAATTGCAGTCGTTCCCAAACCTCGCGATGTGTTCCTTGAAGCGTATCGTCAAATGAATCCTCGATATGCAGGTAATGACTTGGGTTAATGGACGAGGCGTACAAGTCTAGAATCAGTTCGGCATGGTTTAGATACATACAATTGGCCCCTTTCGAAACGTCGGCTTGACTACATCCTCAGTATACAGGGGGAACATGAAGAAAAATCGGGGGAATCGTTAACATTTTATGAATCTTGCAAACGCTTTCACAAACTTTGTGTAGATGTCAGTGGTTCACACGTCTGTTTGTACTGCTCGGCCCGCTTCGCGTATTTGTTGACGGTCCGTTCCATGATAAAGCGATCCTCATCATTGAGCGGACGGACGACTTTGGCGGGGACACCCATGACCATGACGCCTTCCGGGATTTGCATGTTCGGTGTGACGAGCGCCCCGGCGGCGATGAACGACCCCTTCCCAATCTTTGCCCCGTCGAGGACGGTCGCATGCATGCCGATGAGACAGCCTTCTTCAATCTCACAGCCGTGAATCATCGCCATATGTCCGATGGAGACGCGGTCATGGATGACCGTCGGAGAGCCTTCATATTGGTGCACCATCGATCCGTCTTGGATGTTCACGTAAGAACCGATGCGAATCGGTCCTTCATCTCCCCGAATGACCGTATTGAACCAGACGCCGGAATGTGCACCGATTGTGACATCACCGATGACATGGGCTCCGGGTGCGAGAAACACCGTCTCGTCGACTTGCGGCGTCAATTCGCCTAATTTGTATTGCATATGTGTAACCCCTTTCAAACAGATATGCTTTCATTGTCGCATAAGTTGAAAAAGAAATTGCGCCTGAAAGATTATTCTTGTTAAGATAGTAAAAATACGTAGAAAAAAAAGGAGACACACAGATGGAGAAACAACATTTGATTGACATCGCGGCGAAGAAAAAGAAAGCAGCGGTCGTCTTTAAAGATGTGGCGGTCATTGACGTCTACAGTCGCGAGACGATTCGCACGGATGTCGCCATCGACGCAGGATACATCGTGGCCATCGGGGACGGCTACGAAGGGGAGACAGAGTATCACGACCCGTCTTGGACATTGGCACCATCGTTCATCGATTCCCA
Organism: Exiguobacterium sp. s36; assembly: GCF_018618345.1. NCBI lineage: Bacteria > Bacillati > Bacillota > Bacilli > Caryophanales > Exiguobacterium > Exiguobacterium sp. s36. Next base: position 53,704 of record NZ_JACSLW010000005.1, read on the forward strand.
CGTCCATATTGAGTCATCGATGGTTCCACCCCACGAGTTCGCCAAAGCGGTCCTGCCGCTCGGTGTGACGACGGTCATCGCCGATCCGCACGAGATCGCGAACGTCAACGGGGCACTCGGGATTGAGTATATGCTCGCGGATGCTGAGGGGTTGCCGCTCGACGTGCGCATGATGCTCCCGAGCTGTGTACCGGCGACGCCGTTCGAGCACGCAGGGGCGAAACTATACGCCGAGGACTTGGCGCCGTTTTTAGGCGATCCAGGGGTGCACGGTCTCGGCGAAGTGATGGATTATCCGTCCGTCGAGTCGGGGAGTGCGGACATGCTTCAAAAGATCGCCCAGACCGAACTTGCCGGGAAAGTCGTCGATGGCCATGCCTCAGGTCTTGGTCCGGATCAGTTGAACGTGTATCGCACGGCCGGTATCATGACCGATCATGAATGCACGACCGCTGAAGAGGCGCTCGAACGGGTGCGCCGCGGTTTTTACGTTCAGATTCGGGAAGGATCGGTCGCCCGGAACGTCGAGCAGGTCAGTTTGGCCATCACCGAGAGCAACGCCCACCGGTTCTTGTTCTGTACGGACGACAAGCATTTGGACGATCTCGTCGCCGAGGGTGGCATCGACTACAACATTCGCATGGCGATCAAACAAGGCGTCAAGCCGGAAACGGCGTATGCTGTCGCCAGCCTGCACGCGGCCGAGGCGTACGGGTTGAAAGAAGTGGGGGCCATCGCACCGGGCAAGCGCGCGAACTTTGTCATCTTGTCAGACGTCGAATCGGTAACAATCGATACCGTGTACGTGAACGGGGAAGTCGTCGCCAAGGCAGGCAAGGCCACGTTCGAGGCTGATGGGATCGAAGTGCCGAAACCGATGCGAGGCGAGCTGAAGCTGCCGGACTTGACGCCGGAGTCATTCCGCTTGGCCGTGAAGGAAGAGGCGGTCGATGTGATTCAAGTGCTGCCGAACAGTCTCTTAACGAAACGGGAGCGGCTCGTCTTTAATCCGGACGCGTCGGGTGCCGATCTCACGCAAGATATCGCCACACTCGCTGTCATCGAACGTCATCACGGGACGGGTCATATGGCGCTCGCGCCGGTGACCGGTTTCGGCTTGAAACGAGGGGCACTCGCAGCGACGGTCGCCCATGACAGCCACAACCTCGTCATCGCCGGGGTGAGCCCGGACGACATGTTGCTCGCAGCCGAGACGCTTGAAAAAGTGGGCGGTGGGGTCGTCGCGGTGTCAGAGGGCAAGGTGCTGGCCGTCTTACCGCTTGAGATTGGTGGACTCATGACGAAACGTCCGTATGCGGAAGTGGCGGACGTGCTCGAACAGTTGAACGATGCGCTCGACGTCGTCGGGGCCCATCGTCACTTCAACCCGTATTTGACGATGTCGTTCCTCGCGCTTCCGGTCATCCCGGATTTGAAGTTGACCGATATGGGACTATTCGATGTGACGACGTTCTCATTCATCGAGTCGTAAGTCAGTCTAACGTATGATTTTTGTTAAGAACGACCCGAAACGATTGAATGGATCGGCTTAAGTTGGTATAGTTACGACAAGTTTCATCGGTAAATATGGAAAGGGGGGATATCACAGATGGAACAAGTTGCATACAACCGGTCGTATGATGAACATGGGGATTTGATCAATTCTGTATATCGTGCCTTCCAAGACCGATGTCAAGAATTGCCCGACGAGACGCGGACGAAACGGCGATTGCGTCACCTTATTTTCTTAACAATCAAAGAACATACGACGTCACACGCCGAGCGTTTTGTCTTATATCATTTCTTTAGTGATTTCTTTAAAGCGGTCGAGTCAGACGACCAGGCTGCACTCGCGGTGTTGAAACAAATCATCCGAGATGAAAAAAACTATTGATTAGTCACTATGACCTATGATAATTTAGACGTAACTTTAAATGAATATTCGTGCTATCGATGAGGTAGAGGTGCGATGCTGATGAGTAAGTAGTCCGAGGATGACAACGGTGAAGACTACAGAAAGGCAAGATCGCCGAAGTGTAAAGTCATGTCTCTGACTTTGTGCTGGGCTGACGGGAAATACCCGTCAGACTGCCATACATATTTACGTATGGAGCGCTCCAAGTCGGCTAAGAAAGACGGAACATCCAGCGAGGGTGTCGGCTTTGTTGCCGATGCCCTCGCTTTGCGTTTTTTTAAGCATAGGGGGGCCTCATCTCTAACAAAAGAGGAGGAAATCACATGGTAGATTATTCAACTTCGGTACTCTCACTCGTACCGGCTTTATTGGCCATTATTATGGCCATCACAACACGGAAAGTCATTCCGTCACTCGGTGTCGGGATTATTGCAGGGGTCTTATTGCTTCACAATTTTAATCCTCTCGAATCGATTCAATATTTGTGGTCGAACGTCATCGCCTTATTCTGGGCCGACGGAGCCATTAATGAATGGAACGTGCTCTTGATTGCGTTCTTGCTCTTGCTTGGGATTTTGTCATCGATCATTCAAACGTCGGGTGGCGCCCGCGCGTTCGGAGAATGGGCCGCTTCAAATGTCAAGACAGCCCGTGGTGCTCGTCTCGTCTCGTTCGGACTTGGGATTTTAATTTTCATCGACGATTACTTCAACAGTCTCGCCGTCGGGAATATCAGCCGACCGCTCACGGATCGGAAAAAAGTGTCACGTGCGAAACTCGCCTACATGATTGACTCAACGGCCGCACCGGTCTGCGTCATCAGCCCGCTCTCGAGTTGGGGAGCTTATATCATCGCCATCATCGCAGGTATCCTGGCGAAGTATTCGATTGATAGCTACTCATCGTTCTCAGCGTTCATCCAAATCATCCCGATGAACTTCTACGCGGTATTCGCGCTTCTCTTGACGGCTTACGTCGCCTACACGGGACTTGCCATCGGACCGATGCGCACACATGAACTCCGTGCCCTCCAAGGGGAGCTCTACGATACATCGAAAGGTGCACCGATGGGGATGAGTGAAGACTTGAACGAGCATGAAGGCGGGAAAGTACGTGACTTGATCGTTCCGATTATCGCCTTGATTATCGCGACAGTGTCGGCCATGCTCTATACGGGCGGCCAAGCACTCGCAGCGGACGGTCAGAGTTTCTCGTTGATTGGCGCCTTCGAATCAACAGACGTGACACGTTCCCTCGTAACGGGTGCTGTCATCAGCTTGATTGTCGCCCTCTTATTGTTGATTGGCCGCAAGATTCCCGCGAAAGACTATGGACAAGCGACATGGGGCGGAATTCGCGCCATGTGGCCAGCCGTGCTCATCTTGTTGTTTGCTTGGACGATCATCGCCGTCATCGGTGACATGAAGACAGGTGACTACTTAGCAAGTTTCGTCACGGATTCGATTTCACCATCTTACTTGCCGTTCCTCTTGTTCTTGATCGCCGGTCTCATGGCGTTCTCGACAGGAACGAGCTGGGGGACGTTCGGTCTCATGCTTCCAATCGGAGCCGATTTGATTATGGCAGTCGAGCCGGAGCTCTTGCTCCCGACACTTGCCGCTGTTCTCGCCGGAGCGGTGTTCGGAGACCACTGTTCACCAATCTCGGATACGACGATTCTCAGTTCGACGGGTGCCGGGTCGCACCATATCGACCACGTGTTGACGCAGTTGCCGTACGCCTTGATTTCAGCCGGCGTGGCAGCGGTCGGTTACTTGGTCCTTGGAATCTCAGACTCGATGTGGGTCGGATTCTTCGCAGCCCTCGCGACGTTCGTCGTGGCGCTCGTCATTGCGCAAATTATCTCGAAACGCGGACGCGTACCAGCCGATATGCGGACTGAGCGCGAAGCGTAATCATCTAGATAAGGGACATACCACAACTTCGTGGTACGTCCCCTTTTTTTGCGTCACAACGGCATAGCCCCAACAAACAAACCCTGCCGCAAGCAAGCGGCAGGGTTTGTGGGTTAGTTGACGTCCAACCATTTGAAGCTAGCGTCAGCTCCGAACGGGTGGCGGTACATGTTTTCGATGTTTGAACGCTCAAGGTAAGCCTCACCTTTTTGGTAAATCGGTGCGATCGCGAAATCATCTTCGAGCAAGATGCGTTCGGCTTCTTGCATCGCTTCCCAACGTTTCATTTGATCGGCTTCTTGTTTCGCGCCTTGAATCAACTTGTCGTACTCGTCGTTCGAGTAAGCCATACGGTTGAACGGACCGTCTGTGACCCACATGTCGAGGTACGTCATCGGATCTTGATAGTCAGGGCCCCAACCGGCAGCGGAGACGTCATAGTCGCCAGCGCCTTCAAGTTCAAGGAAGTTTTTGAACGGCTGTTGCTTAATGTTAAGTGTGAGGCCAGGAAGGTTCTTCTCGAGCTCACCTTTGATATACTCGTTGACTTTCTTGAACGCTTCTTCGTCACGTGAAAGGAACTCAAGTTCGATTGTCTCGACACCGAGTTCGGCAAGACCTTTCTCCCATGCCGCTTTCGCCTCGTCGACGTTATAGCTTTGAAGGTCTGGATACTTCTCGCGGAAGTCAGCTCCATCTTCTGTGAACGTGAAGTCTTTCGCGACGATATAGTTGGCCGGCTGTGAACCGTCCGTCAAGATGACGTCTGTGACGCCTTGCTTATCGAAGCCTTTTGCGAGTGCCTCACGAATGTTAACGTTTTGAAGTGATTCGTTCTTCTGGTTGAAACGAAGGAAGTTGATTCGTGCGTCGGCACGTGTCTTGAACTCATCCGAGTCTTGGAATTGTGGAACGAATTCAGATGACAAGAGCGTGTAATCGACTTCGCCTGACTCGAACAAGTTGACGCCTGTCGCGACTTCTTTGACGACCTTAACGTTGATCGTCTCCATCTTGACGTTTTCAGCATCCCAGTAGTCCGGGTTCTTTTTATAGACCCAGCCTTCGTTGTCTTGCCAGCTGTCTAACACGTATGGTCCGTTGTAGAGTGTATTATCGACAGCTGTCGCAAACGACTCGCCTTGCTCTTCGACGAACTCTTGCTTTTGTGGCATGTACGTCGGGAAGCCTGTCAACCCGAGGAAGTAAGGAGCTGGTGCCTCTAATTGTACTTCGAGTGTCTTCTCATCGAGCGCTTTCGCACCGAGTGTATCCAGTTCTTCTTCTCCTGCGAGAATTTTATTGGCGTTTTTCAAATCTTGGAGGATATAGGCGTACTCGGCACCTGTCTCAGGGTTGAGGGCGCGTTTCCATGAGTAGACGAAATCTTCAGCGGTGACCGGTGAACCGTCTGACCAGTTCGCGTCACGCAATTTGAAGGTATATGTAAGTCCGTCTTCTGAAATTTCTACGTCTTCAGCAATTCCCGGTACCGGTTGGTTGTTCTCGTCGAGACGATACAGTCCCTCAAAGACGTTGTTCGTTACGATGATTGACGTCGAGTCCGTTGTGAGCGTTGGATCGAGCTGTGGCAAATCCGTCGCCGAGACGAGCGTGATTTCCTTTTTCGCATCACTTGATGAAGAACCGTCAGATGAATCCGTTGCGTCTTCGCCGCCGCCACATGCTGCCGTTGCAAGTAAAGCGACACCCGATAAAGCTAACCATTTCTTGTTGCGCATTGTGTTACCTCCCGAAAATTCTGATTGTTTCGAATATATTGCAATTAAACTACAAACAAGATGAATAGGCAATAAAATTTTTTTAATTATTCGAAAATATAAACATTAGTGAAACACCTATCTAAACGCCTTTGATTTCAGTAGAATAAGGAAATCGTCGAATGATTATACATTATTGATGAATAGTTATTCGTCAGACGTCAACTTGCTTTGGAGGGTTTTTGAATGAAGTCACAGTCAGCCGGAATCGGCTTTTTTGGACTCGCTGCCATGGTCATCGGAACGATGATTGGCGGAGGGGCATTTAATTTACCGGGAGCGATGGCGCAAGGTGCCGGGGTCGGATCGGTGTTAATCGGTTGGACGATTACCGGCATCGGGATGGTCATGCTCGCGTTCGTGTTTCAATTTCTAGCCAATACACGTCCTGAACTCGAGGGCGGCATATACGCCTATGCGAAAGAAGGGTTCGGCAAGTTTGTCGGATTCAATAGTGGGTGGGGCTACTGGATGTCGGCGTGGATCGGGACGGTCGCCAACATCACGTTAATCTTCAGCACGCTCAGCTACTTCTTTCCGATTTTCTCGTCAGAACATCGGATATTCCGCTTACTCATGAGCGCGGTCGTCATTTGGGGGCTGTTTTGGATTATCTCGCGCGGGATGAGAGAAGCGGCGCTTCTTAATATTGTCACGACAATCGCCAAACTCGTCCCAATCTTTTTATTTATTGTCCTCATCTTGTTTGCGTTTCGGATTGACACGTTCCAAATCGACTTCTGGGGACAATCGGGATTTAGCTGGTCACAGGTGTTCCCGCAAGTGAAGTCGACGATGCTCGTGACGCTTTGGGCGTTCGTCGGGATTGAAGGAGCAGTCGTCTTGTCATCACGGGCTCGTCATAAACGGGATGTCGGTCGGGCGACGGTGATCGGACTCGTCGGAACGCTTGTCATTTATATGATGATCTCGATTTTATCGTTTGGGGTGATGACCCAGGAACAACTCGCGGCACTTTCGGAACCGTCGATGGCGTACGTGCTCGAGGCCGTCGTCGGACCAGTCGGTGCGACCATCATCAACATCGGACTCCTCGTCTCGCTCTCGGGTGCCCTGCTCGGGTGGACGATTCTCGCGACGGAGATTTCGTACGTCGCGAGTCGTGACGGCGTGTTCCCGAAACTGTTCAATCGACTCAATCGAAATGAGACGCCGGTGAGCGCCTTGTTCATCACACAGGCGTTCACACAACTCGTCACGATCATCGCTCTCTTTTCGGAACAGACGTACTTGGTGCTCTCGAGTATCGCCGGCATCGCGGCGCTCGTCCCATACTTGTTCTCGGCCTTGTTCGGTTGGAAAGAGGCACGGCGGACCGGAACACGCCCGATGCTCGTCATGTCCGGGATCGCGACGGTATATGCGGCCTGGCTCCTCTATGCGTCAGGCGTCGAGTATATGCTTATCGCCATGATTTTGTACGCGCCGGGCGTGTTCGTTTTCATGTTGGCCGAGCGCGAACAGGGCCGGCCGTACCTCAGCCGGTTGCAATATATGATTTCGGTTGTCATCCTGTTGGCGGCCACGTACGGTGTCTATGGACTATGGACGGCGTCAATCAGCCTATAATAAAAAGTCATCGTACGTCGTGAGACGCGCGATGACTTTTTTAGTGGTTCTTTTCGGATAATAAGCGAACGACTTCAATTGGAGGAAGCGGCTTGGCGTACAAAAACCCTTGGAACGAGTCGCAAGCGGTTTGCTTCAAGTGGTCGAGCATCTCTTGGTCCTCGACACCCTCGGCCACGACGTGCAGATTCAGGCTCTTGCCGAGGTGGACGATGACATCGAGTAAGTGTGACTTCGACGTCAACCAATCATCGAGGAAGACTTTATCGATTTTTAGCTCGTCGACCGGGAACGACTTCAAGTATTGCAGTGACGAGAAGCCGGTCCCGAAGTCGTCGATGGATAGGCGATAATCGAGACGTTTGATTTGATCCATCCGGGCGATAATCTCGTCCGTCTGCTGCATGACGAGACTCTCGGTAATCTCGAGGATGATGTCGGACGGGTTCAAATTGAGCTGTTGCTTGATATTACGGAGCGTATTGATGAAGCTGTCGCTCCGGAATTGATTCGGTGAAATGTTGACGGCCATCGACAACGGGCGATTGACGAGTTGCTGCCAGGCTTTCAACTGTTTGGCCGCCTCGAGAATGACCCAGTTGTTGATCGGGACGATGAGTGCCATCTCCTCGGCGAGAGGGATGAACTCTGACGGTGGGATCTGTCCGAGTTCATCATGATGCCAACGGAGAAGCGCCTCGAACCCGATGAGCGTGTCAGTCTTTAACTCATACTTTGGTTGATACTCTAAATAGAAATGTTTTTCTTCAAGTGCTTGATAGAGTGCTTTCTCGATATGGATTTGACGTGAGAACGCATCGTCCATATCTTTCGTGACGAACTGGATCGTCCCGACACCGATTCGCTTGCCTTTGAACAGGGCGCTCTCGGCGCGTGTATACAGTTCTTCTAATGAAGACGTGGCGGACGGATAGAAGACGCACCCGATGGAAATCGACACCATGATGGAGTGATGATAAATCCGGAACGGGCGCTGCAGTTCATGTTGTAGTTGACGGAGCAACTGGAACACTTCTTCTTTCGACTGTTCAAAGAAAATCAACCCGAACAAGCCACCCGACGGATGGAACATGACGCTCGTCTCAGGCAAGAACTGCGCGGCCCGGTCCTTGATTTGAAGGAGCAATTCGTTGCCGACGCGTGAACCGAACGATTCATTGATGATTTTGAAGCGATCGATATCGAACAAGGCGACGTGAACCAAGCCATCTCCTTGATCGACATCCGTCAACACGTGGCTGTACTGACGGAGCCATCCTTTCTTGTTCAAGAGTCCGGTCAAGTCGTTATGGTACGCGAGATAATTGACCTCTTGCTCGAGTCGCTTTTTATCTGAGACGTCAAAGCCGAAGGCGGTATATTGTACGATTTCGCCTTCATCACTCAAAATCGGGACGACCGTCAAATTGAGCCAACACATGTTGCGGACATGCCGCTCGGAACGGACAGGCATTTCACCGTTCCAGATGCGGTCGGTCGTAAGTGCTTGAAGCACGTCCTCGGCAAGCGGATGATTCTCAAATGACGGATGGATGAGCTCGAACCAGTTACGACCGATGAATTGATGATCGGGTGCGCCGATTAACCCGCAGAGCAACGGATTGATTTCTGTAATCTCGCCGTAAGCGTTTGTTGCCAAATAATACGTCGATTGTTCAATCATCGCTTGAAAGTGGTGAAGCAGATTGAACTGTTCTGTACTGATGAGCGGCCCAAACCCTTTCGGCAGGAACGCAAGGAAGTAGCCCGTATAGTTGTTGATGGAAAAAGATTGTAAATAAGCAGTCGCATAGACGACTGATCCGTTTTTATGTTTGAACGGCGTCATCGCCGTCGTCGAGAACGGATATTGAAGGAGCATCGGTGACCAGGATTCAAGCGCATCCTGTAAGTGTTGGACAACAGGGAGCGGATGGTGAAGCACCTCGTCTCGTCCCCATCCGAACAGCGTTTCCGCATATTCGTTCCACAGCAGGACGTTGCCATCGAGATTGATGTAACAGCATGGAACAGATAAAGCATCGATAAACTCGTCAATCGGCAAATCACGCAATGAAGCCACGTCGTTTCCTCCAATCTACATCAAATGAATCATAATCTACGTTCAGTGTACCTTATTTTGCCAAACCGAGGAATGGGCAAGTTGGTCGTTGTCAAAAGAAAGACGGTCATCATATACTGAAGGAGTAAGATAGTTTTTTGATAAGGGGGAAATCAAATGTCAAAGACACAAGAAGTGATTGAATTGACAGAGAAATTCGGGGCGCACAATTATCATCCACTTCCAATCGTCATCTCGGAAGCGAAAGGGATCTGGGTGACAGACCCAGAGGGGAACCGCTACATGGATATGTTGAGTGCCTATTCGGCCGTCAACCAAGGTCATTGCCATCCGAAAATCATTCAAGCACTTAAGGACCAAGCCGATAAAATCACGCTGACGTCACGTGCGTTTTACAATGATCAACTCGGTCGTTTCTACAAAAAAGTGGCAGCGCTTACAAACAAAGAGATGGTGTTGCCGATGAACACGGGTGCGGAAGCGGTCGAAACGGCTGTCAAAGCGTCGCGGCGCTGGGCGTATGAAGTGAAACAAATCCCAGGTCAAGCGGAAATCATCGTCTGCTCGGGCAACTTCCACGGCCGTACGATGGCGGCGGTGTCGATGTCGACAGAAGCGGAATATCAACGTGGATTCGGGCCGCTATTGCCAGGGTTTAAAGTCGTGCCGTACGGTGACATCGATGCGTTCGAGGCGGCCATCACTGAAAATACGGCGGCGTTCATTGTCGAACCGATTCAAGGCGAAGCCGGCATCATCATCCCACCGGCTGGTTACTTGAAGCGTGCTAGCGAGTTGTGCCAGCAGCATAACGTGTTGTTTGTGGCCGATGAGATTCAATCAGGGCTCGGTCGCTCAGGTAAATGGTTCGCCATCGAATGGGAAGATGTGGAGCCAGATATGTATATTCTCGGAAAAGCGCTCGGGGGCGGCGTGTTCCCGGTATCGTGTGTGGCGGCCAATGAAAACGTCTTGAGCGTATTCAATCCAGGATCACACGGTTCGACGTTCGGGGGGAATCCTCTCGCGGCGGCCGTGTCGATCGCGTCACTCGAAGTGTTAGAAGAAGAGCAGTTGCCAGAACGTTCCCTCGAACTCGGCACATATTTCATGGATCGTTTGAAATCAATCGACAATCCACTCATTAAAGATGTGCGCGGTCGCGGTCTGTTCATCGGGATCGAATTGACGGAAGCAGCCCGTCCATACTGTGAGGCGCTTAAAGAACGCGGCCTGCTCTGCAAAGAGACACATGAGACGGTGATTCGATTGGCACCACCTCTCGTCATCACGAAAGAGGAGCTCGATGAGGCGTTCGAGGCCATCTCGGCCGTGTTCGCACCAGCAGCTATTTCGTGATCACTCATCGCTTGGTATAATGGTTACAGACTCAACACCTGTCTCGCGACGTGCTCGCGGCAGGTGTTTTTTTGAAGGGAGGCCTGGCGATGCTATATGTATACGTCGGTTTGGCAGGAGCGCTAGGTGCCTTGGCACGTTATGGGATCGGCACAGGCATCGAGACGTTTTGGGTCGGTATGTTTCCGCTCGGGACGCTGCTCATCAATTTATCAGGCAGTTTCGCTCTCGGTTGGCTGACACACTTCCTGTTTCAGTCCGGACGACTCTCCCCGAGTGTCGTCACCGCGGTCGGAACCGGGTTTATCGGCTCGTTCACGACGTTCTCGACGTTCAGTGTAGAGACGATTGAGTTGCTGGAGTCCGGCGCAGTTGGCATGGCCTTGCTCTACGTGACACTAAGCCTTATGCTCGGTCTGTTCAGTTCGTGGCTCGGGTTTTGGTTCGGACGGCGTCGGTTCAAACAGTTCAGGCGAGAAGAGGTGGTGCGATGACGATCGCCATCATTATGCTGGGGGCGTTCTTTGGAGCGATGGCACGGTTTGGCATTGGTCAGCTCGTCAAAACATGGACGACATCTATGTTCCCGTGGGCGACGCTGTTCGTCAATGTGAGTGGGTCGTTTTGTCTCGGCTATTTATATGCGTCGAGTGCCGGCCCGTCGCTCATGCTTGGACTCGGTGTCGGCTTTCTCGGTTCGTTCACGACGTTCTCGACGTTCAAGCTCGAAGTGATGCGGTTCGTCGCCAAAGACTGGCTTCGTTTCGGGATGTATTTGCTTGCGACCTATGTACTTGGTCTGTTGGCGGCCTATCTCGGTTATCATCTGCCATGAAAAATCCCTCGGAAACTTGTTCCGAGGGATTTGTTTTATTCGCTAAGTTGCAGTTTTTCAGCACAGGATGGGCACGTGTTCTCGTAAGACTCGCACTGCTCATCCATCTGTTTCCCGCATTCTTGACACGTCTTGTCCGGTAACTTCCGATAAAATTCGACGGAAGATTCAAGTCGGCTTGCCCATTCATTCATTGTAACTGCCCCCTTTATTTAAGTAACGTAGCTGTTATGTTGTTTTGATTGTATTATAACAGTGGTGTATAAGTCAACAATAATATATAACAGATTTATAAATCGGATTTTGTTAGAATGAGAGTACAGAAAACGAGGTGAGACGGATGAAAGCACCCCAGTGTGAAACAATCGCCATTCAAAGTGAAGATGTGACGGTGTTACAACGGGCACTGACAGACCTAGATGCGGTTCGAGTCAGCCGATTGTTCAAGGCGTTCGCCGATCCGACCCGGCTCAAAGTGTTGTACGTCCTGACGTTAGAACGGGAACTGTGCGTCTGTGACGTGGCGGCCGTGATCGGACATTCAAACGCGACGGCGTCGCATCATTTACGGACGTTGCTCGAGCAAGGGCTTGTCAAATATCGAAAAGAAGGAAAAGTCGTCTACTACTCACTCGACGATGATCACGTCCGGCTACTCGTCGAGATCGCGATGGCCCACAGTGCCGAACAAATTGATGCGTGACAAAGAGCCAGCTGGGATTCCAGGCGGCTCTTTTTTCGGTTGTAATTGTGATGGAATAGCGTTACGATATATTCAAATGAACGTTTGAATGTAAAGGGGCGAGATAATTATGAAACGGGATGTATTACCTGTCGAAGGGATCACATGTACGAACTGTGCCGCCAAAATCGAGAAAAGCGTGACGGGAGAGGACGGTGTCGCCGCTTGTCAAATCGATTTTGCGACAAGTCGAATGATTATCGAATGGGATGATTCGAAGGATCACACGAAGACGCTCCGCGCCATCGAAGCGACGATGGGGCGAATTGAACCGGGTGCACATTTTGTCAAAGACGAGGCGAAAGTGCCGATGTCGGGTCGCTTATTGTGGCGGTTTGGCGTCGCGTTCGCCCTGCTGCTCGTCGGTCTGTACACCGATTTGCTCTTTGTGTACGCGATTGCCTATGTGGTCGCAGGCTATGACGTCGTCTATGCCGCAATTCGCAACGTATGGCATCGGGAATGGTTTGATGAAAAATTTTTAATGTCGATTGCGACGATCGGTGCGATTGCGATTGCGGAGTATCCGGAAGCTGTCGCCGTCATGCTGTTCTACCAGCTCGGTGAATACTTCCAAGCGCGGGCCGTCCACGCCTCGCGACGGTCGATTCAATCGCTGTTGAACATGAAACCGACGATTGCGCGCGTGTTCGAAGATGGACGAGAAGTAGAAAAACGTCCTGAAGAGGTCGCAACCGGTAGCATCATCATCGTTCGAGCAGGCGAACAGATCCCGATGGACGGTCGTGTGCTGCGAGGCTCGAGCTCATTGGATACGGCGTCGCTGACAGGTGAGTCGTTACCACGCCCAATCGGTCCCGAGGAAGACGTCCTTGCGGGAATGGTCAACCTTGACGGGCGGCTCGAAATACGAGTCGAACGCCCGGCGACTGAATCGAGCCTGCAAAAAATGATTGCCCTCGTCGAACAAGCGAGCATGAACAAGGCGAGAACGGAACAGATGATGACACGGTTGGCGAAAGTATACACGCCGGTCGTCGTCGTGCTCGCGGCGGTCGTCGCATTTGTTCCACCACTGTTTGTCGGAAATCTCGAGGAATGGGTATACCGGGCCTTGATTTTCCTCGTCATCAGTTGTCCATGCGCCTTGGTGATCTCGATTCCACTCGGCTATTTCGGTGGGATTGGAGCAGGTTCACGGCGGGGCATCCTAGTGAAAGGCGGCGAATATTTAGATGTGCTCGCCGAAGTCGATACGGTCGTATTCGATAAGACCGGTACGCTCACGACCGGCCGCTTTGAAGTGACCGATGTCGTGACAAACGGGGAGCTGACGACAGACGAGTTGCTTCAGCTTGCCGCCCGTGTTGAGATGGCCTCCACGCATCCGCTCGCAAAAGCAATCGTCGAGCATGCGGGTCCAGTCGCACCGTTCTCGATGATTCAAGAAGAACCGGGATACGGGTTGATGGCAATCGACGGTGAAAACCGCATTTACGTCGGCAGCGCCCGCTATGTTCAAAAATTGGGTTATCCAACCCCGGCGGAGACATCGGGGACGATCGTCCATATCGTCAAAAATGACCGTTGGCTCGGCCGAATCGAGTTGAGAGACCAAGTGAAGCCAGATGCGCAAGAAACGATTCAAGCTTTGAAGCGCTATGGTTATCAGACGGTCATGTTGACCGGGGACCGGCAAGAAGTCGCAGCCGCCGTCGGTTCGGCAATTGGAATCGATGAAGTGAGAAGCGAATTGCTTCCGCATCAAAAAGTCGCAGAAGTCGAACGGTTGGCGGCAACTGGCAAGGTCGCTTTTGTCGGTGACGGATTGAACGATGCGGCGGCGCTCGCACGAGCCGATGTCGGACTCGTGATGGGCGGCGTCGGGAGTGATGCAGCGGTCACGGCAGCCGACCTCGTGCTGATGAACGACGCTCCGCGAGATGTCGTGGCAGCGATTGAATTAAGTAAGCGGACACGGCGGATTGTTTGGCAAAACATCACGTTCGCGTTCGGTATGAAGGCGCTCTTCCTCTTGCTCGGTCTCTTCGGACTAGCCTCGATGTGGGAAGCCGTGTTTGCTGACGTCGGGGTTGCCTTGCTCGCCATCGGGAACGCCGCACGTCTCATTCATTCCAAATAAAAAGACCTCACAATGGAAATTGAGGTCGAGGGATCGTCTCATTGGAGACGGTCTTTTTTTCGTGTTTTGAAGAGGAGAAACAGCAAAACGAGCAGTGCGGCGATGAGCAAGATGGCAATCGACGTGAGGGCTTGAATCAACACATCGATTTGATTCTCGGTCGCGACGAGTTGTTTGCGGATGTCTTCATACTGTAGTTTCTTCAATGCGCGCAAATCTTCGAGGATCGTTTGGCGCTGATCGGTCATCGTCTCGGCTAGCTCGGTCGCGGCCTCGAGATCGCCGCGCTCATAAAAGACAAGCACTTCGGCGGCGCCTTGCTCCCATATTCCGTCACGGTAAAGCAAATCAATCAGCGAGCTCGGTGTGTGCGGGTCGTTCGTGATCGACGTCTTCAACTCTTCAGCTTGCTGGGACATACTGTAATACGATTCTAAAAAACGCCGGTCTTCGTAGGCGAGCAAACCGCGAATGGCGTTGGCTCGTTCAATGTTAAAATACATGATCTCTTCGATGGCATCATAGGAATCGAGGCGTTGACTATGAATCGACTCGAGCTGATGTCTCGTGTCTCGAAGTTGAAACCCAAAACCCGCAAGGATCAGCGCGGATAAAAGTGACAACAAGATGAGTAAGGTCAGCCATTTCTGTTGGGACACGGTCATCCCTCCTTCCATACAATCGTACAATATTTACCGATTTCGTCGCAAAATATTTTTTTGGAAAAGGAAAATTTCGGGTAAAGGTATAAAAATATAGTAAAGCGTTTCTTGTTATCGTTTACAATGAAATGAGGAACGATTTCATTCATAAGGAGAATACACATGCCAGAGAACTCATCGTTACGCAAGTTACACCAGGTCTTGAAAGAAAAACGAACGAACATGGAATACGACATTCCGGCCTTGTGGAACCGCCTGCAATTCCCTTCAGAGCCTGTCCGAGATGGCGTCGAACGGGTAAATCCATATGATTTCTTGATCGAGACGATTGAAAAAGCGATTCTTCCCCATGCGGTCGACGGACGGGGTTACCATCAATCGGTCGCCCAAGCGGACGGATATTTGCAAACTGGCGGCGATTGGATCAAGCGGGCATCGGTCTACTCGATGCAAGTCCGGACGTCGACATCATGGGATCATGATGGATCAGGCTATGTCGAAATGGAGAACTCGATCGGCATGAAAGACACAGGGACGTTCGTCAAAACGCTCGCGTTGATTCCGCATCTCCTTTACATGGGAATCGACACGTTGTTCTTATTGCCAATCTCGCAACACAGTCATAAAAACAAAAAAGGCGAATTTGGTTCTCCTTATGCCGTGCAAGACTTCTTTGGAATCGATGAAGAACTGAAAGAGACGTTGACGGGAGACGGGTTGACGGTCGAAGAAGAGTTCGCCGCGTTCGTCGAGGCATGCCATATGGTCGGGATTCGGGTCGTCATCGATGTCATCCCGCGCACATGCGCCCGTGACAACCGTCTCATTCTAGAAAATCCGGAATGGTTTTATTGGATCCCGGTGACGGAACTCGACTACTATCACCCGCCGCACGTGCCCGGTATCGGAGAGAACGTAAAACCAGAGCACGCTTTCTTGCCAATGATTTACGGGTCGGAAGACGTATGGGCGCATTTGCGTCGTTTCTCGATGGCGCCGAACCTCGTTGACGCGGACAAGTGGGAGACGGTGAAGACGTACTTGCTCGAGCATCCGGAAGAGAACTTGCTCGCGGTCATCGAGCGTGAGTTCGGTTTGACGACCGCTCCAGCTTTTTCGGATTGTATCAATGACCCGCAACCGCCATGGTCGGACGTCACATACTTCCGTCTGTTTCTCGATCATCCGACAGCGGCAGCGCCTTACGTCAGCGAGGCGAACTTGGCTCCGTACATTCTGTTCGATTCGATCAAGTCGAATCAATTCCGAGGCGATCAAATCAATGAGCCGCTATGGGCGATGCTCGCCGATATCATCCCGCACTACCAGCGCGAATTTGGAATCGATGGGGCCCGCATCGATATGGGTCACGCCTTACCGGTCGATTTGGCACAACGGATCCTTCAACAGCCACGTGCACTCGACACCAACTTCAGCTTCATCGCTGAAGAATTGATCGAAATCGGAGCGTGGGCAGCGAAAGAGGCGGGCTATAACATGATTATCGGGTACGGGTTCTATAAAGAACCACGCTTTGATACACATGAGACGCACCAGTTCGTATATGACTCACGTTTCTTACCGTTGCCGGTGTTCGCGGCCGGAGAGACAGCGGACACGCGCCGCGTGGCGACACGGGACGGGGGACGGCAAGCGAGTCGCTTGCTCACTGTGTTGAACGGCTTCGTGCCGAACGGGGTCCCGATGACGAACTCGGGGCTCGAACTGTATGAGACGCAACCGATGAACACCGGGCTCGACTGCCGACCGGAAGAAGCGTACCAACTCTTCCCGACCGATCCGTACTTTGGTAAGCTCGCCTTCTTCGACGCGTATCAGTTCCATTGGGATCACCCGGAACGAGACGAGATGATCGAACTGACGCATCAAGTGGCCGAAGTGCGTCGTCGTTGGTTGGACGTCCTCGTCAACCCGAGTCATTTCGAACCGCTCGCGATGACGCACATGGATGCGCCGTTCATCGGCCTCGCTTGGCTACGTCCGGATACGAACGAGACGCTCCTTGTCGTTGCCAACACGAGTATGCATCATCCGCTGCAGGGGAAAGTCCCGCTCGACGGGGTGCGCCGCCGTAACTGGAACGCAAGCCGTTTCGCCGAGATGGTCTACTCACCGACGTCATGGCCGTATGCCGAGCACTCGTTCGATGAGAATTGGGACCTGTGGGTCGATTTGAAGCCGGGCGAAGTCAAAATTTATGAGATGAAATAAGCAAATGCCCCGAATCGGTTTACCGGTTCGGGGCATTTTTTGTCACATCGTCTGCTTCATGTAGTAGATGACAAACTCATCGAGCGGCATCGGCTTCGCATAGCGATACCCTTGCATCGAATCACAGCCGATCTTTCGTAAGAAATTCTCTTGATATTCTGTCTCGACCCCTTCGGCGACGAGTGCCATCCCAAGTTGTCGGGCCATGGCGACGATTGTCGCGGTGACGGTTTGATACTCCCGGTTCTCTTCGAGTTGCATCGTGAACTCGCGCGGGATTTTCAGCTCATCGATTGGATAGCGGACGAGATAGGCGAGTGAGCTGTAGCCCGTCCCGAAGTCATCGATCGACAGTTTGATGCCGAGCGCCTTGAGTTCGAGGATCCGTGTCAACACCCGGTCGGAATGGTGGGCGGCGACGGTCTCGGTCAATTCGAAGTTGAGTCGGCTCGGTTCGATTGGAAACCGCTCAAACAAAGTCGTCAAATACTCGATTAAATGTTCATCGAACAATTGACGGACGGAGAGGTTGACCGACAATTTCGGCAAATTGATGTCTCCTTGCTCGAAGGCGTACATCAATTGGAACGTCTCATGAATCATCCAGCGACCGAGATCATGGATGTGGCCCGTCTCCTCGGCGATTGGGATGAATTGGCTCGGCGGGATGAAGACCCCATCGCGTTGCCAGCGCATGAGCGCCTCGGCCCCGATGATGGCTTTCGTCGAGGCGTCGACTTGAGGCTGAAGGTAAAGCGAGATCTCGCCTTTTTCAAGGGCGGTGTCGAGCCCTTCCATCAACAGCTTGCGCTCTTCTTTGTGGGCCCGCAATTCAGGAGCGAACAAAACGGTCTCGTTGCGTCCTTTGTCCTTCGCCTTATACATGGCAAGGTCGGCGTTCGACAGCAAATGCTTGAGCGTCGAGCCGTGTTCAGGATAGCGGACGATACCGATGGACGCGTGAATCTCGACGAGCGTTCCGCCCATAAAGTAAGGCGGGCGATAGACGAAGCGTCGCAACCGTTCGACTAACATCTCATCATCATCATGTTCGGCGACGACGATGAACTCGTCACCGCCGAGCCGTCCCGCGTACTCGTTCGGCAATAAGGCACCTCTTAGTCGTTTGCCGATGTGTTGCAGCAATTCATCGCCCATATGATGGCCGAACTGGTCGTTGATCTCTTTGAAGCCGTCCAGGTCGGAGAACATGAGCGAGAATCGTCGTCCTTCGGCGATGAGCCGTTCGATTTGTTCTTGCAACGCGTAACGGTTGTGCAGTCCCGTCAAACTGTCATGATTTGCTTGATAGTAGATTTGTTCTTGTTGCACGATCATTTGGGTGATGTCTTTGACGATGGCATAAATGCCTTCGACTTCCCCGTCGATAATCATCGGGATGTTCATCAGCTGCCAAACTCGCTTCGCCCCGTCCTCGGTGACGACATCGACGTCGAGCGTTCGGGGGCGACCGTTCGTCAAATCGTGCAATACGGCCGCATAAGCGGCCCGATCTTTCTGTTCGATAATGTCTAAAATGTTGGAGCCGATCAGCGTCTCAGTATCATGACCGAGGACAGAGCTGCCGGCCTCATTCACGGACAACACTTCGCCATGCAGATCGAATAAAAAGATCGGTTCGGCATGATAGGCGAACAGGGACCGATACTGTTGCTCCCGAATTTCAAGCTCATGTGCTTTCGTCGTCACTGCGACTTCGAGGTCGGTATTGACGGTATGTAAACGGTGACTGATCAATGCGTTTTGTTTGGCGACGACGAACTGACGGATGAGCAGCAACAAGACGGCGTTCGCCGTCATCGAGTCGAGCACAGATGTGCCGAGCAAACGATCCGAGGCGAGCATGAACAGCATGACGATTGCGCTATAGACGACGTAGTCGAACACGGAGTCATAGACGAGGGCATCTTCTCTCGATTCATCGAACACGTAGCTGATTGAAATGATAAAGATGCTACTCACTTGAAGCAGGTGCACCAACTCATGGCCGATGCCGTTGAAGATGAGCAATTGGTTCAAAATCGAGGCAGTCGTGAAGCCGAGAATGCCGATCAACAAGAGCACACGGAACGTTTGGCCGACCGAGGTGATGCGATTCAAGTACAGGAAGCCGAGCATCATGTAGAGACTAATCAACACCATCTGTTCTTCAAACCCGTTCAAATGAGCCGCATAACGTGCTCCGTCGTTCGAATAAACGAACAGATGCAACGCCCCAATCAACAGGAAGCTGAACAAGGCGAAAATGTCGAACGTTCGCAGTTTCAATGTCCGAATTTCAATCGATTGGGTGATCACGATCAACGACATGATTAAATAAAAGAAGTTTTGGATGAACGGCATAAGCTCAATTCCAGTTGACATGACGAAGTGATGCCCGACTAAATAGGCGATGAAACAAACGTTTCCGGCGCTAATCAGTAAATGTATGTAGCGTCGCATCCCGCGATTTTGAAACACGGCCGTCGCGCTAAAGACGGTCGCGATGAGCGTGACCGCCGTGAAATAGACGAACAAACTCGTCTCCCTCAAGGCGTAAGGGGTGAACAGAATCAATAAAAGTCCGAGAAAAAAGGTCCCGACGAGCAAAGCGGGGACTGTTTGGCGCAACGAGTGGTTGGTCAACTCATGCACCTCCTTCTGTATATGTCTAAGAGGCCCACCATTATTATCGGATTGTTCATGCGTTTGTTACACCAAAAAATCGACAGCAAGTTGCTGTCGATTAAAGTGTATACGAATGCTCTTTGAAGTTACCGACGACCGAATCGATTTCAGAGACGGTGATGAACGCTTCTGAATCAATCTCGGAGACGATTTGACGCAGTTTTGGAATCTCGTTATTCTGGACGACGACATACAACATCTTCTTCGAGTCGTTCGAGTAACCGCCGGTCGCGTCCATAATCGTGACGCCGCGCTTCAAGTTCTGCTTGATGACGAGGTTGATTTCATCGGCTTTCTTACAGATGATGAAACACTGCTTCTGCGCCGAGAAGAACCGGTGAATCGTCAACAACGTCCGCGACCGGACGAAACTCAGAACGAGCGCATACATGACCGCTTTAATGTCGAACGTGATGAACACAAGGATATAGACGATGATATCTTGTGTCAAAAAGATTTTCGGGAGTGATAAGTTCCGGTTGTTCGTATAAATGACTTTCCCGAGAATGTCGAGTCCTCCGGTCGAAGCGCCTGCGAACAACAGCAGGGCGAGCCCGAGGCCGGAGACGATGCCACTGAACACCGAGGCGACGAGCGGGTCATCGAGCGGTGTCGGCGGGATGAGCACGGGCAACGTGTCAATCAAGATGGATGATAAGACGACGACGAGGCCGGTCATGAGAATGAACCGTTTCCCCAGATATTTAATCCCGATGATGAAGAGCGGGATGTTCAAGACGAGTTGCGTGAATCCAATCGGCGTGTTGAACAATTCATTGACGATCAACGTGATCCCGACGATACCCCCGGACCCGATTTCGTTTGGTTTGAGCAATAGACCGACAAAAATCGATTGTAGAATCGTTCCGGCGATGATGAACAAGGTCGTCTCGACGGCGATCCGTTTTCTAGTTTTTGCATACATAGATAATGGCTAGGCGCCATACGCCCCCTTTGAAATAAACTCATTCAAGCGTACTCCGACGATGTCGGAATTTCAAGCGTCGAATGATTACAATTCATTATGGAAGCGGTCGATATCACTTGCGAGCTGTTCATGCACGTAATCGATGACTTGAGCGTCATCGAATAAGCCGAGCGGAGCGTCATCCGGAATCGCATCGAATGGGGATACGAAGTAGAGGACGGCGGCGACGAGGGCGTGCTGTTTGTCTGGCTGCATCTCGAACTGGTCGTTATAGAGGGCGCGCAACATATTGAGCAACTGTTTCATTTGGAAGTAGAGCGTCAGTTCTTCTTCCCGTTCGATATTGCTAATCTCGCTTGACGCGACATCGACTGTCACTTTAGCGAGAGCGAGTTCACCTTGGACCAAGAGATCACCCAATTTTTCTTTGTTGGTATAGTCCTCGGTCGCGCTTGTTAAAAAGTGTGTGTACGTCGTTTTCCAATCTGACATGTATATTCCTCCTTCTGTCTTCATCTACTAATATGCCCGTTTTTGCGATTTGGTTGCAACTTTTCCGAAAATTTAAGAAAATAGAAATAAGTGAAAAAGGAGGAACTGTACATATGTCTACTGTAACCATGCCGACTGAGGCAGAATTTGCCCGCTACGCTGAGCTTGCCGTCAAAAAAGGCGTCAACATTCAGCCGGGCCAACAGCTCGAAGTCCGAGCTGATATTAGCCAAGCACCGCTCGTCCGTGAAATCGTGAAAGCAGCTTACACGGCTGGCGCGAAACAAGTGTATGTGAACTGGAGCGACGAAGAGACGACGAAAGTCCGTTACTTCAACGCCCCAGCAGATGCCTTCAAAGAATACCCGGAATGGCTCAAGGCACGCTTTGAGCAATTGGCCGAAGAGAAGACGGCGTTCCTATCGATCGTCAGCGACGACCCGGACGCACTGAACGGCGTCGAGTCGTCACGTATCGCGGACTCGAATCGTGCTGCCGGCGTGGCGCTCGCGAAATGGCGCAAATATGTCATGAGCGACAATGTCAGCTGGTCAATCGTCGCTGGCGCTTCGGAAGCATGGGCGAAGAAAGTCTTCCCAGACCGTGAAGACGCCGTACCAGCCCTTTGGAAAGCGATTTTCGAAGCGACGCGCATGGACCAACCGGATGTCGTCGCGGCGTGGGATACGCATGACGCATCGCTCCGTGAACGCGCGACGTTACTCACGAACAAGAAGTACACGAAGCTCCATTACAAAGCACCGGGCACGGAATTGACGATCGGCTTGCCGAAGAAGCACGTCTTCCTTGGCGGCGGCGGTCCGAACATCGACGGTGTCGATTTCATCGCCAACATGCCGACTGAAGAAGTGTTCACGCTCGCCGATAAAGATTCGGTCGAAGGACACGTCTCGAGCACGAAACCGCTCAGCTATAGCGGCAACTTGATCGATGGATTCACGCTCTGGTTCGAAGGCGGGAAAGTCGTGAAAGCGGAAGCGAAACAAGGCCAACAGGCACTCGATGAGTTGTTGAACCTCGATGAAGGGGCGCGTCGTATCGGAGAAGTTGCGCTCGTGCCGGACGACTCACCAATCTCGAACTCGGGTCTCCTTTTCTATAACACGTTGTTCGACGAGAACGCATCATGTCACTTGGCGCTCGGACGCGCCTACTCGACATGTCTCGAAGGCGGACCGCAAATGTCAGCTGAAGAGCTCGCCGAGAACGGTGCGAACGACTCGATGACACACGTCGACTTCATGATCGGCTCGGCCGAGATGAACATCGACGGCGAACTCGAAGACGGTTCACGCGAAGCCATCATGCGTGACGGAAACTGGGTCATTTAATCAAGCAAGAGACGAATCCCTTCGTGGAATTCGTCTCTTTTTTATGTCAATTCATAGAGGAAGGCGAGGGCGTTCGGTAGCCGACGCCGCCACGCGATTTCATTATGGACGGCACCGGGCTCGACCTCATAGCGGAAGGCAATCCCTGTTCGCGCGACCGTCTCGACGAGTTTCGCGTTCGTATAGAGGTAATCCTCGGGCGTGATCGGTCCGCTCGTCTCGTTCGTCCCGATGTCCATATAGAGACGCGCCGTCACATCGGCCTGCTTCACATCCCGAATGAGGGAGTCGAGATTGGCCCAAGCGGCTGTCGAGAGCGAGCCGACGCGCCGGATGGACGGATAGGCCGTCATCATATGGAGCGAGATGACCCCGCCCATCGAGCTGCCCATCACGCCGACGTCGTCCGGGTCGGTCGCGTAGCGTTCATCAATCCACGGCTTCAACTCTTGCATGAGCCAGTCGGCGTAAGCCCGACCTCTCCCGCCGAGCGTGGGCCGTGTCTTGGCGAGTTCCGGTCCAATCCGCCGGTATAGCATCTCATCCTCATAAAACGAATACTCATCGTAGCGGTCGAGCCAGTCCGGGGCACTCGCGATGGCGACGACCATGAGCGGCAATTGCAAGTCCTCGATGTGGCGGTCGATTGACCAACCTTCGCCGATCGTGGCGGTCTTGCCGTCGAACACGTTTTGACCGTCGTGCATATAGAGGACCGGGATCCGCTCGTCAGCCGACACGAAGTCGGGACGATAGACACGGACGATTCGTTTCCGTCCGCGTGTCGTCTCGGTCGGTAACGTAAAGCTGAATTGCTCAAGCATATAAAGCGCTCCTTTCCCATCAACTGTCTCCATTTTGCCGGGTGGAACCGGGGAATGCAATCCGCGCACTTGACTACCTACCGTTCGTTAGGTAAGGTGATGAGAGAGAAAGGGGACGATCTGTGATGAATACGAAACAACGAATCGAACTGGCGGCGCGGCGCCGGTTTGCGCTTGAAGGATATGAAGGCTTGTCGCTCGCCTCGCTCGCTGAGGATGTGGGCATCAAAAAGGCGTCGCTATACGCCCATATCGAAGGGAAAGAACAACTGTTCAAGCAAGTCGTCGAGGACATGGGGAACCGTTATGCACACATCTGGCAGGAGGCACGGGACGCTTCCGTTGACGCTGCGCCGCTCGAGCGGATCGAGGCGATCGTCGAGGCGTTGATTCGCTTCTTTGAAGAAGAGGAGACATGGATGCTGACGAAGCGGATGTTGCTCGTCCCACCGCCCGAGTTGCGATCATTCATCGAGACGACGCTCGGTTCGGTCGAGACGGAACTGCAAGCGTTCGAGAAAGAACAGTTTCGATTGGCGATAGAGCAAGGGGCCTTACCCGAACAGTCACTCGAGGACGTGTATGACGCGTACTATTGTTTTCTAGACGGGGCGCTCATCTCGCTCTTCACGCTCGAGACGAATCGCGTCAAGCGGCAACAGGCCGCATTCACAATCTATAAGAAAGGAGTCGGATGGACATGAAACAAGATCAAATGGCCTGGGTTTGGCTTATTCTCGCCGGCCTGCTTGAAATCGTCTGGGCCACGACGATGAAACTGTCGAACGGCTTCACGGTGCTCGGTCCGAGCGTGGTGACCGTTCTCTTATTAGTTGTGAGCTTTGGATTGTTGGCGATGTCGTTCCGGACGTTACCGGCCGGGACCGGTTATGCAGTGTTCACCGGCATCGGGGCCGTCGGAACGGTCATCGTTGGTGCGGTCTTGTTTGATGAGGCACTGACCGGGATGAAGCTCGTCTTGATCGCGACGCTCCTCATCGGTGTGATTGGATTGAAACAAGTGACTGGAGGGGAATCGGCATGAGTTGGGTATTTTTGATTGGCGCGGGTCTTGCCGAGATGATGGCCGTCTTCTTTATGGGGAAATCGAAAGGGTATCAAATATTTAAATGGTCTGCGCTATCTGTCGGAACGTTTGCCGTAAGTTTTTATTTATTGTCGCGCTCCCTTGAGACACTACCGCTCGGATTAGCGTATTCGATTTGGGTCGGGATTGGGGCGGCTGGTGGGGTCGTGCTCGGCATGCTGTATTTGAACGAATCACGAGACCGGTGGCGCATCTTCTTCCTCTTGCTCATTATCGGGAGCGTCATCGGACTAAAAGTTGTCGCCTAATCAGGATTGAATCGGAATAAAAACGGGAATTGAATAGTTCAGACTGTGAACGAAAGGGGCGGGGAAGATGAATCTTGTCAAACTGCAATCCGAACGTCTGCGACTTGAACCTTACACAATCGCCGATTTCTATTTCGTAAAATCGTTACTCCAAGATCCGCGGGTGATGCGCTTCATTAGCCAAGATGGGAAACCATATACGGATGAACAGACGATTGAATGGTTCGAGCGACAGTTGGCCCGCTATCAGACGGGTCGTCAAACGGGATTGCTCAAATTGATGACACATGAGAGTGACGAGCCGATTGGACATGCCGGCACGCTGTTGCATGAACTCGATGGGACGATTGAACTTGAAGTCGGATATTGGTTGGCGCCGAAGCATTGGCATATGGGCTACGGGCGTGAGGCAGCGGCGCGTCTCATGCGTTACGCGTTTGAGACCGGAGAAAAGGAGATCATCTCCTTGATTCATCCGGATAACGTCCCGTCGCAACGAGTCGCGAAGGCGAACGGACTGCATTGGGATCGAGACACCGAATATGAAGGCATGCTCGTCTCGGTATATGCCGGTGATTTAGAGCGGTTGTGCCGCCATATGAAACGGGAAGAAATGACGCGCTAAAAAAACTAAAAAAAGTTTTAAAAAACAGTTGCCAAGGCATTAGTTTCTTGATATATTAATAGTGTCCTTAAGAGAGGACACGACCTGATTCTGTAGCTCAGCTGGGAGAGCGCTACCTTGACAGGGTAGAGGTCGCTGGTTCGAGCCCAGTCAGAATCACTTGGGTGCCAAACCCGATGCGAAACCCATAGGAACGTGGGTTTCCGCGACGCCACTTCTTGCGAGAAGTGGCTTTTTTTTGTTTTTCTTTCAATTGACAGTCTACATAAACAGTTGGTATATTCCTCTCAATACATACAGAAACGGGGAATTATCCAATGGTCTTAACCGGAACACTCGTCAACGCGGCGTTGATCGTGATTGGCACATTGCTTGGACTTTTGTTTCACCGCATCCCCGAAAGAATGAAAGAGACGGTCACCGCAGCCATCGGTCTCGCCGTCGTTTTGCTTGGCGTTCAGATGGGGATGAAGAGTGAGAACTTTTTAATCGTTATTGGCAGCCTCGTCATCGGGGCCGCACTCGGTGAATGGTGGAAGCTCGATGAGAAGTTGAACGAGGTCGGCTATCAGTTGGAACGCCGACTCGGCGGCAAGAGCAAATCGAGTATCGCCGAAGGGTTCATCACGGCGACTCTCATCTTCGTCATCGGGGCGATGGCCGTCATCGGTGCGCTCGACAGCGGATTGCGCGGGGATCATGACGTGTTGTACACGAAAGGGTTGATTGATGGCTTCACGGCACTCGTGCTCAGCTCGACGCTCGGCATCGGCGTCATGTTCTCGGCCGTACCGGTGCTCTTATATCAAGGGGCAATCGCTTTGCTCGCCATCCAAATCATGAAGTTCATCCCGGAGTCACTCATGGATGATTTCATTTTGGAGATGACAGCGACTGGTGGTGTCATGATTGTTGCGATCGGATTGAACTTAGTCGGCATCACGCGGATTCGCGTCGCAAACCTATTGCCGGGAATCTTGATGGTCGCGGTCATCGTCTCCATCTTACATATCGTCTAATCAAAAAATCCGAGAAACGCGATGCGTCTCTCGGATTTTTTAGTTCTTCGGTTGTTCGACTTCTTCTTTCGCACTTTCGCGAAGGGCCGAGGCCATAACGTCCGCTAAATTGCGCGAGCGGAGCACGCCGACACCGCGGTCGGTCGGACCGTCTGGCGCGGCCACATCCGCAATCAAGTCGTTCGTTGGTCGTGTCTCGTGAAGCAACAGTTCGGCCGATCCTTTCATCGCCTGGGCAACGATTTGGCGTGCCGTCGTTTCATCGAAACCGGCATCGGTTAAGACGGGTGTCATCGAACCGACGATCTCATAAAAGAAAGCCGGGCTACATCCAGCGGCAGCCATGAAGGCGGACATCGTCTTCGCATCCGTCACGGCCGTCCGGCCAACGCGTTCAAACAGCGCCGTCGCGGTCGTGCGAACGACATCATCCGTC
Organism: Exiguobacterium sp. s36; assembly: GCF_018618345.1. Classification (NCBI taxonomy): domain Bacteria; kingdom Bacillati; phylum Bacillota; class Bacilli; order Caryophanales; genus Exiguobacterium; species Exiguobacterium sp. s36. The sequence goes on from NZ_JACSLW010000005.1 coordinate 80,643, forward strand.
TCAGGGCCGAACCAGAGTCCGGTCATCCCGCTCTGGTAAGCGACTGGGGTATTCGGCATCGCACAGACGGCCGGAAGACCTGACGCCTCCTCAAGCTCGCTCGGCTCGATGTGGGCTGCCACGGAGACGAGGAGCGGGGTGCTCCACGTTTTCGATTGCACATAAGGAATGACCCCGTCCGGTTGCATCGCGAGGACGACGATGTCATACGCGTTGACATCCTCTTCGTCAACGATTTGCACACCGAGCTCGGCCTGCAATGCTGTCAAACGGTTACGGTCACTCCGGTTCGTCATCGTGATTTGTTCAGGCGACACGCCTGAGGCAAGCCATCCGCGTACGAGTGACTCACTCATCGATCCTGCACCTACCATTAAAATATTCATTCTCGTCACCTCTTCATATAGATTCGGTCGTATACATGTTGCTTATCATAACAAATGATTCGGTAAATAGCGCCCATCGTGCTCAAATTGTAAAACAAAGGAAAAAAAGATGTGCGGTTTGTCATTCGATTGTCGCATACGTCATAGATGACAAGTTTGCTACTTCGAGCTATTATGGCTGTAATTAAACTGGAGGCGATGAGAGTGAAACGAGTGTTAGTGCGGGGGATTCAAGGGTATCAACGGTTCATCTCGCCGTTGAAACCACCGACTTGCCGCTTTTATCCGACGTGTTCCCACTATGGAATCGAGGCGATTGAAAAGCATGGTGCCCTCAAAGGCGGGTATTTGACGACACGCCGCTTAATGCGGTGCCAACCGTTCCATTCGGGCGGACTCGACTACGTGCCGGACGAATTTGATTGGCGCGCCCCTTTACAACGCGAAAAACCCCCTTCTCAGCGAGACGTCTAAGCGGCGACTCGCTGTTTTAGATACAGCATCAAAATCGTATCTTTGTTTTATTACAATACTTTTGACAATCTTCTAAGTATTCTGAAAAAATAGAGATGTACGATTACATAAGGGGAAGGGGAATTCAATATGAGTGAATCGTTCAGTGAACTCATCGGTACGATTTCGAACTTTGTGTGGGGACCACCGTTATTGATTTTGCTTGTGGGGACAGGCATCTACTTGACGGTACGGCTCGGGGGACTTCAAGTCACGAAGTTGCCGTACGCATTGAAGCTCGCGTTTTCTAAAAACCAAGACAAATCATCGAAAGGGGATATCAGTCACTTCCAAGCGCTCATGACGGCGCTCGCAGCTACCGTCGGTACGGGGAATATCGTCGGGGTTGCGACCGCGGTCGTGCTCGGGGGACCGGGTGCGATCGTCTGGATGTGGGTATCCGGATTCTTCGGAATGGCGACGAAATACGCCGAAGCCGTGCTCGCCGTGAAATATCGGGTGACCGATGAACGCGGACAAATGGCTGGGGGGCCAATGTATTATTTAGAACGTGGCTTGAAGCAACGTTGGCTCGCTGTCGCATTCGCAGGATTCGCCTCGCTCGCCGCATTTGGAATTGGAAACGGGGTGCAGACGAACTCGGTCGCGATGGCGCTCAAGACGACCTTTGACGTGCCGTTGTATGTCTCCGGTATCTTGATTATGATTTTCACAGGCGCGGTCATCTTAGGTGGTGTCAAATCAATCGGTCGCGTCGTCAGTTACTTCGTGCCAGTCATGATCGTCTTTTATCTCGGCAGCGGATTGTTGATTATGGTGATGAACTATACGCTCATTCCGGATGCGATCGCCCTCATCTTCAGCAGCACGTTCAGTGCCGAAGCAATTGGTGGCGGAGCCATCGGGGCCGCCATTCGTTACGGTGTGGCGCGCGGCGTCTTCTCGAACGAGGCAGGTCTCGGTTCGGCGCCGATTGCCGCAGCGGCTGCTAAAACGGATATGCCGGGACGTCAGGCGCTCGTCTCGATGACGCAAGTGTTTCTCGATACGCTCATCGTCTGTTCTGTCACGGGAATCACGCTCGTCATGGGTGGTCAAATCGGTTCGGGCCTCGAGGGGGTCGAATTGACGACGGCGACGTTCGAGCAATTCCTTGGACCGGCCGGCGGTTATATCGTGACGATTGGACTCGTCATGTTCGCCTATTCGACGGTGCTCGGGTGGTCATACTATGGGGAACGGTCGATTCATTACTTGTTCGGTCAAAAATCGATTCTTCCTTATCGGATTGCGTTCGTTCTCGTTGCCGGTCTCGGTGCGATGACGACGAACCTCAACTTGGTTTGGGCGCTCTCGGACGTGTTCAACGGCTTGATGGCCATCCCGAACTTGATTGGCTTACTGTTCTTGTCGGGTGTGGTCATTGCTGAGACGAAGCGATTCAATCAACAGCTCGAACTCGAAAATCGAAATCGAAAAGCCTCTTAAACCAATACGCCACCATCCTCACGGGGACGGTGGCGTATTTCGTTTGCGAACCTCTTCGAGCCGTGCTTGTTGAAGATGGTCGAACACTTTCGTGATGAAACCGACCATGATGCCGACACCCGTGATGACATAGCCGATCGTGAACACTTTGCCGATATCGGTCGTCGGGACAAAATCCCCATAGCCGATTGTCGTGAGTGTGACGACACTGAAATACAGGGCATCGAGCCAACGCATGTCTTCGAAGTGTGAGTAGAACAGTGTCCCGGAGAGGATGGTCAGGAAGGCGAGACTGAACAAGACTTGAAACTCCGCATCCTTCAAGCCACGCCAAATCCCGCGGAACATGCGCCGGAACGTCAAGATGAAAGATAGCATTTCATTTCCTCCTTTCCCTATAGGTTTGTTCGCTAGCAACAGGGGAACATCCTTTATAGCAAAACTGGAGAGGATGATCATGATGACACGACTGATTCCAAAAGAAGAAGGGCTCGATCATAGCCTGGCGTTCCTACGGGAAGGATATTTATACGTCCCGAACCGTCGGAAGAGCTTTCAATCCACTCTGTTTGAAACACGCTTGCTCGGCGAACGCGTCATCTGTCTCGGAGGCGGCGAGGCGGCAGCCTTGTTTTATGACGCGGACAAGTTCGTGCGTAAAGATGCGGCACCGAAACGGTTGCTGAAAACACTATTCGGTGAGGATGGTGTGCAGACGTTAGACGGCTCGGCCCATACACATCGCAAACAGATGTTCATGGCGCTCATGTTCCCACAAAATATCAAGCGGTTAACGAAGCTGGTCAGCCGGGAGTGGGAACGGGCGCTCGACGCGGCAGCTGACGAGACGGTGCTCTATGACACGGCGCAAGAAGTTCTCATGCGGGCCGTCTGTGAATGGGCCGGGGTCCCGCTCCATGAAAGCGAAGTAGCGCGTCGGACGGACGAGATGAAATTGTTATTTGAATCTGGGACTGCCCTCGGACCAAAACATGTTCGGGGGCGAGCGGCCCGCTCCTCGGCCGAGGCGTGGGTGCGTGGCATGGTCGAAGAAGTGCGGACGAACCGGCTTCTCCCAAACGAACAAACGGCGTTATACGAATTTTCTTGGCATCGGGATGAAGCGGGTCATCTGCTTCCGGCCGACGTCGTTGCTGTCGAAGTAATCAATATATTGCGCCCGACCGTGGCTGTCTCGATTTATGTGTTGTTCACTGTATTGGCGCTCCACCAATTTCCGGAAGCGCGGGACCGATTGGCGCGTGGTGAGACCGAACCGACATGGTTCGTTCAAGAAGTGAGACGCTTTTATCCATTTTTCCCCGTGACCGCTGCGAGGGTCAAGCAAGATTTCGAGTGGAACGAATTTACGTTCGAAGAAGGGACGCTCGTCTTGCTCGATTTATATGGGACGAATCATGACCCTTCCTTGTGGACGGAACCGGATACATTCAACCCCGATCGGTTCAAAGACTGGACGGAAAGTCCGTTCACGTTCATTCCGCAAGGCGGCGGGGATGTCGATTTCGGACACCGCTGTGCGGGAGAGCATGTGACGATTGCAATCATGCGTGAGACGATCGACGTGTTCCTAACACGTTACCGTTACGAGGTGCCGCCGCAAGACCTCAGTTATAGCTTTGTCGATTTGCCGAGTTTACCGAAGAGCCGTTTCGTGCTGAATCAGATTCGAAAGAACTAATAAATGAGTCGCCCGCGGGCGACTCATTTCGTGTGTAACGCTAGCCGTTTTGTAATCGGTTGAATCGTGATATTCGTATCGACCATTCGATTATCACGTTTCGGTTCATCAGTCTGTTCGATTTGCCACGATGTATCATGTGACTCTTTGAGCGCCATCGCGATGTCATACAGAGAGTGACTCGAATTGCCGTTCAATTGGTACAGCCCGGGCCCTCGCTTCGTCAAAATCTCGAACAAGGCATCGGCCGTGTCTTCCAAAAACGAGCAAGACGGGTACCAGTGAGCGCTCGCGACGATGACGCCATGTCGTTTCATCTCGTTCTCGAAATAATCCATCATGTTATTCGAACCGGCACGATGCCCGATTTGCCAACCGAGCCGTACGATTTGGGCACCAGGATTGGTCCGGGCAATCGTCTCTTCGCAGGCCCGCTTATAGGCCCCGTATTCATCGGTCGCGTCAGGAGGCATGTCCGGTGTGATTGGCCCTGTCACGTTGTCAGAGAACACCGAGACGGTGCTCGTGAAGAGAAATGGAATCTTATATTCTCCGCATAGTCGAGCTAGCGTGTCGGCCCATTCGACGGCACCCATCCCGATATGAAGAAAGTAGTTCGGACGCACCGATTCGATGAAACGTCGCATCTCGGCCTCATCTGTGGTCGATACTTTCGTTCGGTCCCAGGCCACGGGCTCGATGCCATGCCGCGTTAACGTCTCGGCGACGACGGGGGCGACGGTCCCGTTCATACCTGTTAAAATTGCTTTCATCATGCATTCCTCCCTTTTGTTTCTATCATCCCACACTTCACGAACTGACAAACCCTTTGTGGACAGCTTTATGCTAGACTGTTGAGTGGAGGCGATAATGATGAATATTCGAAAAGCGACACCGGACGATCAGTTGCAGATTGCACCGCTCGTCTATACGGCGATTCATGAAATCGCCTATTCATTGACCGGCACATCCGATCAAGAGCATGTGCTCGTTCGACTCGCGATGTGGATTGGTCAGCCTGGCAACCGCTTGAGCTACGAGAACATATGGGTGGCCGAATCCGATGCGACGATTGCAGGCATCCTGATTGCGTATCATGGCGAGCAGGCGGCAATGCTCGATGAACCGATTAAAGCTTGGCTCCGGACAAACGGTCAGTCTGGCGAGTTAGATGTCGAAACGGAAGGCGACGTCCTGTATATCGACTCGGTCGCCGTCGACGCGACGTTCGGCGGACGCGGGATTGGGACGGGCTTGATTCAACAGGCGATTGCTCATGCGCGTGCCATGAACATTCCTCGCGTCACGCTCAACGTCGATCAGACGAACCCGGCAGCAGGTCGATTGTATGAACGTCTCGGCTTTATGAAAGAGAAAGAGATTGAGATATCCGGGGGACGGTTCGATTATATGACGTTTACGGTAAGCGAGAACGCCTGAACACGTCACGAAACCGATGCAAACCGATCGGGACTCGGCTATACTATAGGCTTGATCACATTGAGAGAGAAAAAGGAGATTGTGTATGGAGTGGAAGAATATGTTGCGCGGCATCGCGATGGGAACGAGTGATTTGATTCCTGGCGTCAGCGGCGGGACGATTGCAGTTATTTTAGGAATTTATGATCGTTTGATTGAAGCCATCAGCGGTATCTTCAGTCGGCATTGGAAACAGCACTTGTTGTTCTTGATTCCGCTCGGGATTGGGATGGCAGGGGCGATTTTAGGACTCAGCCGCGTGATTGAGTTCCTCTTGCTCGAATATTATGAACCGACCCAGTTCTTTTTCATCGGATTGATTCTCGGGATTATCCCGATGCTCTTCTTTGAATTTCGAACGAGAGCCGTCATGCGACCGGTACATATCGTCGCGATGGTCATCGGGGCGATTCTTGTGGCCAGCATGGCAATCATCAAACCAGCAGATACGGTCATCATCACGGAACTCTCGACAGGGACGACGATTCTCTTGTTCTTCTCAGGATGGCTCGGCAGTATGGCGATGTTGTTGCCGGGAATCAGTGGCTCATTCGTATTGCTTTTGATCGGGGTGTATCCGACCGTCATCAGCGCGTTGTCGAACTTGAACCTGCTCATTATCGGCATCGTCGGTCTTGGAGTGGCCGTCGGGTTTATCGTCAGCAGTAAAGTGATTCGCTATTTGCTCGGTCATTTTCCGGGCATGACGTTTTCGGTCATCATCGGGTTGGTCATCGGCTCGCTTGCGGTCGTATTCCCAGGTCTGCCGGACACGACAATCATGTGGATACTCAGTGTCCTCTCGTTCTTCGCTGGATTTATCATCGTCCGTCTACTTGGACGTTTCTCCGTTTAACCAAACATGCACGCCCGTCAATGAAGACGAGCGTGCATGTTTTTTGCTTAATAAATGAACGGGATCAAGCGTTTACGTGACTTGGCCCACGTCTGATACGTCACACCGAAGTGAGATGTCAACATTTTCTCCTCGATATGGATGCGCCATAAGAGAGCGAGACTCATCAAACATGTACCGACGAGAGCAATCGTCCAAGGCGCGAAAAAGAGTGAAAATCCGAACGTGATAAATAAGAGCCCCGTGTAGAGGGGATGGCGTAAATAACGATACGGTCCCGAACTGACGAGCTCATCCGCGGGCCGGACGACGACGTGGCGGGTGAACTGATGGCGCAATTGTCGGATGCCCCAATAGCGAAGTGAGACACCGGCGATGAACCCGCTAAGGCCGAGCAGGCGTTGCAGTGTGGCCTGACGTGTATCGGTCCAAACAGAAAGTCCGATCGAGATAGCGAATACGGTAACCATCATCAATGAGACGATATAAAAACTAGCGTGCTCACTGGCACCATCGGTCGGTTCGGACCGGTTTCGGTATCGCCAAATTTCATATAGCCAAGCGACCGAGGTGAGAACAAATAATTCATCGAGCCAATCCATAACGTGCCTCCTTTTTCAATACCTTCGATGTATTACCCGTGTCTTCCTCCTCACTAACGTGCAGGAATCGAAAAAACGTCTCGCGATGTGCGGGACGTCAAGAAAGCCTAACGGGCATTGGCAAGCAAGGTTGCGGCGGCCTGCTGGGCAGGGGGCGCTTCTTTTAGCTCATCTTTAATCAAATGGTAAGTGAGACACATCGGTTTTTCGGTCCGGGGGTCACGCCCGATGATGGCATCGATATGGAACACTTGTCTGAGCACGAGCGGACAAATGACTTCCTCAGCCGAACCGGTCGCGAGCACCTCGCCGTCTTTCATCGCAACGATATGATCGGCAAAGCGAGCGGCCTGGTTCAAATCGTGGAGCACCATGACGATGGTCCGCCCTTGCTCTCGATTGAGCGTTTCGAGCAGTTCGAGCACTTCGAGCTGATGGGCCAAATCAAGGTAAGTCGTCGGTTCATCCAAGAAGATTAAATCGGTCTCTTGGGCGAGTGCCATCGCAATCCACACGCGTTGACGTTGTCCCCCAGACAGGGCGTCGACGCTGCGGTCTTTATAAGCGAGCGTCCCGGTCACATCGAGTGCCCAATCGATGACTTCATGGTCATGTTTCGAGAGGCGTCCAAATCCGGACTGATAAGGGAATCGACCGTAGGAGACGAGTTCGCCGACGGTCAAGCCGCCGGCACCTTCCGGCGTTTGCGGCAAGATGGCCATTTTACGGGCAATCTCTTTCGTATTACATTTCGCGATATCGGCCCCGTCTAAATGCACAGCGCCAGCAGATGGAGAAAGAATCCGTGTCATCGCTTTTAAGAGCGTCGATTTTCCACAACCGTTCGGTCCGATAATCGTCGTGATTTTATGGTCGGGAATCGACAAGCTCAATTGTTTTACAATCGTCTTGTCCCCATATCCGACCTCGATATCCGTCGTATGTATCCGTGACATGATGGATTCCCCTTTCCGTAAATGACGCCCGTGATAATGATTCTCAATATCGAGTTTACTATAGCAAGTGCGACACATCGTGTCAATGTTTGTTTGATGTCAAAATAGATTGTCGAGCGGTCTAATTCGCGGTATAGTGAATGAGAATGAGAATCAATGGCGCAGGAGTTTTGAGGAAGGGTGAGGACGATGAGCGAACAGGACCTATATGATGTAACGATTGTTGGAGGCGGACCGGCCGGGCTATATGCGACGTTTTACAGCGGATTGCGGGGGATGAAAACGAAATTGATTGAGTTTCAACCGCATCTCGGCGGGAAAATCCATGTCTATCCAGAGAAGATGATTTGGGATGTCGGGGGTGTCACGCCGACGACCGGGGCTCGACTCATCGAACAACTGGTAGAACAAGGCTTGACGTTCGACCCGACCGTCGTGCTCGGAGAAAAGGTCGAATCGATGACGAAAGATCAAGATGGCCATTTCGTATTGGATACGACGCACGGGCAACATCGATCGAAAACGGTCATTGTCGCGACAGGAAGTGGTATCCTGCAACCGCAGAAAATTGATATTAGCGGAGCGGAGCGCTTCGAGGTCTCCAACTTACACTATACGGTTAAATCGCTCATGGCGTTCAAAGGGAAGACGGTGTTGATTTCGGGTGGCGGCAACAGTGCGATCGATTGGGCCAACGAGCTTGAACCGATTGCCGAGCGTGTCATTTTGACGTATCGAAAAGAGGCGCTTAAAGGACATGAGTCGCAAGTCGATAAGCTCCTCTGTGGACGTGTCGACTGTCGATTGCATACGCAAATCGAGGATTTGATTTCCCGGGACGGGACGACGATTCATGCCGTCGCTCTCGTCGATTGCGGAACAGGCGCCCGCGAGGTTGTGGAAGTGGACGAGGTCGTCATCAATCATGGGTATGAGCAGGATACAGCGCTTCTCGGGGAATGTGAGCTTCAAGTCGAGATGGTGAACGATTTTTACGTGAAAGGCAATGCGAGCAGTGAGTCGTCGGTGCCAGGTCTATACGCAGCGGGCGACATTTTGACGCATGAAGGGAAAGTCCATCTGATTGCGGGTGCTTTCCAAGATGCGGCCAACGCTGTCAACCGAGCGAAAACGTTCATCGATCCGGATGCGACGAAAACCGCAATGGTATCATCCCATAACGAACGATTGAAAACGAAGAACCGGGATATCATCGAACAGGCATTACAAAAGCAGTGAGGGGAGCCCTCACTGCTTTATTGTTGGATAATCACATAGTTCGACGATGACGCCTCCGGAATGACGGGGGTCCATATAGATGAGGCGCCGGCCTTTGGCCGTCGTCCGCAACGTGTCCTCTAAAAAAGTTACACCGTCACGTTTAAGTGACTCGATTGACTCGTCCAAATCCTCGACGCGATAGGCGATATGGTGAACACCTTTACCACGCGCTTTCATGAAGCGAGCGATTGGGCTGGTCGGACTCGTCGGCAATAATAGTTCAATTACGTCGTCACCCACGTGGATGACGGCAATCTCCGTCTCGACGCCGATGGCTGTGTTCGTATAACGGTCGACCAACTTTCCTTGTAGAACGGTCGTGTAAAATGCGATTGCCTCGTCTAAGTCACGGACGGCGATTCCGGTATGGTCAATGTGCATGGTTGTTCCCTCCTCTCGCTCTAGTTTGACGAAACTTGAACAAATTGTCACTTCACAACGTTTTGTCGGAATCCGATATACTAAAAGAGGGAGGGACGGCGAAATGAACGGAAAGATCACTCTTGGATTGGTCAGCGCGTTCGCGCTGGTGTCATTTGTGTTTGGACTCTCACTTGCGACGTTTGTCGACTATCGGATCAATGAAGAGCAAGTCGTTCTGGAACGCTTGACGACCCATAAAAAAATTGGTCCATCTGAACTTCTATCCACAGAAGTGGACTTTCACTTGAACGGTTCGAACTACGCCCTGCGGTTTACAGACGAGCCACACATCACGTACTGGTTCAGTGTGACGGATCGTGAAATTCAGTTCGACCGGATTGAATCGTTGGACCGACGTGATACGGGTCTTCGGACCAATCTCTTTGAAAAGATGCCACCGCTCGCGATGGATTCGACAAACGCTGCCGAATAAAAACACGAAACGAACGAGTCTGATTGACGGACCGCGGACGTTTCGTGTTTTTTTTATTAATCCGTTCGCGCTGGAGTCAAATACTTCAATAATGTATAAGTGGATGATGGCGTTGGACGGGCACCTTGCTCGTATAAAGCGTGCAGGACGTGTGTCTGCATCGAAGTGGCAGTGACACTCATCAATTCTGTCTTTTTAAATTTATCATAGTATGATTGCTGAAAAAATGAGATGCCTTCTTGAGTAAATTCTTTTTGGCCAACGATATGCAACTCGTGGAGGTACAATCGACCTTGCTTAATCTCGCCGTACATCGTACCGACCACAGTGCCTTTCCATTTTAACGAATAAAAGATTGTTTGCCTTCGATGGAGCATATCAAGTGTCCGAGCCGTAAGGGGGACGGCTCCAGGCAAGAGCCAGAAATATTGATTTCGTTTTCGTAACCAATCTCCATGCGTCTCGGGATACTCTATACAAAATTGCCATTGGTCAAAAGTTGTTTTTGTGTACGGAACGAAAGGGAACTCAAACGACGTCGCCTCGAGGTGGGGAAGAAATCCTATGTCCTTGAAACCATTCAACAAATTGTCTGGTGCGTCAGTTGGGAGAGTTACCGAAACCGTTGTGTTGTGACGAACCTCTAATCGAAGTTGGAACAAGACCTGATCGATTAAACCACTTAACATCATGCGATTTTTGCAAGTGGTGTCGCTCAAGCGAATCAAATGCGAGGTTTTGAAATCCTTGCAGTCAACTGTGACAGCGGCGACTGGCTTGTTACGAAACCACCCGGTATAGTGGTAGCAGTCAGCAGGCAGACAGAAAAGATGTGGAAGTTGACCTGCTGGATAGAGAGAGTGGAGCATGGACCGTTCATGGGGCTTGAGTTGTCGGCTTTCTTTGACGATAAAGGTGTGCTTCATGAAAGCAACCTACTTTCTACAGTTATTGGAACACCCTTAAATTGTAAGCGTTACCACTTTGAAATGCTCGTATTAAAATGATGAACATTATTTGGTTAAAATAGGGATGAATTTAAGGCGTTTTCCTGAGAGTCCCGTTTGAAAAGAGCAGGAGAATGGCTTCAGAAATAGGTTTATATCAAACTGAATCGAAAAAAACAAAATTAGATCTTTTAAACGGAAATGGGTGTGAGAATTATTTAACTGGGGGGGAAACGAAGAAAACCGTGTCATGACTTTGAAATCGACATGCTATAATTGATGTAAAGAAACGAACCGAGGAGACGACTATGCGATATTTGACAGGCTTGTGGTTGATAGTAGTGCTGTTGGCGGGGACGCCGCTCGTGGCTCAAGCGGATACAGAAGAACCGATTGTGGTCCACGAGAATGTCGTCGTCGACGAGGCGGTAGAACTATATGAGGGGTTTCGCTCCCCGAATGAGATGGTCTTTATTTTTGTGCTGATCGTGTTACTGTCCGTCATCGGTCTTGGAATCATTAATGCCATCGAATAACGTGAAAACGTTCACAAAAATGCAATATCTAAAACGGAAGCGGTTTCAAATCTGATTTATACTAAACGTGTAGGAAGGAAGTTCTGCACCAACTTCCCCTCCTTTTCAGATGAACACCCCTCGTTCATATCATGTATTGGAGTCAACCGACGATGTCGATTGACTCCCTTTTTTTCGTATGCAGCATGAGGTTACAACTGGATGCGCTTTTCTTTGGCGAGACGACGCAATCGTTTCGTTTCATTCGTATGTCCATGACTTTCAAGCATATTGACATACACTTTGAACGGTTCAGAACGATGCGAGAAGAACGGGATATATTCGGCGAACAATTTTTGTTCGGCCTCAGATAACAAGCCACGTTCGACGAGCAATTCTAGCTCGAGCATTTTTAAAGCTTGATAATCGGCGAGCGCATTATCGTCTGTCTGGGCTTTCGCTAACGTACGGTCGCACAACGTGGTGAGGCGTTCGTGGAGCAAGTTCCATTCAGCTATACTATACGATTGCTCGAGGAGGGTCGAGAGCAAATCGACCCGGGTGGAATCGACATCTTTTGGGACGTGGAGCGCGGTATACAAAGACCGATCAATCCAAACTACAGGGGCGGGGGCGTCGAGTTGATAATATTGAATCAGTTGGGATAACATCGAGGTCTGGGACAACTTTAATAATCGAAACGGGTCACTCGTCGCGAATAGAGGTTCTTCTCCCGCTGAAGACGACAGCAACAAAAACATTTCTTCATACATCGTCCGAGCCTCGGGCTCATCGTCAGCGTAATGGACGAGGTCGCGAATAATCTTTTTAGCGTGAATGTACCAGTTTTTTTGATCCCGTTCACTCATCACTTGATTGGGCACTAAATATAAATGGTCATATGCCAATTCGACAAAGCGCTCAGCGAGGATAATGGTCTGTGAGAGCGAATGACGTTCGTCTGACGACTTTTGTTCTTTATAGCGCGTGAACTGGCTGACCATAAAGTCGATGTCTTTCTCTTCAATCACGGTTTTTGGGATGTTGCGATACATCTCGACAATTACATCGCGAAGCGTGGCTTCACCGTATTGTTCCAGCAACATCCGTAACTTCCCGATACGCATTAGCTCTCCCTCCTTTCGAGAGGACGTCGAACAATCTATCCATCCACAGATGGGCAGACACCAATTATTATTCCTTTCCCGGTTTCGATTCAAAACAACCATTCCGTCTCATGCTTAAGACGGATTTTTGCGCTAACCGTTGTCAGAATAGCGTTTGTCGATGATAATGTAGAAAAATCTAACCATACTAGAGGTACAGCATATGAATGACGATCAACACTTATCACGTGTCGAACGACGGAAACGGGAGCTTGAACGCGAACGATTAACCGAACAAGCCCGGCTAGACGAACAAGCCCGATTAGATGAAGAGGCTCGACACGAGACGCATCAGCACCAAGGGCATGAAGCAGACAAGTTAAACAATGATTCGAATCGGCCGACAGATCCAGGACAAGGCGAGCATCCGTTTTTAAATCGTTCGGACGAACCCTCGTCGGAACGAAAGAAAAAATCGCTCAACGTCAAAAAACCGAAACTAAGTCTTCCCTTCGGTAAGAAGCGTAAGTCGAAGCCGCGCCGAGATGAACGACGTGAGCCTAGACAGAAAACACGAGAGCCGGAACGGACGCACGTCAAACGGGAGACGGCCGCTCCGAAGGAAAAACCACGCCGTCGCAAATGGAAAGGGAAATTGCTTCTCGTTCTGTTGCTCTTGATGATTGGGGCCGGCTATATGGCGACACGTCCGGTCACGTTCCTCGTCATGGGCAGTGATGCCCGGGTCGGAGAATCGTTATCAGGATCACGGACCGACTCGTTACAGCTGATGGAATTCGTGCCGCGTTCCCGCACTGTCCAAAACGTCTCGATTCCACGTGACACGTATACGGCGATTCCTTGTGAACCAGAGCGAGAAGGCGATAAAATCACCCATGCCTTCGCCTATGGCGGTGCTGACTGTACCGTTGGAGCGGTAGAGGGATTGACCGAAGCGTCTGTCGACGGTCAAGTCGTCATCACGTTCGAAACGTTCATGGAACTGATTGATTTGGTTGGCGGCGTCAACGTGACGGCGACCCACTCGTTCAGTGAGAAAGGCTTCAATCAGACGTATGAATACACGGAAGGTGTCTCGTACGCCATGGACGGAGATATGGCGCTCGCCTATGCTCGTCATCGGAAAACAGATACGGATGGGGCGCGATCGAATCGACAGACCGAGGTCATGTCAGCCGTCGCCGATAAATTGGCCAGTCCAACAGGCTGGACAAAAATCCCGGCAACGTATCGCTTTATGAAAGACGAGATGGGGCTTGAGATGAACCCGTTGCAAATGGCTTCAATCGGAATGACGATGGTGTTACAACCACAGGTGGACAAACTTCAAATCGAAGGGGAAGACGCCTACATCGATAACGTCTATTACTATCAACCGACCGAAGCGAGTGTTCAAGCCGTTCGCGATGCCCTCGACTTAACGATGTGGGGAACTGTTAGATAATTTTGCGAAAAGGGTTTGATTCCATCCCGAAAGAGGAAATTTAATCAAATGAACTACTCTTTTGAGGAGGGAAATTTGAATGAAAGTTTTAGTCATTGGAGCAACAGGAAAGATCGGTAGACGTGTATTGAAAAGTTTAGCGAAAACGCATCAAGTGACCGCTTTAATTCGTTATCCTGAACTACAGGCAGAGTATGAAAAAATGGGTGCGCGTGTGCTCACCGTCGACGTCGAGAAAGAATTGGATAAAGGGATACACGAGGCGACTTCCGGACAGGATGCCGTCATCATCGCAGCAACGGCTGGGGCAGAAGGTTCGAGCAAAGAAATCGAACTGCTGGACCGCAACGTCGCCATGAAGGCGATCGATGCTGCGAAAAAAGAACGGGTCCGCCACGTCGTTTTGCTCAGCGCTTACGGCGCCGATCAACCAGACGCTGCACCAAAAGAACATTTCAACTTCTTGTCTGCTAACAATGCGGCTGACGAGTATATCGAACATAGCGGTTTGAACTACACGATCATTTGCCCAGTGACAATCGTAGATGGTCCAGGGAAAGGCTCGATTGAGGCATCAGAAGATTTGAGTGATGCGAGTGACGCAACGATTTCTGAAACGGACGTCGCGACCATCATCGCCGCCTCGCTCGATAATCGAGGCTTGTACGGACGTCGGATTGAAGTCAAATCAGGCAGTACCCCAATCAACGATGCGCTCGATTTCGACAGTCGTGGAGAAGTGGCGACAGGTGGCAGAACGACGCTCCGTCGACCACAGCGTTAACGAAAAACTGGAGGAGAAGGTGTCTTGATGGAACGAAAACTGTATAAAGATCCGTCGAATCAAATGATTGCTGGTGTTTGTTCGGGACTCGGGAACTACTTAGGTGTCGATGTGACATTGATGCGAATCATCTTCGTCGTTCTCGCCCTATTTGGAGGTCCAGGTCTTCTGATTTATATCGTCCTCGCCATCGTCATGAAAAAACCGCCTTCAGAGTATGAGGCGGAGCAAGACAGTCGCTTTTAACAAAACGTGCTGACCATAGCGGTCAGCACGTTTTTCATTCCATATACAAGGTGTAAGTCGCTTCGAACGACTCGCCTGGTTCGAGCAGTTGCATGTCTTCTTTATGACGGATATCTTTCCGATGCCCTTTATAGTCGGCATGTCCGAACCACGGCTCGAGACAGGCGAACGGGGCGTCGGAATGTGGAGGTGACCAAATGCCGAAGTGGGTGAACTGGGGGGATTCCATGACGATGGCCCGGCCGCTCGGCTGATGCCGGAGCGCCGCGTATTCGATTTGTTCAAAGATAAGGGCGTCCTGGTCGAACAAATAATGCGTCAACGGGATATAACGACGTTCCCCAAGCGGTTGATAAGCACCCGTCAAGTAAGGTCCTTCGAGCAAGAGACGGTCGAGTGTTCGTGTCTCCCCAAAGTCAATCGTATAGTCTTCGAACGTGCCCCCGGCAAACGGAATGTTGAAGGCCGGATGTCCGCCGATGCTGAATGGGAGTACGACATCATCCCGATTGACGACGTGGTACGTCACATTCAACTCTTCGCCGATCAAGCGATAGATGACGTTCAGTTCGAATGAGAACGGATAGTGTTTACGGGTCTCGATCGAATCACGAAGAATGAACCGGACGTGTGTGTCCGAAGCCTCGGCGACCTCGAACAGTTCGTCTCGTGCAAATCCGTGTTGGCTCATCGTGTATGTCAGTCCTTCATATAAGTAGCGGTCGTCAAGCAGCCTTCCGACGAAAGGGAATAGGATTGGGGCTTGCCGCCCCCAATACGTCGGGTCGCCTTGCCAAAGGAGCTCCGTTCCTTCGACTTTCCAACTTGTCATTTCGGCGCCGTGCGCTTTTAGGGTGACGCTAACTTTCTCATTGTGAAGTTGCAAGATAGTTACTCTCCTTTGAATGATGTGATAAGTTAAGTTTAGGAGTGAACAGTCCACAGAACAAGGGGTAAATCATGCGATTTCATAAACTAGCGATCAGTCTCATCATGGCCGGCCTCATGGGAGGATTGGCTTATAAAGGTTACGACGAGTACAAGACGAGTCAAGCGAGTGAGCCGACGGTCGAAGTCGCCACGGACGACGGCGTGCTCGGCGGTCTTGAAGTCGGACAGCGGGCGCCACAGTTCGAGCTCGAGACGACGGAGGGGCAGCCGGTGTCCCTCGCCGACTATGAAGGGCAACAAGTCATCCTGAACTTTTGGGCGACGTGGTGTCCACCGTGTCGGGAAGAGTTGCCAGAGTTGATTGAATTCGGAGAAGATACAGGCATCCCTGTGCTCGGAGTGAATGCGACGAAAAACGAGCGGCTCGGTAAACGAGACGTCGATGCGTTTTTACAGGAAGTGCCGGTCAGTTTCCCGATCCTATTGGACGAGACGGGGACGGTGGAGAAGACGTATCGTGTCGTCGCACTCCCGACCACCTACGTAATTGGGCCAGACGGCATCATCACGGCCAAGCAAGTCGGACCGGTCGATTTCGACTGGCTTCATGACCGAACGGAATGAACGGACAAAGACAGACTGGAAAGAAACCGGTCTGTCTTTGTCTACTTTTTATAATGTTGTTTAATCAGCGCATCGAAATTGGGTGTCATGTCTTCTTCGAGATAGTAATGGTGGTTATCTCGAATGATGGTATCGCCAACACGTGCTTCTGATGGCAAGAATCGTCTTGGGATAAAGCTTGAGCCGTTGTTCCAACGTAACACGGCATACTTCCCTTCGACCCGCACCAACGTGCCATACTTGATCATGCCTCTTCCTCCTCAACGAACAGCTTTCTGTCTCTTTTATTCTTATAGAGTGTATTCCCACATTCCACAAAACCTACACATATTTGCGCTAGGCTAGACAAGCGAAAGTAAAAACAGAAGCGTGACAAAATTGTGAAGAAAGTTAGAAGAAAACGCTTTCTTTTTGATTTGTTTTCTTCTATAATGAAGGCACGGGGTGATTATGACGAATTTGTGAACAATGGGGGTATGGTCAATGTTTTCATCAGCTATGATTGGATTGCTCGCTGTCACCGGCGTGACCATTTATGGGATTGACCGTATGTTCACGGTCCGTTCAGAACGCGTCACAAAGAAATAGGTCTACATAATAGGGGGGAATCGCAACGTCTTGGGGAGACGTTGCGATTTTTTTGTGTTAATAATCTTGTTGCCGCGACTCGCGATCTTTTGCTTTTTGCTCGACGTGCTTCCGATTACGTTCATGGACGCGCTGGAAGAAAGCGTGTTCGGGCCAATGCGGAGACCAGACGCGTTCTTCTGGCAAGGCGAGGATATATTCTTCGGCGGCGCTCAGTCGCTCCATCATTTTGCTTCGGTCGTCACACAAGTCGCCGTGGCCAGGAATGAGCCACCGAATCTCATACTCGTAAATGGCAGCTTGAAGTTTCTGCAACGACGTCAAATACGCCTCGGCGTCGTCTTCGATGAACGGGGGCTCGATATTGGAGGCATAATCGCCACACACGAGCAGACGTAACGGCTCGACGATTAAAGACATGTGGGTCGACTCATGACCAGGCGTCAATAGGAACGTGATGGGCGTAGAACCGAGGGCGAGGGTACCTTCTTCCGAAATCATAATATCAACAGCAGGTTTGATGATGGGACGATCGATGTAATACTGTTCGTAGAACGATTGAATCTCATCGAGCTGAGAACTCGCATCCGTCTCGACGAACGCTTGAGACGCGATGACGGTGGCATCGGGGAACGCGTAAGCCCCGATGATATGGTCATAGTGCTGATGCGTATAGATGACATACAGCTTTTTCCCGCGGCGTCGTAATTCGACGTCCCGGCGAATCGTGGCGATTTCTTCGGGCAACCAGGTCGGATCAATCACAATTAAGCTTTCGTTCGTCTCAATTAACGTCGAAGTCGTGCGCATCAAAGCACTCTCGTATACGGTGAACGGTTGAAGACGTACTTGAATCACAGGAATCCCTCCTTCTTGTCTTCCATCCTTTTCCCGAATTAACGTCATTTAAGCGTTGTTGAAATCGGTGCTATTATGCTGAAAAACAAAAAAGCAGAACGTCGAATGACGTTCTGCTTGTTGCACGGGACACCGTGCGGTTATGTGTGCGAGCAAATTCTCGCGTATATGTCGGTAATTGGAGCGGGTGAAGAGAATCGAACTCTCGTCATCAGCTTGGAAGGCTGAGGTTTTACCATTAAACTACACCCGCATATGAAATTTTAAAATGGAGCGGGTGAAGAGAATCGAACTCTCGTCATCAGCTTGGAAGGCTGAGGTTTTACCATTAAACTACACCCGCGAAACGCTTAACGTTACGGTAATATAATAGCACAGGATTTTAGCTTTGCAAACCCTTTTTTGAAAAAACATTGGTTGTTGCGGCTAGGTCGTCTTGCTAAGATAATAGAGGAGAGGAGTGAATGGGGCATGAGTGAGCGTAAATCCTATTTACAGATGATGAACGAAGGGTTTCGGATGATGAAACAATCCAAACAACTCAACCACGAGACGAAGCTTCGCCAATGGACATTCTCGATTAATCGCGAGTCGGACTGGCAGGTGATTCTTCGAACGGAACGATTGAAATGGATCGGCCCGGCGACGAATGAGTTCATCGTCGAACCGCTATCCGTTCAAATTGGGGCACTTCAGCTCACGCGTCATCTCGAAACGAACGAAGTACGTTTGAAGATCGAGGAAGAATGGGGAATTGAAAGTAAGGTCGTCTGTGACGACCAAGAGTGGGAACGATTCGTCGCATCGCTCAAACAATTGAAGGGGGAGTAGTCGTGAGTCGAGAAAGGCTATATCGGATTGAAGCGGAAGCCCGGGGCAGTGCCTGGCGGGCCCGTGTATTGACCGGCATCCAACGATTCCGCTTTTTTAAAGGGGAATTGCTCGCTCCGACTGAACGTCCTTATGTCGTCTTGAGCATCTCACAAGACAAACAGGCACTCCCCGATTTGATTGAGACGGATATGGGTGTGTTGCTCATCCATGAGCGAATCGGCCCGATCTTTATGAATCTATGCCCATATGATATTCAACTCGTTCGAGTCGAGTTGCACACGAGCACTGGGAAGACGGATCAATATTGCGCGCTCAACGTATTGCGTCGCTTCGAGATTGAGCATCTCGAAGATTCAGGCGAATATCGACCGTTAGACCCGGACCGACTCTATTTTTTATCACATCAAACCGTACGATTGAACTTATTCGGGCACATGATTGCCCAAGACCAAAACAGTCAACGTCTTTACGTGACCGAGCGCCTCAAATATGCGCTCCAAGCGAAGATGGTGACAGGTCTAGCATTTAAGAAGACGAAGGAGCAAACAGCATGAAGGAATACGAGATTGACGGTTGGATCCGTCTATCCTACCCAGAACACTTTGAATACAATGAAGAAGAAGACCATGTCAGCTTTTATTCGGTAGAGGCCGACGCCCAAGGGACGCTTCAGATGTCCATCTATGAAGCCGAGGAAGCACAAGCGCCGAGCGACGCGGCTCTCCAAGAGTTGAACACGTTTTTAGGCGAGTTCCCGATTGACGTCAAAGTCGCACCGAGTGTCACGACAGACGCAGGTGGTATGACGACGGCCTATGCGAGCGGAATCGAAGATGGGATGCATCTTGACGTCTGGTCACTTACAGACGGGAAACGACTTTTATTTTTGACGTACGTCGCCGATGAAGTGACGAATGAGAAAGTAGAGATTGAAGCAATCGTCGACTCAATCGAATGGACATAACAAGAGACACGCGCCATCGTCGGCTGCGTGTCTCTTTGTGTCTTACTGGAATTTTGGAACGTCGAAGTAAAGTGTATAGGATTCGAGCTGTTGGTACATGTTATAAATGTTAGTGGTCTGCTTCGTCGCCCAAGCGATATCCGTGGCGTACTGGTCTGTGCCAGGAACAATCGGATTGAAACGCATCTTATAGAGCGTATTCTGCATCCGCTTCGGATTGTTGATGTATTTTTCCCCAATAAATTTGGCACCACCGATGATGGCGGCTTCCGGCGTGAACCAGCCTTCCTTATAAGCGCGCTCGGCCCCTTTGACGTGGGCGTTCCCGTCAATCGCCCCGATGCCGTACATGTTGTAAACGGTTTTCGGTGTGACAGCTTTGCCGTCGACGCTTGAGACGAGTATCCCGGTGGCGAGTGCGGACGTGCCGTGCCCGGTTTCAAGCAACGCATGTGACAACAGATAAATCTCGTTGACGCTGTGCGTACGTGAGGCGTCGATGAACGCTTGACCGCGGCCGGCTAAAATCCCTTTGCCGACGAGCGACTTGTTCAAAACAGGCGCCGTCAAATCGGCACCCTTCGACAAGTCGAGGAATTGGAAATATTCTCGTGATGTCGTGGCGAACGAAGATGGAGACACGTGACGTGTGATTTCTTCGTTTGTCGCCCGGCGCCAAGACCGGTCATAGACGCGAATGTTGTATCCACTCGGGCGATAGTAGCTGATTGTGTAATATTGACCGAGCTCACCAGTGATGCTCACCGTCTCACCTGGGTTGAGCACCCCGAACGAGTGAGCTGTCATAGAAGCGTCTTTCAATACCTTGACATTACCAGCGACGTTGGCGGCGCTGACGTATCCGGTCAGTAGACCCGATTTTACTTTATACCAAGTCGTCGAACCGACTTTTTGTGTGCCGAGGTACTCAAGTTTCGTATTCGTCGACAAGCCGCCCAAGTTTGCTGCGGCTGTTGAAGCGGTTGCCTTCAAATATTGGAATGAAGTCGTCATGAGTTCCGTTGAACTGATCGTCCCTGTCGTGGCGGTCGGTGTCGCGCGAGTGATATACGCTTTCGGTACATAGGCGTTCGCAGCCCGGAAGGCGTCCGACTGGGCGAACACGTTGCGTTGCGTCGTCACCATCGATGCGAGCGTGTATGGATAGGCCGTTTCGGTGATGACCATTTCCTTACTGCCGGCGACAGGCGGTGTGTACGGTTTCGTATACGTGAGGGAGATGTACCCTTTCACGAGCGAGCCGTTGACGAGATATGAGATGACCCCCCAGTCGCTACCGACGATTGGCTTCACTTTGACGACCGTCCCGTTCGCGAGCGTCCCGATGACGGCGCCATCAACTGCTTTATTGCGCACGTTCAGCGTCCCGTTGTTCGCGACGACGACCTCGACTTCACGTTCTGATTCGAGCTGTTCTTCTGGCACTGGCGGCTTGTCCGCAAAATAACTCGCGGTCGCATAGCCCGTGAGCGAGCCGTACTTGATTTTATACAACGAGCTGGTCAATCCGGCCTCAGAAATTTGCTGAACTTTTGTCCCTGTCGGAATGACTGCGATTTTTGTTTTCGGTGATGCCGACCGGTCATAGAGGACGACTCGTTGCGTCGTGTAGTAATCTGTCACGACAATCACCTCCGGTTTTTCGGCTGAGAAGTGACGTGAAGCGGCATAACCGGTTTTCCCGTCATAGCGGACTTTGAACCATGAGCTCGATAATCCGCTTTGAGAGATTTGTTCGATTTTCGCACCGAATGGAATCGTATCGATTTTCGTTGCGCCCGAGGCGGACGAACTGTACATCGCTACGTTCCGAATCGCGTAATAAGGCTTGATGACAATCACTTCTGGTGGTGTCGTCGAGAAGTTGCGAGCTGCGGCATAGCCGGTGACACCGTCATACTCGATTTTAAACCATGAGCTCGCGAGTCCAGCATCCGATACTTGTGTCACTTTACTGCCGGCGCGGATGGTCCGGAGACGATCTGCACCCGAGGCAGACGATTTATACAAGACGAGATCGCGCGCAGCGTAGTAAGGCGTTCGTACGATGACTTCCGGTTTCGTCTTCGAGAAGTTACGGGCTGCGGCATAGCCGGTGACGCCATTGTAACGAATCTTGAACCACGACGAACTGAGTCCTGCCATTGCGATTTGTTCGACTTGGGCCCCCGAAGGGATGGTCGCGATCTTCGTCGCGCCTGAGGCCGAACTGTTATAAAGGGCGACGTTTGTGATTGAAAAATAAGGCGTCGTCGTTTCAGGCGTCGACGTATCTGGAGTCAATAGTGACGTCGAGAAGTTACGGGATGGAGCGTAGCCGATTTTCGTGCCATATTGGATTTTAAACCATGAGCCGGTCGCGCCGAGTGAGGCGAGATGCGTCACTTTGGCACCAGCCGGAATCGTCGCGAGTTTCGTCGCGCCCGAACCGGTCGAGTTGTATAGCACCGCTGTCTTGTTCGCGTAATATGGTGTTTCGACAGGAGCCGACGGCGTAAAGTATCGAGCTACGACGTAACCGGTGTACTTGCCGTACGTCACTTTCATCCATGAACCGGTTGCGCCATGCGAAGAGATATAAGTGACGGTCGCGCCTTTCGGGATGGTCGTCAAGACGGTGGCAGACGTCGATGTCGATGAGCGCAAGTTGACGTTCGCATCAGCCTTGTAAGCAGACGTCGCCGTCGTCGAGGCGGTCGTCGCCGTTTTCGTGACGGTCGATTTGAGTGTCAAATAAGTCGACGATACGTAGCGCTTTTCGCCTTCGAATTCAATTTGAGCCCAGTTGTCGTTCGTCGTATACACTTGAACGGTTTCGCCTTCGGTCAATTTCCCGACAATATCCGAAGTGGTAGATGTGGCGGAACGAACATTTAAAATCGATGTATTCACTGTTCCTTCGTATGTTGCTGCATATGAATGAGCGGGGACGAGCGTACTCAACACCGTGCTAGAGATGAGGACGGCCGTGCTCAATCGTGTGATCGTTGGCTTCAATGTGTTACCCCTTTCGGTGAATACGTATCAAAATATGAGTATTCTTTTAGTGTGCGGTCTAAGTATAGCGCACTTAAAAATTGGAAAGAAGAATCTAAATTACAAAAAAGGTAAATGAATTAGAATCCTATTGTATGATTTTGGTAAACGAAAAGAACCTCCTAGGAAATGGAGGTTCTTTTTGCGATTCGTATCGTTTGATGCATCCAGTCACCGATGTCCGTCCAGATGTCTTGGCGTTGGCGCTCACGAAGCACTTCGTGGCGAGCCTGATCATAAGACAGCACGGTCAATTCGATGTCGGCGGCCTGATGTTTGCGGACGATTCCGGAGAGTCCTTCTCCGTCATGTACGACGGGGTCATCGGCACCTACGACGAACAAAATTGGTAGTGTTTTCGGATGTTCTTGTATCCGGGCGGCAGAGGTCACATCGAGTGACGCTTTTGCTACCTCGTGTAAATATCCGAGCGTCGGAATCCCACCACAGTCCGGGTCGTTCATATAGGCGATCACTTCCTCGGGGACACTAGAAATCCAATCGCTCTCGGTCGTGGCGGGTAAGAATTTCAAGTTATATCGTCCGAACAACAAGCGTTCGAATAAACGGGATTCATGGGTGCTCCCTTTGAACCGAATGGCCAAATCGATCGCATACAGTCCGGCACGTCCAATCAATCCAGAATGCGGGGGCGGGGAAACGGCGATGACACCCGCCAAGCGATGACCTAACTGTTGACCGAGTCGACGCGCGAGCAACGAGCCGAAACTATGGCCGAGGACGACGGTCGGCAATTCATCTTGATAGTGATCGAGGAGCGAGATGGCGTCGTCGACCATTTGATCAAATCCTTCGTGTGGAGATAGATGAGCGTAAGTGGACTGGGTTCGGGCCAAAGAACCGGCGCCGCGAAGGTCGCACAGAAACACATTAAAACCAATTTCTGACAAAAAATCAGCGAATTCGACATAACGTTGATGATGTTCAAGCATCCCATGGAAAATGAAACAATTTCCAATCGGTTGTCTGGCCTTGACGTGCAATAGTTGTGTCCGGTATCCATCCGCATACGTATGTTCCGTGACGTCCATCTGTATCCCTCCGTGTCGTTTAAAATAATCCGATCGCTTTACCGGTCTCGTCGATTCCCATATTCAAGGCGGCCGGTTGCTTCGGCAGACCCGGCATCGTCAAGACGTTTCCGGTCAAGGCGACGAGAAAGCCAGCGCCGACCGACGGTTTCAACTCTCTTACGGTCACAGTGAACCCGTGCTGGTAACCGAGTTTCGTCGGGTCGTCTGACAGCGAGAACGGCGTCTTCGCCATACAAATCGGCAAGTGTTGCCAGCCGTTCGCTTCGATTTGAGCCATTTGTTTTTTTGCGGTCGCGGTGAACGTGACGTCGGCCGCCCCATACACTTCACGGGCGATCGTCAAGATTTTTTGTTCGATCGAATCGGTCAACGCATAGAGTGGGGTGAATGCACTCTCATTCGACTCAATCGTCTCGATGACGGCCTCGGCGAGCGCGCGTCCGCCTTGGCCTCCGTTTGACCACACTTCACTGAGCGCGACACGTATGTGGTTCGCTTCACACCAGTCGAGGACGGCCGCCAACTCTTCGGTCGTGTCTGAATTGAATCGGTTGAGGGCGACGACGGTCGGCAAGCCAAGTTTCCCCATCGTCTCGACATGTTTGGCGAGAAGTTTTAATCCGTTCCCGACGGCCCCGACGTTCTCGACGTGGAGTTGGTCTTTGGCGACGCCGCCATGCATTTTCAAGGCACGGACTGTCGCCACGAGGACGACGGCGTCCGGATTTAATTTACCGATGCGTGACTTGATGTGACAGAACTTCTCGGCGCCGAGGTCGGCTCCGAATCCCGCTTCGGTGACGACGTATTCACCGAGCTTGAGCGCAGTTTTTGTCGCAATCAACGAGTTGCAGCCGTGAGCGATGTTGGCGAACGGACCACCATGAACAAGCGCGGGCGTCTGTTCGAGTGTTTGCACCAAGTTCGGCTTGAATGCTTCTTTCAACAACAGTGTCGCGGCACCAGCCGCCCCGATTTGTTCGGCCGTGATCGGTTCGTTGTCTTGATCGTAGGCGACGACGATGCGCTTGATGCGTGCCTCGAGGTCGGTCAACGAATCGGCGAGGCAGAGGATGGCCATGATTTCAGACGCCACGGTGATGTCAAATCCGTCTTCACGCGGTACCCCGTGGGCACTGCCGCCGAGGCCGATCGTCACGTGACGAAGTGCACGGTCATTCAAGTCGAGGACACGTTTCCAAACGATTTTACGGACGTCGATCCCGAGGTCGTTCCCTTGATGAAGGTGATTATCGAGCATGGCGCTAATCGTGTTATGAGCTGCAGTGATCGCATGCATGTCACCTGTGAAGTGAAGGTTGATGTCTTCCATCGGCAACACTTGGCTGAAACCGCCGCCGGCCGCACCACCTTTTAAGCCCATCGTCGGACCGAGTGATGGTTCACGTAGACAAACGATTGCTTGTTTATCGAGTTGATTCAACGCTTGTCCAAGTCCGACGGTCACGGTCGACTTTCCTTCGCCGGCTGGAGTCGGATTGATCGCCGTGACGAGGATCAGTTTCCCGTCTTCTCGAGTCGCCATCCGATCGATGACATCGAATGATAACTTGGCTTTATATTTCCCGTATAGATCGAGGTCATCTTCTTGTAAACCGAGTTTTTCCGCAATCTCTTTGACAGGTAGCATCTCGGCTTGTTGGGCAATTGTTAGGTCGGATAACGGTTTAATCGTCGTCATGTATAGAATCCCTCCACTTTCGAACATTGTAATCATTTTCGTTCATTTCATTCGTGAATCGACTTTGAATCAAGGTTTAATTCTTCATTCGGGAAGACTCGTTCGTGTTGTCATTGAGTTTATCATAACGCATCGCCTCGTATAATTCACCCATTGAGTGCAATATATTCCACCCTTTCCGTCAAATGTATCCGTTTTCATTTTGTCTTGAGGGAGGTAAGTTGATAGTGGAGGCGATGAACATGACAGAAACACCAAAACAACACAAGCGAAGACGGAATTGGAAGAAACCAGCGAGTTTTATCGCATTCGTCGGTCCAGCCTTTCTGGCGTTTGTGGCGATTGTGCTCATACCGTTCGTTAACGGGATTTATTACAGCTTCACGGATTGGAACGGTGTGACGGGTCAGTTGAACGTGGTCGGATGGGACAACTATCAGCGTATTTTATTCGAGGATGAACAGTTCCGCGCCTCGTTCTGGATTACGACGAAATACACGATTGTAGCCGTCATCTTGACGAACATCGTCGGTTTCTTGCTGGCCTTACTGTTGACGATGAACATTAAGACGCGCAATATCCTGCGCACCGTCTTTTTCATGCCAAACTTGATTGGCGGGCTCATTCTCGGATTCATTTGGCAGTTTATCTATGTGAAGGGCTTTGAATCAATCGGGGCACTGACCGGGTGGAGTCTGTTCGAACTGCCGTGGCTCGGTGACGCCCAGACAGCCTTTTGGGGCATCGTCATCGTCGCCATCTGGCAAGGCGGAGGCTACGTCATGGTCATCTACATCGCAGCGCTTCAAAACGTGCCGACGGATTTGCTGGAGGCGGCAAAAATCGATGGGGCGAATCGGTTGAAGATGTTGCGTCACATCACGTTACCGATGATTATGCCGTCGATCACCATCTGTCTGTTTTTGACGATTTCCTGGTCGTTCAAAGTGTTCGACACGAACTTATCGCTCACGAACGGAGGTCCGTTCAAATCGACAGAGATGCTCGCTTTGAACATCTATACAGAATCGTTCGTGAATAATAATTACGGGCTAGGCTCGGCGAAAGCGGTCATCTTCTTCCTTGTCGTCGCGGCGATCACCGTTACTCAAGTCTACTTGACGAAAAAACGGGAGGTGGAGGCATGACGACAGAAAAAATTGAACGCATCGAAGCGAAGGTCGATTCATCTCCACAGCGATTGCTACCGCAAAAACCGCTGCGGGCGGGTGGATATACGGCCGGTCTCGGTCTCGTCGAACTGGTGGCGATTCTACTTGGACTGTTATATCTCGTCCCGTTCTATTACGTCATCGTCAACTCGTTCAAATCAATTGCCGAGATTTACACGAACACGTCTGCCTTGCCGAGCGTCTGGCTCGAGTCGAACTATACAGAAGCCTGGGAGGCGATGAACTACGGACGCGTCTTCTTGAACTCGCTTCTCATCACGGCCGGGGCGAACCTTCTCATCGTGCTGTTCACCTCGATGGCGGCCTGGAAGCTCGTCCGGACAAAACATTGGATTTCGACCGTCATCTTCTTCTTGTTCGTCGCGGCGATGGTCATCCCGTTCCAGTCAATTATGATTCCGCTCGTGAAAGTGTCGAGCCTGCTCGGTCTTTTGAACAGCCATTGGGGACTGATGGTCATGTATCTCGGCTTCGGGTCCGGCATCTCCGTCTTTCTCTATCATGGTTTTATGAAGTCGATTCCGGAAGAGATTGAAGAAGCGGCCATCATTGACGGCTGTTCGACGTGGGGTGTGTTTTGGCGGATTGTCTTCCCGCTCCTCAAACCGATCACGGTGACAATCGTCATCTTGAACAGCCTTTGGATTTGGAATGACTTTCTCTTACCTTCTCTTGTCCTCCGAGACATCGAGCTGCGGACGATTCCGCTCGCGACGTTCTATTTCTTCGGACAATATACAAAACAATGGGATTTGGCACTTGCTGGTTTAGTCCTTGGGATCGTTCCGCTCCTCGTCTTTTTCTTCGGTATGCAAAAGCATATTATCAAAGGGATTACGAGCGGCTCGATCAAATAACCCTGCCCAAGGGAATCTCCCCCGTCCGCTACACGGGGGAGAATTTTTTTTGAAAAAGTGGTTGACATTCGTCTGAATATTGATAATAATTGGGTCAATTCAATTGTGAACGACATTGAAAGGACGAGTACACAGAAGACGTAAGCAAAGCGAGCCGGGGAAGGTGAGAGCCCGGACTGAAATCTCTGTCGAAGAACCTCCTGGAGTCGCTACCCGAACGCTTTGCAAGTAGACGTAGCCGGACCGTTCCCCGTTATCGGAACTACGAGATGTTCGTCTCGAAAAGTGAGTAGATTCGTCTACTAATTTGGGTGGCACCGCGGAGCTTGAAGCCTTCCGTCCCATAGTCCATGGGATTGGAGGGCTTTTTTCTATTGCTCCATCCCGAAATCCCACAATTGGAGGAAGAAAACATGACAACAACAGCAATGAGCAAGATGAAGGAAAAACAACAGGCGATTACAGTAGTGAAGGCGACATTCGAAGACAAGTTCAGCACGGCGCTCGGACTCACACAAGTTCAGGCCCCACTGTTCGTCACATCGGCGAGCGGTGTCAACGACCACTTGAACGGTGTCGAACGAATCATCCAGTTCGATACGCAGTATCCAGGGCATGAACTCGAAATCGTTCAGTCGCTCGCGAAGTGGAAACGTGAAGCGCTCGGCCGCTACGGATTCGAAGTCGGTGAAGGGTTGTACACACAGATGCGCGCCATCCGTCGGGATGAAGAACTCGACGCGACACACTCACTCCACGTCGATCAATGGGACTGGGAACGTGTCATCGCTCGGGAACACCGGACGACGGAGTACTTGAAGGCGACGGTCGAAACGATTTACGCGGCACTCCGCGAGACGGAACAGACGGTCGAAACGATGTACGGGATTGAGGCGATCTTGCCAGAGTCGATTCACTTCTTGACGAGCCAAGAGTTAGAAGACCTTTACCCGGATCTTACACCAAAAGAGCGTGAGCACGCGATTTGTAAAGCGTACGGTGCGGTCTTCCTCTCGCAAATCGGCGGCGCACTCGCTTCGGGCGATAAGCACGACGGTCGCGCGGCTGACTATGACGACTGGTCGCTCAACGGCGATATCCTCGTCTGGCACCCGGAACTCGAATCGGCGTTCGAACTGTCATCGATGGGAATTCGTGTCGACGAGACAGCGCTTGCCGAGCAGTTGGTGACAGCCGGAGCTGAAGACAAACGCAAGTACCCGTTCCACCAAGCGGTCCTCGAAGGACGTCTCCCGCTTACAATCGGGGGCGGCATCGGGCAATCGCGTGTCGCCATGTATTTGCTTCGTGCTCGTCACATCGGTGAAGTCCAATCTTCGGTCTGGCCGAGTGAGATGATCACAGCATGTGAAGAAGCTGGAATCAGCCTGTTGTAATTATATAGAAGAAACTAAAACCAGGACTTTCTTTTCAATAAGAAAGTCCTGGTTTTCTGTGCAACATTTTCCACCCTACACGTCAATTTTGACACCTACATAATGGAAGCGTTTTCATCTAAAGTTAGGGTGTACCGAATGATGAAGGATTGTCGACTCTATACTTAGGAGGAAGCGAAATGAAACGTAAATGGAGATTATCAACTGCCATCATGACGGCAGGGATGGTATTGACGCTTGCGGCCTGTGGCGGCGGGTCGCTTACGGAAGATGAAGGATCGAACGATGCGAACGCAGATAACGGGGACAAGCAAGATGTCACGTTGAACGTCTTCCAATTCAAAGCGGAAATCGCCAAAGATCTTGAAGCGATGGCGAAAGAATACGAGGAAGAGACGGGCGTCAAAGTGACCGTTCAAACAGTCGGCGGCGGAGCCGATTACGGCGCTGCGCTCAAGTCACAGTTCGCGTCAGGCAACGAGCCGGACATCTTCAATAACGGCGGGTTCACCGAAGCTCAGACATGGAAAGACAAATTGGAAGATTTGTCGGACGAGAAGTGGGTCGGGGATTTGACGGAAGTGGCCAAGGAACCGATGACGATGGACGGAAAACTGTACGGGATGCCGATGAACTTGGAAGGCTATGGTTTCATCTATAATAAAGAGCTGTTCGATAAGGCGGGCATCAGCGAACTGCCGAAGACGTTGTCTGAGTTGACGGATGCGGCTGAGAAGTTGGATAAAGCAGGCATCACGCCGTTCTCGGTCGGTTATGCCGAGTTTTGGATTCTCGGAATTCACTTGCTCAACATTCCGATGGCGCAACAAGACGACCCGGATGCGTTCATCCAGGCACTCAACGAGAATAAAGAAAAATTTGAGGACAATGAGCAGTTCCAACAATTCTTGAAACTGTTCGACCTCACCATCAAATACGGTAATAAAAACCCGCTCACGACGGACTATAACACGCAAGTCACACAGTTCGCTCAAGGTGAGACGGCGATGCTGCAACAAGGGAACTGGGCGCAACAGATGATTCTCGACGTGAATCCGGACATTGAGATGGGCTTCGTCCCGATTCCGATCAACGATGACAAAGAGAAGATGGACCGTCTTCCGGTCGGCGTCCCGAACAACTGGGTCGTCAATAAAAACTCGCAGTATAAAGAAGAAGCGAAAGACTTCCTCGAATGGATGGCGACATCCGACACGGGTAAAGACTACATGGTCAACAAATTCAAATTCATCCCGGCGTTCAAGTCGATTGAAGCGAACGATCTCGGTTCGCTTGCTGACGACATCTTGGCCTATTCGAACGAAGGCAAGACGATCTCATGGAACTGGTTCAAGTATCCGGACGGCGCGGTCAACGAGTACGGTGCGTTAATGCAAGCATACGTCGGCGGTCAAAAGACCGGAGACGAGATGCTCCAAGACTTCACGAAAGTATGGGCGGATAAGGCAAAATAACAGCAACACAAGCGGCGAAACGACCCCTTCGCCGCTTGTGTTTTTAATCGTGATAAGACCGGACAGAAGTTGAGGCTTGTCAAACGGGCGTCGCTCGCACAAAATAATAGACAGTTGAAGTGGTGTTCGGAACCTTCCGGCACCGCTATTTTATTGGGGAGATGAAACAAATGAGAAAGAATGTTACGGTCGCGCTGTTGTTGG
This sequence comes from Exiguobacterium sp. s36, assembly GCF_018618345.1. Classification (NCBI taxonomy): domain Bacteria; kingdom Bacillati; phylum Bacillota; class Bacilli; order Caryophanales; genus Exiguobacterium; species Exiguobacterium sp. s36. Next base: position 111,485 of record NZ_JACSLW010000005.1, read on the forward strand.
CGACTTTTTTAGCGGCGATTGAAGGGACGGTCGTCTCCGTCGCAACGCCGGTCATCGCGAGCGAATTGAATGGGGCTGCCCTCGTGAGCTGGGTGTTTGCCGCCTTCTTGCTGTTCACGGCGGTATCGACACCAATCTATGGGAAGGTGGCCGATTTGTTCGGCCGCAAGCGTGTCCTGTTATTTGGAATCGGGCTGTTCACGCTCGCCTCACTTCTTTGCGGACTTGCCACATCGATGGAACAACTGATTGTCTTCCGGGCGCTTCAAGGGCTCGGCGCCGGTGCGGTATTACCGATCTCGATGACGATTATCGGCGATTTGTATAAATACGAAGAGCGCGGCAAGATTCAAGGGATTTTGAGCGCGGTGTGGGGCGTATCGGGCGTGCTCGGTCCGGTCATCGGCGGGTTCTTGGTCGAGACGTTGTCTTGGCGTTACGTCTTCCTCTTGAATGTCCCGTTCGCACTTTTATCGTTCATCATGATCATTGTCTTCTATAAAGAGACGGTCACCGAGACGACGGAACGGATTGACGTCAAAGGAGCGCTGTTGTTTGCGTTCGGTACGACGGCGTTCTTGTATGGGCTGATCACGTTCAGCGAGACGAACGTCTGGACGGCCTCGGTCGTCGCCAGTGCCGTCTTCAGCGTCATCTTGCTCACCAGTTTCTTCTTATCGGAACGACGGGCGAAGACACCGTTGTTGCCACTCGAATTATTGAAACAACCAATCATCGCGTCGATCAATGGGGCCGTCTTCTTCGCGGCGTGGGTCCTCGTGTCAATGTCGGCCTATATCCCGATTTGGGCACAGGCCGTCCTTGGGAAATCAGCGACCGAAGCCGGATTCATGCTCATGCCACTCTCGGTCGCTTGGACATTCACGTCGATTATCGGCGGCCGTACACTTGGAGCGGCCTCGCCACGGCGTCGGGCCGTGACAGGAATGAGTCTCTTGTTGATCGGGACAATCATTTTGACGCTGCTCACGCAATCGAGCCCGGACTTGTTCGTCTACCTCGCTGTCGCCATTATCGGCGTCGGGTTCGGCTTGTCGCAGCCGATGTTCATCGTCGTCTTACAGACGGTCGTATCATATCGTCAGCGGGGGACCGCGACGGCGGCAAACTCCTTCTTGAGTACCGTCGGCCAGACGCTCGGTGTCGCCGTATTCGGTGCCGTGTTTAACTTCATCGTCCTTAGTGGCTTCCGTGACGAGGCCGGGTTAAGCGGTGTGTCACTCGAATCGTTCTTCAATCGGAGTATGACCGAGGCGCTAAACGCGACAGTCCGCCTCCAAGGCGAGCAACTCATCGCCACAGGATTGAACACCGTCTTCATCGGTGCGGCACTTGCCGCATTCATCGCACTGTTGATTGCGCTACGTTTACCGGTTAGCCCACCTGAACCTTCACGCGATAACTAAGCACACGGTATGATGGTAAAAAGGAGGCGATCATGTTGAGACGATGGATGTTCATCTTGTCGCTCGTATTTATTGCCGGTTGTGCCTCGGAATCGACCGAGGCGCCGGAACCTGAACAGGCACCAGTCGAAGAGTCGGCCGAAGAAGCACCGTCTGACACGGCACCAGAGCAGGAATCAACTGAGCCGGAAGGCGACGTGTCGACCGGTGCAACCGAATCGATTGTCGAACAGTTAGAGGCACCGTGGTCGATTGCAAAAACCGATGACGGATGGCTCATCTCGGAACGCGGCGGCACGATTGCCGTCATCGATGCAGACGGGAATTTCGACCGACAACCGGTCATCTTGAACGAGGACGTGCTTGAAATCGGGGAAGGCGGTCTCCTCGGACTCGCGTTGACCGCAGATTTTGCGACGTCACGCCAACTGTACGCTTACCATACGTACGGGACACCTGGTAACGTCCAAAACCGGGTCGTCGAGTTGACGTGGGATGGCAATCAGTTTGAAGAGACGGACGTCGTGCTCGATGAGATTCCAGGGGCCCAGTTCCATAACGGCGGACGGTTGTTGCTCGATGGTGACGTGCTTTGGGTCACGACCGGAGATGCCCTCGTGCCCGAACTGGCGCAAGACGAGACATCGATTGCCGGAAAATTATTACGGGTGCCATTATCCGGAACGGGCGAGCCGACCGATTGGATTTATTCGTCCGGCCACCGGAATCCTCAAGGTTTGACGAAAATCGAGGATACGTTCTATGCGAGTGAACATGGGGCGTCCGGTCACGATGAAGTGAATATCATCGAAGAGGGTAACAACTATGGCTGGCCGCTCATCGAGGCAAATCAGGAACGAGATGGGCTCGAGACACCATGGTTCGAGGTCGGGGAAACGTCATGGGCACCGTCGGGCATCGTTGCCGACGACCGTTACGTGTATATGGCGACGCTGCGCGGGAATCGCCTCGTCGCCATCGACCGGGAATCACGTGAGGTCATCCCGCTCGTCGAGGATAAAGGTCGCATCCGTGACGTCTGGTTGGAGGACGACGGACTTTACTACATCACGAACAATACGGACGGACGTGGCAACCCTGGAAGTGGGGACGATCAGCTGTATCGCCTAACGATCGAATAGAAACTGACGTACGTGTCAGTTTCTATTTTTTTGTTGAATACATCCATTTATCCGGTATAATGGACTTCATATGGAAAATGAAGGGGATTTTTACATGAAACAATCGCAATTGGTACATAAGAACGAAACATTGTATTTTGGACTGCTCGTCGCCGCCAGCATGTTGACGGTGGTGCTAGGAATCGTCTTCACGATTGCCTCGCTCGGCATCTTTTTATGGGTGATCGGATCAATTTTAGCACTGTCTTTATTCACACACTGGCTCCAAATCGGATATATTCGCACGAACGGCGTTAAAGTCACAGAGCGTCAATTCGCCGACCTGTATCGGACGTATCAGCGTGTCGGACAGGAAATGGGAATTCGCTTACTCCCAGACGTGTACATTCTTCAAGCCGGAGGCGTCTTGAACGCTTTCGCGACTCGTTTCTTCCAAAAGAACATGGTCATTCTGTATTCGGATGTCGTCGAGTTGTCACGTGACGGATATACGAAAGAAGTCGAATTTGTCATTGCCCATGAGTTGGCACATATTCGCCGGAATCATGTCCAAAAACAATGGGCGATGATGCTCGGCGGCTGGATCCCGTTTTTAGGGTCGGCTTATTCGCGTGCTTGTGAGTTTACGTGTGATCGTATGGCCGCCCATCATATTCAAGATCAGGCGGCATCGAAACGTGCTCTCACGATTCTTGCGATTGGTGGGAAATTGGCAAAAGAAGTGAGCGAGTTTGACTACTTATATGAAGCGAGCCGTGAGAACGGATTTATTGCCAAGTTGAGCGAGTTGTTATCGACACATCCGCCACTCCCGAAACGAATTGCGGCCATCGCGACGAACGCCGGTGAGACGAACGTTCCGGTCTTTAAGACGGCAGGGTATGTCAAAGGGTCGATTATCGGGACGATTGTATTGAGCGTCATTGTCAACGTGGCCATTGTCGCCTGGTTGTTCACGAGCGACGGATTGACTGGCTTCTCAGAAGGGTTCGGCTCGCTTGATGCGATGGCAGAAGAGCCGATTCAAGAACTTGCCTACAACGCCGCAACGTACGAAGAGTTTGAGGCCTTATTGGCAGACGGGGCTGACGTCAACACGCAAGACTTGTACGGCGACACGCCGCTTCATAACTTACTCTATAATGAAGGCGTGGACATCGATACAGTTGGATTGTTGCTTGAGAGCGGAGCCGACGTCTCGCTCGAGAACGAGGATGGCATGACGCCGGCCGAACTCGCAGCTGACTCCGGGCAACCGAGAGGCATTATCGAATTGATTCAATCATACGAATAAATTAAGAGGTTTATGACCGGAACAAAGGTCATAGACCTTTTTATTTTCAAGTGTTGCAAACGCTTGCATAAGCCGTGATATAATGACAGCGAGGAGGCGATACATGGATGAGCATTCGGACGAAGCTGACGGGAATGATTGCATTGACGATTATCGTTCCCGTCATTTTGGCGACGGTCATTTCCTTTTGGTACGTCAAAGACCGGGAGCGGGAACGGGGGCTTCAGCTCACCGAATGGTCGCTTGAACGTGGGACCCTACAAATGGAGCGATATGTCTCAGACTTGAGCCGCTTGCCGACAAGTCTGTATGCGAATCGGGATGTGCTCGATATTCTCGAGTACGGGCCGGGACTGTCGCTTGAACAGACTGAACTCGAGGTACGACGGGCGCTCCTCGGGATGTACCTATCCCGTGAAGATGTGGCCCAAATCCAACTGCTCATGCTCGAAGATATGGATTCGTTCGCCGCCTATAAAATGAAAGTATCCCCGCGCTCGAAACGGCAGCCGAGTGAGATTCAGCAACAGTTATTAAAGTATGAAGAGAGCCGCGTCCTGCTCGAGGCCTCGCATCCGCTCGTGCCCTATCATGATTTCGGTCCGCTCGTCTCGGAAGAGCAGGTCGTCACGCTTCATTTCCGACTCGATAAAATCGAGACGGATCAGCCGCTCGCGATTTTGTCGATTGATATTCCAGAGGACATCTTCATCGGGCAACTCGCCTCGCTACAGAACAATCCGAGCGAGAGCCTCTGGTTCGTAGGGGGCGGTAATCAGGTGTTCGCACAACTCGGTGATGGTGAAATCCCGCAAAACGTGTCGACGAACTCGCTGTCGAGCGATGGGAAGCATCATCGCATCGTCAAATCGTTCGAATTTGAGAACCAGACGTTCTACGTCGGGAAATCGATACCGAATCGACTGTTGACCGAACCGGCGTCACGGACGTCGTTCATCATCTTTGTCGTCGGGATGGTGTCACTCGTATTGGCATTGATTGGGGCGACCTATGCCTCGATGCGTTTGACGACGCCAATCAAGACGCTCACCTCGAACATTTGGCGAATCGAACAAGGGGATATGACGGTCTCATTCGATTCCCTCGGAAATGATGAGTTCGGTGTGCTCGGACGACAGTTCAAGCGAATGATCGAACGAATCGATGATTTGATTCAACGGGAATATCGGTTGGCGCTCGAGAATCGGACGAATGAGCTGAGGGCACTCCAAGCTCAGACGAACCCACACTTCCTGTTCAACGCTTTGCAATCGATCGGGACGCTCGCATTGAAAGGCGACGGCAAGACGGTGTACCGTCTCATCACGCAGCTCTCCTCGATGATGCGCTATACGATGCATCCCGATGAGTCGCTCGTGACGCTCAAGCGAGAAGTCGATCACCTCACGTCCTACATTCGCTTGCAACAAGTCCGGTTCCCGGATCAATTTGAGATTGAGGTCGATGTGCCGGAGCCGCTCCTCGATTTAATTGTGCCGAAGATGATTTTGCAGCCGCTCGCCGAGAACTTTTTCAAGCATGGGTTTGAGCGCGACGGTGCGACAGCAGCCAATCGTTTCTCGGTCCGAATTCATCAATCGGGACCAAATCTCGTGATTCATTGTGAGAACAGCGGACGTGATATTTCGGACGAGGAGTTGACGTTATTGAAAGAGCGCATCGAAGTATCGACCGAGCCATTGAATGGGGCGGAAGGTACCGGTTTAAAGAACATTCGAGATCGACTCATGTTAAACTATAATCGGGAGGCTCAGTTTATGTTGGCTACACCAGAGACAGGCGGATTTCGTATTGTCATGCGTTTCCCGGCCGTAACGGAGGCGGATGCGTCATGACGAAAGTGTTGATCGTTGATGATGAGTCGCCGGTACGGGAAGCGGTGAAACTGCTCGGGGAGTGGGAACGGCTCGGCGTCACGAAAGTGATTGAGGCACAAGACGGGGAAGAAGCGAAACGGATTATCGTCAAAGAACGGCCGGCGCTGATTTTATCGGACCTGCAAATGCCTCGATGTAACGGCATCGAGTTGATGGAGTGGGTCCATACGGAGGCGGAGACGGCCAAACTGATTGTCTTGACGGGCTATGACGAATATTCGTACATGCGGCGCGCGATTCAGCTCGGCAGTTTCGACTACTTGCTGAAACCGATTGACCCGGACGTCTTGAACGAGACGCTCGCACGTGCCCTCGCCGACGTCACTCCTGACGAAGACGATCCGATTCTACAGATTGGCGCGTTCATTGAACGCCATTATGCGGAAGAACTCAGCTTACAAGGGATGAGCGAGCGCTTTTACTTGAGCCGCGAATACATATCGCGTCGCTTCAAACAGCAGTACGGCGTCAACTTATCCGAATACTTGCTGTCGATCCGGATGCTCGAGGCGAAACGTCTCCTTGAGACGAGTAGACAACGTATTTATGAAGTCGCCCAAGCGGTCGGCTTTTCGGATGATAAGTATTTCCGGAAAGTCTTCAAAAAACAGATTGGCATCACCCCGAATGAATATCGGGAGCAGTGCCAACGACTATCTTGAAGGAGGAATTTAATCATGAGTGTACACATTGGGGCAGAAGCAGGACAAATCGCAGAAACGGTATTATTGCCAGGAGATCCGTTGCGTGCGAAATATATCGCGGAGACGTTCCTCGAGGATGTTGAGTTATACAACGAAGTCCGCGGCATGTATGGCTTCACAGGAACATATAAAGGAAAACGTATTTCCGTTCAAGGGACTGGGATGGGTGTTCCATCGATGTCGATTTACGTGAACGAATTGATTATGTCATACGGCGTAAAAAACTTGATTCGTGTCGGTACGGCCGGCGGAATTCAAGAAGACGTCAAAGTACGTGACGTCGTCATCGCGATGAGTGCATCGAGTGAGATGGCCCAAAACCGGGTTCGTTTCAACGGGATGGACTATGCGCCGACAGCGACGTTCGACCTCCTACATCGCGCGTATATGAACGCTGAAAAAGCTGGTATTCCGGTCAAAGTCGGTCAAATTTTCACAGCCGACCAGTTCTACCAGGATGATTTCCACCATTTCAAGAAGTGGGCCGATTTCGGTTGCCTCGCCATCGAGATGGAAGCGGCAGGTCTCTACACACTCGCTGCGAAACACAAAGTGAACGCGTTGACGATCCTCACAATCTCAGACCACTTGTTGACAGGTGAAGAGACGACATCGGAAGAGCGTCAATCGACGTTTGACGAAATGATTCGTGTCGCACTCGATACAGCGGTCGAAGTCACAAACTAATGAACACGCCTTACAGACCACTGGTTTGTAAGGCGTTTTTGTGTCCGCGCGCCTTGTCTTGTATACAAAGTGAAACTGGCAGGCTAGACTGAAGCTGAAACGAACAGTTCCCGTATTGGGCTGGATCAAGGAGTTGTCATCATGAATAAAGCGTCCGCTTTTGTCATTTATAGTATCGTCTTTTTTGCCTTCTTTGATTTATTCGCCCAGCTTCCGGTCATGAGCACGTTTGCGACATCGGTTGGTGCGACACCGTTCATCGCAGGGCTCGTCATCGCCATCTACTCGTTGTCGAATACGTTCGGCAACATTTTATCCGGCATTTGGACCGACCGGATTGGTCCGATCGTCATCCTGCTCGTTGGTCTTGCGCTGTCGAGCCTCAGTCTCTTGTCGTATCATCTCGTCGACACAGCGACGACGCTATTGATTGTCCGGATCGTGCACGGCTTTGTAGCGGGTTTGATTGTCCCAGCCGCGTTCACGTTGTCCGCCAATCTGACCGCCGCGAACCGACAAGGTAAAAAAGTAGCATTGACCGGCAGTTTTGTTGGTTTGGCAGCCATCATCGGTCCGGCGTTCAGCGGCATCATGGCCAGCCAGACGACCGTGCCGATCGTCTTCACATACGTCGCGCTGTTCGGGGTAGCCGTCGCGCTCCTCGCACTCGTCTTTTTGCGCCCGTCGAAGTTAACGCTTGAACCTTCCCATCGTACAGATGAAGGGACGTCGCGCCTGGAACGAGACGTAGTGAAAGCGTATATCGGCGCCTTCCTCTTAATGTTCTCACAAGGGGCAATCGCGTACTTGCTTCCCCTTTACGTGCAGGCGCTCGGGTATGACTCTCGTCTGAGCGGGACATTGCTCAGCACGTTCGGTATCATGGCGGTGCTCGTGTTTGTGTTGCCGACGAATCGCTTGTTCGACCAAATCGAACCAGCGAAGCTCGCGGCACTCGGTGTCGGCATTCTCGGTGTGAGCCAACTGTTGATTGGCCGATCTGAGACGTCGCTCCTCTTGTACGCTGTCCTCGCCTTGTATGGCGTCGGGTTCGCCATCTTATTCCCAGCCATCAATACGATGTTGATTAAAGCGACGAATCAGGCCAATCGTGGTAAGTCGTACGGCTATTTTTATGCGTTCTTCTCGCTCGGCACAGTGACGGGTTCGGCATTGTTAGGCTGGCTCTCGATTACGCTGACACAAAAATTCGCGCTGACAGGTGGCATCCTGCTGGTCGCCGGTTTGATATTTGTCGTCATGCAACAAACAAAGAAACGGGACGTGCCTGTCAGATAGGACGGACGCATATCGAAGGTTCAAAATGGTCGCTGACCGAGTGAAGATGATAAGATGAAGCTAGCGTTATCATCCAAGGGAGGCAGATTTATGCTCGCACCAATCGAACAGTTGACCATTGAAGAGCTCATTCGTAAACAGCGTCGCTTCTTTCGGACGCAAGCGACCAAGTCGCTCGCATTCCGTCTCAGCATGTTGACGTTTTTAAAAGAGTCAATCAAGCATCATGAAGCAGAGATTCTTCAAGCGTTGGACCAGGATTTGAACAAATCAGAACTCGACGCGTTCACGACGGAGATCGGTTTCGTCTATGACGAAATCACACGGACGACACGTGAGTTGAAGCGTTGGATGCGCCCGAAACGTGTCCGTGGCGCCTCAATCCATCTGGGGACGCAAAGTGAGGTCATGTATGAACCTTACGGAACGGTACTCGTGATCGCTCCGTGGAACTATCCGTTTCAATTGGCGATGGCGCCGCTCATCGGAGCGATTGCTGCAGGCAACACGGCTGTCGTGAAACCTTCGGAATTGACACCGAACGTCGCCCAAATGATCACGAAAGTGCTCGAACGGGCGTTCACCGACCGCTACGTCGTCAGCGTCGAAGGGGATAAGGACGTTGCGACCGAGTTGCTTGCCCAGAAATGGGACCATATCTTCTTCACAGGGTCGACACCAGTCGGGAAAATCGTCATGGAGGCGGCAGCGAAGCATTTGACGCCGGTCACGCTCGAGCTCGGTGGAAAATCACCGGCCATCGTCCATGAGGATGCTAATATCGAGATTGCGGCCAAGCGCATCGCCTGGGGCAAATGGATGAACGCCGGGCAGACATGCGTCGCACCGGACTATGTCCTCGTCCACGAATCTAAACGAGAGGCGTTCCTCGAGGCCATTAAACGGGAAGCGTTCACGATGTTCGGGAACGGCGTCGGGACGAAACGGTTCACACGAATTGTCAATGAGACCCACTTCAATCGTTTGACCGGATATTTGACAGAAGGAGACGTTTTCTTCGGAGGCCAGACGGACCGGGACCAATTGAAGATTGCCCCGACCGTGTTGACGGACATCGAAGAAGACGCGAACGTCATGAAAGACGAGATTTTTGGACCGATTCTACCAGTCCTTACGTACCGTCAACTCGACGAAGTGATTGAGTTTGTGTCATCGCGTCCACATCCGCTCGCGCTCTATTTGTTCACTGAGACGAAAGCGGTGGAGCAGACCGTGATGAAACACCTTACGTTCGGCGGGGGTTGCGTCAATGACGTACTCATGCATTTGACGAACCCGAACCTGCCGTTCGGTGGAGTCGGCGAGAGCGGGATGGGCTCATATCACGGACGTTACAGTTTTGAGACGTTCAGCCACGCCAAATCGATTTTGCGAAACACAACGAAGTTCGATTTACCGATTCGTTACCCAAACTTTAAAGCAGCCGAGAAGTTGATTCGACTCGTCTACCGCTGACCAGACTAGACTGCAGGGAGCCTGCAGTCTTTTTTTGTGGACAAAGAATAAGAAGATTGTTTGAAATGTCACATACTTTTATAAAATGAGCTGCATACCTCTTGTATAATATAGCCATACACATGACGTACGAGACTTAATCAGATATACGATTAGTGGAGGGAGCAGACAACATGACTATGAAATGCGGAACGACCAAACCGAACAGCTTTGTCTTTTCGCAAGAGACGAAACAGCTCTTGCTCGAGATGATGACGTTTCAAGATCATTCGAAAGGGAGTATCGTTTGTTGGGAAGGCGAGAAGTGCAACAAGTTCTTTTATTTGAAGAGCGGTTCCGTCAAATTCACGAAGCTGACGAAAAAAGGGAGCGCACTCATCATGTTCATGTATGGGGCGGACGACTTCTTCGGGGAGTTCGATATCGACGAGGTGTTTCCGAGTTCGTATAGCATCGAGACGACATCGGACAGTGTCATCGGTTGGATCTCGAAGCAAGAGATGGATGAACTTGTTCGGCGCGATGCGCAGTTGGCCACTGAAGTATTGCGGTGGACGTCGATGATGCGCAAGCAGTCCGAGATGAAACTCCGTGACTTGCTGCTATACGGGAAACCAGGTGCCCTCGCCTCCACATTATTACGCATGGCGGCGATGGACGGCGTCGAGTCAGCAGAAGGGATTGTCGTGCCAAAACATCCGTCAGACGGGGAGCTCGGTCAGCTGATTGGTGCACCTCGCGAGACGGTGAATCGGATGATGAACCAGTGGCGGAAGGAAGGCATGTTGACGACGACGGGAACAGAGATGATTTTGCATGACATCGATTTCTTGAAAGAGCTCTGTTATTGTGAAGGCTGTCCCGCCGGCATCTGTCGGCTTTAATCTTTCAAGAGAGGTGCAGCATTTTGCCTTATCAAAGCGCGTGAAACCGAACAGGTGGTTGACTCGATTCGTGTCGGGACAATCACTTTTTTTGTATGCCTTTATACCAAATGTGAACTTTATGTGTGAAAACTACGCAAATTTGATGTGATTGTCACTTTTGGAGTGATAAATGTCACATATTAATCCTCATCCCATTTCATACAATAAAAGTGGAAATCACAGGGAAAGGGGTCCTTCACGTGGAGAAAAACGATGGACAAGAACCGAACTTAAAAGGCACGTTCACATCGGTCATGATTGTCGCGGGCGTCATCATTGCCATGTGGTCGTCAGTGTTTTACTTATTTATGACGCGATAACGAGCAGGAGGAGAGCAACATATGCATATTCATAAACTTGAGAAATATTGGCTTGTATTCGGCATCATTTTATTAGGCGTGTTTTTAACCGTTCTTGGCATCTCTGCCTTTGCGGCAGGAAATCAACCGGCTTCGGACGCGGATTTGATCGATCCGGCGAAAGTACATCAAACCGCACCGTTCGACAAACCGGGACTTCATAAAATTGACGACAACGAATATGAACTTGTCATGGTCGCGCAAGCGTTCACGTTCACGCCGGGCAACGTCGAGATTCCAAAAGGAGCGAAAGTCACGTTTCTCGTCACCTCACCTGATGTCGTTCACGGTTTCCAGTTGACGGGCACACCGGTCAATATGATGGTCGTACCTGGTCATATCAACTCGCTCACGTATACGTTCGACGAGGCGGGCGAATTTTTAATCCTTTGTAACGAATATTGTGGTACCGGACATCACATGATGTCGACAAAAATTAAGGTGGTGGACTAAATGAATGACGTATCCTCAAAACTAAAGCAGTGGGAAATGGAACGCGGCGTACCAGTACCGAGTATCGGTGTCAAAGAAGCACGCCTCGCCTATGCCCACGTCGTCATCTCGGTCCTCGCCGTCTTAATCGGTGGACTAGCCGGCCTCATGCAGACGCTCATTCGGACTGGTGTCATCCCGGAAGTGTTCGGCTATTATCAACTGTTGACGGCGCACGGCATCATGCTCGGTCTCGTTTTCACGACAATGTTCATCATCGGTCTGCTTTACGCGCTGCTCGCTAAGTCGTTCGGACGCTTTGAGTCGTTCCCAACGCGGGTCGCTTGGCTCGGGTTTTGGATGATTATCGCCGGCGCCGTGCTCGTCACGATCATGGTGCTCGCCAATAAAGCGACTGTTCTGTATACGTTCTACGCACCACTCATGGCCGACCCAGTGTTTTATATCGGTCTCGTTTTGTTCGTCGTCGGTACGTGGTTATCGGCGTTCGCCATGTTCCGGATGTATGCGGACTACAAACGGGAGAACCCAGGTATTCATCCGCCGCTTCCGGCGTATATGAGTATCATGACGATGCTCTTGTGGGTCATCGCCACGCTCGGTGTCGCCGGGACGATTTTATTCCAACTGCTCCCGCTCTCGCTCGGTTGGAAAGACACGGTCGGAATCGAGTTGTCACGGACGCTCTTCTGGTATTTCGGTCATCCGCTCGTCTATTTCTGGCTCATGCCGGCCTATATTGTCTGGTATACGGTCGTGCCGAAAGTCATCGGCGGAAAGATTTTCTCCGATGCGCTCGCCCGGATGGCATTCCTGTTGTTCCTGTTATTCTCGTTCCCGGTCGGCTTCCACCACCAGTTGACGGAACCAGGGATTGAACCGTTCTGGAAGTTCGTTCAAGTCATCTTGACGTTCCTCGTCGTCATCCCGTCGTTTATGACGGCGTTCTCGCTGTTTGCGACGTTCGAGCTGCGCGGCCGCGCACTCGGAGCTCGCGGTTTATTTGGTTGGGTCAAGAAGATGCCATATGGGGATGTCCGTTTCCTCGCTCCGTTCGTCGGCATGTTGTTCTTCATTCCGGCCGGAGCCGGCGGTATCATCAACGCCTCGCACCAATTGAACGCGATGGTCCACAACACACTTTGGGTCACAGGTCATTTCCATATCACGGTCGGTACGGCCGTCGCCTTGACGTTCTTCGGAACGGCATATTGGCTCGTGCCGGTATTGCGCGGTCGGACCCTCACGAAAGCGATGAATCGAATCGGATTGATTCAAACAGGAACGTGGGCGTTCGGAATGTCGATTATGTCTTACGCGATGCACATCTCAGGACTCCAAGGTAACCCGCGTCGGACCGGTCCGGCAACGTACTTCTCGGATGCGCTTACGCGCGAATGGATTCCATACCACATCGCCATGGCGATTGGCGGGACAATTCTGTTGGTCTCGGTCCTCATCTTCGTCTATTCAATGTTCAACTTGTCATTCCTCGCCCCGAAAGGAGAAGAGGAGTTCCCGCTCGCCGAGACCGAAGAGGCGGCGATGGAGACACCGCGTTTCTTCGAGAATTGGAAGCTTTGGATTACGGTCACGTTCGTTTTAATTGCCTTCGCCTATACGATTCCGATTTGGCACTTGATTGAAAGTGCGCCGCCGGGAGCGAAAGGTTGGGTGCTCTGGTAAACTGAAGTCAGCCTCGCTAGCGGGGCTGACTTTTTCATGTGGGGAGATGGAAAGATGGAGCTACTTCGTGCAGATATTCACCGTGAATATGTTAGACGCGAGCCGGATCGGCCGTTCCTCGTCGCGATCGACGGGTTGAGCGGGGCAGGGAAGACGACGATGGTCGAACAACTACGCGGGATTGCAACGAATGAAGTGGTGTTACATATTGACGACTTTATCGTCGAGCGGCACCGACGTTACGCGACGGGACAGTCAGAGGCGATGGAATATTATGCGCTCCAATGGGACGTCGAGTTGCTCGTGGAGACCTTGTTCAAACCGCTTCGGGAAGAACAGGCGAATCTGACGTTGCCGTATTATGAGCGAGACCAGGACGCGGTCAACATGCGAACAATTGAGATTGCTCCGAACACACTTGTCTTGATCGAAGGGATCTTCTTATTGCGGGACGAGTGGCGTCCTTATTTTGACTACATCGTCTATCTCGACTGTCCGCGGGAAGTCCGGTATGAACGGGTCTTGAATCGTGATACGTATATCGGCGACTTATCGGAGCGACTTGCTAAGTACGAACGCCGGTATTGGCCGGGAGAAGAGCATTACATCAAAACGGTGGACCCGCAAGCCCAGGCCGATCAAATCGTTCCATCTAGTTGACGCATCCATTTATAAGGGGATGCGTTTTTGTTTTGGAAAAAACTGTTGACTCTGTTAGTGTACTATGGTGATAATACAGTTAGATAGTGTATTAGTCGCATCATACACTTAGAGAGGTGACAACATGATCATACAATTCAACACGAGAGCCCCGGTTTACATGCAAGTCGTCGATTACTTCAAAAAGAAGATGGCGCTTGGCGAACTGCAGGCGGGCGAAGAGATGCCGTCGCGACGCGAGCTCGCGACCGAACTGAAAATCAATCCGAACACCGTCCAAAAGGCGTTCAAGGAAATGGAGGAACAACAATTGATTACGACCGAACGGAACCGTCCGAGCCGCGTGACGACCGATGAACATGTCTTGAAACGCATCCGCACGGAACTTGTCGATGAGGCGGTCGCTGTCTTCGTCGAATCGATTCAAGAACTTGACGTCACGATGGATGAGCTTGTCGATAAAATCAAACGACAATACGGAGAGGGGAATCTCGATGATCGAAGTACTGGGAGTTAAGAAACGTTACCGCAAAAAACAAGTCATCGAAGACGTGTCGTTTACGGCCCAAAAAGGGGAAATCACGTGTTTAATCGGATTGAACGGTACTGGGAAATCGACGATTTTAAAAGGCATCATGGGACTGACGCCGTTCGACAAGGGAACGGTGCTCGTCGACGGCAAACCGATTGATTTGAATCGCGTTGCGTTCGTACCGGACCACTCGACATTCCCGATTCACTTCACGATTGAGCAGTGCGAGGCGTTCATGCGAGACTTTTATCCAAAGTTCGACCCCAAATTGTTCGCCCGTCTTGTCGATGAGTTTAAATTGTTCCCAGAGGACAAGTTGAATGAGCTGTCGAAAGGGACGCTCGCCAAAGTGAATTTGGCGCTCGGGATTGCCCAAGATCCGGACTATCTATTGCTCGACGAACCGTTCTCGGGCATCGACGTGTTCTCGAAAGAACAAATTGTCGAGTTGTTCTCGAGTGACATTATGGAAGACCGCGGCGTCTTGATTACGACGCACGAGATTGAAGATATCGAATACTTGGTCGACAAGGCCGTCATGTTGAACCGCGGCCGGATCGTTCGTGAGTTCGACGTCGAGGACGTCCGCTTCATTCATGGGAAGTCTATTGTCGATGTCATGAGAGAGGAGTATGGCGCATGAATTTGTTGAAACTACTCGGATGGGAAGTCGAGCGGTTGACGAAACCGTATCTCATCTTAATCACGTTACTCGTCGTCACCCAGTTCGCCTGGCTCGGCGTCTTCCTATGGAGCGAAACGAATATGTATGAAGAAATGCGTCGTGCTGGAACGCCGGATTACACTTTGACGTTCGGGAATTATCTTGGTGGCACACCGTTCATCTTGTCGATTGGGGTGGCTGTCACGGCGATGGTATTCTTCAGTTTTTGGATTTGGTACCGTGACTTCCAAGGCCGTGGGACGTTCATGATGCGCCTATTGCTCATGCCGCAACAACGGATGCTCGTCTTCGGTGCGAAGCTAGTGACGATGATGTTAATGATCCTTGGCTTGTTCTCCGTCCAGTGGATTGCGCTCAAACTCCAGTACATAGCGTTTTCGAGTTGGTTGGACTCGCAAATGATTCCGATGAGTGGCTCCTTCGAACAGGCTATCGGCTACGATGGGGCGTTCTCGGTCATGTTCCCGGCGTCACTGTTCAACTTCTTTGTCCATCAAGTATTAATTGCCATCGCCGTCTTATTCATCTTCGCATTTGTGTTGATTGAACGGAGCCTGTGGCAACGGACGGTGTGGGCGCCGTTCCTCGCCTTATTGATGATTGGGGTTGTCGTAGTTGTGCCGATGATTGGGTTCTTTATCATTGAGAACTATCTGTTCATGGAAGAGACGCTGGCCGTCTTCACTCTTATTTTAGTGATTTGGTTTATTGGGGTCGTTTGGATTGGCCATCGTCAGTTGACGAAGAAATTAAGTGTGTGAGGTGAGCAGATGAAACGAATGTGGAATGTGGCCGCGCTCGGTGCGGTCGTCATCATCGGGCTCGGTACGTTCGCCATTGATTCGAAAGCATCAACGGCGGAGTGGGTGCTCGATGTCAAAACGAATGAAAGTGTATGGGAAAATCAAAAAATACAAGCCTTTTATGAAACCGAGGATGAGGTCCAGGAACGGTTTGAAATCACCCGGTCTGGTAGTGAAGTGACGACCCATTTAAATTACGTCGAAGAAGCGCTTAAACAACGCGAACGGGTCAATCCTACGATGCGAAAGTTCTATCGTCAAATGACAAACCTTAGTTTCACCCAATCGTTACGCACGAAAGAGGAGTATGTCGGCATCGGACAAAAAGGAAACGATGAAATCATTCTTTTCCGAACCGAAGGCAACGACATTGCCACGACGACGTTCCCGTCAAATGTTAGCGGTGCAGTGGAAGTCATGGAAGGGAACTGGCACGGCATATTCGTTCAAGATGGTCGTGTTCATTTGATTTATCGTGACGGTTATGATGGACAAGCAGCAACAAAAATCGCCGTGTTTGATGAAGGGGCGGTTGAAATCACCCTTGAAGAAATCTCAATAGAAGACGGCTTTATTTCTAGTGTTGTCGGAACATCCAGGTTTTACGATGAGAACCGGATGACCATCGCAGCCGATAATCGTTTCCTCCCGGTACGTCTTGGGACATACGAAACGATAACCGAAGATGGTCAGACGTACACGAACGAGACGGAACGTCCAGGCGTGTATGCCTATGACACTGAAGAGAAGCGTGTCGTCGAGTTAAAAGCTGAAGGGGATATGTGGGGCGCAACCGTCTATGAGGATCAATTAATCGTCTTGCAGGAAGATGGGACCGAATTCGTTGTCGACTTGAAGACTGGAAAGCAATCGACGCGACAAGTCATCGATGGTTCGGTCGGCACGACTTGGTATGTCGATGACCAACTGTATCATATTCGCCCGACGAAAGAAGGGGCCGTCATTGACGTCTATCAAGATGGAAAAGCCATCTCGAGCGCTGTCGTGAAGGCGACGAACGATGCGGCGAAAGCGTTGGTGTCCAACACGAAATATTATCTACAATAACAAATAACCGAGAGGCGACCGCCTCTCGGTTATTTTGATGGTTTCGGGACGATGACCCCGTCTTCTAAATCGAGCAACATGTCAATTAGTTCCGCGCAGAACTCTGGGAACTGATCGAGGAACGCACCCGGACCGACCTCATCGGTGAAGTCGATATACAGGTCCGATACGTTACCGGCCATTTTCGCCGGAAGAGCGAGGAACGCCGACCCGAAACGCCAGCTACCTCGGATATCGAGCAGCTTGCCGAGCATGATGTCACCGACCTCACGTTTTTCCGGGAGATTGACGCGATACGTCTCTTTCGTCTCCCAGTCGCGCAGTCCTTCCTCGGTCACTTCAAACACCGAGCAACGCGGGACCGCCAAGCCACGGAGCGCGTGATACAAGGCAGGGGACATGTCGGCTTTTTGATCTGCCAAGTAGCGGCCGTGCGGTGTCATCCCGTCCTCGTCCGTCTCGAAGAAGACGGCCCAGTCGATGAACAGGTCGCGGAATAGCTCGGCGTCTTTCAACTGCCATGTGCCTTCCGAGGCGATCTCTTGAATATAGTTCGTCCAATGTGTGCTGCGCGCGAGCGCGGCTTGCTCATACAACTTTTTCAGCTCGGCCAGCAATTCGGACTCTTCTACAAGCAAAGGGAATGGAATTACTTTCCGCTCTTTTTTCATCGGCGCGGTCCTCGTTTGTTCGCAGGACGCTTCACGACCGGCGGTTTATCCTCGATCCGTTTCTCGATGACGTCGCCACGATAAATCTCGAGTTCTTTCAATTCGACGCCGAGTTGGCGGGCGAACGATTTCAAGTGCGTCAAGTCTTCATCCGTCACGAGCGAGAGCACGGTCCCGGCCGCATTCCCGCGTGCCGTCCGGCCCGAGCGGTGAATGAAGTCGTCAATCGATTCTGGCAAATCGAAGTGGACGACGTGCGTCACTTCTTCGATGTCGAGACCACGGGCCGCGAGACCTGTCGTGATGAGGAGCGGATAGTCGCCTTTACGGAATTCGCGAAGCGTTTCGACACGTTCACGTTTCCCTTTTAGGCTGTCGAGCATCCGGTAGTTCACTTTCATTTTATCGAGTTCGCCTCTGAGTGGTGGCAAGAATGAGCGGTTGTTGATGAAAGCGAGCGCTTTGACACCGTTGACGTGTGACAAACGACGAAGCAATTCCGGCTTGTAGCGGCGTGTCGTCAACATGTAGCCGTACGTCACTTGACTGCTCACGGCTCGTTCGATTTTCACGTGTGCCGGCTCCTTTAAGAACGGGGCCGCCCATGCTTGAAGCGTGTCTGTGAGCGTTGCCGATACGAGGGCGATTTGATGTTCGTGCGCCGTGTGCTTGATGATGCGTTCGGCGGCTTCTGTCAATCCGCTGTCGATGATTTGGTCGGCTTCATCGAGGACGATCGTGTGCGTCTCATGAAGCTTCAATTTTTTCTTGTCGATCAGTTCGACGAGTCGGCCTGGTGTCCCGACGATCAAATGCGGCTTTTTCTTTAAGCGATCGATTTGACGTTTCAATTCGACACCGCCAATAAATGAAGCGATGCGGACATCACCTTTCTCGGTAAATCGTTGCGCGACCGTTTGAATCTGCATGACGAGCTCACGCGTCGGCGCGACGATGACGACTTGAATTCGGTCGTTCGATGCGTCGATTTTTTCAATGGCGGGTAACAAATAAGCAAGCGTCTTCCCGGTACCTGTCGGCGCTTCAATCGTGACGTCTTTACCGTCCAACAGAAGCGGGAACGCTTCGGCTTGGACCGGCATTGGTTCAGTGAAGCCAAGGCGATCCCAGGCTTCGTTAATAAATGGTTTTGTAAAGTTCATATCATTTCTCCTTATCGTGGGGCAAAAACAAAGGAAGCATAAGTGCTCCCTGTTTTAAATATAGCGAACATGTTCCGTGTCTTGGTCGAATGAAGAGCGAAGTGTCTGTGTGAACGTCTGTCCGTCCTCGATGAGTTTGATATGCACATCGATTTGGTCAGCCGACGCCTCAACGCCTTCAACGGTGAAGCCTTGATAGACACGATACTGCAATTCTTTCGTCAACCGTTCGTATGAGGCGAGCTCTGGATATGTCGCTGCCACGTCAATCGGGCGCGAGATGAGCGCAGCGAGCAAGTTATCGCGGTAATCGATAAAATCCTCGTTTTCGATGTCGTCGTCAAACCGAATCCAAAAACCTGCGTCTTCAAATTCTGTGATAAATCCATCACGTTGTTCACCGTTCGCTTCTACTTTAAGGGAGATGCGGTCACCGGCTTTCAAGTCGTGATCAGCTGTCAATAATTCGTACGTCATGGGAAGAACCCCTTCCTCTTCTACAATGTTCTGCCTTCATTGTGTCCGATGTAAGGCAAAAATTCAAGTTCTATCCCTGAGTCGTGATATACATCACACTAAAAACTGTACAAATCGTCACATCCGAATTCAGATGATACAGAATCGACTTGAATCGCGTCGTGACGTGATTTATCTGTTTCATAGTTAATGAGAAATACGTTATAACAGAATTTAAAGCGCTTACAAAAACGGCTTCACGCCAACGTTCATGAGATTGTTACAACTTTCACAAGAATGTAAAACATAATGTTCACGTTTTCACGTAGACTCAACTTATAGAAAGCACGCAGTTATCTCAACTATGAGGAGTGACCCACAATGGCAACCGAAATTAAATCAGCCTGGTCAGGATTTGTACCTGGGCAGTGGACGAATGAAGTGAACGTCGGTGAGTTTATCCGTTTGAACCGACATGAGTACACAGGAGACGACCGTTTCCTCGTCGGACCGACCGAAGCGACGAATCGTCTTTGGGCACAAGTGATGGAATTGACGAAAGAAGAGCGCGAACGCGGTGGTGTTTGGGCAGTCGATCAAAACAACCCATCGACAATCGTCTCGCACGGACCAGGATACTTAAACAAAGAGCTGGAGAAAGTGGTCGGCGTTCAAACGGACGAGCCGTTCAAACGTTCGATTCATCCGAACGGCGGCATCCGGATGGTCGACGCTGCACTTGAATCGTATGGCTTCGAGCCGAACCCTGAAATCACAAAGATTTATTCGGAAATCCGCAAAACGCATAACCAAGGTGTCTTCGATGCGTATACACCTGAGATGCGAGCAGCACGGAAGTCTGGGATTATCACAGGACTTCCTGATGCCTATGGCCGTGGACGGATTATCGGCGACTACCGTCGCGTTGCCTTGTACGGGTTAGACTTCTTGATTGCCGCACGTAAAAAAGACTTGGCGAACCGTGGCGGTTTCTTATCAGAGTCTGACATTCGGACACGGGAAGAAATGTCTGAACAGCTCCGGGCCCTCCAAGAGTTGAAACAGCTCGGTGCGGCGTACGGGTTTGACCTCGGCCGGCCGGCGGAAAATACACAAGAGGCATATCAATGGGTTTACCTCGCTTATCTCGCAGCCGTCAAAGAACAGAACGGTGCCGCCATGTCACTCGGACGTGTCTCGACATTCCTTGATGTATACGCAGAGCGTGACATCGAAGCGGGTCGTTTGACCGAGTCGGATGTCCAAGAAATCGTCGACCACTTCATTATGAAGCTCCGGATCGTCAAATTCTTACGCACACCAGACTATAACGAATTGTTCTCAGGTGACCCAACATGGGTGACCGAGTCAATCGGTGGGATGAGCGAAGACGGACGCTCGAACGTGACGAAGAGCTCGTTCCGCTTCTTGCATTCACTTTCGAACCTCGGACCAGCACCAGAACCGAACTTGACGGTGCTTTGGTCGACGAAATTGCCAGAAGGCTTCAAACAATATTGTGCGAAGATGTCGATTGAGACGTCCGCTATCCAATATGAGAACGACGACCTCATGCTTCCAGAGTTCGGCGACGATTATGGCATCGCCTGCTGTGTGTCACCGATGAAAATCGGGAAACAGATGCAGTTCTTCGGAGCCCGCGCCAACATGGCGAAAGCACTGCTTTACAGCATGAACGGAGGCCGCGATGAGAAGAGTGGTGACCAAATCGCTCCGGTTTGGGAGATGAACACCGAAGACGTGCTCACGTACGACAAGGTATATGCTGACTTCGACCGGACGCTCGATTGGCTCGCCGAGCTCTACGTCAACACGCTCAACGTCATCCACTTCATGCATGATAAATATGCGTACGAACGAATCGAGATGGCGCTCCACGACCCTGAGATTTTACGGACGATGGCATGTGGCATCGCCGGCCTCTCGGTTACGGCGGATAGTCTTTCAGCCATCAAATATGCGACCGTGAAACCGGTCCGCAACGAGCAAGGCATTGCTGTCGACTTCGAGACAGAAGGCGATTTCCCTAAATTCGGCAACAACGACGACCGTGTCGATGCGATCGCCGTCGAGCTTGTCGAGTCGTTCATGCAAAAAGTACGCAAGCATAAAACATATCGCGACGCGCTCCATACGCAATCGGTCTTGACGATCACATCAAACGTCGTCTACGGCAAAAAGACAGGGAACACACCGGACGGACGTCGCGCCGGCGAACCGTTCGCACCAGGTGCGAACCCGATGCATGGCCGCGATACGAAAGGGGCAGCTGCGTCGCTCTCATCAGTCGCGAAACTCCCGTTCGAACACGCGCAAGACGGAATTTCATACA
This sequence comes from Exiguobacterium sp. s36, assembly GCF_018618345.1. NCBI lineage: Bacteria > Bacillati > Bacillota > Bacilli > Caryophanales > Exiguobacterium > Exiguobacterium sp. s36. The sequence continues at coordinate 133,227 of NZ_JACSLW010000005.1, forward strand.
CGTTCTCAATCGTACCGAAAGCGCTCGGTAAAGAAGAAGTGGCCCGTGAACTCAACTTGGCGGCACTCCTTGACGGTTATATGGGCGGCGAGCATAAAGGACATCACTTGAACGTCAACGTCTTCAACCGTGAAACGTTGCTCGATGCGATGGAGCATCCGGAAGAATATCCACAGCTCACCATCCGCGTCTCTGGCTATGCGGTCAACTTCATCAAGTTGACGCGCGAACAACAAATCGACGTCATCAACCGGACGTTCCACGGTTCATTGTAAACAAAGGCTTGGCAGCCTTCACTCGAGGGCCGCTCATTCGTTAGGAGGTCATTTCGATGACAATGGGATATGTACACTCGGTCGAATCGTTTGGAACCGTTGACGGCCCGGGAATTCGTTTTATCGTCTTTTTACAAGGTTGTGCGCTTCGTTGCTTGTATTGCCACAATGCTGACACGTGGGATTTCAAAAAGAATAACCATCGTTCGGCCGAGGACGTCATTCAAGAAGCGCTCAGCTATCGTCCGTTCATGGAAGCGTCAAAAGGCGGCATCACGATTTCTGGGGGCGACCCGCTCGCGCAGCCAGAGTTTTTAGAGGCGCTGTTGCGTGAAGCGAAGAAACACGGGCTTCATACGACACTCGACACGTCGGGTGCACTTCGTCCCCCTAACTTGGATGCAATTTTAGACCATACGGATCTCGTGTTGCTTGATATCAAACATATCGACGATGACATGTGTAAGAAACTGACAGGACGGAGCAACGTCAACACGCTCGCGCTCGCTGAACATTTATCCGAGCGCGGAACGAAAATGTGGATTCGCCACGTCCTCGTCCCGGAATGGACACTTGATGAAGGAGCGCTCCGCCGCACGGCAGCGTTCATTCAAAAGCTCGACCACGTCGAGAAAGTCGAAATTTTGCCGTACCATGAGATGGGCGTCTATAAATGGGAGGCGCTCGGTCTCGACTATCCGCTCAAAGGAATTAAACCCCCGACGACGGAAGAAGTCGAATGGGCGGAAGGGATTTTACAAGGAACCGTTTAAAAAACTGCGCAGACCGTCATGGTCTGCGCAGTTTTTGGATTACAAATGTTTTTGACTGACGTGCTGACGGATGGCGGCCTCATCGAGCGGACGTTTGGCGACGCCGGTCTCGACGGCAGCTTTGGCAACCGCGACCGCCACGGCCGGTGCGATTCGTTCATCGAATGGGCTTGGGATGACGACCCCGTTCGCCAAATCTTCTTCGGTCAATAAATCGGCAATCGCGTGGACGGCCGCTTCCTTCATATCCTCATTGATTTCGCTGGCGCGAACGTCAAGTGCGCCCCGGAAAATACCTGGGAAGGCGAGGACGTTGTTCACTTGGTTGGCGAAATCGGAACGGCCGGTCGCGACGACACGCGCCCCGGCTTTTGTCGCGAGGTCTGGCATAATCTCCGGAATCGGGTTCGCCAGAGCAAAGATGATTGGATCGACGGCCATCGAGCGGACCATGTCTTCCGTGACGGCCCCGGCCGCCGAGACACCGATAAAGACGTCGGCACCTTGAAGCACGTCGGCGAGCAATCCTTCGTGTTGCTTCCGATTCGTCGCTTTGGCGATTTGATCTTTGAACGGGTTCATCCCTTCGACGCGTCCTTCGTAAATCGCGCCTTTCGTATCACAGATGACGAGGTCCTCGACACCGAAACGCTTCAACAGTTTGGCGATGGCGATGCCCGCGGCTCCGGCACCGTTCATGACGACACGGAGTTCAGGCATCGTTTTATCGACGAGGCGCAACGCGTTGACGAGACCGGCCAAGACGACGATGGCCGTCCCGTGCTGGTCGTCATGGAAGACAGGAATCGGGAGCGATTGTTTCAACCGGGCCTCGATTTCAAAGCACTCGGGTGCTTTAATGTCTTCTAAGTTGACGGCACCAAACGTCGGTGCGAGCAGTTCGACCGTCCGGACGATTTCATCGACGTTATGCGTATCGAGACAGATGGGAAACGCATCGACGCCGGCGAAGCTTTTGAACAAGACGGCTTTTCCTTCCATGACCGGCAGTGCGGCTTCTGGACCGATATTGCCGAGACCGAGCACGGCGCTCCCGTCCGAGACGACGGCGACCGTGTTGGCGCGGAGTGTGTAGTCATACGAGAGCTCTTTATCTTCAGCGATGCGACGGCACGGTTCGGCGACGCCAGGCGAGTAGGCGAGACTGAGCGCTTCTTTCGTGTCGACATCGACTTTCGGTGTCGTTTCCAATTTTCCGTGATGGAAGGCATGCATCTCGAGTGCGCGTTCGTTCAATGTTTTCATAAGTCTCTCCCTATAATTAGCGATTTTAATCTGTGACAATACGAATCCATTGTAACGGAGAAACCGCTTACTTTCGAGGGTTTTACCTGCATTCGGACGAACTATTTCTGAACGATTGTTCACAAATGTCGGATTGCTGATAGGAGTTGATGCTAAATTTCGGGAAATGACAAAGGAGCCACAATATTTCTGTGACTCCCTTTGTAGATTAAGCTTTCGTTTTTCGTTTCTTCTTCTCGGCGAGACGAGCCGCTTCCGCTTGTCGTTTTTCGGCGTAGCGGAGTTCGCGCTCGAGTTTGACGAAGCTTTGATAGCGTTTCGCATCGAGCGTTCCGGATGTGATGGCGGCTCGGACGGCACAGCCCGGTTCGTTGCCGTGCGAACAGTCCCGGAACCGACACGTCTCGGCGAGCGCCTCGATATCCCGAAACGTATCGTCGAGATGATCGGCACCGTCCCAAAGGCCAAATTCACGCATCCCGGGTGTATCGATGACGAACAAATCGTCAATCCGGAAAAGTTCGCGATGCGTCGTCGTATGCTTGCCGCGTTCATCGCTCTCGCGGACGGCCTGTGTCTCGGCGACGGTCGTCCCGGCGAGCGCGTTCGTCAGCGTTGATTTCCCGACACCAGATGAGCCGACGAGCACGATGGTGCTTCCGCTCGGCAGTGCGGATCGCAACGCCTCGACGCCGTCACCAGTGACTGAACTGACAGGGAAGACGTCGACCCCAGGCACTGTCAACGTAAGTTCGTCGACAAGTGCATCTGCGTTGTCGACTTGGTCCGATTTCGTCAAGACGATGAACGGCGTGGCGCCGGTTTCCCACGCGGCGAGCGAGTAACGCTCGAGCCGACGCAGATTGAAATCGTGTCCGCACGCCATCGTGATTAAGATGAAGTCGACGTTCGCACAGATCAGCTGTTCGCGCGTCTCGTTGCCGGCGGCTGCCCGTGATAGGACAGTACGCCGTTCAAGGAGACGTCGAATTACGCCTTGACCGTGTTCGCGAACGGTGAACTCGACGAAGTCACCGATGACCGGGTAGTCGCGCTCGCTTTCGGCCTCATGTCGAAATTTCCCGGTGACGCTGCACGTGTAAGCTGCATTTTCGGTCGTGACCGTGTACATATGTTGGAACTGTGCCGTGACACGCCCCGTTGTGATTGTTGTTTGATTCAAATAGAATCCTCCTCTTAGTGATGGAGGACAGTCGCCCTCCGATTGGCTGACAAGGTATATACTGCGTTGAATACGGTACTCATAAAACATCATCCTTTCATTGTTCGATGCCTCTAGTATAGCACAGGATTTGAGAACGCTATCATCTCAGTCTACAGACCGAGGGAAAACGGGCCTTGCGCTCGTCGCGCTATAAAAAATAACGTATTATGATAAGAGTGTACTTAACGAGGAGGGATGATAGATGAATCGCCAGGTGAAACAAGTGTTGTTCATCGTGGCCGCGATCTCTTTAGTTCTCGTTCTAATCGGCTTTTTACCGAATATGATCATGTTCGGTTTGGGGGCGCTCTTAGCACTGTGGGCTGGAGTCAGATTCATGGCCGTGACACATGTCGGCGCAAAAATCGGTTACGGCGCGCTTGCCTTGATCGGGATCATCACAATTTTATCGAATATTTGGGCGTTAATCGGGATTGTGGTGGCATGGGTATTGTTTAAAGGGTATATGATGTATGCCAACCAAAAACAAGACGTCGAGATTTTGAATGCGGACGGCTCGCGTGCGAACCGGAGCAGCTTTCAATCGTTTGATCAAGTGTGGCAGAAGTTTGTAAACCGTCGCTAAGCTTCACAAGGAGGATATTATGATGAAAACACCATTTGACCAGTTTCGTGATTTAGCTAACGAGTTGACGAAAGAATTGTCGAAAGAGATGAAGAAGTTCCAAGATAAAGAGGGTCCACGTTCGGCACCGCGTTCAAGCGGGGAGGCCGAGTTGAACCGTCACATCCGTGGTGCTGAAAAAGAAGCGATGTCTGTCGAACGTCTCGTCGAACGTCAAAAAGCGCTCCTCGATGAGCTGGCGACAAAACGTGATGACGCTAAACTGATGGCGGATAAGCGTTACGAGCAGACCGAGCTCGCCAAACAAGCGGGCGAAGAAAAACTCGCGGAGCGGGCCGCACTCGAGTCGAAGCATTACGGTGAGCAGTATCGTTACTTTGAAGGGTTGCTCGACGAAGGAGCGCGTGAACTCGACGCCCTCGAGCGCCGTGCCCTCGAGATGCGACTGAAACTCGATGAGATGCAAAACAAACGCTATGAGTTCGCGATGCGAGAAAACCTTGATTTATTGAAAGGTGCGCTCGATCAAATCTTCGGAGCGGAGACGTCGAAGACTCATCCGTTCACGGAAGAAGAGAAGAAGCAAGAACCGGCCGCTGAAGAGAAAATCGATGCAGCGGATGAAGATGATTTCGAAGCAAAACTAAAAGAACTTGAGCGTCGTTTCAAACAAGACTGACGCAACGGTTCAGCGATGGTCCGGCGAATGAGTTGGGCCATCGCTTCTTTGCTTCATTGTACATACTGTCAGAGAGGGGGAAGCAACGTGGAACGTTGGAACACACGCCAAATCATCGGATTCATGATTATTTTGTTTGCCATTGGACTATTTATCGATATCGTGACGGGTGGAAACAGCGTCCTCTTCAGCATGGTCGTCCCGTTATTGTTGCTTTATATCGGACGGCGCTTCAGCCGCAAAGGCAATCAGCCGGTCAGCTATATCTTTTACGGGATTGGCGGCATCATGCTCGTCGGACTCATCTTTTCGTCGGCGGCATTTGGTTTTGTGTTGTCGGGCTTACTGCTCATGTTCGGCTATCGGTTGTATAAGAACCGTCCGCTCGAATCGAGCCGATTTAAGTCACATATTCGGCAAGAACAGGCGTTTACGTTCGGGACGAAAGAAAGTGGTCACTACGTGCTCCAAGACACGAATGAATTTTTCTTGTTGCGTGACGTCGAACTCGACTTGTCACGCGCGATTATCCCGGAAGGAGAGACGTTCTTACTATTGAATGGACTCGCTGGAGACATCCGGATTCTCATTCCGGCCGGTTACGACTACTCGATTGACGCCTCAATCGGGTTCGGTAAGATTCAAGTCGACGAATCGAATTATTCGCCTGTGTTCAACCGTCGCTTCTATACGGCATCGGACGATTACGCATCGGCGACACGAAAAGTCCGGATTCATATCGTGCTCATGAGCGGAAGTGTCGAGGTGATGACCGTATGAAGAAGGATTCGTATCCACGGACCGTCGTCTGGCATCAATTGTTCAGCAGCCTCTTGACGGCACTGTTCGTCACGATTGCATTTTTAATAGGTGACTCGACTTCACTCCGAGATTTGTTCACACGTGAAGAAGGGTTGCCTTTCGGTGTGTCTATCCTCGTCATCGCCGTCTTGATCGGCAGCGTGTTCGGGGTCGGTTCGTACTTTTATTTGCGCCGTGACTTCCGGGAAGTGGCGATTGCCTTATGGAAGCTCGAGAATCAAAAAGAAATCACGTTCCGTCCGCTGTCGCCTTATCGCGACACACTCGAACGGATTGCACGCATCTCGAAACAGCGCGCAGAAATGGTCGAGATGGCGAAACGGGTCGGTGACCGGCCTGTCAGTGTCGAGGAAGCGCGCAGTGAAGCCGTCGTTGAGGAGCGGCGCCGTGTCGCCCGAGAGTTACATGATTCGGTCAGCCAGCAACTGTACGCCATCTCGATGATGACGACGGCAGCCAAGCAGACGATCGAGGCGAAGCCGGACGTGGCTGCCAAACAAATCGAACAAGTCGAAGTGATGGCGCAAACGGCTCAGGCCGAAATGCGCTCGCTCTTATTGCAACTTCGTCCGGTCGAGCTTGAAGGGATGACGCTCAAGACGGGCATCGAGCGACTGTTAGAAGAGCTGTCGCGCAAACAGTCGACCGAACTCATCTGGCGTCTCGAAGAAGTCGAGTTGTCGCGTCACACCGAAAATGAACTGTTCCGTATCGTTCAAGAAGCAATCAGCAATACGCTTCGACATGCGAAAGCGAAGCGACTCGAAATTGAAATGCGGACCGTACAACAAACGGTCATTTTAAAAATAAACGACGATGGCATCGGCTTTAATGTCGATGATACACAAGTCGCCTCATATGGCTTACAATCGATAAGAGAGAGGACGGCTGAGGTCGGCGGGACGTTACGACTCGTCAGTGTGCCCGGCGTCGGTACTCAGATTGAAGTGCGTGTGAAACAACAAGTGGAGGGGTTACAATGATTCGAGTCGTATTGATTGATGACCATGAGATGGTGCGGGCCGGTGTCTCGGCGTTCTTGTCGACGCAGCCTGACATCGAAGTCGTCGGAGAGGCATCGGACGGCGCGACTGGAGCGGAACTCGCGATCCAAGAAAAGCCGGATGTGGTCTTGATGGATTTAGTAATGGAACCTGTCGATGGGGTCGAGTCGACAAAACGGATCAAGTCGAGTTGGAAAGACGCTAAAATCTTGGTCGTGACGAGCTTCTTAGATGATGAGAAAGTGTATCCCGTCATCGAGGCCGGGGCGATGAGTTACGTCTTAAAAACGGCAAACGCCAATGAGATCGCTGATGCGATTCGTCAAACGGCAGCGGGCAATCCCGTCATGGCCGCCCAAGTGACGGGCAAGATGCTCGAGCGGCTCCGTCATCCGGAAAAGACGTTGCACGAGAGTCTGACGGCCCGGGAACGTGAGATTTTGCAGTTGATGGCAGAAGGAAAGTCGAACCAAGTCATCGCCGATGAACTATACATCTCGTTGAAGACGGTAAAGACGCACGTCTCCAACATTTTGACGAAGCTCGACGTCTATGACCGGACGCAAGCTGTCGTCTATGCATTTCAACATAATATCGTCAGTAAAGGGTGAACGGGATGCTTCCAACGATTGAAACGGAACGACTCCGGTTAAGACAGATCGATTTGAAAGACAGCGAGCGGCTGTTCACCATCTTTTCAGACCCAAACGTCTTGCGCTACTACGGAATGGAGCCTCATGCATCGCTTTCCGAGACGGAACAAATGCTTACTGGGATGCTCGAAGGGATTGAATCCGGTGCGGTGATGCGTTGGGGCATCGTGACGAAAGAGTCGTCCAACTTGATTGGGACGATTGGATTCCATAACCGAGCGCCGCGGCATCGACGTGCCGAAGTCGGTTACGAAATTCACCCTAACTATTGGCGTCACGGATATGCGACCGAAGCGCTCCACGCTGCGTTAAGCTATGCAGGGCAGACAGGCGAAATCGAACGGGTCGGGGCCATCGTCTTCACCGAGAACGTCGCGTCGCAACAAATGCTTGAAAAGAACGGATTCTCGCGGGAAGGGACGCTCCGTCACTATGTGCGACAAGGCGAACGCGCGCACGATGTGCATGTATATGGTTATACGACAAAAAAGGATCACGCCGACGCGTGATCCTTTTTTTTATTTCTTCTGTGCTTGAATTTGTTCATCAATCTCCGATAAATATTCCCAACGCTCCATCTTCGCATCGAGTGCTTCTTTCAACGCGGCAATATCGGCGTACAGTTCATTCACTTTGCCGAGGTCGCTTCCGGCTATAGCGAGCCGAGCCTCCGCTGCTTCAATCTCGGACTCGAGAGAAGCGATATCTTCCTCAATCGTCTCCCATTCCTTCTGCTCTTTGAAAGTGAATTTGACGACGTCGACTTTGACGCGCTCTTTCTTCTCTTTCGATTCTTTCTTCACTTGTTGCTTCGTCTGTTCTTGGAGTGTGGCCAAATAATCACTGTACTCGGCGTGATAGACGTTTATCGTCCCATCTTCAAAGGCGATGAGCTGCTCAGCAATCCGATCTAAGAAATAGCGATCGTGACTGACGGCGATGACCGTACCTGGGAACGACTCCAAATAGTCTTCAAGAACAGACAGCGTCTCCGTATCTAGATCGTTCGTCGGTTCATCCAAAAACAGTACGTTCGGCTCGTCCATTAAAATCCGGAGCAAGACGAGGCGACGTTTCTCGCCACCGGATAGTTTGGCAATCGGTTTGTATTGCGCGTCCGGGGTGAACAGGAACCGTTCGAGCATCTGACTGGCCGTGATCGTCTCGCCGTCCGGTGTATAGATGACTTGGGCAATCCGTTCAATCTCGTCAATGACGCGGCGCGATGTGTCCTCAAACTCGACTTGTTGCCCGTAATACCCGAGATGGACCGTCTCGCCATGGACGACCGTCCCTTGCGTCGGTTGAAGGCGATGGGCGAGCAAGTTCATGAGCGTCGATTTCCCGCTACCGTTTGGTCCGACAATGCCGTATCGCTCACGTCGTCCGAACAACCACGTGAAGTCTTGGATGAGCAACTTGTCGTCGTAGCCGAATGATAAGTTCTCCACTTCAATCACTTTCTTCCCGAGACGACGTGACCCGACAGACACTTCGAGCGCCTCATCCTCGGCGAGTGTCTCTTGATGTTTCAAATCTTCGACGCGTTGGATGCGCGCCTTCTGTTTCGTCGTCCGGGCTTTGGCGCCGCGGCGCAACCAAGCGAGCTCGCGGCGCAAAATGTTTTGGCGCTTCTGCTCCATCGAATGCGACCGGGCCTTACGCTCGGCCCGTTTCTCGAGGAAGAGTTCATAGTTGCCGTCATAAAAATAACTCGTCCCGTCGGCGATTTCAAGAATGTGGTTCGTGACCCGATTCAAGAAATAGCGATCGTGGGTGATGAGTAAGATGGCACCTCGATAATCGGCCAGGACCGTCTCGAGCCAAGCAATCGTATCGGCGTCGAGTTCGTTCGTCGGCTCATCGAGTAATAACAGGTCGGCTTCGTCGAGTAAGGCGGCGGCCAAGGCGACCCGTTTTTGTTGTCCCCCGGAGAGCGAGCTGATTTCTGCCGTCACATCCGGAAGGCCGAGCCGGTTCAAAATCGATTTCAACTTGGCTTCGGTCTCCCATGCATCGGCGGCATCAACCGCTTGTTGGGCTTTCATAAAGCGTTCCAACCACTGTTCACTTGTCGGGTTCGCCTCGAGTGCTTGGCGGGCCAGTTCATATTGCTTCAACGCTTGAACGGATGGGGTGTCACTTGTGAACAAGGCGTCCAAAATTGTTTGACCCGAGTCGAAATCGACCGTTTGCGTCAAATAGCGAATCCGATAGTCGTTCGGGTGTTGCATCGAACCGCGGTCTGCCGTCTCGACGCCAGCGACGATTTTTAAAAACGTCGATTTTCCAGAGCCGTTGACTCCAATCACACCGATGCGATTGCCTGGATGAATCGTCATCGTGACGTCATCGAATAACACTTTATCTGCAAATTCTTTATGGATACCTTCAATCGTTAATAAGCTCATGACTCTTCTCCTTCAACAACGCGGCGAATCATCGTCTCCGCAAGCGCGGCGATTTCTTTGTTCGGGACGTCGGCAGGATCGATGACCGGTAAAAAGGTGACGTCGACCGTCCCAGGGGTGATGCGGTTTTTCGTCTCGAGCAAATGATGGCTGCCTTTAATGGCAACCGGGACAATCTTGGCGCCACTTGATGTGGCGAGCGTCAAACTGCCGGCTTTAAACTCTTTAATCGGCCCGCCTTTCGAACGAGTGCCTTCCGGGAAGACGATAATCGATTGGCCGGATTGAATCGTCTCAACGCCGGAGCGGATCGCTTTAATCGACTGGCGGCGGTCGCTGCGGTCGATGAAGATACAACCCATCAGTTCCATCCAACGTGGGATGATTGGGAACTTTTGAACTTCGATTTTTGAGATGAACGCTTTCGGATGTTTCGTCGCCGTGATCATGATCGGGACATCAAAGTTCCCTTGGTGGTTCGCGACGTAGACGACCGGTTCATTCGGAATGTTCTCTTGCCCGTGAACGCGGACGCGAGCGCCGGCAATCCGGAGTAGAAAGCTTGCCCATGTATAGGCGACGGTTTGAACGTATGCGTAACGTTCGGGCGGCGTCAGCCGTTTCGCTTTCGGATAGAACGGAAGCGTCAGCGGTAAGACGGCAAAAAAGGTGATAAACCAGATGGCGGTGCGGATCATGAGTCATTCTCCTTTCAATCGTACAACTGTTGGTTTGGACACGAAGAAAGAGTCTTCTTCTCTAAGCGAGAATCCGACTCTTCGGCATGAATCCTTATTCCCAGAAGCGAGATTCGCTTTCCTCTTCTTCTTCCTCGAGTTCGAACGTGATTCGTTTATTCACCGGGTCCACGGCAAAGTAAGCCCCGTCTTGATCGATGCTCTTGAACTGCATGACGTGGTCAGTGCCGATTTCGAGGGTGAGTCGAATCCGGTTGTCATCGTCGACGAGCAAGATGCCGTCTTCTTTCAGCCATAGCTCCATGACAGGTGAATAACGTAATAGCCATTCGTTCGATAAAGGGATTTCATTCATACGTGTTTGTGCCTCCTACGGGTTGAGTCCGTTTTGCTCTCTGTCTACAATAGAATAACAAAAGTGGAGGGTGAAGACGAGTGTTATGTAGAACGTTTACGTGTACTTGAATGCATACGTGCCACGATGCGTTTGATTTTTTTCTGGTTGCGGCGTTCAATCAATAAGACGTTCGTTTGTGCGACTAACTGTTTAAATGAAGATAAGCCCATGGCGAGCAATACGGCGAACAGGAATGTACCGATCGGGTCTTTGAAAAAACCGGTTTGGAGCGAGACGGACAAACCGACGACCGAAAGAATCGTGGTGAGAAAATAAAATAGCATGAGTGGCTCTCCCTTCCCAGATGATTCAATAGTAAAAGCCGAACGTTATGTTCGTTCGACAGCTGCACAAAAAATCCCTTTTTTTGTCGGAACAAAACAAAAAAACGCCTTCTGTCAGGAGAGGGCGTTTACTCTTGGACCATCGTGACGGATGAAGATACGTTTGTATCGACTCCGTTTGAGAAAATGAAGCTAAGTGAAGCGAGTAGCGCGAAGAAAGCAATCAATAAGCCTTTCATAAAGCGCTTCGCAAATGATCGAGATTGAACATCAAACATTTATTATCCCCCGTTCGGCCATGGCTGAAACCTAATTCGTTAAACAACGCTTCCTTAATAATAACGTTTTCAAAATGTGGATACTAGATGGAAAATGCACGTTCACAAATTCGTCACAAAATTTGAAATAAAGACGTTAGAATGCTCGCCAATCGGTCATATGCGTCTTCGTCCCTCGTTCACAATTTAGACACAATTAAGCGGAGCAATGAAATCGAACATGATATGATTAGGAACGTGTGTAGGTAGGTATACTGACAGTAATAGATGAAAAAGGATGTGGATTGTATGGCATTACGTGCAGGAGAAGTAGTAGACTTGGTCGCGGAACGTTCAGCTGATTTTGGAGTGTTTATCGGAAACGGTCGCGAAGAGGTACTCCTTCATCGAAAAGAACAAACTGAAGAAGTCACAGTCGGACAGACGGTGCGGGTCTTCCTTTATCACGACTCAGAAGGACGTCTCGCTTCGACGATGACGATTCCGAGCGTCACGTTCGATGACTATGAGTGGTATGAAGTGACTGGAGTCCGGTATAACACCGGTGTGTTCGTCAATATCGGGATTCAAAAGGATGTACTCGTCTCATTAGATGATCTTCCTGAGAATCGGTCGTATTGGCCAAAAGAAGGGGACAAGCTTTGCATTCGTCTCAAGTACGATCAAAAGAGCCGTCTTCTCGGGGAACCGGCCCACTATGCGTACTTGAACTTGTTGGCGCGTCCCGCTAAAGAAGAATGGGGCAATCAAGATGTCCATGCGGTCGTCGTCAATCGACGCGACGTCGGTGTGAACGTCTGGGTCGAAAATGAATCACTCGGTTTCTTACATGAAGCAGAGATGACACGTTGGCCACGTCTCGGTGAGCAATTGACCGTGCGTGTGACGCAAGTGAAACAAGACGGGACGGTACTCGTCTCGATGAAACCACGGGCATATGAAGCGATCGACCCGGACGCGGAAAGTATCCGTGCTTATATTGAAGAACGCGGCGGCCAAATGCCTTACGGCGACAAGACGGCGCCGGACGTGATCGATCGTGAGTTCGGGATGAGTAAAGCGGCGTTCAAACGCGCACTCGGGAAACTGCTGAAAGAAAAGCAAGTTGAAAAACTCGACAACGGCTATAAATTGAAATAAGATAACTCATGTCCAGGTGGCTATGAAAAGTTTTAGAATGTATTTCTTTCATTTTAGAAACAAATACGTTATAGTTAGTAAAGTTGACTACGAGGAAACATTGGAAAAACGTCTGTAGAACAAAACCTCAGACGTTTTTTGTATGAAAAAAGGAGAATATAATTTGACAAAATTCCAAGATTTACAGTTAAGTGAAGCATTAGTAAAAGGTGTACTCAAAATGGGCTTCGAAGAAGCTACACCGATCCAAGCTGAGACAATTCCTGTCGCACTCACAGGAGTGGACGTATTAGGTCAAGCGCAAACAGGTACAGGGAAAACAGCAGCTTTCGGTATTCCGACAATTGAGCGAATCGACACAAAGGCACGTCAAGTCCAAGCACTTGTTCTTGCACCGACACGTGAACTTGCGATTCAAGTTGCAGAAGAATTGAACAAAATCGGTGAAGCGAAGCGCGTTTACGCACTTCCAGTATACGGTGGCCAACAAATCGACCGCCAAATCCGTGGTTTGAAAAAGAACCCACAAATCGTCGTTGCCACACCGGGCCGCCTCATGGACCACATGAAGCGTAAGACGATCAAACTCGACGAGATCCAAACTGTGATCTTGGACGAGGCAGATGAAATGCTCAACATGGGCTTCGTTGAAGATATCGAGATGATTTTGAAAGGCCTTCCGGCTGAACGTCAAACGCTTCTCTTCTCTGCAACAATGCCACCACAAATCAAGAAGATTGCTGAGCGCTTCATGAAGTCGCCGACGATCATCAAAGTAAAAGCGAAGGAAATGACAGTTGAGAATATCAACCAACAATTCCTTGAATTGCGCGAAGGTCAAAAATTCGATACGCTTTGCCGTTTGATCGACATCGACTCGCCAGAACTCAGCATCATCTTCGCTCGTACGAAGAAACGTGTTGACGAAGTGACAGAAGCACTCATCAAACGTGGTTACACGGCTGATGGTCTTCACGGTGACTTAACGCAATCCAAACGTGACCAAGTCATCCGTCGTTTCAAAAACGGCACGATCGACATCTTGGTCGCGACAGACGTTGCAGCCCGTGGTCTTGATATCTCAGGTGTTACTCACGTTTACAACTTTGACGTCCCACAAGATCCGGAAAGCTACGTGCACCGCATCGGACGTACAGGCCGCGCTGGTAAAACAGGTACAGCCCTTACGTTCATCACGCCACGTGAATTCGGTCAAGTCAAAGCAATCGAACGCGTAACGAACAAGAAAATGAACCGTCGTCACGTACCGACAATCGCAGAAGTGCTCGAGGGCAACCAAAAGCAATCAGCTGAAGAATTGATCGAACGTGTTCAAGCGGGCGACTTCAAAGCTTACACGCAACTTGCGACTGAGCTTCTTGAAGAATACGAAGCAGTCGAGCTTCTTGCAGCGGCACTTCGTGGATTGACGAAAGAGCCAGATTCAACTCCGGTTGAAATCTCGTATGCAGAACCAGTACGCGTCAAACGTCAAGGTGGACGTAACGACCGTGGTGGATACCGTGGAAATCGCAGCGGCGGCGGCGAACGTCGTGGCGGCGGTGACCGTGGTGGACGCAGCGGTGGCGGCGGTGGATACCGTGGCAAACGCACGGGTGGAGACGACCGTCGTCGTTCAGACGACCGTGGCCCACGCCGTCCGCGTGACTAATCAATAACTAAAACCGCATCTCCTTAAGTGGATTTGCGGTTTTTTTTTTGGTGTCATGCTACACTAAACGAGTAGAGACAGAAAAATGAGGTGTCAACGGATGATTGAACTAGGTTTTGGTCTCGTCATACTATTGGCGTGCGTCCTGGCTTTGAAACCGATTATAACGCGGACCGAGCGTCCGAATTTCCGATATATCCCGGTCGCCACGCTCCTGTTCGGCGCGATGATTTGGCTTGTGATGGCCATCGGCGTGGGCGGGAAGATGGGAATCGGCTACGGTGTGATGAGTATCGTATATTTCATTGCTTGTTTCGGTGCCTATATGTATGTGCATACACGAGCGAGCTGAACCCAGCTCGCTTTCGTGTTTAGAAAAAAGACGAGGTGATCAAGTTGGACGCAGTGGATGTGATGATGAATCCAGAAGAAGTCGAAGTGACATTTGAACCAATCCTGGGAGCCGCCACCTTCCAAGTAGAAGGTTATATGGTCCATGGACAGTTCAGGGGCGAGTCGCTCACCCCATTCTTTTACGACGATGACGTTCCGCTCGAGTATCAGCTCGATATCGCCAAACGGATGGAGCGTTTAGCGGCCGAACAGTTAAGGGATGCGACGCAATTCGTCACGTTCCGATGTCGGTCAGAGTGGATTCTCGAACAAGGAGGCGAGGCGTTTTTGGCCCCGCTTCGAGAATTGAACTTCCCGCTCCATCGCATTTATGTGACGCTTCAAGGGACGGATCTCGTTGACGTGTCACGCTTGTCACGAGTCGTCCAATATTATCGTTCATCTGGTGTTAAAGTCGCACTCGACTTCGCAGAATCAACGAGTATCGAAGACATCATGACGGTGGCGCCTGAGATGTTGCTCGTCGATTTGGCGACGATGGTCGAGAAGAAGACGTTATCGGTCACGTATCCGCAAATGCTTCAGACGATGGAATATATCGCTTCCCGTCTCGGGGCTCCGCTCCTCTATAAATCGATCGACCATCTCGGACAGTTGCGTTATGCGTGGCGTCATGGCGGACGTTATTATATGGGAAGTCTCCTCGGGCAAAGCGATGCGATGCCGCCGCGCGAAGCGAAAGGTATGAGCGTATTGACGCAAGAAGTGCCGTCATTCTTCTTGCACGACCAAGAGCGATTGAAGCGATTGTATGAGCTCGAGTTCGAACTCCATAAACGAATTCAAGACCTCGTCCAAAGCGGGAAGTGGTCGCGCGATAAAAAAGATGAGTGGCTGCTCCATATCGCACCGAAACTCGAAGGAACGTTCGTCCGTTACTATTTGACGGACCAAACCGGGTTCCAGACGAGCGCGAACGTCTATCAGGCGCAGTCGAATTGGACGGTCGACAATACGTATCGCGGCTATAACTGGAGTTTCCGGCCGTACTTCATTCGAACGATGGCGGCGATGGACGTGCGCGGACGAGGTTACTTATCCGAGGATTATCGTGACTTCAGCTCGAACGAAGTGACACGGACGTTCAGTTATCCGTTACCGGACGGCATGTTCTTGTTTGCGGATTTATCAGAAGAGTTTTTATATCAAAATCGATTATTAGATTGAGAGGGAAAACGATGTTAGATTATGATTACGATGCCTTACGTGAGATTGGGCGAATCGTCGCTTTGGCACGCGACGAGATGGCGAAAGCGGTCAAACCGGGCATGACGACGAAACAGTTGGATGAGATTGGACAACGTATTTTGGAAGCGGAAGGGGCCGCCTCGGCCCCAATCACGATGTACGAGTTCCCAGGCTACACGTGCATCTCTATCAATGAAGTCGCAGCCCACGGGATTCCGGGCGAGCTTGTCATCCAAGACGGGGACGTGGTCAACGTCGACGTCTCGGCCGTGAAGGATGGTTACTATGCCGACACTGGGCGTACGGTCATCGCGGGCACACCGAAATCGGCTAAACACGAACGTTTGGTCGAAGTGTCATTGACCTCGCTCGAAGCGGGTCTCAGCAAAGTGAAGGCGGGCGTCAAGGTCAACCAAATCGGCAAGGCGATTTATGCCGATGCCCGGAAGAACGGCTTCACGGTCATCCGCAACTTAGCGGGCCATGGTCTTGGGCGCACCCTTCATGGGGAGCCGGAGACGATCTCGAACTACTATAGTCGTGAAGAAAACGACATCTTGAAAGAAGGTCAAGTTATTGCCGTCGAGACGTTCATCTCGACGCAAGACGAAATCGTCTATCAATCGGAAGAAGACGGCTGGTCGTTGTTCACCCCGAACAACAGCCTCGTCTCTCAATTCGAGCACACGGTCGTCGTCACGAAAGACGGCTATGAAGTGTTGACGGGCACATTCCGTTAACGATGAAAAGGCGGCAGACGCGAGGTCTGCCGCCTTTTTTGCGGAGTTTTTACAGGAGTCGAATCGTCTGTTCGCTCAGTTGCTCGATTGTCGTCCAATCCGGTGCGACCTGGTCGGGAAGCATCAACTGTCCGTTCTCGACCTCGAGCGGGGTATCGAGCAAATCGGTCTCGAAGTAAGCGCTCGTCCCGGACATATCGGCCGGGTAGGCGGCTCCACTCATTGAGGCGAATAAGAGCGTGTGATAACGGCCGATGGAGGACTCATACATACCTCCAACCCAGTAGGGGGTGCCGCTATCGCGAATCGCGAGTGCCTCGCTCCAGCCGCCTACGCGGGCCGGTTTGATATTGACGATGCGACCGGCTCGAAGTCGATGCATCGTCGCCACGTCTTGAGCCGAGCTAATCGATTCATCGAGACAAATCGGTGTGGCGAGCCGTGCCTGCAAGTCTGCTGTCTCGACCCAATGTGTGCTCGGATAAGGCTGCTCAATCATCAAGAGACGGTAGGTATCTAACGCCTCAAACCAGTCAAGCGGTTGCTCGGAGCCACTTCCGTTCAAATCAATCATGAGCGGGGCGTCCGGAAAATTGTTCCGAATTTCGCCGAGCGCAGGGAGTAGTTCATGCGGGGACGCTTTTAACTTGATCCGGTCGAATCCGGACGCGAGCGCAGACTCGATGGCGTTCAATGTTTGACTGAGCAGACCGATGCCGATGGTCCGGCCACAGGCCACGGTGTCGCCGGCTTGGACGTATTGTTTTAATGTCTGATTCGCGCTGGCCGCTTCCACTTCCCATAGAGCGCTCTCCCACATCGCTTTCGCCATCGGGTGGCCGATGATGGAGCTGACATGGGTACCGAACGAGGCGGCGGACAACGTCATTCCTTTCAACAGTTGGATAATTAAAGCGGACGTATCGATGACGGAGCGGACGGTCTCAGCCGTATACCATGGCGTCTCGAACGCGACACCTTCCCCGTAGCCGACAACACCGTCGACCGTCTCCAGACGGAGGATGGCCGTCCGTCTCGTCGTCAACACGGCGTGGGCGGTGACAATCGGATGTTTGAACGTGAGGGGGACGATATACAGTTCAGCGCGACGAATCATGGTCAGCCTCCTTTAAGCGATGACGCATCAATTTACCGTTGGCGTTACGAGGCAACTTGTCGACGGCAATCCATGCTTTCGGATGTTTATAAGACGCCAGATGGTCGTGCAACAGCTGAATTGCCTCATCGAAATCGAACGTACCGACCGTGAAGGCGACAGGTATCGCTCCCCAAGTCGGGTCGGGACGACCGACGACCCCTACGTCTTGAATGCCCTGGCAACGCAATAACACGCTCTCGATTTCGGCTGGATAAATGTTCTCGCCGCCAGAGATAATCAAGTCACTGCGACGGTCATGGACGTACAAGTAACCGTCCTTGATTGTGCCGAGATCACCGGTCTGCCAATAGCCGTCGGGCGTCCAGGCGTCGGCCTCTGGCTGTCTATAGTAACCAGGGGTCACCGTCGGTCCGTTCACTTCAATCTCCCCATCCGCATTGATACGGAGTTGGGTCGGCGCAATCGATTGACCGCTCGAACCGATGTGGGCGAGTGCCTCGGATGGCAAGAGTGTCGCGACTTGCGAACACGTTTCCGTCATCCCATACGTCTGGGCGACCGGTAACTGCCGTCGCTCGGCTTCTTCGAGCAACGGGCGCGGTACGGGACCACCGCCGACGAGCAGAAGTCGTAGCTGATGGCGGGAAAGACCTGCGTCGAGGAGACGCTGAAGCATGACGGCGACAAGCGAGATGTGGGTGATTCTTGCCGTCTCAATCAACTCGAGTGTCCGGACGACATCGAACCTCGGTTCGACGTATAATGTCGAACCGAAACGGGCGCTCCGATACACTTGGGCGAGTCCGCTCATATGGAAGAGTGGCGTGACGATGAGCATCTGATCACTCATCCCATATCCGAGGCGCGTCTTGGCCGCCTCGGCGCTCGCGATGTGATTGCCGAACGTCTGCTTTACGGCCTTGGATCGACCGGTCGTGCCCGAGGTGAACATGAGCGACATGACTTCATCGTCTGCCCATTCGTGCGGTGTGGCGAGTGACGCCTCATCTCGTGACGTCAACTCGAATTGGGTGATCGACAGTTCAATCGGTTCATCGACGAGCAATACATCGATATCGGCCGTCTCGATTTGTCCTGCCAGTTCGCTCATCGTCAACCGTGTGTTGAGCGGAACGAGCACTTTTCCGAGTAACTGGATGGCATGGACAGCGATGACATAATCAGCGCTGTTCGCAGCGCGTAATCCGATATGGCGGGCTTCGGGTGCGACCCGTTCCAAGAAGTGGGCTAAACGGGCACTCTCCGCGCTTAACTCGGCCCAGGTCAAACTGACGGACGCGGTGACGAGTGCCATGGCGTCACGTCGATGTTGTGTCACATAACGATTCATCATCAGGACCTCCAAAAAAAGAGTAGCGAAGTCGCTACTCTTTGTCGATTTACGGGAAACGCGGGAACTGACCGAAGTCTGGGTCGCGTTTTTCTTTGAAAGCGTCGCGTCCTTCTTTCGCTTCGTCTGTCGTGTAGTAGAGAAGCGTCGCGTCGCCGGCAAGCTGTTGAAGTCCTGCAAGTCCGTCCGTGTCGGCGTTCATCGCTGCCTTCAAGAAGCGAAGGGCCGTCGGAGAGTGTTGCAAGATCTCTTGGCACCATTGGATCGTCTCGGGTTCAAGTTGCTCGAGTGGGACGACCGTGTTGACGAGTCCCATGTCAAGCGCTTGCTGTGCGTCGTATTGACGGCAGAGGTACCAGATTTCGCGTGCTTTCTTGTGGCCGATGATGCGAGCCAAGTAACCTGAACCGTAACCGGCATCGAACGAGCCCACTTTTGGTCCAGTTTGACCGAAACGGGCGTTGTCGGCTGCAATCGTCAAGTCACAGACGACGTGCAAGACGTGTCCGCCACCGATTGCATAACCGGCTACCATGGCGATAACTGGTTTCGGGATGACGCGAATCAAGCGTTGAAGGTCGAGGACGTTCAAGCGTGGAATCTCGTCGTCACCGACGTAGCCGCCGTGGCCGCGTACTTTTTGGTCGCCGCCTGAGCAGAAGGCTTGATCGCCTTCACCAGTCAAGATGATGGCACCGACTTCTTTATCGTCACGGGCGCGTGCGAACGCGTCGATGAGCTCGTTTACCGTGAGTGGACGGAACGCGTTCCGTACTTCCGGACGGTTGATGGTGATTTTGGCGATGCCGTTCCACTTCTCGTACTTGATATCTTCGTACGTGCGGACCGATGTCCAGTTTGCTACTGATTCCATTTAAATTCCCCCTAAAATCAATTTCTCTATCATTGTACCAAATTGTTGGGCATTCTCGACATGTGGAGCATGAGATGCGTCCGAAATTTCATGAATTTCAATATCGGGACGGATCAACTGCATGTTCCGAGCAATCTGTTGAAACTTCACATCGTGTTCTCCGACAATCAAATCGGTGCGAGGTAAGCGCTCGAGTAGCGGCCAGAGCGACGGCATGCTGCCCGTCCCGATAGCGCGAAGGCTGTCCGCGAGTGCGACTGGATGTTGGGCCAACCGCTCAGGACGGAGTGCGGCACGCATCTCATTAGTCTGATGCCAGAGCGGAAGCTGTTCCCAACGGTCGACGAACGCCTCAAGTCCTGCTCGCTCGATGAATTCAGCGAGCTTTTCGTCTTGAAGCCGGCGTTGTCGACGTTCGGCCGCACTGAGTCCGGGCGTCGTGCTAATGCCGATAAAATGGGTGACCCGATCATCATAGGCGGCGAGTGTCATGCCGACACGTCCGCCGAGCGAGTAACCGACGACCGTCCACGGACCTTCGTCCGTATCGAGTAGCGCCGACAAGTCTTTTACCTGTTGACTCATCTTGGCACGCTCGACCGGCTGATGGCCCGTTTCACCATGTTGCAACAGTGTCGGGGCGACGAGTCGGACGGGTAGTTCCGGGAAGCGGGAAAGCCATCCCGCGTTTCCTGTGAAGCCGTGCAACAGCAAGACCGGCCGGCCGTTGCCGCGTTCGAGCACCTCGTACGAGACGCCTCGCAGCGAACGCATCACGACTCATTCCCCGTCGCCAAGCGGTCCGTGAGCGAAGCAGTCCAACGACGGTGCTCCGCCACGTTCGTCGTACGGTCGGATGGAAACTCGATGAGTTGGACGCCCGCCTCGATGGCGGCCGTGACGTCTTCAGGCTGCTCCAGCCGTTGATAGCTGAGCCCGTATGTGTCAGCGAATCCACGCAGGTTCAGCTGCAGCGGTGTCCCGAACAAGTCCTCGAACATTTGCGGTGCGATCGAAGCTTGTGGCAAGAAGGAGAAGATGCCGCCCCCGTCGTTGTTGACGACGACGATGGAAAACGAACCTGGATGCGATTTGACGAGCTGGAGCGCGTTGCTGTCATGATAAAATGCCAAGTCGCCGATCAAGAGGGCGGCCTTGTCCGTATCGTGACAGGCACCGAGCGCGCTCGAGATGATGCCGTCAATCCCGTTCGCCCCGCGGTTGGCGACGACGTCAAGCGAACAGCCGGCTGAGAGCGTCGTATCGATATCACGAATCGGCATACTGTTACTGACGAAGACGCGTTCGAGACGCGCCGCCAGCAAATGACGCGTCAATGCACTTTCTCCGCTCAAAGCAGGTTTCGCGGATTCGGTGATCTGTTCGAACAACGCGAACCGATCGAATAAGTCGACGTCATAGTTTTTGTTGATGGCGGCTACATAATCAATCGCATCTCCGTACACGACCGTAGCATGATTTGACGGGTCGCGGAACGAGCCCGGTTGCTCAATCAAGACGCACGGGACGTCCTGGAGCCACTGGTTCAATCGTTTCGAGACAGGAGCGGCGCCGAAGCGGACGACCGTGTCAGGCGTCCATTCCGTCCGATGCTCGCTCGCGAGCCATGTGTCGTAGTTCGTCAGCACGTGATCAAATCGGCGCATCCCGCTCAACGGGTCGGCGAAAATTGGGATATGATACGTTCGCGCCGCTTTATAAATCGGCTCAAGCCATGACGCCGGTGTCCCGGGACCGACGAGGAAGGCGAGACGGTCAACATCGATGTCTCGTTTGAAGCGGTTGACGTCACTTGTTGTCGGTTTGAGATAGGTCGGTTCAGACAATTCGGTGTCCCCTTCAAGCAGTGACGTTAAGCGTTCGATGTCCGGCAATAACGGCTCGCGGAACGGGATGTTCACGTGGACTGGTCCGAACGGCGCGTGCATGCTCGTTCGAACGAGCCGTGTCACCGCTTGTTCCATGTAGCGCTGGCTGGCAGCTTCAGGAACAGGGAGGTCGATGCTCGCTTTGACGTGCTCGCCGTACAGCCGGACTTGATCGATTGCTTGAGGAGCGCCGACGTTCCGTAGTTCATGCGGACGGTCTGTCGTCAATACGATGAGCGGCAACTGCGAGATGTTCGCCTCGGCCACCGCGGAAAAGTAGTTGGTCGCAGCGGTGCCACTCGTGCAGATGAGCGCGACCGGTCGCAACGATGAGGTCGAGCGGGTCAAGCCGAGAGCGAAGAAGGCGGCCGAACGTTCATCGACGATGATATGATGACGGACGCTCGGATGAAGATAAGCGGCCATGGCCAGCGGGGTCGAGCGCGAACCGGGACTGATGACGATATCCTCGACGCCTTGTTCGACGAGCCGGTTCATCATCTGGGCGACCCAATCCGTTAACGTTTCATTCATGCTTGATTGCCTCCTGCGCTTACTTTGTCCAACCCGAGTGCTTGCTTGATTGGACTGAGCTTGATTTCCGTCTCGGCGAGTTCCGCTTCGAGCTCAGACTCTTGGACGATTCCACAGCCTGCGTATAGCGCCACGAATTGGTGATGCACGAGGGCGGATCGGATTGAGACGACGAATTCGCCTTCTCCTTCCGTATTCAACCAGCCGAACGGCGAACCGTACCAACCGCGGTCGAAGCGCTCAATCTCACGCAATAAGCGGACAGACGTCCGTTTCGGTGAACCGCCGAGCGCGGGGGTCGGGTGGAGCGACTCGATGATGGACAGCAATGACGCATTCGTATCGAGCGTCGCTTGAATCGGTGTATGCAGATGGAACACCGAGCGATTTTCTAATATACGCGGCGTTTCGGGTGCCTTGATGGTAGCCGCGTATGGAGTGAGGGCGTTTTTAATGTCCTTCACGACGATTTGATGCTCATCTAAATTCTTCGCATCGTGCAACAGTGTCTGTTTGGCTACATCCGCCTCGATTTCTGTGTCCGGTCGTTTAATCGTTCCGGCGATGGCTGCCGTTTCGATGTACGGCCCTTGTTTTTTGACGAGGCGCTCCGGGGTCGCCCCGAAAAAGCCGATTTCTCGCTTCGGTTGATATAAGAAGACGTAACTGCCCGTTTGATGTTCTGACAAATGGCGTAACGTCGTCGCGAACGGGAACGGCTCTTCTGATGTTTGATAAATCTCTTCACGAGCGATGACGATTTTCTCGACACGTTCTTCCGAGATGTTCAATTTGGCTTGTTGGAAGCTCGACTTGAAGTGGTCGACGCCATCTTTCACTTGAGAGTAGGTCGGTGACTGCTCGTCGGGAGCGTGCAACGCGTTGAACTGGGCGAGCTGATCGGCCAGTTGAATCAAATATTGTTCGACCGAACGTTTCGCCGACACGAGCGTCGAGACGGTCAACGTGTGTTTGTCACCCGAACGGCGATATAAAAATTTAGGCACGACCAATGACGCTTCGCCGAACGCTTCCCACATATTTTTCTGGGGGCGGATGAACGTGTCGAACGAGAAGCCCGAGAACGCATAAATGACCGCGTCGACGTCCCGGCGGTGCAGGCTCCAATCATATTGCAACCGTTGGAACCGTTCCGGGCCAGAAGCCGTCAACACGAGCGCATCGGCACATCCGAGCATCTCGAGGGAGCGGTCGGGTGTCGAAAAATAATAATGGGACGTTTCGGTATTTTGAATGATATGAAACGCGTCGAACGAAGGGATCTCCCACGTGTAGGAGGCCAAGACCGGCCGTTGCCAAGCACGTGCCCGTTTATGGGCTTGCTCGATTCGTTGTTTAATGTGTGTTTGAGTATCTGGCATGTAAGAAAAGCCTCCTCAATCCAATGGAATTCTCATTCTTTAGTGTATCATGACTTCACGGCAGAACTGGCCGTCAAATGCTCGGGAAAGTGAAGGGAACCGTTCGAGCGACGGGCATTGACAGATTTTTTTAAAGAGACGTAAACTAACGAAGGGAGGGAAGTGCATGAAGAAGAGAGAGAAAGGTGCCTATTGGCGCATGATTCGTCCGCACACATTGACGGCGAGCTTCATACCGGTGCTGTTAGGGACGTTCATCGTCCTCGGGCAAGTCGAATTGAAATGGGGACTGTTCCTGGCGATGCTCATCGCCTCGGTCTTGATTCAAATCGCGACGAATTTATTCAATGAGTATTACGATTATAAGCGCGGGCTCGACCATGAAGGGTCAATCGGAATCGGTGGTTCAATCGTACGCGATGGATTCACACCGGGCCAAGTCCTCGGGATTGCCCTTGGGATGTACGGGGTAGCGGCCGTGCTCGGTCTTTATATCGCCGCTTCGACGAGCTGGCACTTGATTTGGATCGGCGTGTTGTCGATGGTCGTCGGGTTCCTCTATACAGGAGGTCCGCTTCCCATCGCCTATACACCGTTCGGTGAACTCGTCGCCGGTCTGTTCATGGGGTATGTCATTATCGGAATTTCAGGATACCTCCAAATCGGAACGGTGACGACGGAGCTGTTGCTCGTGTCGTTCCCGATGGCGCTGTTAATCGGGGCCATCTTGCTCGCGAACAATATTCGCGACTTAGATAACGATAAAGTGAACGGGCGCAAAACGATTGCCTGTCTCGTCGGACATCGACGTGCGGTTCTCGTCTTAGCCGGATTCTTTATCGCGGCGTTGATTGGCATTATCGTCGCTGTCGTCGGGTTTGGCGTGACGCCTTGGGTGCTGTTGTCACTCTTGACCATTCCGATTATGATTCGGGCGGTGAAACGCTTTTGGATCAAACAGGAACCGGCTCAATTGATGCCAGCGATGGCGATGACCGCAAAAGTGAACACGTTGTTCGGTGCTTGGATGGTCATCGGTTTGATGGTCGCGCGATTCATCGCGTAAATAAAAGGAGGGAACCATATGTCAGTCGTTCAAGAAATGTTAGCGTTCAATGAAAAATTCGTCTCGGAGAAACAATACGAAGAGTTCGTCTCGGACAAGTTCCCCGATAAGAAAATTGTCATTTTAACATGTATGGATACACGTCTGACGGCGTTACTGCCGAAAGCTCTCGGTTTGAAAAACGGGGATGCTAAAATTATAAAAAATGCGGGTGCTGTCCTATCACATCCGTTCGGTTCGGTCATGCGTTCCATTCTTGTCGCGCTGTATGCGCTCGGAGCGGAAGAAGTCATCGTCATCGGGCACTATGATTGCGGGATGGCGGCCATCGACCCAAACGCGGTCATCGGCGAAATGGAGCGTCGCGGGATCGAACCGCAAACGCTCCAGACGCTCAAATCGTCGGGTATGGATTTGGAGAAGTGGTTACACGGGTTTGACTCGGTCGAAGCGAACGTCGTCAACTCGGTCAGTCTCATCAAAAACCATCCACTCTTGCCACCGGGCACGAACGTCCACGGATTCGTCATCGATCCGGCGACGGGACGTCTCGATGTCGTCGAAGCATAACGTAAAAGGCGGTCTCTCCTGCAGAGACCGCCTTTCTTTGGTTACCCGTATGTGTTGACGGGAATGTCTTTATACTCGTCCTCGTCCGAATCTTTCGATTTGGACTTTTTATTTTTCTTATAGTTTTTCTCGTACTCACGTTCGCTCGGCGTTTTGAAGAAACGTTGCCAAGTAGCATTGATTTCTGACCCGATCAAAATGATCATGCCGGTCAATTGTAACCAGAGCAACGTGACGATAATCCCCCCGAGTGAACCGTACGTCGAATCGTAGTTGCCGAAGTTTGAGACGTACAGGCTGAATCCGAGTGAGACGAGCTGCCAGGCGATGACGCCGAAGACCGCGCCTGGAATCGTGCTCTTCCAAAACACGTGTTGTTGAGGAGCAATCTTATAAAAAATCGAGAGCGTCAAAATCAAGATGACGGTCGTCAACACGTAGCGGAACACGTTAATCAAGATGACGTCAGCCCCTGAGATGGGGATGAAGCGCATCAAAAAGTCGATGATTTGTGAACCGAACACGTTCGAGACAATGAGCAACAGTACGCCGACACCGAGCAAGAGCGTCAAGCCGAGCGCGATGCCTTTGCTGACGAAGAAGTTTCGTTCGTTGTCTTCCCCGTATGCGTGAATCGCCATGTTAATCAAGCGTTCGACCCCTTTAGCGGCCGACCAAATCGCCAAAATCGCACCGATTGAGAGGAGTCCGCCGCGCGGTTCGCCAATCGCGTCAAAAATCCCGGTCAAAAAATCAGTCGCGGCCGCCCC
Source organism: Exiguobacterium sp. s36 (assembly GCF_018618345.1). NCBI lineage: Bacteria > Bacillati > Bacillota > Bacilli > Caryophanales > Exiguobacterium > Exiguobacterium sp. s36. The sequence continues at coordinate 159,288 of NZ_JACSLW010000005.1, forward strand.
AGGCGCCAAGTTGTTCAACTGTTCTTGGAACGATGCCTGGGAAATGTCGAAGAACGACAGCAACGCGAGAATGAAGATGATGCCCGGAAAAATCGATAAGAACCAAAAAAAAGCGAGCGTCGCGCCGTAATCTTGAACATCATGTTCTTTGAAGCGACGAAGCAACTCTTTCCCGAAGGCGAACCAATTCTTTTTTTCTTTCACTTCTGTAGTATCCATGTATGAGCCTCCTGAACGTTATCGTTAGAAACTTTCTTTCCCGAAATGTCAGGAGGCTACACATAAAATCAGTCTTCGGCCAGCGTTTTATTGAAAAAGCGCTCGGCCTCGTTCGCGAGCAAGTCGGCGAGTGACGGCGGTCGTACCGGCAAATGGCTGAGCGCGCTGCGTTTCACCCACATCGGTGTGTATGAACCGTTCGTCTGTTCGGCTTGAAACTCTTCGCCCGTGCCGGTGCCGAATTCGCCACCGGTCACGCGAGCCCAGTAATACGGGTTCAACTCGCCATTGAAAGCGACGTGAGCGGCGATCCCTTCGAGTTCGACGTGGACGCCGAGCTCTTCGAACGCCTCACGGACGGCCGTCTCTTCGGCGGTATGGCCGAATTCGACTCCGCCACCTGGGAAGACATAATACAAGAGGTTCTCTTTTTCTCGGCGAATGAGCGCGACTTCGTCATGTTCATTCACGAGGATGATGGCACTGCGTAATTTCGTTCTGACCAATGGAATCGTTCCTTTCGATTTCGAATCGTGAACAAAACGCATCGACTCGCGGCCGATGCGTTTTGGTTAATCTGCTGCTGGTTGTTCGAGTGATGCATACATATCACGCGTCAGGCCGTTATCGTGCGAGGCGATGACTTTCCCGGCGACGCGCATGCCGAGTCGGAGCGCATCCTCAATCGGATGGCGTTTCATCAACTCGGAGATGACAGCGGAGAAGAACGAGTCACCGGCACCGGTCGAGTCGGCGACTTTCACTTTCGTCGTCGGGACGTGGCCTTGTTCGTTCGTACGCAAGTCGACATAGACCGCACCGAGTTCACTCATCGTGACGATTGTGAGCGGGGCACCTTTCATGGCGAGCACTTCAGCGACACGTAACGCATCGTCCACCGTGACGATCGACATGTCAGATAGAATCTCTGCTTCTTCACGGCTACAGATGAAGCCGGTGAAGCCTTGAAGCAAATGGCGGTTCCGTTCGATGACAGACAGATGGCCGCACACGCCGTAAAGCGGGAGTTTCATCTCGCGGCATAGCTCAATCGTCTCGTTGAGCACGTTGACCGACAAGTCGAGGTCGATGGCGACCGCCTGACTTTCGGCGAACACCGTATCGATGCGACGAAGGATACATTCTTCCATCATCGCCTCGTCCGGTTGCTTCGAGATCGACGTTTGAAGATCGCCGTTGTTATCCATGACGGCTAGCCACATGCCCATGCCGTTGTCATCGAGCAAATCGACGTGATCGACGTTCACATTCAAACCGCGGAGCTCCTCGAGGACACCCATCCCGATTTGATCGTTCGTCACGGTCGACACGAAACGGACATCATTGCCGAGGACACCTAAATTTTGAGCGACGTTACGGCCGGTTCCGCCGTTTGAGAACGCGATGTCACCGACGTTCTTGGCATCTTTATGGAGCGGGGCGAACGAGGTTCCTTTAATATCGACAAACACTTTGCCGATTACTGCTATCGTATTCATACACTGTACCACCTTTAGCCAATCTTCCTAATCAGTTCCGGTCTAATTAGACACATTGTTTCAATTATAGCGAAATCGCCAACGGCTTTCAATGACGGTGTCGATTTTTGTCAGTCCCATGACGTGCTGAGCAAGCGTAGGCCGTTCAAAATGACGAGGATGGTCGATCCTTCGTGCCCAACGACGGCGAATGGCATGACGAGCAATTCGAAGATGTTCGTCGCAATCAAGACGAGGATGACCCCTAATGCGAACACGACGTTTTGGAGGACGACCCGATTCAACTTACGCGACTGTTTGATGGCCGAGCTTAGGCGGTTCAAATCGTTCTTCATCAAGACGACGTCGGCCGTCTCGAGAGCGGCGTCCGTCCCTTCTCCCATCGCAATCCCGACATCGGCCGTCGCGAGGGCAGGGGCGTCGTTAATCCCGTCACCAATCATGCCGATGCTGCCATACTCTTGTTTCAATCGTTTAATGTGCTCGACTTTCTCTTCCGGAAGACATTCGGCAATATAGCGGGTCAAGCCGGCCTCGGAGGCGATAGCGCGTGCTGTTGCCTCGTTGTCACCCGTGATCATGATGGTGGCGATGCCGAGGTGGTTGAGTCGCTCGATCGCTTGCTTGGCCTCGGGACGTAACGTGTCTCGAAGCGCGAACGCCCCAATTGTCTTCTCTTCGTCACTGATGAATACGAGTGTGTGGCCGGCCGCTTTCAAACGTTCGACTTCGTCGCGGAAAAAGTCGTGGCTGCGATCGGCGAATTTCTGTTTACCGACCCGGTAAGCGACACCGTCGATGGTCGCTTCAATCCCAGACCCGGTCACGTCTTTAAAGTGTTCCATCGCCCCCGTATAACTGCCCGTATACTGAACGAGCGCCTCGGCGAGCGGATGCATCGAATGTTCTTCAATCAAGCTGACAATGCGATACACGTGTTCTTGTGTCGTATCGGGATGAATCAACGCCGCTTGGACTTCTGGTTTACCGATTGTGAGCGTACCGGTCTTATCGAACGCGACGGCTTTCAAACGTCCCATATTTTCGATATGGACACCGCCTTTGAATAAAATCCCGTGTTTAGCAGACGAGGCAATGGCTGCGAGTGCCGCCGGCGTGATGGCGGCAACGAGTGCACACGGCGAAGCGACAACGAGAAGGATCATCCCGCGGTAAATGCTCGTCTCGAGCGACCATGACGTCAATACCGGGCCGAGCAAGATGATTGCCGTGACGGAAGCGAGCACGACTTGAACGTAGCGTCCCTCGTACCGGTCGATGAACTGGGCGGACGGTGATTTTTCTTCTTGCGCCTGCTGGACCATTTGAATGATTTTTTGGAACAATGTCTCTGTGGCGAGCTTTGTCACTTCGAGCGTCAAGACACCGTTCAAGTTTACGCTTGATCCATATACCTCATCGCCGACGTTCCGGTCGACCGGAATCGATTCACCGGTGATGGCGGCTTCCTCAATCGAGGCGCTACCTTTCAAAATCCGACCGTCGACCGGGATGCGCTCGCCGGGTCTTACGTAGATGTGGTCACCGACGCGCAGTTCGTCGATATGGACGAACTCGAGGCCGCCCGAGCTGTTCAATCGGGTCGCTTGCTCAGGTTGGAGTTCCATGAGCGATTCAAGGGCACGCTCATTTTTATTCATCGTATACGTCTCAAGAGCGCCTGATAACGCGAAGATGAAGATAAGGATGGCGCCTTCCATCCAGTACCCGATTGAAGCGGCACCGATGGCGGCGATAATCATGAGTAGCTCGACGTTCAAGGAGCGCGTCTCCCATGTATCGGTCAAGCCTTCCTTGGCTTTGGCATATCCGCCGATTAAAAAGGCGGTCAAATACAGAGTGACGTAGAGCGCAGGAGCTCCGTCTTGTCTTTCCGCGATATATGCGAGTACAATCAATACACCACTGATGAGCGCCATGATGAGCTCGATATGTTCGACCCAGCTGGCCCGTTTGAAGACGTGGCTTTTTTCGTGTGTGACGGTTGATGTGTTCATGTGAGCACCTCTTTCTAATTGAGAATATATATCAGTTAAATGATAATGAATGAGGATGATTATCATTATCCATTGTTGATATTATTAGGTTTTACGCGAATTAAAGGTGAATCCCTTATTTATAATGATTATCGTGTAAGTCTATTTTAGCACCAAACGTAATCACTCACAAACTAAAAGATTAAGGAGTTTTTGTGTCATGCCGAATGTATTTCAACGCCCTTGGACGGTCACGTTCTTGGCCCTATTCAACACGTTCTTATGGGGGAGCGCCTTTCCGTTCATCAAACTGAGCTACGAAGCGCTCGATATCCAGGACCACGAATACGGGCAACAGCTGTTCTTTGCCGGGGAACGCTTTTTATTGGCCGGTCTGCTCTTACTCGTCATCAGTCGACTCGTCTTCAAGCGCCCGATTCGCTTAACTGCTGAAAAGCTAAAGGCGTATGCGCATTTAGGGGCATTTCTGACGTTCTTACAATATTTGTTCTTCTATATCGGACTTTCCATCTCGACGGGGGTGCAGGGTTCGATTATCGCGGGGTCGACGTCATTTTTCCAGATGGCACTCGCTCATTTTCGTTATGAGGATGATCGCTTGAATCGTTTGAAAGGGATTGCCCTTACGCTCGGATTCTCCGGAATCGTCATCGCCAACTGGCCGACGGCAAGCGCGGAAGTCGGGTTTGGGATTGGAGAGATTCTGCTGATTATGGCGATGATCTCAGGCGCGTTCGGGAATTTGGTTGCCAAAGATTATTCGCGCTCGCATGACGTCGCTCCGATGACGGCTTGGGCGATGGTGATTGGCTCGCTCGGACTACTCATCGTCGGTTACGTGCTTGCGCCAGGGGATGTGTTCCTGCCTTACACCGTGACGACCCTCTTCTTCTTGTTGTATCTCGCCCTCTTGTCGGCGGTCGGGTTCACATTATGGAATACGCTGATGAAATATAATCCGGTCAGCCGGGTATCGCTCTATATGTTCTTTGTTCCCTTATTCGGTGTCGTCCTATCGAGCGTGTTACTCGGGGAGACGATTCCATGGAACGCGCTTGTCGGGTTGTTGTTCGTCATCGCTGGGATTTATCTCTCCACATATTTTCAAGGACGAGCGAATCGGGGAGTGCGATGACAAAGTGAGGGAGAGGCATGGTTGACGGAATCTTGTTCCCATGGCAAAATATATTAAAAATTCTGAATTCTTTCAGTTGAAATCGGTCTTCGTTGTAAAGACTTGCGTGCGAATCGAAAAGAAAGGAGGGTGCTACCGTGGCAAGAAATCCAATCGTCCGAAACATACTCATCTCTCGACAACCGCGAGACGAGTATGTCAAATACGTGATGAAGTGCGTAAGTCGCGGGTTGAAGGAACATCATGAGCAAGTGGACGCGCGTGCTATGAGGCATGGCGAAGACATTCAGACGAAATGGCAAATCAATGATCGAGTCATTGAAGTCACGCTCAAGTCCGACGTGTTGGCCTCGCTCGAGACGGAACCGTTCGCGCTCGATGAGGTGTTCATGCGGGCGTTCGAACGAAACGATGTCAGGCTCGGTCCGGTGAAAGAATAACGTGAAACAGGGAGGGTCTCGGCGGAGACCCTCCCTTTTAGATGTCAATCGGCTTGGCTTTCGCCGTGAATAAACTGATGGCCAAAATCCCAAGAATGAGCGTATACATCAAGAAATACACTTCTTTTGGCAACGCGATCCAAAATGCGCCAATCATCGGTCCGCTAATCGAACCTACGCTGAACGAGATGCTATAGAGCATATTGCCGGTCGGTAACAACGAACGTGGCAACACTTCCGTCATATGGGCCAGTCCGAGCGAATATGTCGAGCCGAGCCCGGCGCCTGCGAGCGCGAACAAGACGAGGAGCCAGACGTAATGGTCGACAGCCAGGTTGGCGATCGCAAAAACGAGCGTGCCGAGTGTCAGGACGATTTGAAGAATCCGCTTTTTCCCGAAGTGATCGGCGAGCCGACCGAGCGGTAATTGCACGACAATCGAGGCGACGATGAACGTCGTGATGAGCGTGCTCGTCTGCGTGAGCCCGATATCGTTGCGGACTGTGAAAATCGGTAAGTTGGCATTCAAGCTCGCTTCAAGGAACCCGTATGTAAAAGCAGGTAAGAGCGTATACCCGCCGCCGATGAGGACGAGTCGGATGCGTCCTTTCGAGTCGGTCTTCACTTTCTCGGCCTCAGGATACTCATTGTCGACCTTGAAGATCAAGAACAAGGATGCGAGACAGAAGACGATCAAGACGAGGAACGGCAGCCAAAAGTGAAGGTCGACGAGCGGCGCGATGAGCGGACCGACCGCGAAACCGAGGCTGAACGCCATCCCGTAATACGCCATTGCTCGTCCCAGGCTCCGCTTATCGCTCGCGGACGTGACCCACACTTGGGATCCGTAATGGAGCGCCGAGTCACCGAAGCCGATGACGAAACGCATGAGCGCCCACATGAGCAGGGACGGCCAGAGCGGCAAGAAGAACGTAGCGAGCGCCGTCAAGATGATGCCAAGGACGATGGTCGGACGAAATCCGTACTTGCGGACGAACCGTTCGAGTAGCGGGGCGGAGACGATGACCCCGAGATAGAGCATGGTCGCGTTCAACCCGTTCAACCAGGCCGGGTTGCCGTCCCGTTCGATGAGTGTCGACAAGAGCGGGATGAGCGCACCTTGAATCAAGCCGGAGATAAAGACGACAAGTAATAAAATTGAAAATCGAAAGCGTTGCATAGTTCACCTCATCATTGATTGCATAGTAAAAAGCTGAGAAGAGTCTCAGCATTTTGGCTCGTCAATCGGTTGGGGTACATGGTTCAAGTGTAAGAGTTCATCGTCCCAACTGCCTTGACTGAATACTTCATCACGGTCTACTTTGTCTGAAACGAATGCGGCTGTCAATAAGATGCTGAGCACACCACCGAAAATGATGATGGCCATGACGGTGATCATAAATACATAGATGGCTGTCATCTTCAAACACCTCGATTCAGTTTATATACTGAACATTTCCCGAATCGAAGTAATTAAAACGGTTCGGCCACACGTTCCCGGAAGTTCACTTCAGGATAGTACGCTTGTTTGACGAGTGCGTTCGGGCCGAGGCATTTGACAGCCGGACAGTGGCAGGACAGTGTGGCGTTCAAACTGCTGTTCGTCCACGCCTCATACGCGTCTTGGAACGAGGTGTCATACAACGTCCCGAGCGTGCCGAGCTCATCGCCGAAGTCGGTGACGATGATTTGGCCGTCGAAGATGTTCGTGTTGAGGCGTGAGCGGCCATCCGGGTCGTTTCGCACGGTCACGTTCTTCGCCTCGTGGAGCCGTTTCAATAAAGCGCGGTCTTCCGGTAACTCGGAACAAGCATAGAACGGCAACGTTCCGAACAGCATCCAAACGTTCTCGTCCCGGACATCGAGCAGGTCGTGAATCGCCTGGCGAGTGTCAGGGAGCGACGCCGACTCGAGCGAACTGGCAAAATCGGCGGGGTACATTGGGTGCACTTCATGACGTTGACAGCCGAGTGCGACAATCTCTTCATGGATTTCCTTCAAGTGCGGAATCGTCCGTTTGTTGAGCATCGTCTCGGCCGATACGATCACACCCTCGGCCGTAAGCGCACGGGCGTTGTCTTTCATCGTCTGAAGCATCTTCAAACGTGCCTCCGCGCTCGGTTTTCGGTCCATCATCGCGAAACCGCCCTCTAAGAAGTCGGCGTCCGTTCCCCAGTTATGCGAAATGTGCAAAACGTCGAGGTAAGGGGTAATAAGATGGTAGCGAGAGAGCGGGAGCGTCAAGTTTGAGTTGATTTGCGTGCGGGCGCCGCGCTCCTTAGCGTAACGCAAGAGTGGGACGACGTAGTTGCGCACCGATTTCATCGACAGCATCGGTTCGCCGCCCGTAATCGAAAATGCGCGTAAATGCTCGATTTCATCCAAACGCGAAATCAATAAGTCAAGCGGGACTTCGGGTTCTTCTGTCTGGTCGAGCATATAGCCGACCGCGCAATGCTCGCAGCGCATATTGCATAGTTTGGTCGTCGTCACTTCTACGTTCGAAAGGACGAGGCGACCGAACTCGGTTTGATCGAGGTATGCTTCCCACGGATCAAACGTTGTCGAGATGTTTTGCATATCAATTCCACCTTTTCTTCAAGTCACACGAAATAGTATGCTATAATAACAACTCTTTGTCACGAACCAAAGGAGCGATCACGAGATGGGTAAATCACGAACAGATACGGCAGGAAAAATGAACGTGTTAAAATCGAGAACGGAATTACTGTGCTTATCAGTCAATACGTTGGACGAATTCACGACGCCAGAGGATTTGCATCGATTGTTAGCTGATATTGATTCCTTACGTGCGAAAGTCGTACGTTACGCCAAAGATTTAGAACAAGTATCTCGAAAGGATGAAACACATTGAAACTGATCGTAGGAGAATACACAAGCGCCCAAGCCGAGCGGCTAGGGATTAACGGAGAGGGCATCGCGACGATTGATCGCATGGTCATCTTCATTCCGAACTTATTACCTGGAGAAAAGGCGAAAGTCGAAATTACGCGCGTCGAGCGGAACTACGCCGAGGCACGCGTCATCAAGCGCGATAATGATTCACCGGACCGGGTCAAGCCACCATGTCCGATTTATGACGAGTGTGGCGGTTGCCAGATTCAACATATGAGTCCGCGCCTGCAGATGGACTATAAAGAAGAAATCGTCCGCAACGCCTTCCGTCAAAAGACGAAATTGAACGTCGACAAATCGGATATCCGTGGTACGAAAGGGATGGACAACCCTTGGTATTACCGCAACAAGTCACAATTCCCGCTCTCGACGCGCCGCGGTGAAATCGTGTCAGGGCTCTACAAGCCGAACACGAATGAGCTCGTGCCAATCGAACACTGCATGGTGCAGCAGCGCGACACGACGAACATCAACAACGCCATCGTCCGTATTTTGAACGAACTCGACATCCCTGTATACGATGCGCGCCGTGACGTCGGTTTTGCCCGTACCGTCATCGTCCGCTCGGGCTATAAGACGGATGACGTTCAAGTCGTACTCGTCGTCGGGAATGAAGATGTCCCGCGTTTGGACGAACTGAGTGACCGCATCATGGCGTTGCCGAACGTCGTGTCGTTTCACTTGAATATTAACTCGAACCGTTCAGGCGTCATCTTCGGGTACCGCACGGTTCATATCGCCGGGCAAGACAAGATGGACGAACAGCTTGACGACGTCCATTACCACTTGTCACCGCGTGCGTTCTTCCAACTCAATCCGGCTCAGACGGAAGTCATGTATCGGGAAGTCGTCGAGGCGGCTGGCCTAACGGGTCAAGAACGGGTCATCGATGCGTACGCTGGTGTCGGTTCAATCGGGCTATGGCTCGCGCCACATGCAAAAGAGATTCGCGGGATGGAAGTCGTCCCAGAAGCAGTCGAAGATGCGAATGCGCACATGCGTGAGAACGGGTTCAGCCATGCAACCTATGTTGAAGGCCGGGCCGAGCACTGGATTCCGCGCTGGGTCAAGGACGGTTGGATTCCAGATGTCATCGTCGTCGATCCGCCGCGCACTGGTGTCGATCATCAGCTCCTCAACGCAATGATCTCATCGAAAGCGAAACGCATCGTCTACGTGTCATGTAACCCGCAGACACTCGCACGGGATGCGGACCAACTCATGAAAGCCGACTATAAAATCAACTATATCCAGCCGTACGATATGTTCCCGCAGACGGCGCACGTCGAGTCAATCGTCGTCTTCGAGAAAAAGAAAAAGAAAAAGTATTGACGGGGTTGTGAAAACGCTTGCAAAAACAGTGTTTTCACGCTATAGTTCAGATGTCAGACTTCTTTTGATAAACGTTAAGAAGCGGAGGAACATCAGATGATCCCACAAGAAAAAGTGAACGAGCTTGTCCATAAAGCAATTGATGCACGGTCGCGTGCCTATACACCGTATTCGAAATTCAATGTCGGGGCCGTCGTCATTGACGAGACCGGCAAAGAAATTTTGGGTTGCAACGTCGAAAACGCTTCGTACGGGTTGTCGATGTGTGCAGAACGGACCGCCATCTTCAAAGCGGTATCGGAAGGCAGCAAGGCAATCGAGACGGTCGTTGTCGTTGGAGACACAGCGGGCCCAATCTCGCCGTGTGGCGCTTGCCGTCAAGTCATTGCCGAGTTTGCGAGTGACGACTTTACGTTGATTCTCGCGAACATGGCCGGAGAGACGAAAGTGATGACAAAAGAAGAGATGCTACCATACGGCTTCTCGCCAAAAGATTTAACGTGAAATAAAGATGCGGACGAATTCGTCCGCATCTTTATTTGTTGCCGTCATATTTTTTCTCGCTGGCCGAGTCGTCCTTCGAGTGTCGTTTCTGTTTTTCATCCTTCACTTTTTGGTTCAGCTCTTCCACCGGAATCGGGTCGACGGTCTCCATGCCCTCCTGGTCGAAGATGCTCTCCTTGTCGGTATCGACAGCATCCGGATTATCGAACGGTCGCTTTGACGGGTTCTGTGATTTCTTCATCCTCATCGCCTCCTTGTGTTGATTGTTATTCCACTCTGTTAAATTGTGTAAACGCTTTAGGAAACGGGTTTCGATTTCGCGGAACAGTGGAATTATCCGTACATAGCGACTAAGGAGGGGTATTCGGATGGATAAGAAAGTCTTAATGGGAATCGTACTCGGTGTGGCCGGGGCAGCGCTCGTCGCGCCGAAAGTGGCAGCGCTCTTGACGCAAGACCACGATGAGGATACATGGAGCAAGATGGATCGCATGGAAAGTGTCGATTCAGATAAAGACGAGGCGGAAGCGGGTCTCACTCAACTTGACTCGAATCACCGGGCCGAGTGGCAAGCGAACGGCTTTCCGCAGACGCACGCTGAGCGGGAGCGTCTCATGAATGAATCAGATGATGCCTATAAAGGGAAGGACATCTAAAAACAGACAGCCATCGCGGCTGTCTGTTTTTTAAATATCTTCGTCCGGTAAAAGGGGGAGCGTGAGTGTGACGGTCGTCCCGTTGCCGACTTCTGAGGCGAAGTGCATCGAGCCGCCGTGGCGCTCCATAATATGTTTGGCGATGGCGAGCCCGAGTCCGGTCCCGCCGTCTTCGCGTGTCCGTGACTTATTGACGCGATAGAATCGTTTCGTCAATTGATCGAGGTCTTCTTTCGGGATGCCCCGGCCTTCGTCATGAATCTCGGTGACGGCATTGTTCGCGGTCGCATACGTCTTCACATGAATCGATTTGCCGGCTTCCGTATAGCGGAGCGCGTTATCGAGCAAATTCCCGACGACTTGCTCGAGTCGATCGTGGTCCCCGAGAATAATCAAGTCGAAGTCGAGGTCCGTCTCGATGGTGACGCCTTTCGCCCGCGCGATCGGCTCGAAGCGATAGAGAACGTCTTCGAGCACTTGCGAATAGACGACTGGTTCTTTCGTCATCGGATACGAATCACGCTCGAGTTGGGCCAAGTCGAGCAAATCGTTGACGAGCCGTTGCAACCGTTCGGTCTCGTTCTCGATAATCTCATAATATTGATCTTTCGTTTTGTCATCGAGCGACGGGTCTTGAAGCATCTCGGTATAACCGCGAATATACGACAGTGGCGTCCGCAATTCGTGGCTCACGTTCGCCAAAAACTCTTTCCGTTGTTCTTCGACGAGACCGAGCGATTCGGCCATCCGGTTCAGTGTCTCGGCAAGCTCACCAATCTCATCATCGTAATAGATGGGGATGCGGTGCGAGAAATCACCTTTAGCATACACTTGGGACGCTCGTTTCATTTGAATCAGCGGTTGGATGATTGTATCGATAATCTGAGTGCCGAAAATGAGTAAGTTCACGATCATTAAGATGAGCAAGAACGTGATCATGAGCCGAATCGGTTGGAACGGTTCACTGATTTTACTCAGCTCCATATACAGGATGAGCGCATTATCGAGTTCGCCGTCTCGGATGAGCGGGAAGGCGGACATGAGGATGTCGACGTCTTCGGTCGGGTGCTTGCGGGTAACAGAAATCGCATAGCCGTCTTGCAACTTGGCGAGGTCCTGCTCCCGTAAAAACGTCTTGCCCGATCCGAGACTGTCTTCCCGGACGGACGAGAGAAACACTTTCGTCTCGGTCAGTTCGTTCGTGTACGTCATACTGTCGGAAAACGCGTCAGAGAAGCCGTCCGCCTTATAGATGGTGACGAGCTTCTCTCCGCGGTTGATGAGCAGTTCTTCTTGCGTCTGAATATAAAACTTGTCATACAAGTAAAACGTCATGATGATGAACACGAACGCGGAGAAGAGGCTTGCGGTCCAGATGGTGATCCAAATCCGCTTCCGGATCGTGTATTGCTTCATACGGTCGCCTCGAACTTATAGCCGATCCCCCAGACGGTTTGGATGTAGCCACCCGCTTCGCCGAGCTTGAGACGAAGTGTCTTGATATGGGTGTCGACCGTTCGGAGGTTGCCGTGATACTCGGTCCCCCAAATTTGGTCGAGCAATTGTTCACGCGAGAACACTTTCTCTTCGTTCGTGATGAACAAGTAGAGCAAATCGAACTCTTTCCGGGTCAAGTTGACCGTTTTGCCTTTCACGCTGACCGCACGGCCATCGATATCGATGGACAAGACGCCGGTATCGAACGTCGCTTCTTGTTCTTTCGAGAAATTATGCGTCCGACGAAGCGTCGCTTCGATTCGAGCGAGCAACTCGCGGGGGCTGAACGGCTTCGTGATATAGTCGTCCGCGCCGATCTTCAAGCCGTGGATGCGATCGAGTTCTTCTGAGCGGGCCGTTAGCATAATGATCGGCACGTTCGAGAACTCACGGATGCGCATGCATGCCGTGAGGCCGTCGAGTTCAGGCATCATCACGTCGAGCAGCACGAGGTGGAACGACTGTTCTTTCAATAAGTCGATTGCCTCGAGACCGTTCGTTGCTGTGACGGTCTCGTATCCTTCCTTCTCTAAGTTCGAAACGAGTAAATCCCGCATTTGTTCTTCATCATCGGTCACTAAGATGCGAAACGTTGGTTCTGACATTGGGCATTCTCCTTTACAAAACGGTTAACGAGGACGTGTGATAATTCCCTCATACTTCTATCATACCTATCTCTCCGAATTAGAACAGAAATATTCATTGTCGTAAAGTTGTCCTCATGAAATCCACACAAAAACGCCACAAAAAAGCCAATTCTTTGTCAGAATTGGCTTATGCTTCGAGCTGGGCTTCGTACGTATGGTCGAATTCAGGCGCATGGAGTGAGTGCAAGTAAAGTTGGAAACTCGACTTCGACACTTCATACAGCACGTATTCGACATCACCTTGATTGATTTCAGTTAGTAATTCAGACCGAATCTCATTGGCGCAGAAAGCGTACGGCAGTTTTTCCGCCGCCGCGATTGAACGCTCATTCGATTGACGGATTTTCAAAAATACACTTTCAATGTCAAGTTCGAAGAAAAGTTCTGAGAAGAACGCTTCTTTCGCGACTTGATTGTAACCTTTGCCGTGATACGGTTTGCCAAGCCACGTCCCGAGGAATCCATAGCCGGATTCCACATCGAACAAGCTGATTGTCCCGATTGGGGTACCAAACTCGTTCGTGATGGTACGTGAGATGATGTTTCCTTGCTCTTCTAGCTCGATGATTTGCTTCGTGCTAAATAAAAACTCGTCAAAGTGGACCGTCTTTTGACGGACATATGGAAAGACATCTGGGTGTTGCATCAGTTCGAACAACTCCGCGCAGTCGGTAAGCTCACGAAATTTGAGCACCTTTACATTCCTCCTCCTATTTCAGACCGCTGAAGAATAGTTGTAACGAAAGCATACTTCTGGCTTCGTTGTTCGAACTTGCCTTGGCTGCTCCCTTTTATGAAGTTACAAGATTATTTTATATAGTTTTTTTAAAAAAGCAAGTAAATAAAATGCAACTTCACAAAAAAATAATAAGAGCGCTTTCACGACTGGTGTCACTCACATCTCGTGATGCGTTTTCGAGCGGCTCGTCGAGTAAACGATGTGACCGTCGACGATGGTCATAATCGGCTTCGACATGTAGTCGAGCGGGAAGTGGCTCCATAGGACAAGATCGGCATCTTTGCCGATTTCGAGCGAGCCGATGCGGTCGTCTACTCCGAGCGATTCAGCCGGATGAATCGTGATGGCGCGGAGCGCGACGTCGACGGGAAGCCCTTCGCGGGCAGCAAGACCGGCGCACAAATTCAAATATTGAACCGGCGTATAAGGATGATCCGTCGTGATGGAGACGATCATATCGTGCTCATGTAAGATGCGGTACGTCTCCCACGTCTTGTTTTGGAGCTCGATTTTCGACTTCCGTGTGAACGTTGGTCCGACGGTGACATGTTTGACACCGAGTTCGCGCAACTTTTCGGCGACGAGATGTCCTTCCGTACAGTGCTCAATCCGATAATCGAGGTCAAACTCTTGTGCGAAGCGGACAACCGATAAAATATCGTCGGCGCGGTGGGCGTGGACACGAATCGGCATCTTGCGATCGAGCGCCAATTGAATCATCTGGCTACCGAACGTGCCGATCGTCTTTGTCGAATCAACGGTCCGGAACGCTTCACGCAACAAGCCCATGATTCCCATCCGGGTCAACTCGCCGGATTTCCCCATGCTGTGGACGCGCTTCGGGTTCTCGCCGAGCGCGAGTTTCAGGCCGGCATAGCGGCGGAGCACCATGTCCTCGATGAAGCGGCCATGGGTTTTGATGACACTCGTCACGCCGCCGATGACGTTCATACTGCCAGGCATGACTTGGACGGCCGTCACCCCGGCCATGAGCGCTTCCCGGAAGCCCTCATCGAGCGGATAGACGCCATCGATGGCCCGTGCGTGCGGGGTCATCGCCTCGACGGTCTCGTTCGCATCGTTCCCGACTGAACCCGTCCCTTCGTCATACAGTCCGAGATGGGTGTGGGCATCGATGAAGCCGGGGAACAAGAAGTTGCCTTCGGCTTCGATGACCGTCTCTCCGTCGAGCGGGTCCAACAAGTCCGCCATCTCGACGATTTTGCCGTCTTTGACGCGAAGGTCCCCGTAAAAATGTGGTGCGGTGATCGGATAGATATGGGCGTTACGAATTAACAAATTACTCACGTGCTAGCTCCTTTCAAGTCAAATGAAGTAGTTGTTTCAGGGCGGGTTCTAACGTTTCATAACGGAACCGGAAACCGTGGTTGAGGGCTTTCGTCGGAACGACTTTCGCTCCTTCGAGGACGATGACGCTCTTCTCTCCGAGTGCGAGCTTGAGGAGCGGCGCCGGGGCGGGTGCCCAGTGGGGACGATGCATCACCCGGCCTAGCGTCTTCCCGAATTCGTCCATCGTGACAGGCGTCGGTGCCGTGCCATTGACGGGTCCCTCGATCGTACTCGTCTCGAGGATATGGACGAACAGACGGACGAGGTCGTCTAAATGAATCCACGGCACCCATTGCTTGCCGGAGCCGAGTCGTCCACCGATACCAAGCGTGTACGGCAACTTCATGAGCGGGAAGGCGCCGCCGTCATTCGATAAGACGACACCGGTCCGCATCGTGACGAGACGGATGCCCATGTCTTGAACGGGTTGCGCCTCTTTCTCCCACAACACGCAGACGTTGCCTAAAAAGTTGGTTCGGTCGGGGAGCGGTGTCGCTTCCGAATACGTGATGGATCGATCTTCACCGTATATCCCGATGGCGGACCCGCTGATGACGACGCTCGGCTTGCGTTTCATATTTTTAATGATGCGGACGACTTCTTTCGTCCCATCGATCCGACTTTGAAGAATGGCTTGCTTTTGTTTGTGCGTCCAACGTCCGTCGTTGATCGAGGCTCCTGCCAAATGGACGATGGCATCGACGTCTTGAAGCTCGGATTCAGGATGACTATCAGGCGTCATCCATTCGACGAACGAGATCCCTCCTTGCCGCGGACGTGGGTGGCGCGTCAATACGACGACTTGATGTCCGGCTTCGGCGAGCGCGCGTACGAGCGGTCGGCCAATCAATCCGGTACCACCAGTGATTGCTATTTTCATGGGTCTCCCTCCAATATCCTTTAAGCGATTTCAAAACGGGTATGAGGACTATAGGAATGTCTTGTACAGATAATACCCCTTCTTCTAACTTATCAAAAATCCTGCCCGAACGGGGAACGTGATATGTTAGAAGCAGGAAATGGAGGGATTTTGTGAAAATCGCCAAGTTTACGACCCAGAAGAAAAATCAAGATCGATTGAACGTCTTTGTCGAAAAGGACGGACGGGAGGAATTCGCGTTTGCCATCGACCTCGACGTCTTCATCAAATACGAATTGACGAAAGGGATGGAACTCGAGGACGATTTCGTCCGGGACGTCCTTCAAGCGGAAGAAGAACAGAAAGCGTACAAAGCGGCCGTCAACTATTTATCGTATCGAATGCGTGCCGTCTCAGAGGTGCGTGACTACCTCGTGAAGAAAGAGATAGATGAGTCAGCCATCAAACGCGTCATTGAACGCTTGATTGAACAGCGCTATTTGAACGATGCCGAGTTCGCCAAAGCTTACACCCAGACAAAGTTCAATACGAGCCCGAGCGGACCCGTGAAAATCAAACGAGAACTCGCTCAGCTTCAAATCGCTCCGGATCTTATCGAAGACGTCATCGCCGCCATCTCGCACGAAGACCAGCTTGAAAAGGCCGGAAAGTTCGTAAATCGGAAACAAATGGAAACAAATCGCCGTTCCGCCACAGAAGTGCAACAAAGAATTCAACAAACCCTGATGCAAAGGGGATTTTCGTTTGATATCATTTCAGAGGCGATTCTCACGTTTTGGGAGAACGAGGATGAGGACGTTGAACTTTCAGCTTGTCTGACACAGGCTGAAAAACTGAATCGAAAGTTTAGCGGGTACGCCCCATATGAGCGGAAACAACGGATGAAGATGCAGCTTCGTCGCAAAGGTTTTCCGTATGAGGTGATCGAGAGGGCGTTAGAGAGGCTCGCTGAACAAGAGTCATAATGGGAGATGTTTTTACGGTAGGGGAAAAAACTGAAAAGGTGGGTCTACATTGACGATTTTTGAATGGATTACAGCACTGATGCCGATTGTGGCAGTGCTCATCTTATTGGTCATTATGCGTTTACCGGCGTCGGTTGCGATGCCACTATCTCTCGTCTTGACGGCTGGACTTGCGTTCTTCGTCTGGCAGCTCGACGCGACGCGAATCATGGCGGCGACGCTACAAGGACTTGTCATCGCCGTTACGACAGTCTGGATTGTTTACGGTGCGATTGGAATGATGAATACGATGAAAGAGGGCGGCGGCATGAACGCCATCCGTTCCGGCTTCATCAACATTACGCCCGATCCCCGGATTCAAGTGCTCATCGTCGGTTGGTTGTTCGTCTCATTCATCGAAGGCGCATCTGGTTTCGGTACACCGGCCACGGTTGCGGCACCACTGTTAATCGCACTCGGCTTCCCGCCAATCGCTGCCGTTGTCATCGCCTTGTCGGCAGACGTATCGGCCGTCACGTTCGGCGCGGTCGGGACACCGGCCTTAATCGGGATTGGGAACGGGCTGTCACTTGACGTCAACCAACCCGAGACGATTGAGTTTTTGACAACCGTCGTCTTGCAGACGGTGCTCATCGATATGTTCGTTGGTCTTTTTATCCCATTCATTTTAATCTTGATGCTGACGCGATTCTTCAGTAAAGAAAAATCGATTAAGCCGGCGCTCGAAGTATTCCCGATCGCGATCGTCGCGGCGCTCGTCTATAGCATCCCGGCCTACATCTGGACGCTCATCCTCGGATTCGAGTTCGGGGGTATGCTTGGTGCATTGACGGGTCTCATCATTCTCGTCACGATGGCACGCAAAGGCATCCTCATGCCGAAACGGTTATGGACGTTCGACGGCTATGCCGATGAAATCGATCAACCGCTCGAGAAGCCGTCCGTCGGCAAAGGCAAACGCGAGCTTCCGCAATGGAAAGCGTGGGCCCCTTACTTGATTTTAACGATTTTCCTCGTGTTGACGCGGACCGTGCCGTTCTTGAACGAACTGACGCGTAGCGTCCGCATCGATTTGCCGAACATTTTGAGTATCGAAGGCATCTCGACATCGTGGGAACCGTTCTATTCACCAGGCTTCATGTTCATCTTGACGATGATTGCGACGTTCTTCCTCCATAACATGAGTTGGTCGCAAGTGACCTCGGTGTTTAAAGCGACGACGCTCGGTGTCGTCGGGACGGCGATCACGCTCGCTGCTTCCGTGCCGATGGTTCGGATTTTCATTCATTCGGAAAATGGTGGGGCAGGTCTCGCTTCGATGCCGGTCGAACTCGCAACGGCTGCGGCCGACACGTTCGGTGGCGTCTGGCCGCTCGTTGCACCGTGGATTGGTGCGCTCGGGGCGTTCGTTTCCGGGTCGGCTACGTTCTCGAACATGATGTTCTCGAGTTTAACGACGAATGTCGCCGAGTCGGTTGGAGTCAACGAGACACTTGCCTTGTCGATGCAGATGGCGGGGGCGAACGCCGGTAACATGATTTGCGTCTTGAACGTCGTCGCGGTCGCCTCAGTGGCAGGGCTCCTCGGAAAAGAAGGAACGATTATCCGCTATACGCTCATGCCAATGATTTATTACGTGACAGCGACCGGTCTTGTCGGTTTGATGCTCGCTGCATTCTTCTTGTAAAAAGTTACAAATTATTTACGACAATAATATTGACAATTTTCTGAACAGTCTGCTAAGGTTTTAGTAGATTTTCAAACTATGAACAGAGAGGAGCCAGCATGATGAAGTACATCCCAACACTACAACGCACACACACAACATCATATGGCTACTCGTATTTGACTGCATAATTTGGCAGCTGGATAGGGGTAGTGTCCTTTCCCTGACCATGCAAAAGACTGAAGACTCAGAAGCGTACTTCATCCGATTGGTTGCACAATCAGGTGACGTGCGCTTTTTTGCGTGCGCGGAAAGGACGAAAGGGGGAATCAGTCATGAAACTGATTAAACAATTAGATTGGTTTATTAAAAGACAAAAGCGGACGTATATCGTCGCCATCATCTTGTTGATTATCACCGGGGTCGTCGATATGCTCCCGCCGTGGATCATCGGACAGGCGATTGATGCGATTCGCGAAGGCAGCCTGACGACAGAACGGCTTGTTATGATTGTCGGGTCATTGCTCGGCATCATGGTATTATCGTACGTCCTTTCGTATGTATGGATTGCCCGCCTCTTCGGGACGGCGTTCCTGCTCGAGAAAAAACTGCGGGCCCGATTCTTCGGACATCTGCTCCGGCAGACACCGCGCTTTTATCAACAGCACCGCACGGGTGATTTGATGGCGCTCGCGACGAACGATTTAAAAGCGGTGGAACGGACGGCTGGATTCGGTGTCATGACACTCGTCGACTCGTTCAATATGACACTCATCGCTCTCACCATCATGGGAGTGTTCATCGATTGGAAATTGACGCTCGCGGCACTCCTGCCGATGCCGCTCCTTGCCTGGTCGATGAATAAGCTTGGCCGCCAAATCCATGCCCGCTTCACAGCGGCGCAGGATGCGTTTGGCGTGATGAACGACCAAGTCGTCGAATCGATTTCAGGCCTTCGGGTCGTCCGCTCGTTCGTCCAAGAAGACGCGGATACGAAAAAGTTCGATACAATCACCGACGACGTCATGACCAAAAACATGCACGTCGCCAAAATCGACGTCTTGTTCGAACCGGTCATTAAACTGCTCGTCGGCTTGAGCTATTTGATTGGGTTGTCGTTCGGCACGTACCTCGTGTTCACGAATGACATCACGCTCGGACAGCTCGTCTCGTTCAATATTTATCTCGGGATGCTCATTTGGCCAATGTACGCGTTCGGGGAACTGATTAACGTCGTACAACGGGGAACGGCTAGCCTCGAACGAATCGAAGCGACGATGAACGAGACACCGGATGTCGTCTCGACCGGCACGGTCGAAGTCGGCGTCCCGGAGAAAATCACGTTCAAATCATTGTCGTTCCAATATCCAGGATCGACCCGCGCCTCGCTCGAAGACATCGTTTTGCACGTGTCGCGTGGTGAGACGATTGGGGTCGTCGGACCGACCGGGGCCGGCAAGACGACGCTGTTGCGTCAATTGCTTCGGGAGTATCCGATTGATGACTCGTTACTCGTCAACGGTGTCCCGATTCAAGACATCAAACTCGATACGGTACGCGGTTGGAGCGGTTACGTCTCGCAAGAACATTTGCTGTTCTCGAAGACGGTCCGCGACAACATCTTGTTCGGCTCAAACGATGCGTCGGCACAAGATCTCGAGACGGCCATCCGGCTCGCGGCGTTCGATACCGATATCGAACATTTGGAAAACGGTCTCGACACGGTCGTCGGGGAGCAAGGGGTTATGCTCTCGGGCGGTCAGAAACAACGGCTCTCGATTGCCCGCGCCCTCTTGAAAGATCCAGAGATTCTTTTGCTCGATGATTCGCTTTCAGCGGTCGACGCCAAGACGGAAGCGCGCATCATCGATTCGGTCCGGACGAGCCGGGCCGAACAGACGACGTTCATCGTCGCGCACCGCCTATCCGCTGTCGCCCACGCCGACCAGATTCTTGTGTTACAAGACGGTCGTGTGACGGAACGGGGCACGCATGACCAACTGATGGAACGACGCGGTTGGTATTATGAACAATACGTTCGACAAGGAGAGTCGGAGTAATCCGGGAAAGGGGGAATCTCTCATGATCGATCAATATGAATTAGATCCAGTCCGCAGGAAGAAAACGATCCGTTCACTCGTCGGCTATGCCAAACAAGTGAGACGCTCGATTTTCCTCGGTTTGACCTTACTATTTTTAGCGGTCGGCGCCGAATTGGCCGGACCGTACATCGCCAAAATCATCATCGACGACCACATTGTCGCCATTGAGCGGGATTGGGTACAAGTCGAGTCAGGCGGGAGTGTCGCTTTTGACGGAAACTCCTATGAAAAAGAGACGAGGATTGACGGAGAGACGGTCGTCCGTCCCGTCTCGATTGTGCAGACGACAGACGGCTATTATCTCGTCCCTGACGCCGTCATGAGTGGTGGCGTCCGTGAGGTCAAAGATGGTGTCCTCACCATTACACGAAGCGAAGAGACGGCGACGTATGACAACATCGTGCCGCTCTCGTCGACCGATGTCTTCCGCTTTTACGAGACGGATTTGCGGGCCGTACTGTTGCTATCTGGTTTGTATGTCGTCTTGCTTCTTATCGCGGCAGGGTTGAACTGGGGGCAACAGATGCTTCTCCAACGTTCGGCCCATAATATCGTCAAGACGATGCGGCTCGACGTCATGCGGCATTTGCAGACGATTCCGGTTCGCTACTTTGACCAGACGCCGATTGGGAAAATCGTCAGCCGGGTCACGAACGACACCGAGACGATTCGCGACCTTTATTTGGGCGTGCTCGCACGCGTCTTCCAAAGCGTCGTCATGATGATTGGAGTCTTGATTGCCATGTTCTTCTTGGACGTGCGCCTCGGTCTCGTCTCGCTCATCATCATTCCGGTCGTCATCGTTTGGATTAAATTGTTCCAACGCTTGTCGACCCGAAACAACTTCCGTGTCCGTGCCCTCGTCGCCGATATGAACGCCCAATTGAATGAGAGCATCCAAACGATGCCGATCATTCAGTCGTATGTCAAAGAAGATCTCGTCTATGACGAATTCAACGAGAAAAACAGCGACAACTTCCAAACAAGACGGAAGCTGCTCAAATTGGATGCGCTCATGTCGCACAACTTGGTCAACTTCTTCCGCAACATGGCACTTGCCTTACTCATCTGGGTCGTCGGTGCGCAGACGCTCGGCACGGGCAGCGTGCTGACGCTCGGGATTTTGTACGCCTATATCGATTACGTGTCACGAATTTTCGAGCCGGTGACGCAAATCATGAACCAGTTGTCTCCGCTCCAACAGGCGCTCGTCTCGGCAGACCGGATGTTCCAGTTGCTTGACGAGAAAGGGGAAGACGTGTCGGCGGAACGCATCGCACGCTTTAAAGGTGAGGTCGTGTTCGACGACGTGTCGTTCAGCTATGAAGCCGGGAAACCGGTACTTCAACACATCGATATCCATGCGGCACCAGGTGAGACGGTGGCGCTCGTCGGACATACCGGCAGCGGTAAGAGTTCGATCATGAACTTGCTCATGCGCTTCTATGACCCGTCAGAAGGAACGCTCAACATTGACGGTATGGACGTGACGAAACTACCGACCCAAGCCGTCCGGGCCCATCTCGGCATCGTGCTTCAAGACCCATTCTTGTTCACTGGCTCGATTCGGACGAACGTGACGCTCGGCGACGAGACGATCTCGGACGACCGCGTATGGCGCGCATTGACGGCGGTCGGAGCCGATCGTTTCGTCAAACAGTTGCCACACGGGCTTGACGAGCCGGTCATCGAACGCGGCGCCTCGCTCTCGAGCGGAGAGCGCCAGTTGATCAGCTTCGCCCGCGCCCTCGTCTTCGACCCGGCCATCCTCGTCTTAGACGAAGCGACGGCAAGCGTCGATTCAGAGACGGAAGCACTCATCCAAGACGCGCTCAAGACGCTCACGTACGGCCGGACGACGTTCGTCATCGCGCACCGTCTCTCGACGATTCGGGAAGCGGACCAAATCCTCGTCCTCGACCATGGTCACATCATCGAGCGGGGTAACCATCAGTCGCTCATCGCGGCAGGCGGCGTTTACGCCCGGATGCATGAGCTGCAAAGTAAACAACAAGCCATCAGTTGAGGAGGTCTTATGGAGATTATCGGAAAGCATAACCGGGCCAAAGTATTCAATGAACGGATTGACGATACGACGCGGGCCCAAATCCAAACGCTTGTCGACCAACCGTTCACGCAAGGCGCCTCGATTCGAATCATGCCGGACATGCATGCCGGCAAAGGTTCGGTCGTCGGGACGACGATGACGATTCACGACAAGGTCGTACCGAACCTCGTCGGCGTCGACCTCGGGTGTGGCATGCTCTGCACGGAAATCAAGGTGAAGCGAATCGACTTTCAACGGCTCGACGACGTCATCCGTCAATACGTACCGAGCGGGATGAGCATCCGGGATACAGCACACCCGTACGCCTCTGAGCTCCCGCTCGAGGACGTGCGGGCGCCGTATAAGCTGGACCGGGCACTCCGCTCAGTCGGCACGCTCGGCTCGGGCAATCATTTCATCGAAGTGAACCGGGACGAAGCCGGACGCACGTTTCTCGTCATCCACTCCGGCTCACGCCACCTCGGTGTCCAAATCGCTGACCATTATCAACAGTTGGCGGTCGAGCACATGATGAACACGGTCGACATTCGAGACGAGATTGAACGGATGAAGGCAACGGGGCGGCAGCAGGACATCTCGGCCTATCTCGAGACGGAGCGCGAGGCACGGAAACGTTTCCGCGACCTCGCCTACGTCGAAGGGGAAACGATGGAAGATTACATGCACGACGTGCGCATCGCACAGCAATATGCGGCCGCCAACCGTCTCGCCATGACCGACGTCATCGTCGAGGCGATGAACTGGAACGTCGTCGATCAATTCGATACGGTCCACAACTACATCGATCACGACGCGATGATGCTTCGAAAAGGGGCCATCTCGGCGCGGGACGGCGAGCGGGTCATCATTCCGATGAACATGCGCGACGGTTCGCTCATCTGTACTGGCAAGGGCAACCCCGACTGGAACTTCTCGGGACCACACGGCGCCGGTCGCGTCATGTCACGCTCGGCCGCGCGAAAACGCGTCGACCTCAACGAATTTAAAAAGTCGATGGCAGATGTCTGGTCGAGCTCGGTCCGACCATCGACGATTGACGAGTCACCGTTCGTCTATAAGTCGATGAAGGAAATCGTCCGTTATATCGAGCCGGCCGTCACCATCAATCAAATCATCAAACCGCTCTACAACTTCAAGGCGAACTGAACATCGTTTCAGTTTCGCCTTTTTCTTTTCTGAGAAAAATCTGATACGCTACAAGAGAGGTGAGCGAAATGGAAAAACGATTGAGCGATTTATCAAAATATGAGCTCGAACAAGAGATTCGAGCGCTCCATGAACGGAAGCGGAAAGCCGAACAGATGGGCATGGTCAGTGAAATCGAGGTCGTCTTGCGACGGATCGCGATTGCCGAGAGTTATTTGATTGACCCGAAATCGTTCAAGCCGGGGGCGACGTATATCGTCAACTATAACGAGCGCCCGTTCCGTTTGAAATTTGTGAACGGCGTCATGGGCTGGGGGACGTTCGAAGGGGAGACGGCTGAACATGCGATTCCGCTCTCGGAGCTGTCGGAGGTGAAAGCATGAACCGGACCGAACAATACGAGCGCTTGGCAGAAATCTTGAAACAGAAGAACGATGTCTTGAGCGAGCTCGAGGCGTTGACGTGGGTTGAAGTGCTGTGGGAGGATTTTGAGACGACGCTCGCCCGTGCCGGTGAACCGTATCCTGGGGAAGCAAAATCGTTCCAATACGTCGTGCAACAAATCGATGCGTACGGCCCCCAGCTCCACCTGTTTCAAACGAAAAATGAGAAGTTCAAACACTTGATGTCTAAGCGCGACATCCATTAAAAATCACGCCGGAAATCGGCGTGATTTTTTACTTGCAAACTGCACACAATCCGTTATAATAAAGGTCGCTATTAGTTCGCTTTGTAGTTAAGTATTTATAAACTTTCTTTAGTTGGAATCATCTTTCACTAAACTTGAATCAAAGCTGAAAGGAGGGATTGTGACTTGGAAGTCGGTCAAAAAATCAAGCGGCTCCGCGTCAAGAAAGGGCTGACGCAAGAAGAGTTGGCCGAGCGCACGGATTTGAGTAAAGGCTACATTTCTCAAATCGAGCGTGATTTGAGTTCACCTTCGCTTGAGACGCTATTCGACTTGTTGGAAGTGCTCGGATGTTCGCCGAAAGAGTTTTTTGATGAAGATGTGAATCAAAAAGTGATCTATACCGAGGACGATCGGACCGTCTACGTCGACGAGGAGCGGAAATATCGGACTGAATGGCTCATCCCGGAATCGAACGAAAAAGAGATGGAACCCATTTTACTAACGTTCTCGAAGCAGGGCGAGTTCAAACGATATGAGCCGTCGCGATCGGAGACGTTTGTCTATGTCCTAGCGGGGCACATCGCGCTAAAACTTGGCAATCATACGTACTTCGCCAAGACCGGAGAAACACTCTATTACGTCGCCTCCGATTCGCATCAACTCGTCAATGACTACGACGGCGAGAGTGAATGTTTAATCGTCGCGACCCATTCATATTTATAAGGGAGGAACTGAAATGAACCCAGAAACGATTATTCGCTTTGACAATGTGTCGAAGCGTTACGATGACACCGTCGTCTTAGAAAACATCAGCTTCGAGATTGAGAAAGGGAAGTTCTACACGTTGCTCGGGCCATCTGGATGTGGGAAGACGACGATTTTACGCTTAATTGCCGGCTTCACGGATGCGTCAGCAGGCGATATCCAGTTCAACGGGAAACGCATCAACGACGTCCCGGCGAACAAACGTCAAGTGAACACCGTGTTCCAAGACTATGCGCTCTTCCCGCACTTGAACGTGTTCGAGAACGTCGCGTTCGGTCTGCGCATCAAGAAGATGAAGGAAGCGGACGTGAAGACGAAAGTCGAACAGGCGCTCAAATTCGTCAACTTGAAAGGGTATGAGTCACGTGAAATCGATGAGATGTCAGGCGGGCAGCGCCAACGTGTCGCCATCGCCCGGGCCATCGTCAACGAACCGGAAGTCATCTTGCTTGATGAACCGCTCTCGGCGCTCGATTTGAAACTCCGGACCGAGATGCAATATGAGCTCCGCGAATTGCAACAGCGTCTCGGCATCACGTTCATCTTTGTCACGCATGACCAAGAAGAAGCGCTCGCGATGTCGGATGAGATTTTCGTCATGAATAACGGGAAAATTGTACAAAGCGGGACACCGACTGATATTTACGATGAGCCGATTAACCGTTTCGTCGCCGATTTCATCGGGGAGTCGAACATCGTACCGGGCGTCATGCCAGAAGATAACGTCGTCACGTTCGCCGGGAAGACATTCGATTGCGTCGACCAAGGGTTTGACCGCAACGAGAAAGTCGAGGTCATCATCCGTCCGGAAGATTTAGAGATGACATCGGTCGAATCTGCGAAACTTGTCGTCGACGTCGACTCGCAACTGTTCCGAGGCGTTCACTATGAGATTTGCTGCTATGACCAAGAAGGCAACGAATGGCTCGTTCATTCGACGAAAAAATCGGTCGTCGGTTCGAAAATCGGCCTCACGTTCGATGATGAGGCGATTCACGTCATGCGCTTAGGAGAGACGGAGGAAGAGTTCGACCGTCGTCTCGAGTCCTATGAGGAGGTCGCTCATGAATCAAACTAGTCAAACCGCGAAGACGGTCTATTTGACGACCTACTGGTTATGGATTGCGCTGTTCGTCATCGCGCCGCTCCTACTCGTCGTCTACTACTCGTTTTTTGATATCGAAGGGAACTTGAGTTTAGAGAACTATCAGATGTTCTTCACGTCGACGTATTTGACGATGACGTTATCTTCTTTCTGGTATGCGTTCTTGATTACGTTCTTCTCGCTTTTGATCGGGTATCCGACCGCCTATTTATTGACGAAGACAAAGCATAAGCAACTTTGGCTTTTGCTCATCATTTTGCCATCATGGATTAACCTATTGCTCAAAGCCTATGCGTTCCTCGGCATTTTCGGGACGTACGGCATCACGAACCAGTTTTTAGAGGCGATCGGTATCGGGACACAACAGATTTTGTTTACGGACTTTAGTTTCGTGTTCGTGTCAGTTTACATCTTCATCCCGTTCATGATTTTGCCGATTTATAACGCCATCGAGAAGCTCCCGCCGTCGCTCGTCTATGCGTCGCGCGACCTCGGGGCCTCGAACTGGACGACGTTCCGCCGGGTCATCTTCCCACTTACGCTCGACGGTGTGAAGTCAGGGATTCAAATCGTCTTCATCCCGGCGTTGTCGCTCTTCATGATCACTCGACTGATTGCTGGGAACCGTGTCATCACGCTCGGGACGGCGATTGAACAACAATTCCTCGTCACGCAAAACTGGGGCATGGGCTCGACGATTGCCGTGTTCTTGATTTTGGCGATGGTCCTCGTCATGGTCATCACACGTGACTGGGGCGCGAAAGGAGCGGTGCGTCGATGAAACCGAAAAAATTTAAATTAGCCAACCTCTATTTGATGGCGGTGTTCTTCATCCTCTATGCACCGATTCTCTATTTGGTCGTCTACTCGTTCAACAGTGGCGGGACGATGAGTAACTTTGAAGGCTTTACGCTCGATTGGTACAAGTCGCTCTTTACCGACACGCGCCTGCTCGTTATCGTCTTGAACACGATTGTCATCGCCTTGCTGTCGGCGACGATTTCAACCGTGCTCGGCGTCATCGGGGCGCTCGCTATCTATACGGCGCGACAACGCTTCACGAAGACGTCACTCTTATCACTCAACAACGTGTTGATCGTCAGCCCGGACGTCATCATCGGGGCGTCGTTCCTCATCTTGTTCACGATGCTCGGGATTCAGCTCGGCTTTTACTCGGTGCTATTGGCGCACATCGCCTTCTCGGTACCGATTGTCGTCATCTTGGTCTTGCCGAAGCTGCAAGAGATGAGCCCGACGCTCATCGATGCGTCGCGTGACCTTGGGGCAAGTACGTGGGACGTCTTGACGAAAGTCATCTTGCCATATATCACACCGGGTATCTTTGCCGGGTTCTTCACGGCACTCACATATTCGCTCGATGACTTTGCCGTCACGTTCTTCGTGACCGGAAACGGCTTCACGACACTTGCCGTTGAAGTCTACTCACGCGCCCGTCAAGGCATCTCGCTCGAGATTAACGCCTTGTCAGCCATCTTGTTCTTGTTCACACTCATTCTCGTCCTTGGGTATTATGTGCTCGCCCAACGCGGTGGTAAAGCGAAGGAGGTAAGACGATGAAAAAATTGGTCATCATGTTGACGGTACCGGTCGTCGTCAGTTTCGGCCTCTTGCTCTGGGTGTATCAAATCAATATGGCGCAAGGGTTCGGCGGCGATAACACGCTCGTCGTCTACAACTGGGGCGATTATATCGATGAAGACTTGATTGGAGAGTTCGAGGAAGAGACGGGCTTGAAAGTCATCTATCAGACGTTCGACTCGAACGAGGCGATGCTCACGAAAATCGAGCAAGGCGGTACGGCGTTCGACATCGCTGTCCCATCGGATTACGCCATCAGTAAAATGATTGAAGAAGACCTGCTCTTGCCGATTGATTATGACAAGCTCGAGAACTTCGATAACATTGACCCACGTTTCCTAGACAAGTCGTTCGACCCGGGCAACACGTACTCGGTCCCTTACTTCTGGGGGACGGTCGGCATCGTGTATAACCCTGAACTCGTCGACGGTGAGATTACGTCGTGGAACGACCTATGGGACATGCCGCTCGAGAATGACATCTTGCTTGCAGACGGGACCCGTGAAGTGATGGGCTTCGGTCTGAACTCACTCGGTTACTCGCTCAACACGACGGACAAAGATGAGTTGCTCGAAGCGGAGAAGAAGCTCGAGACGCTCTGGCCGAACATTAAAGCAATCGTCGGCGATGAAATCAAGATGCTCATGGCCAATCGCGAAGCGGCCGCGGCCGTCGTCTGGTCAGGTGACGCCTCCGAAATCATGTACGAGAACGAAGAGTTGACGTACGTCATCCCGGAGGAAGGGACGAATCTCTGGTTCGACAACCTCGTCATTCCGAACACATCGAAAAACGTCGAAGGCGCGCACCAGTTCATCGACTTTATGCTTGACGCGGAAATCGCGGCCCGAAACACCGATTATGTCGGATATTCGACACCGAACGAAGCGGCACTTGAATTTTTAGATGAAGAAGTGACGTCAGACGAACGTTTTTATCCGACAAAAGAAGTGACGGATGAGCTCGAAGTGTATGAGAACTTAGGCAAACGCATGAACGCGTACTACAACGAACTATACTTGCGCTTTAAAATGCAGAGTAAATAAAAAAAGTCCCGCTCACCGTGAGCGGGACTTTTTTGGATGGGACAGCCCATCACGTCACCCGTTGCTTGGCGGCGATATGGGCTTCCCTGACGGCTTCGTCAGCAGATGCGAATTGGAGCAGGTGCTCGTAGATGGCCGTCTGTTCCGCCAACGTCAACCGGGCCTCACCTGGCAAGGCAATCTGTTGTTTCCATGTCTTCCGGTTCAACACGGGAACGTCCGCCACGTCGATGCGTTTCAAGGTCGACCGGTCGCTGAAGACGATCCAAGAGTGTAATAGACTCCGCTCCACAGCAAGCGTTTGTTCCATCGCTTTCATATGTAACTCATTTTGTTTGATCGGATTGAAAAACCGGAACTTCTTTCGGTTCGGCATCGATTGGGTCCAATGCCGTTCTTGTTCATGTCCAAAAATCCAGCCGCTATAATTTTTCGACTCAATCACGTGGACACCGCTCTGGTTGATGAATACCACATCGATTTCAGTCGTACGCTCTCGATTTTTTGGATGGGGCAAATATAGATTCGTCAAGATGAAGGGATTCGGGACGCGCTCCTCGATGGCGGCGACACATAAATATTCGCCGTATAAGCCGGTGTCTTGAACGACTTTGAAATAGCTGTGTCCGGTCTGGGCGAAATAGCGGCTCCGTTTATAACGCTTGACCTTCGTATACAATATACCGCTCATCACCAGGAACAGAGGACCGAATAGACTGACCAATGAAATCATCATACCGTTAAGCATGCTCGTGAGAAGCTCGGACATAGGCTGCCTCCTTTCGTGTCTCTTTTTACTATATCGAATCGAGTTGATTGTTAGGTTGGTTTTTGGGTTAAATTGGAAATGTGATTTTGAGAAAAGGGTGCCCTTTGACTAAAAAAAGACCAGCCCTCGAGATGGCTGGTCTTCTACATTCAACTCTGTTGCAACTCGGCCCGTTCTTCGTCCGTGAACACGCGGGAACGGCTTAAAAACCGTTTTCCTTCGACGCCCTCGACCGAGAACATACCGCCCCGGCCCTCGACGACGTCGATGATGAGCTGGGTGTGCTTCCAGTAGTCGTATTGCTTCTCGTGCATATAGAACGGACAACCGCCGATTTCGCCGAGCAGGACGTCATGATCTCCAATCATGAATTCGCCTTGCGGGAAACACATCGGGGAGCTCCCGTCACAACAACCGCCCGACTGGTGAAACAAGAGCGGTCCATGTTTTCGTTTCAGCTGTTCGAGGAGCGCGAGCGTGGCGGGGGTGGCCTCGACGCGGTTCACCATCTCAGAAGAACCCGAGTTTTTGTTCGCTATAGCTGACGAGCATGTTTTTCGTCCGTTGATAATGGTTGAGCATCATCTTATGGTTCTCGCGGCCAATCCCAGACATCTTGTATCCGCCGAACGCGGCATGGGCCGGATATTGGTGATAGCAGTTGATCCAGACGCGACCTGCTTGAATCTCGCGACCGAACCGGTAGGCGCGGTTCATGTCACGCGTCCAGACGCCGGCACCGAGTCCGTATAACGTGTCGTTCGCGATGGCGAGCGCCTCGGCGTCGTCTTTGAACGTTGTCACCGATAAGACCGGTCCGAAGATTTCTTCTTGGAAGATGCGCATCTTGTTATGACCTTTGAAGATGGTCGGCTGCACATAATAGCCGTCGGCGAGTTCGCCGTCCATCATGTTGCGTTCGCCGCCGATGAGGCACTCCGCGCCCTCCGACTTTCCGATCTCCAAATACGACAAGATCTTTTCCATCTGCTCATTCGAAGCTTGGGCACCCATCATGACGTCAGGGTCGAGCGGATTGCCGAGCTTGATGGCTTTGACCCGTTCGAGCACCCGTTCCATGAACGGCTCATAAATCGACTCGTGAATGAGCGCGCGTGATGGACACGTGCATACCTCGCCTTGGTTCAAAGCGAACATGACCAGCCCTTCGATCGACTTGTCAAAGAAATCATCATCCGCATCCATGATGTCCGCGAAGAAGATATTCGGTGACTTCCCACCGAGTTCGAGCGTGACCGGGATGATGTTTTGTGAGGCGTACTGCATGATGAGTCGACCTGTCGTCGTCTCACCCGTGAAGGCGACTTTGTCGACGCGGTCGCTCGACGCGAGCGGTTTGCCGGCCTCGAGTCCGAACCCGTTGACGATATTCAACACGCCTGGCGGGAGTAGGTCTTCAATCAATTCCATGAGCACCATGATCGAAGCCGGCGTCTGTTCGGCTGGTTTCAATACGATACAGTTTCCGGCAGCGAGAGCCGGCGCGACTTTCCAGACCGCCATTAAAATCGGGAAGTTCCATGGGATGATTTGGGCGACGACACCGAGCGGTTCATTGAAATGATAAGCGACCGTGTCGTTGTCGAGTTCACTGATGCCGCCTTCCTGTGACCGGATGACGCCCGCAAAATAGCGGAAGTGATCGATAGCGAGCGGTAAATCGGCATTGAGCGTCTCGCGGACGGCTTTCCCGTTTTCCCACGTCTCGGCGTATGCGAGCATTTCGAGGTTCGTTTCCATACGATCGGCGATTTTATTTAAAATGACAGAGCGTTCAGTGACCGACGTTTTGCCCCAGGCGTCTTTGGCAGCATGGGCCGAATCCAAGGCGAGCTCGATATCTTCTTTCGTTGAGCGGGCGACTTCGCATAAAACTTTACCATTTACCGGAGAGGTGTTCTCAAAATATTCTCCCCCTGCAGGCGCGGTCCACTTTCCGTTGATGTAATTCTCATAGCGGTCTTTAAAGTGAACTTTCGTGCCTGTCGAGTTTGGGACTTCATAAATCATGGTCGTTCCTCCCTTTTCCGTAAAGTATAGGGATTCTATGTATGCGCTTACATTTTACTGTAAGTCAACAGCTCCCTTTTTTTATCGTAACGGGTCGGCGTGATAAAAGTCAAAATTTTTCGACAATAATTTGTCACATTTGAACGGAAATGTTTTGAAGTCAAGATTTGT
Source organism: Exiguobacterium sp. s36 (assembly GCF_018618345.1). Taxonomy (NCBI): domain Bacteria; kingdom Bacillati; phylum Bacillota; class Bacilli; order Caryophanales; genus Exiguobacterium; species Exiguobacterium sp. s36. The sequence goes on from NZ_JACSLW010000005.1 coordinate 191,184, forward strand.
GGTAAACATCATATTAGTATCAATTCCAAATCGAAGGAGTGGACAGATTCATGGCAAAAACATATCAAGTCGACCCGGCACACAGTTCGATTACATTTACGGTCAAGCATATGATGATTTCGAAAGTAAAAGGGGAGTTCAAAGATTTTCACGTCGAGGCGAACGGACAACCGGACGATCTCGCGAACGTGAGCGTGAAGGTGACGATCAAGGCGGCATCGATCGATACGAATAACAGTGACCGCGACAACCATTTGCGGTCTGGAGACTTCTTCGATGTGGAGCAACATGAGGACATCGTGTTCGAATCGACATCGTTCCGCTCAAAGGGTGGCGGTGAATTCGAATTGACCGGGAATTTAACGATTCGCGGGACGACCCGGGAAGAGACGTTCGAAGTCGAGTACGAGGGAAGCGCGAAAGACCCGTGGGGCAATATGAAACACGCTTTTACCGGGGACGGGTCAATCAACCGAGAAGATTACGGATTGACGTGGAACCAGGCGCTCGAAGCGGGTGGCGTTCTCGTCGATAAAAAAGTCAAATTTGACTTTGAGCTCCAGTTCACGGAGTCAGAGGCATAAAAAAAGTCGCTCCTGTGAGCGACTTTTTACTGTTCGTAGGCCAATTTCTTTTGCAAGCTCTCTTCACTGAACACCCAGCCAGTGAATGAAGACAACACTTCATTCGATTCTTCGTCGACGATGACGACGGCGACGAACGGATAAATATCTTTCGCGAAATAGCGCAAGTTCGTGAAGCGATACTCGATCATACCGTTGTGACGCGTGACCGTATACGTGTGAATCTTCGAGAATTCGAGGAACGATTGAAGATCCGCATTTTTACGGGCTTCCACGAAGTGAAGGTCATCTTCACCTGGCATCGGCTTGTCACGGAAACGACCGCATTCGATGACCGTTCCTTTTTTCACTTTGACGGCACCTAAACCGTTGCGGAATCGAACGGCGACATGCCAGTCATCCCAACCGATACCTGGCGAGATGAACAGTTCGTGTGCACCAGCGAAGTGACGGGCGACCGTGGCGAGGGCGCGGTTACGCAACTTGAATTGAATCGCGTAATAGCTGATGACGAGCGCAATGAGCAGTGCAAAAATCGGGACAGTCGCCCCTGTGATAAGCCATAATACATATGCCCCATAATAGGCAGAGAACAAATACGGATCAAACGTCCCGATGACGCCCCAGCCAATCCATTTTTCCGAAAACGGTTGAAGGGCCTGCGTCCCGTAGGCGTTGAACAAGTCGACCGTAACGTGTAACAACACGGCGATTTGTGCCATGACCCATAATGAAGCGGGGTTGACGCCAAGCGCGAGTCCGATGACGGCGCTGACGATGATCGGCCAGGCGAGTAGTGCGGTTATTCCGTGTGAACGACCGCGGTGCTGGCGTAAATACGTGCTATTTCCTTTTAGTTTGAAGACCGTGTCAAAGTCCGGAGCATGTGAGCCGACGAGCGCCGTCGCTGTCATGGCTAGAAACATTTGTGCGTCGCCTGACACCTCCGGGCTGAGTGTCGCGATTGCACTTAAACCTAGTCCCATCCCAATGTGAGTAGCAGTATCCAATGTGCTTCAGCACCTCCATAAAAGTAGAAAAACCGCATATTTTAATCCACTACATCATACAATATTTTTAAAACGAGGGGAAACAAAATGCTCGATGTTGATAAATTGTTCACAAATTATAATATTCAAGAATTCAACACAAATTTAGTGACGTGGTTCAATCGCGAAAAGCGTGATTTGCCATGGCGTCACGGAAAAAATCCATATCGGGTCTGGGTGAGCGAAGTCATGCTCCAACAGACGCGCGTCGATACCGTTATCCCATACTATAACCGTTTCATAGAGCGGTTCCCGACGATTGAGGCATTGGCAGCGGCCGAACCCGATGAGGTCGTCAAATATTGGGAAGGACTCGGTTATTACTCACGGGTTCGAAACCTTCATCAAGCCGTCCGAGAAGTCGTTGCCGTGTACGACGGGATTGTCCCCGAGGAAAAAGAACGGTTCGAAAAACTGAAAGGTGTCGGACCGTATACGACTGGGGCGGTGTTATCGATTGCCTACAATCAGCCGGAACCGGCCGTCGATGGCAACGTCATGCGCGTCATGTCCCGTCAATTCGGGATTTATGACGACATCGCCGTCCCGAAAACGCGAAAACTGTTCGAGCAAGTCGTGCGACGACTTATGGACCCGGCGCATGCCTCAGACTTTAACGAAGGCATCATGGAGCTCGGGGCGACGGTATGTACGCCGAAAAACCCGATGTGTTCGCTCTGTCCCGTTCAAGACGATTGTTATGCTTATACCCATAACGTTCAAGATGAACTCCCGGTCAAGACGAAAAAAGGGGCGGCTCGGATTGAGATGTATGATGCGCTCTACTGTCGCCAGGACGGCCGGACCGCATACGTGAAGCGCCCGGATGCCGGTCTTCTCGCTGGAATGTGGCAATATCCGCTTACAGACCGCGGAACGGGGGAACAGTTAAACGGAACCTATATTGGACAAGTGAAACATGTGTTTTCCCATATCGTCTGGTACATCGACCTATACGAGGTCGAGACGCTACCGGACGGCGAGTGGGCTTGGCTCGACGAAGAGGCACGCGACGTGGTGACGGTATCGGTCGCCCAACAAAAATTAGAGCAGATGGCAGGTGCGAAAGATGAGACAGTTTGACGTACGAACACCATTCGACACGTCTGTGGACACATTATGGACGTTGCTTCAAGACGCTTCGCTCTTATCAAAACTGACGTCTTTCCCGAAAGTGACGCTCGTTGGGGATGGGGCTTCGGTCGAGGGGAACGTCGTTCAGCTCCGTATCGGGGTCGGGCCGGTCTCTTTGCCTTGGAATAGCGCCATCACATTGGCTGGAGACCGTGCCTTTTGTGATCAAGGCGTGAAGTTGCCGTTTCCGTTCCGTCGTTTCAGTCACGTCCACCGCGTCGAACAAGTGGACGGGCAAGCCGTTATGGTCGATGAGGTCACGTTCGACAGTTACGTGCCGACTGTCCTCGTCGAGTACTTCGTGCTCCGGCCGATGTTCAAAGCGCGAGCCGAGGCATTCCAAAAAACACTAAATTCGTGAAAATAAGAGATTTCCTTTTTCATTGGTTCTGAAAGTCGCTATAATTAAATATGAGAATTGTATAGCATCATAGCGGAAAGGAGGAGCTTATGAGCTTATTTCCCAAAGCAGGTAGCAAGATCGAGATACAGAGCTACAAGCACAACGGAACTTTGCATCGCGTTTGGGAAGAAACGCTCGTCCTTCAGTCGTCAAAAACGGATATGATCGGATTCAATGACCGCATCATGGTCAGTGAGTCAGACGGCCGGCAATGGAGAACACGTGAGCCGGCAATTTGCTACTTTTCATCTGAGTTTTGGTTCAATGTCATCTGCATGATTCGCGAAGATGGGATTTACTACTACTGTAATCTAGGTTCGCCGACAACGTTCGATGGGGCAGAACGTGCCATCAAGTACATCGATTACGATTTGGACATCAAGGTGTTCCCGGATATGTCGTACACGATTTTAGATGAGGATGAATATGAGCGGCATCGTCGCGAGATGAATTATCCGAAAGCGATTGATCGAATCTTGAAACAGAACGTTCAAGAACTTATTAACTGGATTCGAGGACGGAAAGGGCCGTTCAACCCAACATTCGTCGATGAATGGTATCGCGAATACGAAGCACGTTACCGGAGATGATCGCTCATCTCCGCTTTTTTCTTGAAGGAGGAACTAATGGGTAGTATTAAACGTTATTTACAGTTCGTTAAACCGTATAAGAAACAAATCGCGCTGACCATTTTCGTCGGGATTTTGAAATTTTCCATCCCGCTCGGGTTGCCGCTCCTTTATAGATATGTCATCGATAACTATTTGACAGACCCGGAACCGGCTAGAGATTATACCGAGCTCGTCTGGCTGTTCAGCATCGTCTTCTTCGTCTTCCTCGTCTTGAAGCCGCCAATTGAATACTTGCGCCAATATTTGGCGCAATGGGCAGCGACGCGGATTTTGTTCGACGTCCGGAACCGATTGTTCGACCACGTCCAAAAACTATCGCTCCGCTATTATTCGAACAATAAGACGGGACAGATTATCTCGCGCATCATTAACGATGTCGAACAGACGAAAGACTTCGTCATCACCGGTTTGATGAACATTTGGCTCGATATGGTCACGATTTTAATCGCGATCGCCATCATGTACACGATCGACCCGCAATTGACGCTCATCGCCATCTTGCCGCTCCCGTTCTACGCCATCGCCGTCCGTTACTTCTACGGACGACTGCGCCGGCTCACGCGGGAACGCTCGGCCGCCCTTGCGGACCTTCAAGGTCATTTGACCGAACGCGTCAACGGGATGGCCGTCATCCGCAGCTTCGCCCTCGAACCGTATGAGAACAAGGCGTTCGAAGAACAGAACGGTGGCTTCTTGAAGGCTGCGCTCCGTCATACAGGGTGGAACGCGAAGACGTACGTCGTCGTCTCGACGATCACGGACATCGCCCCGATTTTAATCTTCACATCGGCTTCTTGGCTCGTCCTGCAAGAACAAGTTTCACTCGGGACACTCGTCGCCTTCATCGCGTATATCGATCGTCTCTACGCACCGCTCGGTCGTCTCGTCAACTCGGCGACGACGCTCACGCAGTCGGTCGCTTCGATGGACCGGGTCTTCGAGTTCCTCGATGAGCCGTATGACATCGAAGAAAAATCGAGTGCGTTCGTTCCCGTGAAAACGGCAGGCGACATCGAACTCGAGCAGGTCAGCTTTGCGTACGAGAAAGACGGTACCCGCGCCCTCCGTGACGTCAACCTGCATATTCGCTCTGGAGAGCGGGTTGCGTTCGTCGGCATGTCCGGTGGCGGAAAGTCGACGCTCGTCAGCTTGATTCCACGGTTTTATGACGTCACGTCGGGTAGCATCAAAATTGATGGCACCGACGTCCGTGATTTCAAATTGCGGGCTCTGCGCGATCAAATCGGGATGGTCATGCAAGATTCGGTTCTGTTCAGTGAATCGGTCGCGATGAACATCCGGATGGGGAATCCGGAAGCGAGTGACGAAGATGTGATCGCCGCCGCGAAAGCAGCGAACGCACATGAGTTCATCTCGAACTTGCAGGATGGCTACAATACGCCGGTCGGGGAAAAAGGTGTCAAACTGTCAGGCGGTCAGAAACAACGGCTTGCCATCGCCCGTGTCTTCTTGAAACATCCGCCAATCATCATTCTCGACGAAGCGACGAGTGCGCTCGACCTTGAGAGTGAGGCGATGATTCAGGATTCGCTCGCGCGTTTGACGAAAGGGAGAACGACGCTCATCGTCGCGCACCGATTGTCGACCATCACCGATGCCGATAAGATTGTCGTCGTCGATAACGGACAAATTATGGAGACCGGGACGCATGAAGAACTGATGCGTCGCCGCGGAGCCTATTACGATTTGTATATGATTCAAGATTTGGCAGTCGTCGAATGAGACGCGGCCTCGAGGAGACTCGGGGCCTTTTTTTGTTTTCCGTGACAGTGAGACGGGAATGAAGAAACGACATGCCAAAAGGGGGAGAGTCCAATGATGAACGGGGAAGGTTTAATCACAGTAAAACCGCTTAAGGACGCGCTCGAGCTGACGTGGTCAGTGGAGGGGAAGGTCCGGCTTACGCGGAACGGGAAGTATGTGTATGAAGGGACTGACCAGCACTATGTCGACCATGAGACGGCCGTCGGAGAGCAAGTCGCCTATCGTCTCACGGATGAGCAAGGGGAAGTGGCGAAAGTGTATACGGCCGCCGTCGACCCGAGCGATGATTTGTATTGGAATCGACATCTCACATCGGCCGTCGTCGCGTCGACCGGTACCCATCTCCAATGGGATCCGATTCCTGACGTCGAGACGTATGCGATCTATCGACAAGGACGACGAATCGCCGAGGTCGTCGGGAACGCCTATTTGGACGACACACCGCTACACGAACCGACGATGTATGAAGTTCGGGCGCTCCGCCCGGTGAAGCGGGACGCGAAACCGGGGACGCGTCTCATTCACGCTGTCGGCAAAGCAATGTCACTCGCCAAAGAATTGAAGACGGACACGCGGCGCGACAAAGAACTGTTCGTCATGTATTTTCTCGTCAGTCCGCTCCGTCCTGATTTGGAGACGGTCAATCAGATTCAGCTTCGCGTCCAGACGTTCATTCGTCCGCCGATGATTAAAAATCCGAACTTATTGTCGCCTCACCCTTATTTTGAAGGGGATGGACGACCATACAACGTTCATGCGAACGACTATCGGACGCGGACGGAAGTGAAAGTCGAAGGGATGCACGACATTCCGATCGTCTCTATCAAAAAAGATGCCGGAGTGACGCGCGGATACAACGCCCGTCATCAACTGACAGGAGAAGATGTCGCTTCGGTCGATCAAGTGTATCTTGACGATATCGATATTGACCGGGGGCGGACCGCATACCGCTTGCACCATTCGGTCGGCAATCCGCTCGTCATCGCGCCGGACATCAAGTACACGATTGTCGCACAATTGAAGGACACTGCCACGTTCAAACTGTCCGGTAGTCATACGCAATCGCCGCACCATGAAGTGTATCTTCAAGTCGGGGATGCCCCGTGGACGACGATTCACCGGGCCGATGACCTCGGTGTCAGTTTCATGGGCAATCCGATGCCGGAGTGCCATTGGACGTACTTGACGTGTATGGACTAAAAAAACCGTCGACTCATCGAGTCGGCGGTTTTGGTTGTTGATCGAGAAACCGGCTTCGTTCTTCCGGTGTCGGCAGTTTACACGTCTGTTTTTGTCCGAACCATTCGTAACGATGCTTGGCGATGACATCATAGCCGAAGTCGCGAATCGGTTTTGGGACGATTTTCACGAACCGGAGCCATCGCCACATCCCATCCAATCCTTCTGCAATCCGGATGGCCGCGTCGGATTTGATATAAGGCACGCCGTCACGAATCAAGACGATGCTGTCAACCGAGTCGCTGATGCGGTGACGTTCGCGTAACGCTTTCCCAGCGTCGCCTTGAAGCGAGGCAAAGTGGAAATTCCCTGTTGTGTCCCGATTCAGGATGAATTGGACGCTGGCGTCGCAAAAATTACAGTCTCCATCAAACAATACAATGGCTGGCATTTGGTTCGCCTCCTTCACTCTTGCCTGTTTCCGTTCCGGAGTCAGTTCAAACGTCATGCGGCAAGCTGGCGCAGCGATTCCATTTTATAGAGCGAGACGTAATAAAGATACGCCCCGAGCGCCCCGAACAAGAAGATGTAGCCGCTCATGAACACAGGTCCGATGAACGCCCCGACGACGATGCCGGCCGCGGCCACGAGTTTGGCCCCATGGAATGTGAGTCCCCCAAAAGCGAGATACGAGGCGCGACGCTCTGGGTCGAGCAGGTCGACTTGCTTCACTTGGCGGATTGGTGAGTATAGCAACTCGCCGACCGTGAAGACGACGGCCAAGACGGCGAGAATCAGAAATGAGTTCATCGATGTGATGGCCGCATACGCTGTGATATAGAGTGACAAGCCGATGAAGAATACGTATTTCTCCCGGTACCGTTTCACAAAGGCGGTGACGGCGAACGTGATGGCGACGACGAGCAATGTGTTCTCGAGCTGCATGAACGCCATCATCCGGACACCGTCGAACGGCACGCCGATAATCGCACGTTCTTGGAACGATTCGGCCAAATGAACGCCGATATAGTTTGCCATATGAAACTCTGTCGAGAAGACGAGCATGCTACCGAGCACGAAGAGCATCCAGCGTCGGTCATTCAAGGCAATCCGATAGTTTTGAATCACGCCGACGATCGGGTTGGCCGGCGTCGACCGGTTACCTTGATGTGAATCGACGAGATAGCGTTGCAAGACGACCGTTGTGATGGTCAATACGAGCGTCATACCGATAAATAAACCAAACCGGTAGTCGCGATAGAACGCACCGCCGAGCATGACACCGCCGGCGATCGCTAAATTGACGAGCCAATAATCATATACATAAATCGCTTTTCGATTCGATGGTTCCATCGAGTCGATCACAATCGCTTCGAGAGCCGGATAGTTCAAGCCGTTGGCGACGGCATGACCGAAATACAAGATGGCGACGGCGAGTGCCCAGTTGTTCGATGGGTGAATCGCGACTGTCATCCCGATGAAGCAGATAATTTGGACGAGTTGGCCAATCTGTAAGACGTGCTTGCGATTAAAGCGGTCGGAGAAGTACCCACCGAACAAGCCGGTGACATACCCGATGATGACGAATGACGTCATGATGATCCCAGCAGCGATTTTGCCGAGTTCTTCTGAAAAATATAAAGCCATGAATGGAAAGATGGCCGAGCCGACGATGCGGATGAAAAATCCACAGACGAGTCGAAGTCGGACGTTAGTTGGGAAATCTTTGAATTTCATGTGAGCACCTCCTTGTCACTACTTTAAACGTGGACTACACTTGGTAAAAAGAGACAAATTATTTGGACATGTCCACTTTTAGGGGGAATGACATGAATGCAAAACTAGTGGCAATTTATCGCTATGCGTTACAGGCGGACAAAATGGACGTGACACTCCGGCAAGCCGTCGAGGTGGTCGGCTATAGTGAGAAACAAGTGAAGCGCGATATCAAGGCATGGGAGGCGATGGGGTGGGTGACCTATCAAGCCGGCAAAGGGCGCGGCCATGAATCGATGCTTCGTTTTCAGTCGGACTTTGACGAGACGCTCCAGGCGTGGGTCGTAACCTCATTTTCTGAGGCTACGATGGCGCAGGCGGCCAAATGGTTGGAGTGGGATTGGCCACCCGCATTACGGGAACTGATCCAAGCGCGGATTTGGAACCGATTTGGTTTCGAACAGACGGAAGAAGACCGTTTTATTTTCCCGAGGACGCGGACACTCGAGTCACTTGATCCGCTTGATATCCACATCGCGATGGAGGCGTCGTTATCGCGTCACGTCTTCGACCGCCTGTTCGAATGGGACGGGACCACGGTTCAACCGTCGCTAGCCCATCATATGGAGGAGACGCCATTTGGATTTCGCTGTTACATCCGTAAAGGGATCACTTTCCACAACGGGATGACGTTAACGGGCAAAGACGTCGTCTACTCATTGAGCCGACTCTTGGCTCGCGGCAAACAAGTCTGGTTGTTCGCACCGATTGATCGGGTCGACTCGCCCGCACCGTATGTGGTCGACCTCTATACGAAAGCACATCGGGCCTACATCGAGCGCTTGCTTGCTCAAACACCGGCATCCATTACGTATGAAGGAGCAGAAGGGATTGTTGGGACGGGGCCTTTCAAATTGGAGAAACAATCCGACGACGTCGTGCGTTTACGGGCGTTCGAGCGCGGGTTGCGCCCGCGTCCGTCATTGGACGTGGTTGAGTTTGTCACGTTCTCGGAAGCAGATCACGCCAAATGGAGCGCCCGGGACGATCATAGCGTCGTGAAATGGATTGCCGAGGCCGGGGCTCGTTATCTCATGTTCAACTTACAGCACTCCTGGCTGAAAGAAGATATGGCGACGCGACGAGCGATTCAACGGGCGATCGATAAACAAGCGGTCGTCGATTTGGGGGGAGAACGTCATCAAGTGGCCCACGGCTTTTTCCCGGAAACGAGTCGCCCGATTCCACTGGCCGAGCCAAGCGAGAGTTCTAAGCGTCCGCTCCGACTATTACACTTGCCGTTCGACGTGGCGACGGAAGACGCGGCGCTCGTCGCATCACAGTTGCGGGCTGCCGGTTTCACCGTCGAGACGGAGACGTATGCGCTCAGTTGTTTACTGCAAGAGGAGACACTTCGCCGAGCAGATTTAATTTTATGCGGGGAGATGATGAGCGAAGACTTGGATTTGGCGTTTCTCGCCTTTTTGACGAGTGAGCTGTCGCTCGTCGGCAAGCTCGTCGCACATGAAACGGAACTCCGAACGATGATGGACCGCTACCGTCAAACCGATATGAGCGCTTGGCCGATGCTCCATCGGGAGGTGGAACGCTATTTGACGGAGGCGGCGCTCGTCATTCCGCTATACCATGTCGAGCGGGAGCGGAGCTTCCCGAGTTTTCTAGGCGACGTGCCGGTCGATATATTCGGACATCCACGCTACGACCAGTTGTGGATCCGACCTTCGGTGTAATCAAAAAGGAGATGCCGCGGCATCTCCTTTTACTTATAGTTGGGCGAAGGCGCGGTTCACCGCAACAATCGTCTCTTCGATATCTGCCTTGCTATGCTCAGTCGTCAAGAACCAAGCCTCATACTTAGAAGGGGCCAAATTGACACCGTTCTCGAGCATCAATTTGAAGAAGCGTCCGAACACTTCACCGTCCGACTTCTCGGCTCCCTCATAGTCGGTCACGACCTCGTCCGTGAAGTACACCGTAAGTGCGCCCTTTAGACGGTTCAATGTGATGGTCACGCCGTGTGTTTTAGCGGCTTCACGAATCCCGACCTCGAGCTGGGCACCGAGCGCGTCAAGCTTTTCATACACACCCGGTTGCTCGAGTACTTCGAGGCAAGCAATTCCTGTTGCCATCGATGCCGGGTTACCGGCCATCGTTCCGGCCTGATAAGCTGGACCGAGCGGAGCGACCGTTTCCATAATTTCAGCTTTACCTCCATAGGCACCAATCGGCAAGCCTCCGCCGATGATTTTCCCGAGGGCGGTCATATCCGGCTCGATGCCATATACTTGCTGGGCACTGCCGTATGTGAAGCGGAACGCCGTGATCACTTCGTCGTAAATAACGAGGGCGCCATGTTCATGGGTGATGTCGTTGATGGCCTGGAGGAATCCAGGTTTCGGCTCGACGATGCCGAAGTTTCCGACAATCGGTTCGACGAGGACACAGGCGATTTGACTGCCCCATTCGCGCATCATGTCTCGGAACGCCTCGACGTCATTGAACGGCACGGTGATGACTTCTTTCGCCGTGGCCCGTGTGACGCCGGCCGAATCTGGTGAGCCGAGCGTGGCTGGTCCGCTGCCTGCTGCGATGAGCATCAAGTCCGAGTGGCCATGATAGCAACCGCTGAATTTGACGACGAGTTCGCGTCCCGTGTAAGCACGGGCGACACGTACGGTCGTCATGACCGCCTCGGTCCCCGAGTTGGTGAAACGGACCTTATCCATTGACGGGATGGCCGCCTTTAGTTTTTTCGCGAACTCGACTTCAAGCTCATGCGGTGTTCCGTAAAGGAGTCCTTTAGACGAAGCCGCGATTAACGCTTTATGGATATGCGGATGGGCGTGGCCCGTGATAATCGGACCGTACGCCGCCAAATAGTCGATATAACGATTGCCGTCGACGTCATAAAAATAGGCGCCGTCTCCTCGTTCCATATAGACGGGTGCACCTCCGCCGACTGCCTTGAATGAGCGGGAAGGGCTGTTGACCCCGCCGACGATATGCGTCAAGGCATCGGTATACAAAACGTCTGAATTGTTGCGTGTAGATGGTGTTGCCATATGTATTGCCTCCTTTTACAAATTCGCACTTATTGTATCACAGCCGTCAACCGCTTAAGCTCAACGTTTGACGACCGTTCCAGAAATCAGTACACTATTTATAAAGATTACTATGTAAGAAATAGGTTAATTACTACTAACACTTCAAATGAATTCTATAGAAGAAATGAGGGATTGACGTGGGAAGCGAAATGCTTGACCATGCTGTTCAGTCGCTCCGAGAACATGGAGTCAGAATGACGCCTCAGCGCCAGGCCATTTTGGAGTACCTCGTCACGGAGCACAGTCACCCGACAGCGGATGACATTTATAAGGCACTTTCGGCGAGATTTCCGAACATGAGTGTCGCTACCGTCTATAACAACTTGCGCGTCTTTAAAGAAGTCGGTCTCGTTCAAGAGATGAATTACGGAGACGCATCGAGCCGGTTTGATTTCGTGACGTCGCGTCACTACCACATCATCTGTGATGCGTGTGGGAAAGTCGTCGACTTCAACTACCCGGTCCTCGATGAAATCGAATCGGTCGCATCTCAATTGACTGGGTTCAAAGTCGACCGCCATCGTCTCGAAGTATACGGGACATGCCCGGCGTGCCAAGCTGAACAAGCGCATAAACATTAAAAAACATCCTCTGCCTGAGGATGTTTTTTTATTCGTGTGAATGTGATTGGCGTTTGTTATATTTTTCGTCGAACTCTTTACCTTCGAGCGATTGGTCGATCGTGAGCGGTTCGTCGCAATGCATACATAAGTCGACCCGACCGAGCATCTTTGTCTGTTTCTCACAATTCGGGCAAGTGACGACGATGGCTTTCGTGGATGCCATCCCAATAATAAAGTAGAGCGCTGAACTCGATAACACCATCACAAAGCCGAGCAACATGAAAATAATCATCAGCCATGTGATGCTTTTCGCCAACAGGCCGAGATACATGACCCCGATTCCCGCAAAGACGAGCAACAACGCAAGGTTTCGAGCGCGGTTGATTTTATTCCCCCGTTTTTTCATTTCGTAATCCCTCCATGTCTGTCTTTACTATAGCTCATCTGCTCGACCGTGAGAAGTTCATACAATCGCTGGCAGGAGAATTTTAAAAGAAGGCGAATCATTTTCGTATCAGATTATTGGGTGGACGTTTGAAGTTCATCATATAGAAAGAAGGTATCAAGGTGACTATGGAGTATGCCACACGCACAATCTATTCGGAATATGCAGCCTTGAAGACGACGCTTGGCATCATCGAAGTGAAGAAGAAACGACCACGCGATCCGTTGACAGACCAATCGGACCGGTTGTTGATTGTGATTGAAGCCAAAGAAGAACCGTTCTGGACAGTGAAACACTATCAGGTCGGACAAGAAAAAATCATTCTCCATTTGGTGAGTGATTCGATGATGGATCGCTGGATTTTGATGAACGAGAATCGCCGGGCCATCCACTGGATTGAAGATGGAATGGTGTTGTTTGAACGAAATACGTTTTTATTAGACTTGCGACAACGTCTTCGTAATTTCTCAAACGATGAGCAACGTCTGCAACTATCGCTTGCTTTTGCGAAATTGCTGCGACGCTTTGAAGACGGCCGAAGCTTATTTTTGCAAGAGGAACACCAAGACGCCTTCACCCAAATTCATCATGCCTTGACTCATTTGGCCAGATTATCGGTCTTAGAGGCCGGGATTCATCCTGAAATCGTATTATGGAAACAAGTACGCACACTCGATTTAGAAATATATAAACTCCACGAGGAACTCGTGAGCGGACATGAGTCGCTTGAACAACGGATTCACTTGGTGATTATTGGAATGGAACATTTGATTCAATCAAAAGTGTTGCCGGGCACGCTTCTGCTACTGCAAACGATGCAACAACGCGACGAACCGTGGCCGTTTTCGGAATTAATGGAACACCCGAACTTGCAAGCATTGAAAGTCGACCTAGGTAGCATCGTCGGGTTCCTTGTCCGCAAAGGATACGTCCGTTCGGTCGCGCGACCGACAAAAGGTGTTGGGGTGGAAGCCATAGCCTATGAGATCGCCTAACTATATAGAAGCGAATGGAGTAGTTGAATCAGATGAAAATCGTCAAGTTTATATTCGGTAGTGTGTTGATTGTGCTTGTGACCGCAGTCATATCGGTCTTTACAGCACTCTTTACGATGGGCAATCCGATTGCAGGAGGACGCCCGATCCTTTGGACAATTTGGTACGTTGCCGCTTTATTAATTCTCATTATGGCGCTATATGACTTCTCGTCGTTAACGAAGGGGGGACTCAAACGAGTCGGATTGATTGGAACCGTGATTGGAGTCGTGTTCTTCGGTTCAGTGAAAGGGTACTACGTGTATACAGAAGGTTTGCGGATTGAAGAACGCGGTGTTGAGTTGTTTGACTATCAACCGTTTAAAGAGGAATCCGATTTAGCTAAGCTCGATGCGCCATCTTCGTTTAAAATCGATTCAAATCTCCCACGCCTCGATGGTGCTACGGCACTCTATCCACTGTATGCGTCTTTTGTCGAAGCGGTTTATCCTTCTGGCGAATATAATCCGTATAGTACGGAGGAGAGTCCTGTCGTCTCGACGACGACGGGAGAAGCGTACGATCGGTTGATTCAAGGGAAGACGGACATCATTTTTGTCGCCGGACCATCAGATCTTCAAGTGGCCGCGGCTAAGAAGGCTGGTGTGGAGTTCAACATGACACCAATCGGGCTCGAAGCGTTTGTCTTCTTTGTACATGAAGACAATCTAGTTGACTCGCTTAAATTAGACGAGATTCAACAAGTGTATGCCGGAGACATCGATAATTGGAGTGAGGTCGGAGGCGAGAATGATCCGATTCGAGCCTTCCAACGTCCAGAAGGAAGCGGGAGCCAGACGGCCTTGCAGCGGGTGATGGGTGATCGTAAATTAATGGCTGCACCCGTTGAAGATGTCCCGGAAGGTATGGGCGGTATTATCGAACAGACGGCCGCATACACAAATCATAAAAATGCGATTGGGTTCTCCTTCCGCTTCTATGCGACCGAGATGGTCGAAGATCACGACATTAAATTACTTCAAGTGAATGGAATCGCTCCAACGGTAGAAACCATCGCTGACGGGACGTATCCGATCACTTCTGAATTTTATGCCATCACGACAGAAGAGAACTATGAAACGCATAAGCCGTTTTTAGATTGGATGACATCTGAAGAAGGGCAGGCATTGGTGGAGCGGACGGGCTATGTGCCGCTAGCGAAAGATTGAAGCGTTGGGCCTCATGACGGGGCTCAACCTTTTTTATTTTTTTGTAATATTTCTATTGACGAAGTGGTAAATAGAGATTATAGTTATAAACGTTGTCACGGCGAAAGATTATTTCAGTAAAACAATTTGTGAAAAAAGTTGTTGACGCGGAGATAGACGACGTGATAAATTAATGAAGTCGCCAAGAGCGGCAGACGAACTTTGAAAACTGAACGATGAGGCAAAAAAAAGTTTTACAATGTTTGAATGAAGCGCAAGCTTCGTCATTTTTAAAGAGCTATATCAAATTCTTTGGAGAGTTTGATCCTGGCT
>NZ_JACSLW010000041.1:0-200 GCF_018618345.1 Exiguobacterium sp. s36
TGTGTCGGTTTACGGTACTGGCGCCGACCTCCTTACTAGAGGCTTTTCTTGGCAGCGTGAAATCCGGTACTTCGCCCTACGGGCTCCACGTCACAGCTCAACCTTGTGTGTCGGGCGGATTTGCCAACCCGACGGCCTCGCTGCTTGTCCGTGCACTTCCAGTCGCACGGTTACCTTATCCTTCTGCGTCCCCCCATCGT
>NZ_JACSLW010000006.1:0-138378 GCF_018618345.1 Exiguobacterium sp. s36
CCAGGCAAGATCGTTCCGCAATAGCTCAGTGGTAGAGCAACCGGCTGTTAACCGGTAGGTCGTAGGTTCAAATCCTACTTGCGGAGCCAATTAAGGCCCGTTGGTCAAGCGGTTAAGACACCGCCCTTTCACGGCGGTAACACGGGTTCGAATCCCGTACGGGTCACCATTTGGAGGATTAGCTCAGCTGGGAGAGCACCTGCCTTACAAGCAGGGGGTCGGCGGTTCGATCCCGTCATCCTCCACCATCTTTTTAATAAACAATCAAACCATATATGCCGGTGTAGCTCAGTTGGTAGAGCATCTGACTTGTAATCAGAGGGTCGAGGGTTCGAATCCTTTCGCCGGCACTCCTTGGGGGGGTAGCGAAGTGGCTAAACGCGGCGGACTGTAAATCCGCTCCCTCGGGTTCGGCGGTTCGAATCCGCCCCCCCCCACCAGGTTTGAGCCATTAGCTCAGTTGGTAGAGCATCTGACTTTTAATCAGAGGGTCGCAGGTTCGAGCCCTGCATGGCTCATTTTTATGCGGAAGTAGTTCAGTGGTAGAATACGACCTTGCCAAGGTCGGGGTCGCGGGTTCGAATCCCGTCTTCCGCTCCATATTATTCCCTTGACGGGGCCTTAGCTCAGCTGGGAGAGCGCCTGCCTTGCACGCAGGAGGTCAGCGGTTCGATCCCGCTAGGCTCCACCATTTGTTTTTTTCTTAAGTTACTTATGACTTAAGTTTTTTTTTGCCTAAATCCATGAACCATTCACTTGAGAGTACAGAGAAAGGCAGCCTGCCACCATTCAGGCTGCCTTTTTGTATGTTTATTCATCATTGTGTGAAGTTGAACCACGCGTTTGGTAGCGTTTACAATGAAGCTATAAACGTTCAAGGGGGAATGGGGATGAATTGGTCATATATTGAAGTGCCGCTACGTTATGGACAGGGGAAACATGGCGTAGAACAAGGTCCATCAAAATTACGGACACTCGGATTGGAAACACTATTGCCAGCAGAAACGAAGCAACAGACGATCCGTGTCTTACCTGAATCTGAAATGATTAACAGTGAAGAGCATTTGAAGCGGGTAGATGGAGTCTTATACACGGTCCAAAAACTCGCGGAGGTCGTCGATGCAGACATTCAAGCGAAGCGATTCCCGTTGATCGTTGGGGGCGATCACAGCATGGCAATCGGAACGCTGGCGGGTCTTGCCAAAACGGGGCCATACGGTGTCATCTGGGTCGATGCGCACGCTGACCTGAACACGGGTGAGACCTCACCATCGGGCAATATTCATGGGATGCCACTTGCTGCGGCGATGGGGATGGGAGATATCCGCCTGACCGAGGTCGGTGGACGTGAACCGAAACTCGCGCCCGAACATTTGGTGTATATGGCGCTTCGGGATATCGACGAAGGTGAAATTCGAGAAATCAATCGACTCGGTATTAAAGTAATCACGGTCGAAGAGATTCGGACACGGGGCGTCGACGTCATGATGGACGAGGCACTCGCTTATTTGCGCGCACGTGTGGACCGGTTCTATCTTAGCTTCGATATGGATAGCTTGGATGCGAAACTTGTTCCAGGTACCGGCACGCCAGTCGATCAAGGACTGACCGCCGAAGAAGGCAAAGCCATCTTGGCCGAAGTAATGAAGGCTGACGATTTGATTGCGGTCGAACTCGTAGAATTAAATCCATCGCTCGATCATGATGACACAACGGCCCAGTTGGCGTTCGAGTTATGTAAGACGATTTTGAAATCCAAAGAAAACCTGTTATTGGAAAGTGAAACTGTCTGACGACCTTACAGTTTCCAAGTCTGTTTGCTACAATGGACTTGGAAACTTTTTTTATTGTCATGCGATTTTAATGAAACCTACATAGAGACAAATCCGTATAGAAGGATGACCGCATAGGTTGCGGAGAGGGGAAGTGGACTGATGGAACGGCTGACCACCCGTTTAGTCGACGAATTAAGGTCGGGGAATCATGATTCGTTTGCTGAGCTGGTAGAACTGTACAAGGATGGTGTCTTTGCTGTCGCTTATAAGATATTATATGATCGAGGCGAAGCGGAAGATGCTGCCCAGGAGACGTTTATTCGGGCGTATACCCGAATCGATACGTATGATCCCCAGTACAAGTTCAAGACGTGGATTTACCGGATTGCGACAAACGTGGCAATCGACCGTCTGAGAAAGCGAAAGCCGGAATATTCAATGGATGCCGAGATTGCGGGCACCGATGGCTTGACCTACCAGGACCACTTGGCTGATGAAGCACCCCAACCCGACGCCCAAGTCGTTCATCGCGAAATTCGAGGCGAGATGCATGAAGCGATTAAACAGCTGCCCGACAAGTATCGGATTCCATTGCTGTTGAAATACGTGGATGACTTATCGCTTAAGGAAATTAGCGTCATGATCGATATGCCGGTTGCTACGGTTAAAACAAGGATCTTCCGGGGAAGAGAAATGTTAAAAACAATCTTTCAAAACAGGGAGGGGTTCAATTGACTCCTGAAGAAAAAGTACAACAATATTTGGAAGATGGCATCCTGCCCGAAGAATCTGACGAACTACGTCAATTGTTGGAGGACGACGATTTATATGAAGCGTACCTCCACTACGAACGAATAGATGCCGAACTGAAGGCCTTACCACGGCCCAAACTATCCGATGATTTTACAGCCCGTGTCATGGCGTCCTTACCGGAAGCGAAAGCACGGGTCGAGGTCGCACCAGTGACTCGATTTGAAGAAAAAGTCCGGACAAAACAGAAACCACAATCTAAATGGATGACGTGGTTCCGTAAGCATCCAGGACTGATGGCGGCCGCTCTCTTCTTTAGTTTGATGTCGAGCGCGACACTTGGCTTATGGAATGAATCGACGGAGACGATGACATACACGAAAGTGCCGGGCATCGTTGTGACATCGAACGAGGTGGTCGTCCCACAAGGTGTAACCGTCGAGCGGGACATCACGGTGCAAGGCGGTGACCTCCGGATTGAAGGGACGGTCAACGGGAACGCGACGGCCGTAAATGGTCGGGCTTATCTGGCTAGCGCTGGAGAAGTCACGGGAGAACTCGAACAAATCGATCGGATGTTTGAGTGGATGTGGTATTCGTTCAAACAAATCTTCTAAAAGAGGGCGCCGGAGACGGCGTCTTTTTTGTTCGTTTCAATCTGGTTTCGTTTTATCGTCTGGCGATGCGTGGTTTCAGAAATGTGATATAATGTAATTTGCACGAATTGGCTAGGTAGTTGAGGAGGGGAGCATTTGCCGCTACTTGAACAGGTTTCATTCTTATCATTCTTTAGTCTTTCAGAAAACGTACATTGGTACGATTATTTGAATGACGTTTTAGATATTGTCGTCGTCACGTATGTCATCTATAAATTGATGATGATTGTACGTGGGACAAAAGCGGTCCAATTGATTAAAGGGATTTCCATCATCCTTGTCAGCTGGTTCCTCAGCGGATTCTTTGGGTTGAAGACGTTACAGTTCTTATTGAACCAGGTCATCACCTACGGATTACTTGGGATTATCATCATCTTCCAACCGGAACTCCGACGTGGGCTCGAGCATCTAGGGCGAACGAGTAACTTGTTCGGTCGCACGAGCACGAGTGACGAGGATAAACAGCGTCAAATGATTGAAGCGATTGTCAGCTCGGCACAATATATGTCAAAACGTCGCATCGGTGCGCTGATTGCGATTGAACGCGATACGGGATTGAATGAGTATGTCGAGACCGGGATCCGCATGGATTCACACATCACGTCACAACTGATTATCAACCTGTTCATTCCGAACACCCCGCTCCATGATGGGGCAATGATTATCCAAGATGGGAAAATTGCGGCAGCAGCCTGTTATTTACCATTGTCGGAAAGTCCACATATCGATAAAGCGCTAGGTACCCGACACCGGGCCGCCATCGGGGTCAGTGAAGTGACGGATAGCGTGACGCTCACCGTCTCTGAAGAAACAGGCGCCGTGTCGCTCGCGATTGCGGGACGTCTGTATCGAGAGTTGGATGAGGAGGGACTTCGCAATAAATTGATCCAAGAACTCGTTATTGAAGAAAAAGAGACGACACTCTCGTTCTTCAATAAAAAAGGGGGGGACAAGTAAGTGATTGATCAGTGGTTACAACATAAATGGTTTCTCCGCGTCATCGCACTTGCTTTAGCCATCCTACTTTATTTCATGGTCGCCGAGACGAGTTCGTCGACCAACTCCACAAACGCCCTCCCGATTGTC
Organism: Exiguobacterium sp. s36; assembly: GCF_018618345.1. Classification (NCBI taxonomy): domain Bacteria; kingdom Bacillati; phylum Bacillota; class Bacilli; order Caryophanales; genus Exiguobacterium; species Exiguobacterium sp. s36. The sequence goes on from NZ_JACSLW010000006.1 coordinate 4,268, forward strand.
GGACAAAGTTCGATGACGCTCGACGTTCCCGTCGAAGTGTTCTTCGATGAGGTGCAGTACGTGGCATATAACGTCCCAGAAGAAATGAGCGTCGAACTGCAAGGTCCGTCCAGCAGTTTGACGATGACCAAGTTGGTGAAAGATTATCAAGTCTTCGTCGATTTAACGAACCTTGGGACAGGCTTCCATCGCGTTCCGGTCGAGGCACGCGGCTTTGGCGGAGACGTCAACGTCGAACTCGAGCGGGATACGGTCGAAATCTATATTGACCGCAAACAGACGGTCGAAGTCCCGGTATCGGTCAACCTATTGAATAAAGACCAATTGCCAGAAGGGAAAGTGGTCGGTGACGCCGACATCGAACCGACGACAGTGAAAGTGTCAGGCGGTGCCAGTCGGATTCAAAACGTTCAAGAAATCACGTTGAACGTCGATGTCGCCAATCAAAGTCAAACGTTCACGCGTGAATTGACGCCAACGATTTTAGATGCCAATGGCAATCCGCTCAATGTTACCGTCGAACCGAACATCATCAGTGTGTCGGTCCCGGTCTACGAACAAAGTGCCGTCTTCCCGATTGAGGCGGTGACGACCGGTGACGTGGCAGATGATTTCAGACTCGTCGACACGTTGCTAGAAGAGACGGAAGTCCGTGTCTTTGCGCCACCAGACGTGCTCGATGCAATCGACACCGTCGAGACGGAGCCGATCGATTTAGATGGCATCGACAAGACCGGAAAAGTGACCGCAACGCTCGCCGTGCCGGAGGGTGCCTCATCGCTTGAGACGAAGCAAGTGGAAGTCCAATTGCTCGTTCGAGCGGCGGATGAATCGCGAGACGACACGGGTGAATTGACGGAACGAGTCCGATTGACAGTACCTGTGACCGTACGAGGATATGACCGAACGAACTTTACGCTCCAAGCCCCTGAAGTCATCGGGGTCACCTTGTCCGGGAAGCGGTCCCTCTTAGAGAGCATTACGTCGAACAGTGTGAGTGTGACCTTGGATTTGACGGGCCTCCCGAGCGGGTTACACGGGGTCGACGTCGACTATGAAGTACCAAAAGGTGTGACCGTCGTCTCACCGAAGACAATCGACATCGAGTTAACGAGCGTCGATGAACAAACCGAAACGTCCTCGATTCAATGAGGCGTTCAATCATACAAAAGTGAGGAATTGAATTTATGGGTAAATATTTTGGAACTGATGGAGTCCGCGGTGTCGCGAACTCAGAATTGACAGCAGAGTTAGCATATCGTTTAGGTCGTGCGGGCGGCTACGTGTTATCGAAACACTTGCCAGCCGGCGAACAGCCAAAAGTATTGATTGGCCGTGACACACGCATTTCAGGTCATATGCTTGAAGGTGCGCTCATCGCGGGTCTCCTATCAATCGGAGCCGAAGTGATGCGTCTCGGCGTCATCTCGACGCCAGGTGTCGCTTATTTGACGAAGTCGCTCGATGCGACGGCTGGTGTCATGATCTCGGCATCGCACAACCCGGTAGCCGATAACGGCATCAAGTTCTTCGGTAGCGACGGCTTCAAGCTCGACGACGCGACAGAAGCGGAAATCGAAGCGATTTTGGATGCGGCGGAAGACACGTTGCCACGCCCGGTCGGAAAAGACCTCGGCTTTGTCTCAGACTACTACGAGGGTGCACAGAAGTACCTTCAAATGTTGAAACAGACGGTTGACGAAGATTTCGACGGTCTCCATATTGCCCTTGACTGCGCCCATGGTGCGACGAGCGGATTGGCAGCACGTCTGTTTGCTGACCTCGAAGCGAACGTCTCGACGATTGGCAACTCGCCGAACGGCTTGAACATCAACGAAGGTGTCGGCTCGACACACCCTGAGCATTTGGCACAGTTCGTTCGTGAAAAAGGAGCGGACATGGGTCTCGCCTTTGACGGCGACGGCGACCGCTTGATTGCAATCGATGAGAACGGTGATATCGTCGACGGCGATAAAATCATGTACATCTGCGGGAAGTACTTGAGCGAGAAAGGCCGTCTCAAAGACAACACGATTGTCGCGACGGTCATGAGTAACCTCGGCTTCCATAAAGCGGTTGAAGATGCTGGTATGACGGCGCTTCAGACGGCGGTCGGTGACCGTTATGTCGTCGAAGAGATGAAGAAACACAACTACACACTCGGTGGCGAGCAGTCGGGTCACCTCATCTTCCTCGACCACTCGACGACGGGAGACGGCATGCTCTCTGGCGTTCAACTCGCCCAAATCGTGAAGACGACAGGCCGCAAGCTATCAGAACTCGCGGCTGAGATGCCGGTCTACCCACAAAAACTCGTCAACATCCGTGTCACGGACAAAAACGAGGCGATGAACGGCGACCGCGTTCTCGCGACGATTCAAGAAGCGGAAGCAGAAATGAACGGCAACGGCCGCATCCTCGTCCGCGCTTCTGGTACGGAACCGCTCGTGCGCGTCATGGCGGAAGCACCGACATCAGAAGAGTGTGACCGTTATGTCGAACGAATTGCACAAGTTGTCCGCGAAGATTACGGTGTAGAAGGATAATTTTGTCGAAATAGGGAATAAAACAAGGGAATCCGTCTGCGGGTTCCCTTTTTGTTTCCGTTTTGTCACTGTGAAATTATGTGATTTTCTTGACGAATGGAGGTGTGATTTGTACTATTAAGAGCGTGCCCTTAGAAACGGAAGGACACCCAGTACGAAACAAGCGCCAGAACTCTACGGAGTTGACGAGGTTGGAGGTTATCGAGTTTTCGGCGGATGCCTCCTAGTCGCCTGTCACGACTACAAGCAAACCCTCAAAACGCCCGGGCGACCGGACGGCCAAAGGGGAGCGCGTTGACAGCTCTTAGAAAAAGCCCGTTTCCTTTTTCGAGAAATCGAAAATAAAGGGAGATTTTTGTATGTGTGGAATTGTAGGAATGATTGGGAACACCGGAGCGAAGGAAATCCTTCTCAAAGGTCTTGAAAAACTTGAGTACCGTGGTTATGACTCGGCAGGTCTTGCTTTGATGCATGATAACGTGAACGTGCATAAAGAAGTCGGCCGAATCGCTGCGCTACGCGAAGTCGTCCCAGCAGAAGTAGATGGCACGATCGGAATCGGTCACACACGTTGGGCGACACACGGTGTGCCGAGCGTCCCGAACGCCCACCCGCACCAGAGCACGACGGGCCGCTTCACGCTCGTCCACAACGGTGTCATCGAGAACGACGAGCAGATCAAGGCGACGCTCGACGTCCCGTTCCTCTCGGAGACGGACACGGAAGTCATCGTCCAGTTGATGGAGAAGAACTTCGTCGAACTTGGCGACGTCGAGGCGGCGTTCCGCAAGACGTTGGCTGAGCTCCACGGTTCGTACGCAATCGCGATGATCGACTCAGAGGACAAAGAGCGCCTCTACATCGGTAAGAACAAGTCACCACTCCTCGTCGGACTCGGCGACGGAACGTTCAACGTCGTGGCGTCTGACGCGATGGCGATGCTCCAAGTGACAGACCAGTACCTCGAGCTCCACGACGGCGAGATCGTCATCTTGACGCGCGAATCGGCGACGATCAAGACGCTCGACGGCGAAGTCCTCGAACGTGCCCCGTACACGGCCGAGATCGATGCGTCAGACATCGAGAAGGGCACGTACGCGCACTACATGTTGAAGGAGATGGACGAGCAACCGGCCGTCATCCGCAACATCATCCAACACTACCAGAACGAGAACGGTGACATCGAGCTGACGGAAGGCGTGCGCTCGCTCGTATCGGAAGCGGACCGCATCTATATCGTCGCTTGCGGTACGAGTTACCACGCTGGTCTTGTCGGCAAGCAATTGATTGAGCGCGTCGCAGGTGTGCCGACAGAAGTGCACGTCGCTTCTGAGTTCGGTTACAACATGCCACTCCTCACAGAGAAGCCGTTGTTCCTCTTTATCTCACAATCAGGTGAGACAGCGGACAGCCGTGCCGTCCTCGTCGAAGTGAAGAAGCGCGGCTACAAGGCGCTTACACTCACGAACGTTGCCGGTTCGACGCTCTCACGTGAAGCGAACGAGACGATGCTCCTCCACGCCGGCCCGGAAATTGCGGTCGCATCGACGAAAGCGTACACGGCCCAAATCGCCGTGCTCGCCATCCTCGCCTACGACATCGCTCGTGCGAACGGCAAGAAGCTTCCGTTTGACCTCATGACAGAGCTCGCGCGTATCGCGACGATCATGGACTCGGTCATGGCTCAAAAAGAAATCTTTGAGCAATTGGCAGACAAGTTCTTGAAAGAGTCACGCAACGCGTTCTTCCTCGGTCGCGGTATGGATTCATACGTCGGTCTCGAAGGTGCCCTCAAGCTCAAAGAGATCTCGTATATCCAAGCAGAAGGCTACCCAGGTGGTGAGCTCAAGCACGGACCGATCGCCTTGATTGAAGATGGCACACCGGTCATCACACTCGTCTCGCAACCGAACACGCACCTCAACATCCGCGGAAACATCAAGGAAGTTGTCGCTCGTGGCGCCGTTGCTTGCACGATTTCGATGGAAGGCATGGAACACGAGAGTGATTCATTCGTCTTGCCGCGTGTCGAGCCACTGCTCACGCCGCTCGTGACGGTATTACCGCTTCAACTCATTTCTTATTACGCGGCACTTGCGCGTGACTGCGACGTCGACAAGCCACGTAACTTGGCGAAATCAGTCACAGTCGAATAAATGATAGGCCAAGATCTTTCGGGATCTTGGCTTTTTTTGTTGTGATTTACGTCATGCGAACCGGCTTGTATACTGAAGGTATAACGACTAAGGAGAGAACGCCATGCAAATCCAACTATTTGACACATTCATCCTGCCGGAGGACGTGCGTTCATAAGTTGGCCACCTCCTCCGATGATTCACTGTATTGGAACAATCCTATCGGAGGAATATACAATTGAAGATTCAACAGCTGTATTATGCAGTATCGAGTTCGCGTTCGCTCATCATACAGATGGTGTTCACGTTGAACGCCATCTATTATGTGACGACCGCCGAGTTGAATGCGTTACAACTCGTCTTGATCGGAACGATATTTGAAGTATCGATTTTACTATTTGAGCTACCGACCGGTCTCGTCGCCGATTTATATGGGCGGAAGCGGTCGATGGTCATCGGTATCGGTTTGATTGGACTGGCCCATTTGCTAGAAGGGGGCATCCCTGAATTTTGGGCCATCGCGGTCGCGTCAGCGTTATGGGGTATCGGCTGGACGTTCATCAGCGGGGCCGAACAGGCATGGATTGCCAATGAGATGGGGAATGATGGCTTAGAACAAGTGTTTTTGCGAGGTGCACAGTATAGCTCACTCGGCCGCTTCGTCGGAATTGGGTTCGCCGTCCTCCTCGCTGGAGTCACGTCTGTCCAAATGACAATCGTGCTTGCCGGGGGGATGTTGGTGGCGCTCGCGATCATCGCATGGCGCGTCTTGCCAGAGACGCGGTTCGAACCGATCACGCGAGCCGATACATCGAATCTCGTGCAAGCGAAACGGACGGTTCGAGACGGATACACCCATATCCGTGGCAATTCGATTCTCGTCGGCTTGGCTGCCATCACGCTCGTCTGGGGTCTCGCTAGTGAAGGATTCGACCGGTTATGGGGCGTGCATTTGATTGAGACGTTCCAGTTGTCGGAACAGGCGGCCGTGTATTGGTTCGGCTTGTTCTATGCCGTCGCGTTTCTACTCAACATGTTGGTGTTGAAAGGTGTCGAGCTATACGTCAAAGGACGCTATGCGACGACCTTGTTTTGGTTCAACGTGCTGCTCATCATCGCGATGCTTGCTTTCGCCTCGGTCGGACAGTTTTGGTTGGCCGTGTTGCTGTATTGGACGATTGCGGCACTGCGTAACGTGCACTATCCGCTCATGAGCGTCATGACGAACGAGCGGCTCCCATCGATAGGCCGGGCGACGATTTTGTCGATGTTCGGTCAGGTCGACGCGTTCGGTCAAGTCGCCGGGGGTCCGCTGATTGGATTGCTCGCCCTTTACACGTCGATTCAAGGAGGGCTTGGGGCAGCGGCGCTCTTGCTCCTCCCGATGTTGGTTTTCTTGAGAAAAATCAAGCACCATTGAGGCACAGACCGTCCCGTGATTCGTTCGGGGACGGTCTTTTTGTGACGATGTGGAGAATTCGATTGGAAACCGCCAACTAGAAAGAGAGAACTCGTTTCATAGTTGAAAAAGTGGTCAATAGGATAGTAGGACGCATAAAAGGGGATGAGCATCATGAACATTGTCCATGGAAGTCACCGGACGCATTGGGCAATCGGGTTGTTGATCGGTTTAGTGTCGTTCCTACTCAGCAGTTTCCTCTTCAGTCTCTTCATTGAAGCCGGTGTGCTCGTCACGTTCCTCACCGGTGTCGTCGGCAGCATCCTGTTGTTCTTATTGCTCGGTCACCGAGAACACTTGATTCGAAATGTCGGCTTGAGCACGATTGGCATGGTCGCCTCCATCTTGCTCGGGTTTGCGGTCGGTGAAACGTTCGCAGCCATCTTCCCGACGCTCGGTGACACGTACGGAAACACGGCATTCCTGATTATGGTGACGACGGTCTTCGGTACGATGCTCGGCGTCATCGTGTACGGGAAGAAAGCACTCGGCTTCTTCCTATTGGCCAGCTTCGTCACGGCACTCGTGTTGACCGTCTTGATTGAAGTCACGAACGTGATGCAAGGCCAGTTCTGGCAAGGGGTTGATTTGAATTACGTGCTCATCGTGACGACAATCGGAGCGGTGGCCGGGTTCGCGCTCGGCTTGTTCGAGGATGTGAAGCACGCGCATTAATTAGAAGATCGCCGCGAGGCGGTCTTTTAATGTATCAAAGCGATAACAAATCATCGCATCGGTCTCAAAAACGTCTCACCACCTCGATAGCAGGGTAACGTATAAAGATAAAGACGTAAGGGAGAGATTCGATGAGACAGAAAAAATGGATGACCGGTTTGAGCGCGATGTTGCTCGCGACGACTTTGGCAGCTTGTGGGGATGCCGAGGAGGAGCAGACGAGCGACTCGACAGAAGAACATTCGGACCATTCGATGATGGACCATTCGGGATCAGGAGAGGTGCCGAGCGGATTAAGTGAAGCGACAGATCCGACGTTCCCGGTCGGGTCGACCGCGATGATGACGGCCGACCATATGCCGGGCATGGATGGCACCGAGGCGACAATTGTCGGTGCATATGACACGACCGTCTATTCGGTCTCTTATACCCCGACGGATGGGGGCAATCCGGTCGAAGATCACAAGTGGGTCATTCACGAAGAACTCGACAATCCAGGCGAGGCACCGTTAGAAGAAGGAACCGAAGCCACACTGGCCACGGACCATATGGACGGGATGGACGGCGCCGAGGCGACGATTGATTCGGCCGAACAGACGACGGTGTATATGGTCGACTTCACGACAAACGACGGGGAAGACGTCACGAACCACAAATGGGTCACAGAGGATGAACTCGAAGCCGTAAAATAAAGATCAACCTCAGGATATCCTGAGGTTTTTATTTATTAACGACGATTATTTATTGATAAACGATAAAAATAAGATTATGATGAAGGTATCAAACGAGGTGAGGTGTCTGAATCATGAAACGAGAGACGGTTTTTTTACGGTTGGCCGTATTCGTTCTGGCTGTCCCGATTGTGGCGGCCTGCTTGTTTTTGCTTCCGTACATTTGGCGCGAGGCGGTCGAGAGTGGGAGTTGGATTGAGGACTCGATTCGTCCGATTGTGATTGGTATGTATGTATCGGCCATCCCGTTCTTCATTGCGTTGTTCCAAGCGTTCATGCTGCTCCGGTTGATCGACCGCGACGAAGGGTTCTCGTATCGGGCTGTCCAATCACTCCGCACAATCAAGTATTGTGCGTTGGCAATCACGGCCGTCTATATCGGAACGCTCCCGTTCTTCTACTGGTTCGCCGAGCGAGATGATGCGCCTGGGTTCCTTCTCATCGGGCTCGTCTTTGTGTTTGCCGCGTTCGTCGTCGCCGTATTCGCGGAACTGTTACAGAAACTATTGAAGCGTGCCATCGACATGAAGCAAGAAAATGATTTGACGGTCTGAGGTGAGACATATGGCGATTATCGTAAATCTTGACGTAATGTTGGCGAAACGAAAGATGAGTGTGACCGAGCTGTCTGAAAAAGTGGGCATCACGATGGCGAACTTGTCGATTTTAAAGACCGGCAAAGCGAAAGCGATTCGTTTCTCGACGCTCGAAGCAATCTGTCAGGCGCTCGACTGTCAGCCGGGCGACATTTTAGAATATCGGGAAGATTGATGGACAGGGCGATTGCCCTGTTTTTTTGTGGAGTTTGAAACATTTTCCATCACGTTGCGTATAAGACAGGAAAGAAGAACGAAAAGGGGAAACAAGATGATTCAGACATGGAATGAACGGGCGCGCGCCGCAGTAAAAGGGAAGACGGGTACATTGATTATCTGGTCATTTGTGTGCTCGATTGTATTAGAGATTGGATTGATGATGGATCCGTATTATTTCGGGTTCGAATATGATTCATTGGCACTCACTCTGATCAGTCTAGCGGGTCTCATCTTGTACGCGGGACTGCTCCCGGTCATCATCGGTTACAACTGGTTGATGTTAGAAACGGTCCGCGGGAAGTCGTCGTCGTTACGCGATGTCTTTACGCCGTTCCGACATCGCTACGGTAAACATTTGCTTGCCGGATTGCTCGTCATGTTGTTCCAAGTGCTATGGTCATTGTTACTACTTGTACCGGGCATCGTGAAGTACTTCTCGTACGCCTTCACCTTCTTTATCTTGCGCGACGAGCCCGATTTGTCCATCACAGAGGCGATCACGAAATCACGGACGTTGATGCGCGGACGAAAGTGGGAAGCATTCAAGTTGATTTTGCCATTCATCCCGCTATTCTTGGTCGGATTAACGTTCTTTATCAGCATCGAATCCGTCATTCTCGGATCGTTGATTTACCTCGTTGCGATTGCACTAATCCGCCCGTTCATCGTCAGCCGTTTCGCCGTCATGTATGAAGACACGCGCCGTGAGTATGATGAGCAATGGAATCGATCGGCGTGAAGCGCATCGGTTCCGGCGACGGGTCCTCGGTCATGATACAATCTTCCTGACAGAAGGGGGAATGGACATGAACATTGGTATTATTGGTGCCGGACTGAGCGGGATTGTCGCAGCACGCGACCTCGCCCGTCACGGTCATACAGTTGAATTGATTGAAAAAAGTCGGAGCGTCGGGGGACGCTTGGCGACGAGACGGATCGGAGACGGCAAAGCCGATCACGGGGCTGTCTATTTCACCGTACGAGGGGAAGAACTCAAACAAGATGTCGCCGACTGGCAGACGAAAGGGTGGGTCAACGTGTGGTACGCCGACCCGTATCCGCGCTACGTCGCCGTCGACGGGATGAACGCCTTGGCCAAACGGTTGTCTGACGGATTGACCGTCCATTTGAACGAACGGGCCGAGACGGTCACGACACGAAATGGTCAGGTCAGCGTCCAGACGGATGTGACGACGCGACAGTATGATCGTCTCCTCATCACGTCGCCGCTCCCACAGACACTCGACTTGCTCACAGACTTTTCAGTCGATGCGGCGTTGCGTGAATTGACGTACGCCCCGACGTTTGTCGGCTTGTTCGAGTTCAGAAGCGAGATTGCCATCGGTCCGGACGGGATCCTCGATACGGACTTGGCGCCAGGTCTGCTAAAAGTCATCAACAACCGCCAAAAAGGCATCTCGGCGACCGAACTCGTCAGCGTCTACATGGACGAGTCGTGGAGCGAGGAGTGGTATGAACGAGCGAACGAAGACACGCTTCGTGAGATTGAACGTCTGTTGCAAACGGTGACAGGTTCAGCCGTGATTCAATCGAGACAGTTGAAACGGTGGCGCTACGCGCAGGCGACCGACGTCTGGAACGGGCCTTACCATCGATTGCGTGACGAGCCGATTTTCTTGGCCGGTGACGTCTTCCTCGAACCGGACGACGCCTCAGGTCGAACGCGATTTGAGAGTGCATACGTCTCAGGAATCCGTGTCGCGGAAGCGATGCGCTAAACCTTCTTCGGAAGGTTTTTTTCATGACCGTGCCGAATAGTCAGACATACGAGTTGGAGAGGGGAATCAGACATGGGGATGGTTGGCGCATACATGCGGGTATCGAGCGAAGAGTTGACCGAACTGCTTCAAGAGCCGGACCGCTTCGAAGAACTGTTGGAAGACGAGGAACGGCAGACCGATATCGATAAGGCGTGGCACGGCCTGTACTTTTTATTGACCGGGGAGACCGATTTGGACGAGATTGACCGTCATTCGCTCGGCAAGGCAGTCTTCGGCGGCGACGTTATCGACGGGGAGACGGGCATCGCTTATTTGACGCCGGGGGAAGTGGAGGACTTGTCGACCCGGCTTCAATACATCGAGCTGGGGGCGCTAGAAGCGCGTTACGATGTCACGACGATGAATGAGCAGGAACTGTATCCGTTTGAACGTGAGTGGGGACTCGAGGAAAAACAGTATTTATTGGACCAGTTCGATGAGTTGAAACGTGTCTTCGCCCAGGCGTCAAGACAGCGGGAGGCGCTCGTCACATGGATCGGGTAAACGTAAAGGCGTTGCGCCTTCAAGATGAGGCGTTGCTGTATGCGTTCGAGTGCACGAATCGCACACACTTCGAACGCTCGGTCCCGAGCCGAGGCGACGCCTACTATGAGCCGGAATCATTCCATCAGGCATTGCAGCAACTATTGAGCGAGCAGGCGGACGGGGACGGATGCTATTACTTGATGTGGTACGACGATACAATCGTCGGGCGTCTGAACGTCCATCACACCGATGCCGACACTGGTGAGGTCGGTTACCGGGTCGGGGCGGAGCATGGGGGCCGCGGGTATGCCACGGCGGCCCTGCGCCAATTGCTGACGTTCGAGTTGCCTGGATTCAAACGATTGAGAGCCGAGACGACAAGCGACAACGTGGCGTCCCAGCGCGTATTAGTGCGTGCCGGCTTTATCCGTGACGGCGAGGCACGACAGCTGGAATGGGCAGGAAGAACGCTGACGTTTTATACATATGTGTATCCACTCGCCCGGTGAAGGAACGACTTCATCGGGCGTTTTAGTTGACGGTTGATAGTTTAGGGCATAAACTATCTTTATCTAGTTTAGGGGGTAAACCAAAATGAAAGAATTGATGCGGGAAGCCGTCCAGTTGTTCGAAGAGGTCATGTTCCAAGGTGCGGAGCATGTCATCGAGGTGATGGACGGTGACGTCTGGCATGATTATTCGCGGGAACAACTGCAGCTACTCAAGCTGCTCGAACAGTTCGGTCCGATTCAAGCCGGGCAATTGGCCCAAAAACAAGGAGTTCATAAGAGCGCCGTCTCCAACCGGTTAAAAAAGCTCGTCGACAAAGAGCTCGTCGTCAGTCGACGCGGGCATGACCAGCGCGAGCGGTTGATTGAGTTGACGGAAGCCGGACATCGCATCGTCGAAGAAGCGGATGCGGCCGTCTACCGTTATGTCGAATCGTTGCTCGACGGAAATATCGAAGAGACAGAAATCGAACAGTTCGTCCGGACGTTCCGGAAAATTAAACAGCTGCTTCGAATTGGGGAGGAATAACACGTGCATAAAATCATCCAATGGCGCTGGGGCATCTTAATCGGTCTCATCGTCTTGACAGCCGCCTTGTTTGTGGCGGCCCCGAACTTGACGAAGCAGGCCGAACAAGCCGGCAGCTTCCAATTATCAGAGGATATGGACTCGCAGCGGGCGCAGGACATCTTGAACGCCGCCGGGAAGAGCGACAAGACAATTTCACTCGTCTATGAGTTCGAAACGCTCGGTGATGCCGAACGGGCCGATATTTCCCGGGTCATCGACGAGATGGAACAAAACGACACGGTCGTCAAAGACGTACTCGACCCGTTTGAAAGTGAAGAGACGGAAGCACAGCTCGTCTCGGAGGACGGCCGCATCGTGCTCGTCCCAATCACGGTCGAAGGGTCGATGGAAGACATCAACGCCTTCGCAGACGACGTGCGGGCGAACATTCTCCCGGAAGACGAGACGGTCTACATCACAGGTGAAGAAATCATCAACAACGATGTGAACTTGAGTGCGCAGGAAGGCTTGAAGAAGACGGAAATCATCACGGTCGTCCTCATTTTCGGACTGCTCCTACTCGTGTTCCGCTCAATCGTGACACCGTTCATCCCGCTCATTGCGGTCGGATTCACGTATTTATTGAGCCAATCGTTCGTCGCATTCTTTGTTGATTGGTTTGGTTTCCCGGTCTCGAACTATACGCAGATTTTCCTCGTGGCCATCTTGTTCGGGATTGGAACCGACTATTGTATTTTGCTGCTCAGCCGGTATAAAGAAGAGCTCGGCGCGGGTCACGCGATTGAAGATGCCATCGTCAACACGTACAAAACGGCAGGGCGGACAGTCCTCATCAGCGGTCTCGCCGTGTTCGTTGGCTTTGCGGCTATCGGTTTCGCCGATTTCCCAATCTTCAAATCAGCCGTCGCCGTCGCGGTCGGGATTGCTGTCTTACTGTTAATCTTGTTCACGGTCGTGCCGTTCTTTATGGCGACGCTCAAGCATCGTTTGTTCTGGCCCTCGAAAAAGGCGGGCGAACATCACGACAGCCGCCTCTGGGCCGGATTCAGCCGCATCTCGGTCAATCGGCCGTTCGTCTCGATTCTCGTCGTCGCGTTGATTACCGTACCGGTGTTGTTCACGTATGACGATGCCCGGTCATTCAATACGGTCGATGAGATCGGTGACGATTATGATTCCGTGCGCGGCCTCAACTTGATTTCAGAAGGATTCGGGCAAGGGGAGTCGCTGCCAGTCCAAGTCATTTTGAAACAAGACGGCGACCTCTCCGAAGCGGAGATTCCGTATATCGAGAAGTTCTCGAGTGAACTTGAAAAAATCGATGGGGTGAGCGGCGTCCGTTCGGTGACGCGTCCGACCGGTGACGTCATCGATGACTTTTACGTGGACACCCAGCTCGAACAAGTGAGTGCAGGATTGACGGAAGCCGAGACTGGCCTCGGTGACGTCCAGGATGGACTCACGCAAGTGGAAGCTGGTCTTGACGCCGTCGTCAATCAATTGCCGGGCGGTTCAACGAACGCCGGTGCCCCGCTCGCGGAAGCGGCAGCGGGACTCGGTCAATTGAACGCTCAGCTCGGTCTGATTGGCCAAGGACTCACGGCGACGCAAAATATTCCTGCGACCGTAACGCAGCTCGGGCAAGTGTCGGCCGGTCTCGGTCAAATCGAGGCAGGCATTAACGAGGCAGCTACGGCATTGACGGCACAAGGCGCCCAAGCCGGGGAACTCGGAACGGGTCTCGGACAACTCGCTGCTGGTGTCGGTGAAGCGAACGCAGGGCTCGTTCAAATCGAGACAGGCATCAATGAAGCGGCAGCATTCCTATCAGACCTGAGTAGCTCGGACAGCCTGCGCGATACGGGCGTCTATCTACCGGAAGGGACGCTCACGTCAGAGGAGTTCGCTCCAGCTGTCGAGCGCTACGTGTTTGACGACGGGACGGCGACACAGCTCGAAGTCATCCTCGAGATGGACCCATATTCGCCGGAAGCGATTGACACGGTCGAGACCGTGAAAGCGACGATGGACCGGGTCGTCACCGATACGCCGTTCGCGGAGGCAACGATTGGGTATGCCGGTATCTCGAGCATTAACAGCGACTTGAATGAGACGTCGACGAACGACTTCAATCGGACCGTCGCCATCATGCTCGTGACGCTGTTCATCGTTTTGACGGTGTTGTTCCGGTCGATGATCATGCCGCTCTATATGATCGGCTCGCTCTTATTGACGTATTACACGTCAGCAGCCATCACGGAGCTCATCTTCGTCGAAGGACTCGGCTATGACGGCATCAGTTGGGCCGTTCCTTTCTTCGGATTCGTCATGTTGATCGCGCTTGGCATCGACTATTCGATTTTCCTGCTCGACCGGTTCCGCGAGGAGTCGATCAACGGGATGACGGTGCGCGACGCGCTCGTCCATTCGATGACGAAGATGGGGACGGTCATCATGACAGCGGCCGTCATTCTTGCCGGTACGTTCGGGGCGATGATCCCGTCTGGCGTACTCAGTCTCGTCCAGATTGCGACGATCGTCATCACCGGACTGTTGTTATACGGATTGATTGTGTTGCCACTGCTCATCCCAGCAATCACGGTATCGTTCGGGGACGGGGTATGGTGGCCGTTCAAACAAAAAAGTAAAGATAGAGACTAAATTTTGCGATGGACAGCACAACAATTGTTGTGCTGTTTTTATTTGTTGAGTCAATGTCAGCGAAATGGAGAAAGACGGACTTGAGATTAATAAAAATACGCCGAAATATAATATAGATCTTTATTCTATTGAAAGTAGGCAATAATTATGGTGAATCATTTTGAAAAAATGAGTTCGTTGTTTGTATCGCGCATGGTGATTATTTTATTTTTCCTCTCTTATCCGATCATGGGTGTTTTGTATTGGATGGGGGAGCTCGCGGGGCAAGGCGCAGTCAATTTTATTCTGATAGGCGGTGTCATTCAAGCCGCATCATGGCTGGGCCATCGCTTCTATGTGGAACATACTTGGTTGAAGTATGGGCTCGTCACGTTGATGTACATTGCAGCTTCAGCAATTATCTTGACGCTGCCAGGTACTGCGATTCAAAATATCGTCTTTCTGTATATCGTATTGATGTTGATGTACTTGAATCGGCATCTTGTGCTGTACGGCAGCATTCTCGCGCTTATCGTATCGGTCGGAGCTGTATTGATTGGGCGTTTTTCATTTGAAACGCCGCTCGATCTCGTCATTTGGTTCACTGTGCTCACAATGGCTTTGTCTGGCGCATACTTTGTGTCATTCTTTGGTGCGAAGTTGTTACATGAGACGTTCACGCAACAAGAAAAGTCAGAACAACACGCTAGCGAAATCGAGCTAACGATGGCGAAGACGACAGCGAGTGCGACCACACTTCATGGGGCCGTCTTCACGATGAATGATTCAGTCGACTCTGTCACAAATGCTTCGGAGCAAGTGACAGAACAAATCGGTTTGATGACGAAACGGACGTCGGAACAAGCAGGTCTGATTCAAAACGTCGCTTCGCAAATTCGTTCAACTGTACAGGCGTTTGAGCGGATGCAACAACAGCTCCAGGAGACGACGTTTCAAGTGAGTGGGGTCTTGCAGGACGCTCATGTATCGCATGAAAATATGGACTCGACAGAACGGTCGCTCGCTGAACTGAACTTAAGTATCAGTGAAGTCAATCATGCGTTTAAAGGATTGGCGGAGCGTTTCCAAGAAGTGCGGACCATCACGGGTACGATCCAGCAGATTTCGTCTCAGACAAACCTGCTGTCGCTCAACGCTTCAATTGAAGCAGCGCGAGCGGGGGAACACGGAAAAGGATTTGCCGTCGTCGCGTCCGAAATTCGGAATCTATCGGCTCAAACGGCCCAAGCCTCATCTCAAATCAATGATATTATCCAACTCGTCATGCAGGAGGTGCAAGTGACGGAACGTGCAATCGACGGTAGTACAGAACGTTTATCGACGCAGGAAGAACAAGTCCGTAAGAGCGGGACATCGATTCTCTCCATGATCCAAACGACAGGAACGGTCGCAAGCACCGTGGATGAGACGTCGACACAGCTCCAAGTCGTCGCATCAGAACTGAACAAAGTTCACCAAGTGACTTCCCAAATGTCGGCACTAATGACAGCGCTCGAAGTGAACAGTCAAGACGTTCATGTGCTGACGATGTCACAGCAAGAAGCGTTAGCTTCGTTGAAAGATCAAATTGAAGAACTGAACGAGATTGCGAACGAACTCGTCTAAACGATGGACACGCCTTTACAAATAGGCGTGTCCATTTGCGTATACATCTCTTCCAAAACGGGAACAGTTTTGCGTCAGTCCTAAAATGAGGAGGAATCGCATATGGCAATTACAATCACCGCTATTTTGAAGGCACATCCGGGGAAAGAGGACGAGTTACGGCAAGCGCTCGATGAGGTCATTCCTCCGTCGCGACAAGAGAAGGGGTGCCTGACGTATGTGCTCCATGAGTCAATCGATGCCCCGGGCACGTTCGTGTTCTATGAAAAGTACGAAGACGAGATGGCGCTTGACCATCACATCAACTCACCACATTACCAAGCATACCGAAAGGCAGCTGAGACGCTACTCGCCGTCCGTGACGTGTACCGTCTGCGTGAAGTCTGAAAGGAGAAAGGATTATGATTACTCAACCGATTATCCCGTGCATTTGGTTCGAAGGCGACGTCGAGGCGATTGCGGAGTGGTACGTGTCGAGATTTCCTGATTCATTCGTCGACTATACGACAAAACTGACGGATACGCCATCAGGTGAGACGACGATTGTGACCGTCTCGCTGGCGGGACAGTTCTTTCAACTGCTCGGTGCTGGTCCGCTGAAGGAGCGCAACCCGTCCATCTCATACATGGTTGCGTTCCCGACGTCGGAAGAAGTGGAGACGCTGTGGAACGAGCTTGTGGAGGGGGCAGAGGTGCTCATGCCGCTCGACACGTATGATTTCAGTGAGCGCTACGGCTGGTTGACAGACAAGTACGGTGTCTCCTGGCAAATCATGCATAGCGGCGGGATGGACATCCAGACGGTGACCCCATGCTTTTTATTCGTTGGGGACGTCTTCGGCCGCGCCGAGGCGGCGATGAACGACTGGATCTCCATCTTCCCGGATTCTTATGTGCTCGAAGACCATATGATTCGTTACGAAGCGACAGACGGTCCAGAGTTGGAAGGGAAGCTCAATTACGCCCGCTTCGTCTTGTCCGGACGCGAGTTCGTCGCCATGGACAGCGCGGAGAATCATCAATTCGCCTTCAATGAGATGCAATCGCTCATTGCATTTTGTGAGTCGCAAGATGAAATTGATGAGTATTGGGCCAAGCTGTCGGCCGTTCCGGAAGCGGAACAGTGCGGGTGGCTCCAGGACCGTTATGGCGTCTCCTGGCAAATCGTGCCGTGGGAGATGGAAGAGATGTTGACGACCGGTACAAAGGAGCAGTTGGCGCGAGTGACCGAGGCATTCTTGCCGATGAAAAAGATCGATATCGCCGCGTTACGAAACGTCTACTGACAAAAAACAAGCCGTCCCGATTACTTCGGAGCGGCTTGTTTGTCGTTTTGTTGGAAGTTGGACAGTGCGTCCTTCTCGATGATCGTATCGGATAAACGGAGCTGTTCGACGGCCTCGTCAATATACGGTTCGCATGCTTGAAGCGGCAAGTCATCGCCGGTCTCGACCGAATAACACATACCGCTGCCGACCGGCTCCGTCAAATCCGGTACGAAATAGAGGTCGTCGTAGCGGAACGAGCCGTTCCGGAACACGGTCAAATTGGGCTCGTCGTCGAGGAGCGAATTTCCAAGCATGTACGTCGGTGTCATCCCGAGCAAATCGAGGATGGTCGGGGCCAAATCGACTTGACCGCCGCTCACCTTCACCGTCTGACCTCGTTCAAGTCCGGCCGGTTTGATGAATAACGGGACGGAGCGGTCAAGCTGGAACAAATCGACCGTGGAGTCGGCATCTGCTTTTATAGCCATCTCGTCACCGGCAGCGGTCAATCCGCTGTCGTGGTCGCCATAAAAGACGACCAAGGCGTCGTCCCACGTTCCGTTGGCTTTCAGTCGTTCAATCATGAGACCGACGGCGGCATCGGTGTAGTGGACGGTATGGTAATAGTCTTGCAGGAGCGGGTCCTCGTATTCCGATAGATCCAACCGTTTCTCCTCGTCCGGAATCTCATACGGCGTATGGCTCGTCAACGCGACCATGAAGGAATAGAACGGCTCTTCCAACGTGTCCAAGTGGTCGACCGATGTCGTCAGGAACTCCTTGTCGCCGACGGCCATACCGATGACCGGATCGGCCGGATAATCGTCTTGGTGGAAGAAGTGGTTGTAGCCAATCTGCTCATAGAAGTTGGCACGATTCCAAAACTCCTTGTCGAACGCATGCATCGCGGCCGTATCATAGCCGGCTCGTCGTAACTGCTCAGGCAAGGCGTCAAACGTGTTCGTCGCATACTGCGTATACACCGAACCTGATTTGACAGGATAGAGCGAGGCGTTGACGGTAAATTCCGCATCGGACGTCCGGCCCTCGTGCGTCTGATGATAAAAATTCGGGAAATACAGCATCTCATCACGAAGCGCGTTCAAATTCGGCGTCAGTTCCTGCCCGTTGACCGTCTGACCGATCACGGACGCTTGGAACGACTCGAGCTGGACGACGATGACGTTCGTATCGGCTGTGGTCTCAACTGGTTCGGTCGCTAACGCTTCGATTTGGCTGCGCTCCCGTTCTGTCAGGTCGCCACCGAGATGAAGGGCGTCCTGAATGCCGCGGAATGCATCGAGGCCGTGATAGCCCCAAAAGCCGAGCTGATAATACTCGCGCATATTTGAAATCGGGCTTTTCCGGTGATCTGTTTCGGCGTAATGAACGACGGTCGGGACGGTAAAGACGATGAAGCCGATAAGAAAACCGGCGACCGCCAAACGGCGACCGAGACGTTTCGGTTCCGTGATGGGGTGTCGCTTCATATAGAGGAGGACAGCCGCGTAGACGAGCAAGTCCGTGAACAAGATGAAGTCGGGCGCTTGAATCAGTGTCAGAAAGCCGCCCCCGACGTCTCCCATCTGGCCGATATCAGACAGTAGGGCGGCCGACAGCAAGTTACCGAAATAGCGGTAGTACCAGACGTCCGAGATGAGGAGTGTGCTGTGCAGAAACAGCGACGCGAACAAAATCCAGCGGCGCGTCTGTTGTTTTATGAGTAGCGCCCAACTCGTCATCATCAAGATGGTCGCTAGATTGATGAACAAAAAGCGCAGGTCGAACGCGCTCGCCGTCAACAGACTGAATAGGAACAGCTTGGCGAGGGAGAGCGATAAGTAACTCCAATAATCGAGATATTTCATGAAAGGCCTCCAAACGTTACGGACAAAGTGTGTTCTCTGTCATGTACCTGTTCGAAGACGGCGAAAAACATGAGGGTGTGCGATTTTAGCAATAAAAAAAGCGAGGCAGCGCCTCACTTGATGACAAACGTGTCCCGGAGCTCGATAATCGTGCCTTCCGGGGCTTTTAATTTACTCAAATGACCATCAACGACGAAGTAGATGTTCCCACCGTGCTTTGGTAGGAACGTTACACCGAGGTCCTCGAGGCGCCGCACTTCTGTTTCGAGGTCATCGACATAAAGCGCGAAGTGGACCGGGCCGGCCACGTGCTTTGAATAAGGCGACAACGTCTCGTCGACTTTTGCCGTTTGAAGCTCGATATAGAAATCGCCAAGTTTGAGCCAGCTGTTGTACGCGCGCGTATGAAAGTCAGGTGACTCCTGAACGAGTTCGAAGCCGAGCGCCTCATAAAATTGTTTGGACGCCTCATAGTCGGGTGTTTGAATACAGATGTGATGGATTTGTTTCATGATGTCACTCCTTTCTTTTAGTTTATCCAATCAACGTCCTGAACGGAACTTTTCTTCATACGAGACGTATAGGACACCGAGGAGGGAATGATGATGAAAATCCAATACGAATTGACAGAAGACGACTATATCCGGTTCAACTTGAGCCATATTAAACGTTCGAAAACAGGAAAGCGGATGATCCTCTTACAGCGAATCATCGGACCACTTATCTTTTTAGGCGCTGCTTTCGTGCTGGCGACGTGGCTCCAAGAGACGGACTGGTGGCTATATGGCATATACGGGGTCGCGAGTATTCTTTGGTTCCTGTATTATCCGAAATACTTTGAACGGCATGTCCGGAAGCAGACGCGGCGTCTCATCGACGAGCGCAGCAACGAAGGCATGATTGGCCCCCACACGATGGATTTGGAGGAGACTGGTCTGCGCGATTTAAATGAGTTCGGCGAGACGCGTGTGTCATGGGCAGGAATCAAGGAAGTCGTCGAGGAGGACGATTATGTGTATCTATACAACTCCTCGGTCAGCGCCTATATTTTGCCGAAGCGCGGACTGGACATGGAAGAGGTGCGCCGATGGCTGCCGATACGCTGACGATTCAACTTGTCGATGACACGAACCGGGAGGCTGTTGTCGCCTTGACCGTCGCTTCTGACCAAGCTCGCTTTATCGAAACAAACACCGAATCGCTTCGCGAGATGGAAACCGATGTCAAATATGCGTGGCAGTGCTATGCGCTTTGTCGCGATGAGCATCCCGTCGGCTTCATGATGATTGGGGCCGAGAACAAGATGGAGCGTTACATCTGGCTCGATCGATTTATGATCGATGTGACAGAGCAAGGGAAAGGAATCGGGTCACGCTTTTTACAGTTGGCACTCGTGTGGATTCAAGAGCGATTCGATGTGGATGACCTCATCCTCAGTCTCCATCCGACGAACGAACCGGCGAAACGATTTTATGCGAAGGGTGGATTTGTCGACAGCGGCTTGATTGATGAGGCAAACGGGGAAGAGATTTGGGTGTATCACGTCAAACAGGGACAGCCGTCATAAGTCGGCCGTCCCTGCTTTTGTGGACGATGTATTTTGGACAGCACTGCCCGCTTTGAAAAAGAGAACGATCGCGGCCACTCCGAAAATCGAGATGAACACGTTTTGAAGCAACACATCGACGAACATCGGCTCGCTGGAAAACGTGCCCGTCGCAATCTGAGCATTCCAGCGGGTGAACGTGGCGATGCGTTCGAGCGTGTACAAGAGACCGGACATGAACAGGCAAGCGGTGGCCGCCAATAATAGCGTCAATCGATTCAAGAAATGACCTCCTAATATCTGATATCCTGATTTTACCATTTACTATCGGTGGGAGGGAAGTATTTATCGCTTCGCCGTGAGCGGTCGCAATTGCTTGACCCGAGCCAAGACGATCCAGCCGAGCACGGCCCCAGTCACACTCGAGGCAAGGAAAGCTGGGAAGAAGAACAGCGCCCCGAACTCGCTCCCCATCAATAACTTGGCGTATGGGACGGCGACGAGCGAAGCGATGAGGCCAGTCCCGATGACTTCACCACATGCGGCGAAGGCTACGCGGTTCGTCCTCATATAAAAGATACCGGCGAGCAGTGCGCCAATCATACCACCAGGGAACGCGAGGAGCGATCCAGTACCGGTCATGACACGGACGAGTCCGGTCACGAACGCGACGAGCACGGCCCCGATCGGTCCGACGGTGACGGCGGCGATAACGTTCACCATATGTTGAATCGGATAAGCACGGGCGACACCGGTCGGAATCGAGATGAACAGGGAACCGATGACGGCGATGGCGACGAGCATCGCCATCCAAGTGAGTTGTTGAATTCGCATGAATAAGTCTCCTTTCGAAATGAAAACGCCACTTCTCCAAGTGGAAAAGTGGCGTGGAAAGACAGACGAATCCCACACCACTTCCCTACGCTGGTATGAGCCAGATCAGGTTCGAAGGGTCCGGCGCATGCCGTCTCAGCCCGAAGGCTCCCCTAGTGGTCGTTTATTACGTTAAGTATAGCATACCGTCATTTGATGCGGTCGAGCTTTCTTGGTCGGAACGTGACATAGATCGTGCCGACGAACAGGCCGTATAACAAAAGGGAGAAGACGAGATTGATTAACCATGGGAGTGTCCCCATGAACACGTCGACGGAAGCGTTTTGAAACCAGACGAGCGCGAACGACAGCCCGATGAAGCTGATGACAAGCGTTGTCCAAAAGCCGATGTCCCGGCGCTTGAACAGACGCCAGACGAGTAGCCCGATGAGGACACTGACGACGGCCGTCGCCCCTAAATACATATACAAGATGGCATCGACCGGGTATGAGTAATACACAACGTCCATATCGTTTCCTCCTAGGAGATGATGAAAGAAAGGGTGAACAGGATGAGTCAGGCAATTCCATGGCGTGACCGAGCGTTTCGTGAACGGTTCGAACGATGGATTGACGCAAACGTGCCGAGTGCGACATGGCACGTCGTCAAAGACACCGATTTGACGTATTTGGTTGTTGGCCAGGTCGACGCGGAACGTTACTTCGCCAAAGCGGTGACCGACATCAGCCGCGGTGAAGCCAATCTGTCGGCGTTTCTAGCCGAGCGGCATCCGGGTGTCGTCCCTGACGTCATCGCCATCGATTCAGCCCGAAACTGGTTGCTCATGCGAGATATCGGCGGAGCGGCGTTACGTGAACGGCCGGACGTGAGTCGATATGAAACCGCGTTGCGCCAATACGCACAACTGCAGCGCCAGGAAATCGACCAAATCGAGACCTATTTGTCTTACGGCCTCCCGGAACGGCGACCGGCCAAGTTGAAGGATGAAATCCAAACGTATTTGCCTGAGCTCTGTGCTGGGCTTGAGCCATACAAAGCCGAGGCCATACTTGCGCTTCAAGACGAATTGATTGCCATGTGTGACGAGCTGGCAATCGGGATGCCGATGAGCCTCGAGCACGGTGATTTGCACGGCGGCAACATCTTCTGGCGGGAACGGACGAATGATTTGTGTATCCTCGACTGGGGCGACGCGACGGTCACGCATCCGTTTTTCGGCGTGCGCGTGTTTTGGAACGCATTGTACGATTTATTGCCGGAAGAGGACGAGGTCGTCTGGTATGAACAGATTCAAACGATGCGCGCGGTTTACTTGAAGGCGTGGAGTGGCGTTGCACCCGAAGACGTGCTTTGGCGTCACCTGTTGATTGCCGAAGAGCTCGGTTGCGTCTACCGGGCCTTGTCGTGGTACCTGTACGTGACAAAATATCGGCACAATGCGGCAGCGTCGAGCGATAAGCCGGCGCAATGGCTCAACTTGTTACTCGAGTACCGGGACTTGAAACGACGCGTCCGATAAGTCATTCATGCTTCTGAAGTAAGGTTTCGTAATCCGTCTCGTTCCAAAACAGCGGGGCAATCGACTCCGGCCCTTTGAAGATCTCACCGTCTTGGTCGTAGACGATGGCGTAACCGCCCTCGACTTCAAAGACGATTAAATCGGCCTTCACTTCCTTGACCCCGTTCCCAGCGATGATGACATCTTCGAGCGGGTCGCGCGCCACTTGTACGCCCCATTCGTCGAGCTCGACGATGAGCGCGGACGTATAGGCGTGGCGGTTATAGAGCGCCTGGAACTCGTCTTGTGTCAAGACGACGTCCGTCGGCGGGGCACTCGTTCCGTATTTTCGTTTCTCAATCTCTTCGACGAATTGAAGGAACGACGCTTCTTGCCAAAATAGCGGCGCGACCGACTCGGGACCGTTGGCGATGTCTCCATTTTCACTCTCATAGACGGTGGCGTACGTGCCGTCGTCGAGTTTGAACGGATGGATATCGGCGTATGTATGATGGATGCCGTCGCCGGCGATGACGACGTGCTCGAACGTCTCGCGGAACGGGGTGATTCCATCGTTCTCGAGGGCCTTCAAGAGCGGCGGGACTTTTTCATATTGGTCGAACACGTCCTTGAAGTCTTCGCGCGTCCATGTGGTGATTTCTTCGGACGATGGCTCGTTTGTATCAGCCGGGACGATTGGTTTCTCGACTGGATCCGTGCATCCGGTAAGCAAGAACACACTGAATCCGAGCAAGCCTAGGCGTTTCATTAATCAAACCTCCTAAGAAAGTTACATTTTTTCCCTATTATCAATGAGCGTAGCACGTTTACGTCTTTGTGAGAACCTGGGTACTTTCTCGTTCAGGGGTGTCGCTGTAAGTAGCGGTCGAGTGCCTCGTGAAACCTTTGTTGTTGCTCGAACGGGATGTCATGATCGGATGTGGGACCATAGCGAATCAGATGATAGAGCGAGGCATCGATATCTGTCAGGTCGATGCGCTCGAACCAGTCGACGACCGTCTCATTCGTCCGAAGTTTTAACTCAGGGGCGAGCGACGCGTTGAACGTGATCAGCCAATCCCTCAGTTCGATATTCGTGAGCATCGGGAACGTCCGTGCCTCAATCGATGTGTCCGCGTTGAGGGACAGTGGCACCGGAGCATCCGGCCTAGACGAGAACGTGAATCTTTCCCACCGTCGACGACGCAGCCATCGATGCACGCCATAGACGGTCAACCCGATGGCGGCGAGGAAGGCGAACAATGTGCCGAGTCCGCCGGGGGCATCACCATTCCCGCTACCAAATTTGAATTTGAGCATGTCTTCCTTCACTTGCCGTTCTCCACCTTTTCCCTTCTCATCGGTAGAACCCAAATCAATACCACCTTTTTGCGGTGGGGCCTCTTCTGGCTTGCCCATTTCGATCACACTGATTGGAGCAGGTGTATGGATTGTTTGAAGCCAACTGAACGTCTCCTTGCTAATGAAGACGAATGTCACAACGAGACAAGCTGTCATAACAAGGAACCCTGTAAATCGAGATGACCACTTCATCCTTTCCCTCCTTACCGGAATGTTCAGACTATTTATTGTCTATATTACCATAAACAGGTAAACTTCGAATAAGACATCTACCAATGGAGGGGAACGAAATGGGAATCGAAGCGGTCATCAAACAGTTGAATGAAGTGTATTTGGGGAAAGGTGAAGTCGTCCGGCTCTGCTGCACGGCGCTTCTCGCCGAAGGGCACATCTTGCTCGAGGACGTACCTGGAACGGGGAAGACGTTGCTCGCCAAAGCGATCGCCGGCAGTTTGGACGGGTCATTCTCGCGCATCCAATTTACGGCCGATTTGCTCCCGTCCGACGTCATCGGGACCGACTACTTCAATATGAAGACGCAAGGCTTTGACCATCGGCAAGGTCCGATTTTCGCGAACGTCGTCCTGATTGATGAAATCAACCGGGCCGTCCCGCGCACCCAGTCGGCGCTGCTCGAAGCGATGGAGGAACGACAAGTCTCAATTGGTGGGAAGACGTATCCGATGCCGAAACCGTTCTTTGTCATCGCCACGCAGAACCCGATTGAATCGACCGGGACGTTCCCGCTCCCAGACGCGCAACTTGACCGGTTCCTCATCTCGATTCCGGTCGGCTATCCGGACGCCGCCGAAGAGCGGGAACTGTTGTTGCAAGTGTTGACCGAGACCCGCAAACACATCGAAGCCGTGACGTCACTCGCCTCGCTGCAAGAAGCACAAGCCGAGACGAGACAAGTCGCGATTCAAGACGATGTCCTCGATTATATGCTCGATCTCGTCCATGCGACCCGGGCGCACGCGTCTGTCGAGGTCGGGGTCAGCCCGCGCGGCGCGATCGCGTTGCTCCGCGCGTGTCAAAGCTATGCCTATTTGGCCGGCCGGCTATATGTCATCCCGGAAGACGTCAAAGCCGTGGCGCCGTACGTGCTCGCCCATCGCATCAGCTTGACGCTCGAAGGCGGCATCAAGTCGACGAAAGCGAACGTCGTCGCGCACATTCTGGACACGGTGCCCGTGCCGGTCGAGGGCTGACGGATGATCCTGTCCACGCACGCCTGGTTGCAGCGCCGGCTCCTCCCTGTATATCTCGTGAGCGGAGCCATACTCGTGTTCTTCCCGTACGTCTATGGGTTGGGCTATCTATGTTTCATTATAGCGAGTGCGATTTGGATGCTCGAGCGGACGCGGCAACAACTTGAGCGGCACATCGATCTCCGGTTCACACAATACGAAGAATTGCTGTTTGTCGGAGATGAGAGTCGGCTCGTGTTGGTGGTTGATGGGGTGGACGAGTTGAATCGGCTCGGACTACCGCTACGGGTTCGCTTGAAGGCGAGCTCAGGAATCAGCTTTCCGGCGCATGAGCGCCTTCCGAACGTGCTCGACTATGAGGTCGATGTCGGTCGAGCCCGGCACGAATTGATCGTGCGCGCCGAGTATCGCGGTCCAGCCATGTTCGAGGAGTGCGTCATCGCCGTCACGCTCCCGTTTCGCCTTGGGACGTATTTGTATGAACGACCGATCGATACAGAGTGGACCGTGCTTCCATCGCTCCTGTTGCATCCACCGGTCGGGACGAAGCGGCTAGCGCTCGGGGACCGGCCGCACTTGGCGTCACCGCTTCGAAATCCGTTGCAACTGATCGGGTCGAAACCGTATGAAGGGGAACCGGTGAAGGAGATCGATTGGTATGCGACCGCAAAACTCGGACGACTGCAGTCGAAAGTGTTTCAACAGACGACGCTCGATACGTTCACGTTCGCCTTGGATTTGACCGGTCCGTCCGGTTATACGCTCCATCACGACTTTGAATCGCTCATCAGCCAAACCGCCTTCGTCACATCGCGCCTGTTAAAAGAGGACTGCAAAATCGAGTTGTTCTTGAATCGATTCAATGAGGATGGGACGATGCTCCATGTCCCGCTTCAGGAAGGCGAGCGCGGCATACGCTTCATCTTGCTGCAGTTGGCGACGATTCACCCAGGGAATCGCTTCATCTCGACAGACGCCTTTACGCGGATGGTCGAGCGAAAACGATTGAAGCAAAGCCACCTCGTCTCGTTCAATCAACACAATCTGTACGATTGAACAGGGAAATGTCGGATTTTGGCGAACTCTTTACGTATGAATTGGGTCAAAAGGAGAGAGACATATGCCAAAACGGAAATTTGCCAATCGTCGAGACTGGGAACGGATTTTGCAACATCGCTACGCGCAAATGGAGGTACATGATGACCGTTTCTCCGGGACCGTCGCCTTGTTTCAAATCGATGCGGTCCGCGCACCTCAATATAAGATGCACAAGGGAGAAGAGTTCATCGTCGCCGATGCCGGTTACAGCTGGCTCCAATATTTCCCGGACGACGAGCCGTTCGGTGTGACCGTCATGTTTAATGATGAAGGGCACATCGTTCAATGGTACATCGATATCGTCGAAGCAATCGGATACGAGGACGGCATCCCGTATATGGACGACTTGTTGCTCGACATCCTCATCTTCCCGAACGGGGACGTCGTCCGCAAAGACGAGGACGAGTTCGAGGAAGCGACGGAGGCCGGAGAACTGACGCCGGAGCTCGTCGAGCAGGGCTGGCGTGACTTCCATGCGACGCTCGACCGGATTGAACGTCGGGACTTCGTCTATTTCGACTTGGCGAACGAGCATTACACCGAGTTGAAGCAAAAACTTTGAACGACCTGTTCCCTTTGGTACAGTGAAAGAAAAAACAGGGGGACGAATCATGAAAATCATCAATACCGAGACGTGGTCGCGCAAGAAGTACTACGAATTCTTCAAGGCGTTTGACGCTCCACATTTCAATGTGACGGCGAGCGTTGATGTGACGAAGTTACATACGCACGCCAAACGGACCGGCCAGTCGTTCTTTAAACTGTTCTTGTACGGTGCTGTCAAGACGGCGAACGCCATCCCGGAGCTTCGCTACCGCATTCGCGGCGACGAGGTCATCGAGCACGACGTCGTGCATCCCTCGTTCACCGTCATGATGGACGATGACGTCTTCAACTTTTGCACGGCGACCTATAAAGACGCGTTCCCGGACTTCATGGAAGAAGTGACGGCCCGGATGAGCGGGGCGAAACGGGAAGTCGTTGTCGGCGACGATGAGCCGGACAGTCTGCTTTACATCACGAGCGTGCCTTGGGTCACGTTCACGAGCATCAGCCACCCGACACACGACCAACAGCATGATACGGTGCCGCGCATCGCCTGGGGCAAATTCACGGAGACCGGTGATCGGATGACGATGCCGCTCTCGGTCCAAGCCCACCATGCCCTCGTCGATGGCGTCCATGTTGGGCGCTATTACGAATTGTTGCAAGCGTGGCTTGATGACTTGAGTGACTTGGAAGTCCAAACCCCAGAAGAGAAGGGGCTCGATGAAGCGATTCGTCTCCGCGAGAACGGAGAGCTCGAACGGGCGAAGCAGCTGTTCCTGATGTTGCTCCGGCAAGACGAGAAGAATCCGCGCCTCCATGCCCATTGCGCCTCGTGTTATGACTCGCTCGGCGAAGAGCGTCAAGCCGTCCCGCATTATGAACGGGCGATTCGGCTCGGGCTCACTGGAGACGAGCTCCGTGAGACGTATATCGGACTCGGCAGCACGTATCGGGCGCTCGGCCGCTATGAGGACGCTGAGGCGTTGTTCGCCAAGGCGATCGAACAGTTCCCAGACATCGGGGCGCTCAAAGTATTTCAAGCGATGACCCATTATAATCTCGGACGCCACAGTGAGGCGACCGGTACGTTGCTCGAACTGCTCGCAAGCCCGGAGCCGGATGACAGCATTAAACGGTATCGTCGCGCCATCGCGTTTTATGCGCGTAACTTGGACGAGACATACGATTAAGGAGAACCGGATGATCACACTTCAACCGATTACAGAACAAAACTGGTACACGTGCTGTCAGCTCACTCTGAGTGACGAGCAACAAGCGTATATGGAACCGAATGCGATTTCGCTGCTGCAAGCGATGTATGAACCGACGCTGCGGGCGTATGCGATTTACGAGGACGAGACGATGGTCGGGTTTCTCATGTACAATACGGTACTCGAAGAGTTGGACGCGCGCTGGGTGTATCGCATTATGGTCGACCATGCGCACCAACGAAAAGGGATTGGACGCAAAGCGACCGAACTTATGCTGGAAGAAGTAGAACAGCTCGGCACCGAACCGATCGTCGTCGGTTACCATCCTGACAATACGGGCGCGCATCGATTATACGAAAGCTTGGGCTTTGTCGATGAAGGCAATCGCTTCGGGCGGGAGATGGCGGTCATTCGCCGTGCGTGACAAGACGAGGCAACTCGTCTTTTTTTTGAGACAAATTGATTGACCAGTCTATTTTCTCGTGTTATATTTATCTCGAATTAAAGATAATTAAATTTAAAGTATTGTTTTCTCTCAGCAGAGGAGGGGAACACATGGAAGAACGACAAACGTTAAAAGCGATTACGGTGTTGCTTCGGGCCTCACAGTCGATTCAAGACGTGGTCAAGCAAGAGGTTGCCGAGTACGGGCTGAACCCGACCGAGTTCTCGGTGCTCGAACTGCTGTATCATAAAGGCGATCAACCGATTCAAACGATCGGCAAAAAGGTATTATTGACGAGCGGGAGCATGACGTACATCGTCGACCGGCTCGAAGCGAAAGGCTACTTGATTCGCAAAGCCTGTCCGAGCGACCGGCGCGTCACGTATGCGGCGCTGACGGAAAAAGGGCGCACACTCATGTCTCGCATCTTTCCGGCCCATGAACAACGAATGGACGAGCTGTTCGACGGTCTCGATTTAGCAAATACAATTACTCAATTGAAGACGGTCGGCAAACGCGCCGAAGCGTCAAAAATTTTTAACTGATTATCTCGAAATCAAGATTTTAAGGAGCGATTCGAATGAACCATGTAAAAGGAATTCACCACGTGACGGCGATTACGAGCAGCGCCGAGAAGAACTATGACTTCTTTACGAACGTCCTCGGAATGCGCCTCGTCAAAAAGACGGTCAACCAAGACGACATTCAGACGTACCACTTATTTTTCGCCGATGACAAAGGCAGCGCTGGAACAGATATGACGTTCTTCGATTTCCCTGGCATCCCAAAAGGCGTGCATGGGACGAATGAAATCGCCAAGACGTCGTTCCGCGTCCCGACCGACGAGGCACTCACGTATTGGGAACGTCGCTTCGACCGCCTCGGCGTAAAGCATGAAGGGATTCAGGAGCAGTTCGGCAAGAAGACGCTCGCGTTCGTCGACTTCGACGAGCAGGCGTACCAGCTCATCTCAGATGAGTTCAACGTCGGTATCGCGTCAGGCGAACCGTGGCAAAACGGCCCGGTGCCGCTCGAGTACGCCATCACGGGTCTCGGTCCAATCTTTATCCGCATCACGGATTTTACGTATTTCAAACAAGTGATGGAGCAAGTCATGTTGTTCGAAGAAATCGGACAAGAAGGCGATGCGCATCTCTTTGAAGGAGGTGAGGGTGGAAACGGGGCGCAAGTCGTCGTCATTCATGACGAGACGTCACCAGTCGCGCGCCAAGGGTTCGGAACCGTGCATCACGTCGCTTTCCGTGTCGATGACCGCAGTGTCCTCGATGAATGGACGGCACGATTGCAACAGTTCGGGTTACCGACATCAGGCTATGTCGACCGCTTCTTCTTCGAATCGTCTTACGCACGGGTCGCGCCGCAAATCCTGTTCGAATGGGCAACGGACGGACCAGGGTTCATGGGCGATGAACCGTATGAGACGGTCGGTGAGAAATTGTCACTCCCGCCGTTCTTAGAACCGAAGCGGGAACAGATTGAAGCGATGGTTCGACCGATTGATACGGTCAGAAGTACAAAAACGTTTGAGAAAGAATATGAGGGCATGAAATGAGCTTTTTAAATCGTTTGTTCGGTAAACAAGAAGAACCAACCAACTCACAAGGAGGAACTAACATGTTGAAAATTGGAATCGTACTCGGATCTACTCGTGAAGGACGCGTCAGCCCGCAAGTCGGAGAATGGGTGAAAGAAATCGCGAACAAACGCGGTGACGCTAACTATGAAATCATCGATATCGCAGACTACAGCCTCCCGCTTCTCGGCGAGCCAGGCGGCGACGCAACAGGTGCCGCGGCATGGTCTGAGAAAATCGCGGAGATGGACGGCTTCGTCTTCATCGTCCAAGAATACAACCACTCGATTACAGGTGCGCTCAAAAACGCTCTCGACTACTTACGCAACGAATGGCATAACAAAGCAGCCGGAATCGTCTCATATGGTTCGGTCGGGGGCGCACGTGCGACAGAACACTTGCGTGGTGTCTTGAGCGAACTCTTGGTCGCTCACGTCCGTGTCCACCCAGCGCTCTCGCTCTTCACAGACTTCGAGAACGGGACACATTTCGCACCGAAAGACGTTCAAGTCCAATCGGTCAACGACATGCTCGATCAGCTCGTCCCTTGGACAGAAGCGATGCAGACAGTCCGTACGAAAGCTGCAGAAGCTGCGAATAACTGATGACTCGACCAGCCTTTTCACGAGGCTGGTTTTTTTGTGCGCTTTTTAGTCGGGTCGTGTAGAGTGAGAGGAGAAGAGGAGGATGGACATGTGGACTAGAAAAATCATCGCGGCGTCACTTACGACCCCGGTTTATTCGTTCTTGTTGGCATGTTGGGTCGTCATCCCGCAATATCCGGATAGCGGAGGGATAGCGGACACGGTGAACGGGCTTCTCATGTTGACGGCCACCTATTTGTCAGTCAGTTTCCCGGTCATCGTCACGTACGGGGTGTTGACATCAGTGTTCAGCGACTGGGTGGCACGCCGAATGTCGATGCGGTTCGAGCCGCTCGTCTCGTTTGGCTTACATATCGGGTTCGGACTTGTTTTGCTCTGGCTTGGTGCAGGAGCGGCAGTTTTATATTGGATGATTGACCGCTACTTGTCGCATAAAGACTGTCGATTCGAAACGAGACAGGCTTGGTCGAGTCTCATCATCCCAGTCGGTGTCGTAGTGGCGGCTTTTGGCATTGTCTATTTGGGCGGTGTGATGCAAGACGTGATGCATCGTTTATAAGGGTGAAAGTTGGCAGGATAGGGAACAAAGAAAAGACATATTTGCAGAGTTGAAGGAGGAATCGTGATGAAATGGATGATTTATGGGGCGAACGGATATACAGGCGAACTGATTGCCCGTCAAGCGGTGAAACAAGGGATGACACCGGTGCTCGCGGGTCGGCGTGCGGACGCGATCGCCAAGTTCGGGGAGGAGCTCGGGTGCGAGACGCGCGTCTTCAACTTGTCGCTTGATAAGGCGACACGCCAATTGGAAGACATCGACCTCGTGTTACACTGTGCCGGACCGTTCGCCGATACGAGTCGGCCGATGGTCGAGGCGTGTCTCGCCACGAAGACACATTACTTGGATATTACCGGGGAAATCGAGGTGTTCGAATACATCCACTCGAAGAAACGGGCTAAGCTCGCGCAAGAAGCGGGCGTGTTGCTCTGTTCGGGTGTCGGCTTCGACGTGATTCCGACCGACTGTGTGGCCCGGAAGCTGAAAGAGCTGATGCCGGACGCGACGAATCTCGCACTCGGTTTCTCGGCCGCCGCCGGTATCTCACGCGGGACGCTGAAAACAGCCATCCGTGGGCTAGGGTCGAGCAGTGCCGAACGAAAAGATGGCGAATTGACACCGTTTCCGCTGGGCGAGAAACGTCGTCACATCGATTTCGGACGCGGCAAGAAAACGGCCATCGCCATTCCATGGGGAGACGTCTCGACCGCCTATTATACGACGGGCATTCCGAACATCACGACGTGGGTCCCGGTCCCTACGGCTTACGCTTACGGGGCGCGTCTTTTGTCTTGGTTCGGTCCGATTCTCGGCAGCGACGCGGTGCAAGGGAAACTGCTCCGTTATGTTGATGAACATGTGAGCGGACCGGACGAGTCAGAACGGGAACGCTCCTCGACGTATGTCTGGGGCGAAGCGACGAACGCCTCAGGACGTAAAGTGATCGTCCGCATCAAGACGGCGAGCACATATGCCTTTACCGTGTACGGGGCGCTTGAGGTCGTGTCACGACTTGTCAGTTCAGGCCGTGTCATCCCTGGCAGCTTCACACCGGCGATGCTGTTCGGATCACACTTCATCGAAGAGATTGAAGGGTCATCCTCGTTTGTCGTTGACGAGGTCCGGCTTTGAGTGAGCAATGGGATTTAGTCGACGGAGAGCGGCGTCCGCTCGGCAAAACGCACGTGCGCGGCGAACAGTTAGCAGTGGACACGTATCATACCGTCATCGAGGTGTTCACGTTTGATGTGAACGGAAACGTGTTGCTCTCGCAACGCCATCCAGGCAAGACGCACCCACTTCTTTGGGAAGGGACGGGTGGTTCCGTTCTTGCCGGTGAAACGAGCCGTGACGGTGCCATTCGTGAACTTGGTGAAGAGATTGGTCTCTGGATCGAACCTGACCAGTTGGAGTGGGTGGCGACGTTACGCCGCGAGACATATTTTCTAGACCTGTATCGCTATCAAACCGATACTCCGTTGCAACTTGATGACTTGGTGCTTCAGGAAGACGAAGTCGTAGCGGTTCGTCTCGTCGATTGGTCAGAATTGATGGCCCTGGATGATCTCGTCCCATCTGTCCGGGAACGGTTACTTCGATTTGAGTCAGACTTGCGTCTCGCCTTGTAACGGAATCACAATCTGTTCGCAATCGAAGTGTGGTAAACTCAGGGGAGATTAGTGGGGAGGGAACGAGATGAGACGCTTAGAACTAGCCAGGCGGATCGAACGCATCAAAGCGGAAGGGACGTCTGCCTATATTCGGCATCGGAAACAGTCCCCTCCCTATGAAGGTTCGGAATTGATTGTCGAAAACAAAGGCCACGTCTTTCGGATGGGCAATACGAGTTTTGCGGTCGGCTTCGGTTTGAATCGACCGACCAGTTTTTACGATTTGCACCAGATGGAGAAATGGGTACGCGGCAAGAACGTGTCCCGCCTACATATCGAGGTTTGTCCGCTCGCGGACATGTCACTCATTCGGTTGCTCCAAGAGCGAAACTATACGCTCGATCACTTCCTGGACGTGTGGTTGCTCGACGTGAATACGTTCGTATTCCCGGATATGGAGCATGCGGTCGAACGCGTGCACGCCGATAACGTGAACGAGTGGGCTCGAGCCATCGCGGCCGGCTTTGCCGAGACTGGGACGGTCATGCAAGAGACGATCGATACCGCGAAAGGCTTCTACGCGTTACCCGAAAACCAGGCGTTTCTCGTCCGCGAAGGCGAGACGGCCGTCGCCGGCGGGATTCTTGCCGTCCAGGACGGAATGGGCGAACTGTTTTTGACGAGCACGATTCCCGCTTATCGGGGCAGAGGCTATCAGACACAGCTCATCTTGGAACGGATTGCGGCCGCAAAAGCAGCCGGTTGCCAGTACGTGACCGTGACGACGAAAGTCGATACGGCCTCGGGACGGAACATGGAGCGCTTAGGATTCATTCCGTTTTACCAGAAAGCCGTCATGAAAAGCCCAATTCTCAAATAAACAGGTCGCCCCGCAGGGCGACCTGTTGTCTGTTAAAGTAATGATTCGGCACCGTCGACGTACACCTCAGAGCCGGTGACGTGACTCGACATGTTGCTCGCGAAGAACAATACGACGTCCGCGACTTGTTTGGCCGTGCCGGATTTCCCGGCCAACGGTTGATTTCCTTCCGGATACTCGATCGGGATGACGATTTCTTCGAGCAAGGCGTCATCGCGATTCGTCGAGTCATCGATGTTCGTGTCGATGGCCCCCGGGCAAATCGAGTTGACGCGAATGCCGAATTGGGCGAGCTCGGCCGCTGCCATTTTGGCGAATCCGGTCTGGCCGGCTTTCGTCGTCGCATAGCCGCTGAACCCAAAGTTTTTGAAGTAACGGTTTCCGTTGATGGACGACGTGATGATGACACTGCCGCCTCGTTCTTTTAAATGAGGGATGGCATGTTTCACCGTCAAGAACGTGCCCGTCAAGTTCGTCTCGACGACACCGTTCCAATCTTCGAGCGACAAGTGCTCGATTGGTGTGATCGTGCCGTTTCGTCCTGCGTTCGCGAAGACGATGTCGACGCGGCCGAAACGTTCAACCGTCTGCTCGTACGCTCGTTTCATCTCGTCTTCGTTCCCCACATCGGCACTGATGCCGATGGCACGTTCTTCTCCAATCAGAGTCGCAAGTTGTTCCGCGTCTTCTAAGTTCAAATCGACGATGGCGACTTTCGCCCCGGCTTGGACGAACCGGATGACAGTGGCACGTCCGATTCCAGATGCCGCGCCTGTGATGAAGGCGACCTTCCCCGATAACAATGTATTTGAAATCATTCAATTCGCTCCTTTCAGCTTCCTGTTCTCATATTCCACCGTTCTATAAAACCTAAGCCCGTTTTCTGAAAAAAGGTGAAACGACTCAATCGGGTTGAACGTGAATCGATACCGCGATTTTCAACTTGGCGTCGCGATCGAGTTCGACCGTGACGACTTGTCCGACCCGGAGTTGTTGCACATCGTTCGCTTCTCCTGTCACTTTCGTTCGTTCGTTGATTAATATCGTCTGCAGCGTTAACTCGTCGTCTGACAAGTCATGTGGTCCAATCATCAGCTGTGGGATGTCAATCTGTTCGATTCGTCCTTCGATTTGATGGTCGTCCCGTGTGCTGATCCAATAAACAGCAACTAAAAAAAGACCGATAAATGCCAGAGCAAAGATGAGTCGGGTTCTCATGGTGTTCCTCCTCTGTGCGATTCCGGTACGATGGTTTTCAATAGTTATTTACCCGGTTTGCAGGAATTCTATAGTGTCTTTTTGACAGGATTTTCAATTGTTGACGCGGAATAAAACAAGACAATTTGAAGAGTGGAGGCGCTGAGGATGGTTCTAATCGGAATGATTGGATTAATCGTTTTAGGATTGGTGGCATTCGGCTGGTGGACAATCGGGTTTCCACGGCGACGGATGTGGGGTGGCGCGTTATTGCTCGGCATTGCCTTTGTCTTTTCGCCACTGTTGCTCGTCGTGAGCGGGGAACGCTTCGGATTTGATGGCATAGTCGCCGGATTGGTCGGGTTGTCCTGTGTCATCGGAGGCGGTTTCTTCTTTCTCACACTTGGTTGGACCGGACGGCCGCAGAAAATCCGAAAAGCACGGACCCTTTCGGAAGACCCTGATTTGTTTTGAACTAGGTTGTCATCCGACTCTTGAAACTCGTACAGTGAAGGCATCGCACTTGATGGAGGGATGACTGTGTTAACGAAGAAGCACCCCCCGGCGCTACGACCGGGAGACACGATTGGAATCATCACACCGTCGTTCCCGGCACCGGCACGGTTCCCGGAACGATACACGCGCGGAATCGAACAACTGAAACGGATGGGGTTCATCGTTCGTGAAGGCTCATGCACGCATCGTTCGGAAGGATATCGCTCGGCCTCGATTCAAGAGCGGGCCGAAGAGGTCAACGTGCTATTGCGTGACCCGGACGTCAAAGCGATCATCAGCACGATTGGCGGCACGAATTCGAACTCGCTATTGCCGTATATCGACTATGAGGCGTTGCGACGTCAGCCGAAAATCATTATGGGCTATAGCGATGTGACAGCACTTCTCCTCGCTTGTTATACGCAGACGGGAGTGACGACGTTTTACGGTCCGGCCATCGTGCCGTCGTTCGGAGAATACGAGACGATGTTTGCCGACGGAGAACGGTATGTGCGAGAGGTGCTCGGTTTAGAACGGACGGCACCGTATACGCTCGATGTGCCCCGAGAGTGGACCGAGGAGATGATCGATTGGTCGACCCAGGACCGGGAGAAGACGTTCCGTCCAAATGACGGATGGCTAACCCTTCGAGACGGACAGGCCCGCGGCAAGCTGATTGGTGGGAACATGAACACGATGACCGGCTTTTTGAAGTCTGATTATTTCCCTGATGTGACCGGTGCGATTCTCTTTTTAGAAGACTCGTTCAAGACGATGGCGGACGAGGAGCGTTCCCTCAGCATGCTCAAGCTCGCCGGGGTGTTCGACGTCATCAGCGGTCTCGTCATCGGAAAGCATGAACATTTCGATGCGGCCGGCGCGCCGTTTTCATTTGAGGACTTGTTGCTCGAAGTGCTCGGAGACGTCGACTTCCCGATTTTGACGAACGTCGATATCGGGCATACGTTCCCGTCCCATGTGTTTCCGATTGGCATCGAGGTTGAACTTGACGCGACGGCGGGAACGATCACATTTTTAGAGAACGGGGTGACGTCATGATCGAGTTCATTACAATCGTCGACCACCGTCGGAAGAAAATCGGATTGAAATCACGGGCAGACGTTCATCGGGACGGGGATTGGCATGAGACGTTCCACTGCTGGATGATGGATCACGACCGCCTCTTGTTACAGCTTCGCAGCGATACGAAGGCGGACTTCCCCGCGTTGTTCGATATCACGGCCGCCGGGCACTTGACCGCCGGGGAGACCGTTCGTGACGGGGTGCGCGAGATTCAAGAAGAGTTAGGACTCGAATTGACGTTCGATCAACTGACCCCGCTCGGCGTCTTCGAAGACGTCATCGAGACGGATACGTTTTTAGACCGCGAGTTCGCCCATACGTATGTCTATGCGTATGATGGCGAAGCGTTCACGTTGGACGAAGCGGAAGTGGCCGATGTCGTCTCGGTCGAGATCACGGCGCTGCACGCACTTATTGACGGGACGCAATCCGAGGTGGAGACAACATCGGTCATCTCGGGAGAGACACGGGTCGTGACGAAACGCGATCTCGTACCACACCCGACCAACTACTGGGAGCAAGTGCTGGCGGGTGTAAAAACCGCTCAAGAGGAACGCCATGATTGAAGTCCTATGGCAACTGCTTCACGTCGTGCTGGTGGTCGGGATGGGCGGCTTGCTCATTTGGTGTTTTCGTAAGTAAAGAGGGGGAAGAAAGATGAAAACAGGACCAGACACAATCCCGCTCGGCTTGGAGACGGCGCGTCTGTATTTACGGGCACCGCTCGCCGATACGGATGCGCGTGTCGTTAACGAGTCGATTCGGAGATCGCATGAAGAGTTGAAGCGATGGCTCCCGTTCGCGCAAGACGTACCGACGTTGTCTGAGACGGAAGCGAATTTACAACGGGCGCAAGAATTGTACGGAACAGGCGAAAGTTTCCGGTATCTCATCTTTTTACGGGAGACGGGGACGTTCGTGGGGACGGTCAGCCTGTTCGGGATTGATTGGGACGTCCCGAAAGCGGAAATCGGGTATTGGCTCGATTCGACGCATACCGGTCGTGGCTATATGACGGAAGCGGTCGAGGCGGTCGTCCGTTTCGGTTGCGCCCAGTTCGATTTCAAACGGATCGAGATTCGCTGCGAGTCGACAAACGAAGGCAGTCGCTTGATTCCGGAACGGCTCGGCTTTCAGCTAGAAGGCATGCTCCGGAACGAAGACTTGTCCGCTGATGGGATACGACTGACGGACACGGCCGTGTATGGCCTGTTGCCAGGCGAACTTAGACCGCTAGCGACATGATGCGCTGCGGGCCGATGGGGCCGTCGATTCGGCGCTTCGTGTCGATGAAGCCGACCGTCTGATAAAGGGAAAAGGCGGCTTCGTTTTTCAGATTGACCGATAGCACGACCTCGTGTTTATGAGGGAAGTGGGCTCGTACATAGTTCGGCAACTGGTGGAGTGCCGCTTTGGCATGGCCGTTCCCTTGCGCCGAACGGTTAATCGAGAACATCGAGAGCAACAATGCGTCGTCTGCCTCTGTATACGAGGCGACCCGTTCCGTATCATGGAGCAAAAAGAAGCCGACGGGCTCCTCGGCCACGATGACGATAGGATGAATCCCGTCTAAGAGGGGGGAATCGAGGTCGATCGGGAGTGTCGTATATTTTTCTTGATCGAGCGGTAACGTGAATGTGTTCAAGATGGGCCAATGGGCCTCTCGAAGTGGTTCGAGTCTCGTCGTCATGATGAATCCTCCTCCATGATTAGCTGTCTCCACCAGTATACCGAAATATAAGTGAAGGGAACGAACACGTGATGCATCCAGTGATTTCTTATGTCCAACATCCACCGCTCCAAGATTTGTATCGAGCCTTCATGGACGGCTTTTCCGATTACATGATTCGCTTTGACATGAATGAGGCCCAGTTCGAGGCCGTTTTCCTCGTCCGCGATCAAAACCAGCCGACGCGTTCCGTCGTCGCCTATGCGGACGGTCGGCCTGTTGCCGTCATGTTGAGCGGCGTGGCGCACCTCGATACGGGATGGGTCACTCGTTGCGGCGGCTTGGCCGTCGCCCCTGATTATCGACATCTCGGCATCGCACACGAATTGATGCGACAGTTCGATGAACAGGCGACTGGGAAGCGTCTGCTCGAGGTCATTCAAGGGAACGATCCCGCGCTCGCCCTCTATGACCGACTCGGGTACCGTGTCGTCCGAGAGATTATGTACTTTCAATCCGTACCGACCGAGACGAACGCGACACGGGAACCGGCACCGATCCTTGAACTGTTCGATACGTATTATCCGGCAGCGGGGCACACACCGATTTGGCAAGTCGATGTCCGCACAACGCAACAACAGACCGAGCTCGTGCGAGTGAGGGAAGGGGAGACGAGCGGAGCACTGCTCTTCCGGGGCAGTCTGTTGCTGGATGTGTTCGGTCGCGACGAGGACGCCGCGTGGTTATTGCGTGCGGCCGCGGCCGAAGGGCCGATTCGACTCACGTTGACGTCGGATCGCCCGGCGTTGCTCTCGGCAGCGCGACAGCTCGGGTTCGTCCAGGACGAGATTGCTCAATTCGAGATGATCAAGCCCGGGATAGAGACGTAATGCGCGTCCTGTTGCCTGTCCTCATGCTCGGTCTGATTGTCGGGAACTTGTTCACGATTCTCGGCCTGACAACGAATCTACCATCGGGCCTGAATCGACTCTTTTTGTTCGGCGGACCGGCGCTGACCATCCTCGCTGCCGTCAGTATCATCGTCATCGTCCTACAACGAAGGCGATGATGTGAAATTTCAATGAAGTTTATGGATGGCGAGTTCACTGTTTTGATATGTTCGACATACAAATGAAATGCTTCATATATTGAACTTTTCAGACGTGGATGCTATATTCGCACTTGTAGCTTTTTAATCAAGCTAGCGAATCATCCAATCTGGAGGTTTTATCAATATATGTGGAAACAACTACTCGTCACCTTCGGTACAGGCGTCCTGATTCTATCAGGGACTTCAGCCGTATCCGCGGATCAAATTACCCCGCAAGACCTCGTCAAGACGACGAAATCGCTTCAACAGACCGAACAACGGATTCAAACGTCGAAACAATCGGTCGCCAAAGCCAAACGTCACGTCGAAACGATCGATCAGAGCGCGAAAGCAATCGATCAGAAGATTGAGCAGACCAAATCGAAACTCGCGTCATTCGAGACGGCATTGAATCCGGAGACAGCTGACAAGTCTCTATTCAAACAAGTGTTGTCAACCGTGCTCCCGAGCGCCAAGGCAGAGGCGGCGGAGTCTGAAGAGACGAAGCGTGATTTGCAAGCCAAACAAGCTGAGACGAAACAATCATTAAAAGCGCTTGAGAGCAAACGGGCGGACGTGAAAGCAGAGCGACAACAAGCCCGCTCGGCTCACGTGGCTGCCTATAAGCAGTTGAAAGGGCAAGCGGCCCAATTGAAAGACTTGAAGCAACAAACGGCGGCGCTTGCGCCTGACAAGTTTATGATGCCAGCGACCGGACGTCTGTCACAAGGTTACGGACCGGCAAGCGGCCAGTTCGGATATACGTTCCATAACGGGCTCGATATCGCGGCGAACGTCGGCACACCGATTTATGCGGCGGCGGCTGGGACGGTCACGGACGTCAAATCAGGCGGCCTGTATGGGAAACACGTCTTCATCGAGCATGAAATCGATGGTCAAAAGTGGACGACGGTCTACGCCCATATGCATAAAATCGAAGTGAAGACAGGCCAGACGTTGCTCCAAGGCGAAGGCATTGGCCAAATCGGCAACACGGGCAACTCGTCAGGTCCGCACCTCCATTTCGAAGTGCATCAAGGAGAATATGCTTATTCATCAAGTTCGGCCGGCAACACGGTCAACCCGATGGATGTCGCCGAAGTGCTCGGTGGCGCGTCGCCCATCAAAGCGACGTATTGACGCAACGATTCGTTGCGTCATTTTTTTGTGTCTCCCTTCTCATCATGGGTCGCGCGCAGTTCGATTAATTTCCGGAACGCCTCGTCACGGTCGAACGTACTGAACCAGCGGAAGTCGTCGTGGTCGAGAATCCGGTAATGTTGACTGACCATATTCTGTTGAATCCGGTATTTCCCTTGATGCTCAATCGTCGTCCACCAGACGTGTCCGCCCAACGTTTTCGTCGCCAGGCTCGGGTCGGTATGGGCGACGAGACGAATGAACTCGATTGGTTGATCCCCAATCAACGAATGGAGATATGGGCTTTGATTGAATAGAGCGCAGATGGCGACCGTCGTCGTCCAGTTCGCGTTCAGACGTCGCTTCTCGATTTGAATCAACGTTTTTTTCGAGATGCCGACGAGCGTACATAGTTCTTCTTGCGATAATCCTTGCTCGGTACGAATCAGTTTGAGCTTGCTTGAAATCAGTTCGGAAAACGTTTCTTTTGTATGCATACCTGCTCCTAAAGTGTATTTTTACACAGTGTATCACGCGGTATAGAAAGATGGAAGATATCGGATGAAGAAGGGCGTTTCCTCGAGCCATCAAAAAAGCGAAAGGAGAGGGACTCCTTTCGCTCGGTCACTGACTGATGTTATTCACGTGTCGGGTCATGATTGCCCTCGCTATCGGCAATCGTGTCCGAACTCCCGAAATCTTCGACTTGGCTGAACGCATCCGTGCTTTGGCCTGGTTCGTCGGTCCCATCGAGTTGTTTCCGGGCAGCCGTCTCAGATGGATTGAGCACGTCCTCTTCGACCGGACGTTCGCGGTCGGTCAAGTGCTCGTTCTCTTCTTGCTCGCGCGCGTGCTGGATGCAGAGCGTCGCCTCAGGGATGATTTCAAGACGGTCCAACTCGATGTCTTCGCCGCACACCTCACATTTTCCATACGTCCCATTCTCGATGGCGAGCAACGCCTTGTCGACGTCACTCAAGAACTCTTCATCGAGCTCAGTTAGCGCTTGGTCGCGTTCGCGCAAGAATAATTCTTCTCCTGAGTCTGCCGGATGGTTATCGTAGTGGGACAGTTCCCCTTCGTCATATACTTCTTCCCGATTTTCCATATATCCTTCGGTCTTCGCTTTCTCTTTTAATAGACGTTCTTTGAACGTATCAATCTGCTGTTGTGTCAACATGCGGTCCACTCTCCAGTTCTGATTTCATTAATATTAGCATTTCCCATTTTGCGACGGTACAAACCTTTCGATTGGCGAAGGTGATTTCTAAACGATTTGAAAAACGGGTATGATTAAAGAGACGGAACGATTATTGTGAAGGAGGGAATGGACCATGAGAAAAGTAGAGGTCGTCCCGTATGATCCGATATGGGAGACGAAATTCAAGGAAGAGGCGTCCAAACTCGAACGCTTGTTTGAAGGGGAAATCGTCGCCATTCATCACATCGGAAGCACGTCGGTGCCGGGACTCGATGCGAAACCGATTATCGACATCATGCCGGTCGTACGAGAAATCGAGCGGATTGATGAATGGGTCGGGCACATGGAGGCACTCGGGTATCGAAGTTTCGGCGAGCATGGGATTCCGAGACGGCGCTTCTTCGCTAAAGGAGAAGACGTCCGGACGATTCACGTCCATATGTTCGAGGAAGGGGATGAAGGCGTGACCCGCCATCTCGCGTTCCGCGATTATTTGATGACGTTCCCAGACGTACGGGACGAGTATGCGGCGCTTAAACAACAATTGGCGAGCCAGCATCCGGAAGATATCGAGAGCTATATCCAAGGAAAACAAGACTGGGTATCCGCGACCGAGCAGGAGGCGACGTTGTGGTATATGTCTCGCCAACAAATTTGAAACATTTTACCGTTTCATCTCGTACAGAAAACTAATCAGTTGAGGGGGGTCATGAGATGAAACGATTTCTCGGGAAATGTATCGAGTACGCGTTTGTCGCACTGTTATTTGTCGGCTTATTTTTTGGATTGCGCTATGGCGTCAATCACTTCGTCGGAACAGACGAGATGCGTGCATACGCCTACCTGTTTCTAGGAACCGCCTTTATCATTTTCCCGGTCTCCTTGTTCGGCGGCTACTTCCTGGCCCGTCCGATTCAACACCGTTTGCACGGCAAAGAGCAGGAAACGACAAACCATACGTTGCGTGGGGATGAAAAGCCGCACGGGGTCACGGAGACGCGGGACTATAAAAATGAAGGTTCGTGGCCGTTATGATGCAGTTGATACGAACCGACGATGCGGCGTTGATTGCGACGTTGAACTGTCCAATCCATGAA
Organism: Exiguobacterium sp. s36; assembly: GCF_018618345.1. Classification (NCBI taxonomy): domain Bacteria; kingdom Bacillati; phylum Bacillota; class Bacilli; order Caryophanales; genus Exiguobacterium; species Exiguobacterium sp. s36. Next base: position 47,317 of record NZ_JACSLW010000006.1, read on the forward strand.
CATCATCTTCAGTTGGCGCCGGCGTTCTTTGCGCCTTACAATCACGCCTCGATGGAAGCGGCGTTTTCGGAGATGATGGCGCGAGACGATTATCATTTCTTCACGGCAGAGGTCGACGGAGACACAGTCGGCTACGTCTGTTTTCAAGAGCGAGTGAGTGAGGCGAACGCGTTTCGGAAAGCTGTCCGGACACTCTACGTGCATCAAATCAGCATTAACCCGGAGGCGAAGCGGCGAGGGTATGGACGCTTGGTCATGGAAGAAGTGGAACGCTATGCCATCGCACACGGATTTCCGTCAATCGAACTGGATTATTGGTCGGTGAACGAAGCGGCGGCCGCGTTCTATAGCGAAATTGGCTTTCAACCGAAGCGACAGTTCGTCGTGAAGCATCTCTAAAGTAGAAGATTAGTCTTGGCGTACGATAATCACGCCATTTAAACACATACGAGATCGGGGAGGATTTGATGGAGACAGTCATTTTAGTCATCGGTGTCATCGGCACCATTTCGCTCATGTTATTCATGTCGAACCAATGGTTGGGCTATGGCAAAGGCAATATCGTCATGACGCTCGATGAGCATTACACGAACTTGAATGAATATGTGCCGGCGATTTTGACGAAGCTGTATGAAGACGGGAAGTCGGCCCATTATCTCGGCGACCGGAAGTTTGAAGTAGACGGTAAGCGCTATGTCCTCGTCGAACGGACCGTCCCGATCGGTCGCGTCCCGACGCAGCAGACCGTGCTCATGCCAGATAAAAAATAAGCCACGCCCTAGGCGCGGCTTATTTTATTTGACGGCCGGGGGACCGAAACCACCGGCATGGTAGTCGCGGAACGCCTGACGAATCTCCTCTTCGGTGTTCATGACGAACGGACCGTGGGCGATATAGTCTTCCCGAATCGGCTTACCTGAGTAGATGAGCAGTTTCGCACGTGACGTCGCTTTGAGGCGGACCACGCTCTCACCGTCACTCGTCTCATCGTACGTGAGCGTCGCCGCGTGCGTCTTCGCAAGCGGTGTCGCTGATGTTCCGAGTTCGAGGGAACCCGCGAGAACGTAGACGAAAGCGTTATGATTCGTCGGGATGATGTGCTCATAGGCGGCCCCACTCTGTAAGCTCACTTCGCTCATCGTGATGGGGACGAGACTGTCCATCGGTCCGGTCACTCCGGCGATGTCACCCGAATAGACACGCACGTGTCCTCCGTCAATCGGCACGAGCGGTGCCTCTTCGACATATACGTTTTGGTAAGATGTCGTCGTCGTTTTAAGTGTTTTCGGCAAGTTGAGCCATAGTTGAAGCGTATGAATCAAGTCGTCGTCGACGGCCTCCTCGGCATGACGTGCCGCCCAGCCCGCATTCATATATTGAACGTCACCCGCATCTAAAATCGAATGTCCGCCATGGTTGTCGATATGTTCAAGTCGTCCGTCAATCACGTAGGTAATGGTCTGGAAGCCGCGGTGAGGATGGTCAGAGAACGTTCCCCGCTTGAACCAGTCCTCGGCCATCAAGATGAACGGGTCGAACTCGTCTTTTCGTTCCGGAGGCAAGACCCAACCCTGCTGCACGTGCGGATATCCGTTTTGTTTATAGGCGACCGGCCAATGGCTGGCGACGTCGCGCTCGAATCGTTTCGTCATCACACTCTCTCCTTTGCACTGTTTGTTGTCATTGTCGCATAGCGAGCCAAGGAGGCTTTCCGATTTTGCCTATATAACGTGTAAAGCCAGACCGGTGAGCCAGTCTGGCTTGAAAAGTGTCGTCAGTTGTTTGCTTGTCCGATGGAAAGGTCGCGCCACCGTTCGGCATCGGCGCGGAGCAATTTGAAATGTGAGCCTGTCTTCGTGTTTGTCAAAATTACATCGTCTTCCGTGTAACTGAGATCGAACGTTTGAGCACAAATGCCCTCGAACACCGTCAAATAAGGGGTCGGCGCTGGGGTTCCGGCCGTGGCCACGGCTTTTGAGCGATCGATGGCTTGAAACACGAACTGGACGGTCTCGGCGTTGGCATGATGCAAGAACGGTGCATCTTTTGATTCTGTGCCGATTAGAGCCAGTTCATGGGCGACGACGTGACGTCGATTGGCGAATTGTTGCCGCATTTTTGTTTTCAAGCGGTCGCCGTGCAACAACGTCTCTTCTTTATAGGTGATAGAAACGACTTGTTTATAAGGTTTGCCATCGCGGATGAAGGAGAAACTGAACAGTGGATAGCGCTCGTTCGGAACGAGTTTGGTCGGGAGCGTGCTCGCCTGCCGTGCCCCGAGCATTCGATCGTAGGTGGCATCCTGCGGTCGCAGGACGTCCTCATATAACGTCTGATCGGATGACAGATGGAGCCCGTACTGTTGCGTGTCTTGAGACACTTCGGTCCCTAAGCCGAGGGACAGGAACGGTTGACGTGACGATTCGTTGATGGGCAACGTGATGGTCTCACGCGATTCGGGTGACTCGAACGTGAATTCGAACGAACCGTTGAACGGCATCGTCACGTGGACGAGCGTCTGTTCGAAACCGTGACGTTTTGGATAAGGCTCATTGCCGACCGGTTTTTTCATCTCTTCGGTGAAATGGACTTGCTCGTGCGGTTGCGCAACTCGAAGCTTCGACGTCGCGGATGATGAGACGGCTTGGTCGCGGTACGGAGTGAGACTATCCGGCAACGCATCGATTTGTTTCATATAGGTGATGGTGTCGGCTTGGCATTGGACGTAGGTTTGATTTTCCACTTCAAAAAATGTGGCGGTCGGAAAGACTTCGGTCGAGGCCGTGGTCGTAAGCGGTTGGCTCAATTTGACCGTGCCAATCAAGAGACGCTCTCCATCAGGCGCACGGGTGATGGCGTCCTCTGGGTAACAGGCATCAAGGACGTTCGTCCGGTCGGACTCGGTCATCTCGATTTGTTGACCAGAAGGCAGAGAGGCGCGACCTTGATAGTACTCTGGAGCCGTATGTAAACGAAATGCATGTTCTTCTTCGCATCCGAACAGGACGAACAACATGGCGAGCGTACAAAGAATCAGGTACTTTTTCACAGGGTGCACTCCTTTAATGATTAACTTTCATCATTTTAGCACCATTTTTTTGTGACTATAGTCTTAGGAAAATTAATGCGATTTTTTTTAAAAAAATCAAAAAACCCGCTCCACTTGAACTGAACGGGCTTGTTTTACACTTATGGATATGAAATGGAATTTCTCCATTTGACACGTGTCGATTTTTGACGAATGAACGTTGTGATGTAGACGTTCTTGAAAATGACGAAAATCGTCGAAAATAACAAAATGGAATTAAAAAGGGGTTATTTGTTTATTTTTACCTTCAATCCACGTCGCGACCACGGGCCGCCTTCAAAATTTCGAACCATTCTTCTCGCGTCAGGTCAATCTGAAGCGCATCGACGGCGGTCCGAACTCGTTCAATTTTCCCAGATCCGACGATCGGCATGATCTTGGCCGGGTGCTTCAAGAGCCACGCGTAGACGACGGCGTCGATGCCGCCCGCTTGATGTCGATCGCTGATTTCCTCCAATTTTTCACGAAGCGGTGCGTAAGCGGCCTCGGTGAACAGTTGTCCGCCGGCGAGAGGGCTCCACGCCATGAGTGGCATCCGTTTCTCGTGGCATAGGTCGACAGTACCATCTTCAAAATGCTTCAGTTGCATCGGTGAGAGCTCAAGCTGGTTCGTCACGAGTTGGAACGGTAAACGTGACTGTAACAACTGTTGGGTTGCCGGCACATGGTTCGAGACGCCGAACGTACGCACTTTTCCGCTTCGTTGCAACGTGATGAACGCCTCGGCGACTTCGTCCGGGTCCATGAGCGGGTCGGGACGGTGAATCAAAAGCGTGTCAATCTGATCGATGGCGAGCTCCTGTAGCGAGCGCTCGGCTTGACGGATGATATGTTCTTTCGTCGTATCATAATGGTTGATGGATTGGCCAGGGTTGAAAGAGCCTGTCAGCTTGATGCCGGTCTTCGTCACAATCTCGATTTGATCGCGGAGTGATGGCTTGAGACGAAGCGCTTCGCCGAACAATCCTTCACACGTATAGCCACCGTATATATCAGCGTGATCGAACGTCGTGATGCCGAGTTCGATACATTGTTCGATGAAAGTGAGGCGTTCCTGCGGGCTCATGTCCCATTCGGCCAAACGCCACATGCCGTGAATGATTCGTGAGAATGATAAGTCTTCTGTCAGTTCGATGCGTTGCATGGTAAGTTCCTCCTCATTGTTTGTCGCTTTCATTATAAGGATAAAACAGGAGGGCGTCACTTTTGGGGCGTATTGGAAGGACATGAACCGAGTCAAACTAAAGCGATTTCAGTTATGATGAGACAGAGATGATTAGAAAAAGAGGAGTGACTTATGAATCATTACGAACAATATGCGAACGTCACGTTTGAGCAACAAGGTCAGGAAACATACGTGACCGCCGCTCATGCCGATCTCGAACTGCACGGGATTGGGCGCAGTGCCGCCGTGTTTCGCATAAAAGACACGCGACTCGTCATCAAAGTGTTCTTTCCGGATTATACGCATATCGCAGCTGAAGAGGCTGTGATTTATCGAACGCTCGAAGGGTTACCTCAATTCCCACGCTTGTATGAAGCAGGTGTGAATTATATCGTCATCGACTACATCGAGGGCAAGACGCTATTCGAATGTTTGACGGAAGGGATTTGGATTGATGCGTCGTACATTCAGCAAGTCGATGCAGCGCTCATCGCGGCACGAAACCTCGGGCTGACGCCGTCGGACGTTCATTTGCGCAATTTGATTTTGACGCCGGAAGGCCGTATTTATTTAATCGACTTGGCCCGCTTCCGCCAAGGACAGCACGTCGATCACCAATGGGAAGATTTGAAGCGGATGTATCGGTTTTATCGGCTCCGTTTCATGCCGAAGCGCTATTCAGAGCGTTTGTTGAACGGAGTCGCCTATTTATACCGCACGTTTGTGAACGATCCGAGACACTAGTCGACGGTCGTTTTTCTTTTGAAGATTAGGGAACAAAGAGGATGTGACTGTCACTTCGTTTTGGAAAAGGAGGCTGATTGTATGCATCGGATTTATGCAAATGAACTGGAGACGTTACGTGACTGTGTGGAGACGTGTAATTACTGTCTCGAGTCGTGCCTGGAAGAACATGACGTCAAGATGATGGTTGACTGCATCCGGCTCGACCGGGAGTGCGCCGCCATCTGTTCGTTTCTCGCCGAGGCGATGACGCGAGATTCGGCGTTCGTGCCCGAACTCGCCCGGGCTTGTGCGGTCGTCTGTAAGGCGTGTGCCCAGGAATGCGAGAAACATAAGCATGCCCATTGCCAAGAATGTGCGCGCGTCTGCGTCGAGTGCGCCTCGATGTGCGATCGTTTGGCAGCATAATGTGAAAAGTCAGTCAAAACGGCTGACTTTTTTATGTGGGAGCGAATCGCCAGGTGTATTTTGAAATCGAGATAAGTATAATGAAGAAAACGTATGAAAGTGGTGTTCTCATGATTCGCAATTGTCGTCGAGATGATCTTCAAGCTGTTTTACATATTTATAACGATGCCATCGTCAACAGTACCGCCGTCTATCACTACGAACCGGTGACGCTTCAAAATCGAATCGCTTGGTACGAGGAGAAAAAAGCGGCCGGACTTCCCATCATCGTATGGGAGGAAGGGGACGTCGTGATGGGCTTTGCCACGTTTGGACCGTTTCGTCCTTGGCCGGCCTATCATTATACGGTCGAACACTCGGTGTACGTCCATCCTGGATACCGCAGCAAAGGCATCGGCAACAAGTTGCTCCGAGAAATTATCCGGATCGGTGAAGAGCGGGATGTGAAGACGATGATTGGTGGCATCGATGCAGCCAATATCGCGAGCGTCAAAGCACATGAAAAGTTAGGGTTCGTCCATTCCGGTACGATTAAAAAAGCCGGCTACAAGTTCGGGAAGTGGCTCGACTTATCGTTTTATCAACTCGATTTGAAAGGCCCCGAGGCTCCGCAAGAAGGCTGACCGCTAGCTGTCGACGTTCCGAAAATACGGTATACTGGGGACAGTGAATCGAATGGAGGAATCAGCATGACAGAACTACCGAATTGTCCGAAGTGTCAATCGTCTTATGTGTATGAGGACGGGAGCTTGCTCGTCTGTCCAGAATGTGCGTACGAGTGGTCACCGAGTGAGGCGGCTGAAGCAGAAGCGGACGCGCAAATCAAAGACGCGAACGGAAACGTGCTCCAAGACGGGGACACGGTCACGGTCATCAAAGATTTAAAGGTGAAAGGGACGTCGCTCGTCGTCAAACAAGGCACGAAAGTGAAAGGCATCCGTCTCGTCGACGGGGACCATGACATCGACTGCAAGATTGACGGCTTCGGTGCGATGAAGCTCAAATCGGAGTTCGTGAAAAAAATCTAAAAAAGCGTGTTGATCCGTTCGCGGACCAACACGCTTTTTGCTGTTTATGAAAAGAATGGTTTGTATTCGCGGCGTTCGTGCATGACGGATACCCATTGGAGCGTCGTGAACTCCTCAAGCACCCATTCGCCGTTGAAACGGCCAAGACCAGAATCTTTCTCACCACCGAACGGCAAGTGCGGCTCATCGTTCACCGATTGGTCGTTGACGTGAATCATCCCCGTCTCGACTTGGCGTGCGAATTCGGTCGCGCGATAGATTGAACCGTGGACGGCACCGCTCAGTCCGTATGGCAACTCGTTCGAGAGTTTCAGCGCCTCGGCGTCATCTTTGAACGACAGAATGACGGCGACCGGTCCGAAAATCTCATTTTTTGCGAGTGGCATGTCATTCGTGACACCGCTCACGACGGTCGGCTCGAGCACGTTCCCGTCAGCGTTGCCGCCGACCTGGAGCGTCGCACCGGCGTCGACCGTCTGCTTGATTTGATCGAGGATGCGGTCGACTTGATCGTGATCGATGAGCGGCCCGACTTGTGTATCCGATTCGTTCGGGTTGCCGAACTTCAAGGCGCGAACCCGCTCCACAAATTTTTCAAGGAACGCATCGTGAATCGACTCGGCGACGAGAATCCGGTTCGTCGACATACAGATTTGCCCTTGATGATAGAACTTCGAGTAGACGGCCGATTCGACGGCACGGTCGATGTCGGCGTCGTCTAACACGACGAAGACGTTATTCCCGCCGAGTTCGAGCGCTGTTTTCTTCAACAGGCGTCCGGCCTTCTCGGCGATGCCTTTGCCGACCTCGGTCGAACCAGTGAACGAAATGAGTTTTGGCACCGGATGCTCGACGATGGCGTCCCCGATCTCCGAACCGCGACCGACGACGACGTTCAAGACGCCTTTCGGAAGACCCGCCTCTTCAAATAACGAGGCGAACAGGAGACCACCTGTGACCGGTGTCGCTGTCGCCGGTTTGACGACGACGGTATTGCCCGTCGCGAGCGCGGAGACGATTGAGCGGACCGCGAGGTGGAACGGGAAGTTCCATGGGCTGATGACGCCGATGACACCGAGCGGTTTCCGGTAAACCCGATTCTCTTTGTTCGGGACGATTGACGGCTTGATGAGTCCGTCCATGCGGAACGGGAACGTCGCCGCTTCTTTGATGATCGCCATCGATGCTAAAAATTCACCTTCTGCTTTGATACGTGTGCTACCCGATTCTTTGACGAGCCACTCGATGATGTCTTCTTTATGTTGTAACGTCACTTCGGCGAACTTCTCAATCAAGGCCCGTCGATTTTGTGGCAGCATCGTCGCCCATTCGGTTTGTGCTTCTTTCGCAACGGCATAAGCCTTGTCGAGATCAGACTCGTCGGCCGAACGAATCGAGAACAATGTCTCGTCCGTGAACGGGTTGGTGTTATCGATCGATTTGTCGCTTGATCCTTCGACCCATTGGCCATCAATGTACATCTTCGTAAAATCGGTATGCATGTTCAAACACTCCTTTATCTTTTTGCTTCACCTTAAGAAGTATTCACCTGATTTGAAAAATTAAACCTATCGATGCGCAACTAACTTGTTTTACAAAGTAGTTGCAAATGGTAGCTCCTTCCATTACTATTATGTATAACAAGTTAGTTTGGTGAAAGTGAGGATACGCCATGGCGATGAGTCAAATGTTAAAAGGATTGCTCGAAGGTTGCCTGTTGGCCATCATCGATAAAGGAGAGACGTACGGCTATGAGATGTCGGAGAAGTTGCAGGCGTACGGATTCACGATGGTGAGTGAGGGCAGTATTTACCCGGTCCTGTTACGGATGAAGAAAGAAGGGTGGGTCGAGACGGTCCAAAAAGCGTTACCATCAGGGGGACCGAAACGAAAATATTACATTTTGACGGAGGCGGGGCACCAAGAGTTGCTGGCCTTCAAACAACGTTGGGCGGAAGTGTCAAGCGGTGTCGACCGCGTACTCGGAGAGGGGAATGAAGATGGAACTTTCAAAAAAGAGTCGTGATTTTTTGGATGACTTGGCGGTATATCTCATGTCGAGCGGGAAATCGGAAGATGAAGTAAAAGAAGTTGTCGAGGAGTTAAAAGACCATCTCGAAGAAGCGGAACGAGCGGGAAAAGGTGTGGACGAGGTCGTCGGCCAGAGCCCGAAAGACTACATGCAACACCTCGGAAGCGAGATGACGTTTGACGTGAAGGGATTCGTCAAAATTGTTGCGATGATCATTCCGAACGTGTTCGCCTACATCATCATCGCTAATTTTATTCAAGGCGAGATGACATTCTCGACGGTCCAGTTGATTGGGTTCCCGCTCATCGCCGTCCTGTTCTTGCTGGCCGCCTCACAAGCGTTCCGCCACATGTCGGTCCGCTCAAAAGAAAGCAAATTTAAAAATGGGGCGACGTACATCACGCTCGCTGCGCTGCCGATGACATTGTTCCTCGGGCTGATGATACTCGACATCTTCGTCGAGACCCCGACGATCGTGTTCGGTCCAACCGGTCAACTCGTATTGTTCGGACTGGCCGTCGTCACGTTGCTCACCGTCTCGGTGTGGACGAAGACATGGATCAATCTGATCATTCCGATTCTCTTATTCGGACCACAATACGCGTTTGCCCAGACGAGTTTGCCGCTCGAGCAACAACTTATTTTCTCGATGCTGATTCTGTTCGTCGGGATGGGGGTCTTCTTGTTCGTCTGGTGGAAAAAGAATCAACAGGGGCAAGCATGATGCTCGGACGAATCATTTTTGTCGCGATCTTGTATCTGCCGTGGGGCTTTTTCGTGACAGCGGCAGACTTTCTATGGGGGAATGCGCTCGGTTATCTTCTGATTCCAGCGATCGTGTGGTCGAGTGTGTGGTGGTTTGGGCGGCGTGAGATGTTCCCGTGGCTCGCATGTGGGCTCATCGTATCGTATGTCATTTCCACGGCGATGGTTTGGCACGTCGATAGGGCGTGGGATTATTTCTTCAAGCCGATTGGCCAGTCTATCCTCGTGAATGTCTGGACCATTGTTTACGCGAGTGGTGTCGTTTTGGCGTATATGTATCGTCGTGCTTTGCAAAAAGCACGTGAATCTGCTTAAGGTCGGACGCGGCTGGGAATAGGCAACTGAACGCCTAAAAGAGAAAGAAGGGATTCCCATTGCCAGTCAATCCGACGATTCAATTTTATTTGAACCAGTTTCAAAATCAGCTCTCGACCACATATGACCAATTGGATCCGCTCGAATTAAGACGACAAGAAGACGCAATGATGACCCGATTTCAACATAGAGAACATGTGCTTGATGTCGAGGAGCGCTGGATCACGCTCCCGAATCGCTCACTTCCAATCCGCATCTATCGATCGAGTCGAACGCTTGCCCCTGCCCTCGTCTATTATCACGGGGGTGGCTATGTCACGGGGAGTCTCGACACGCATGATGCGATTTGCCGGACGATCGCGAATGAGGCCGACTGTACCGTCATCTCGGTCGGTTATCGACTCGCGCCGGAACATAAATTCCCGACAGCCGTCTACGACAGCTATGAGGCGCTCGTTTGGATTGCGGATCACGCCTCGGAACTCGAAATCGATGCCGAGCGCATCGCCGTCGGCGGTGACAGCGCTGCGGGGACGCTCGCCACGGTCAGCGCTTTGATGGCCATCGAGCAAGGCCGTCCCCTCGCCATGCATCAGCTGTTATTTTATCCGGTGACGGGGACCGAGGAGAATCTGCCGTTATCGTTAATCGAGTATGCGAACGGCTATTTGCTCGACGAGGCGTTGATTCGTTGGTTCCAACACCAATACTTTCATGACGAGACTGAATTGACCCACCCCTACGCCTCGCCAATCGTTTCGCCACATTTGGCGAAACTGCCGCCGACGACGCTGTTGACGGCCGAATATGACCCGCTCCGTGACCTCGGCCGAGCGTACGCCAATAAATTGATTAGTCTCGGTGTCCCGGTGACGTATCACAATTACGGAGGACTCATCCACGGCTTCGTCAACTACTACGCATACGTTCCGGAAGCGCGACGAGCCGTCAAAGAAGCGGCGCAGTCGCTCGGACATGCCTTCCATACGCAAAAAACTCGCCCCTAAGGCGAGTTTTTTTCATGCTTTCGATAAATAAGGGAAGCGACAACCTTCCGGGAAAAATTGTCCTTCGTTCATGCGAATCATCCATTGGCCGTCGCGGGACGGACGTTGTTCCACACCGTCCAGATCGGGCGTGAATTTAAAGACGATTTCGGTGATGCCTTCAAAGGAGAGGCGGGCCACGACGTCACGCATATCGACAGGTCGCGGCGACAGCACGGCATACAAGTTTAAGCGCGAGCTCTCAATCATATAAATGACATGGACGTCATCGAAACGATACACGTCCTCGTCCATCCCTTGATAGTAATGGAACATCCAAATGTGCATGTCGTCTGTCGTATACAGACGCGGTGAAAACGGGAGTGACTCCAGTTTGAAACGGCGCCACTGTTCGGCATCGACGTCGACATGTTCGAGTGGGGAAGCCGATCCCGAGACTGAAACGAATAGCTCCGGTTCGGGTTGGACGGAGAACCCCTGTTGCTCGTAAAACGGTGTAACCCCTTCGTTACAAGCCAAAAAATAAGGCAACCCATCCGTGTCATGCTGCTTGAACAAATGCTTAAAGATGCGGGTGGCGAGCCCTTGTCCTTGTCGGATCTCGTCCGTCATGACCGTTCCGATTTGATACGCTTCGCGCGCGGTTCCGTCCATCATCACTGTCATTCGGCTCATCCCGACGTTCGAGATGACATTCCGATAGAACGTCAATGAATAACAGCGATAGTGGTCAGTCCATTCGCCAGCTTTGTACCACTCGCGAAAATCGATGCCGAACGTCTCATCGGCAAAGTAAAAAAACGATTCGAGTTCTTTGTTCGAATACTCGAGGTTGGTGATTGGCTTTTTGGGCATAGGGCTCGCTCCTTTTTTGAACTTCTATGTCTGTTCCTGTACATTAGAGGCAGAGAGGGGTAATAGAGATTATGAAACGGTATGAAGCGATTTTATTCGATGTCGACGACACGTTGCTCGACTTTAAACAGAGCGAGCACGTCGCCTTGGAGCAGTTGCTCGCGGCACACAACGTTCGGATGACAGATGAATTGAAACAACAGTACGTGACGATCAATAACGGATTATGGCGCGCGTTCGAGCGTGGCGAGGTCGGACGGGAAGACGTCTTAATGGGCCGACACACGCAACTGTTCGATACGCTCGGCATCACAATCGACGCGCATGAAGTCGAACAGCGCTATCGCGACCATTTGCACGACGGGGTACACATCATCGATGGGGCACTCGAGCTCGTCCAAACGCTCAGTGAACAGTATCCGCTCTATATCGTCACGAATGGTGTGACGGAGACTCAGTTCAAGCGGCTCGAAGCGTCGGGACTGCTCCCTTATTTCCAGGACGTGTTCGTCTCGGACGCGACCGGTTCGCAAAAGCCGATGAAGCCATTTTTCGACTATGTATTTGACCGAGTTCCGAACGTGGCACCGGAACGCGGACTCATCGTCGGGGACTCGTTGACGGCAGACATCGCCGGCGGTCGCATGTATGGGCTCGACACGTGCTGGTACAATCCGCACGAGATTGCGGCATCGGTCGAGACGACATATGAGATTCAAGACTTGCACGAATTGAAGTCGATTCTATCAAGCTCAGCGATCGATAAAGTGGGGCGGTAGTGATTGCGGCAACGCATAGAGTGTCTCCGGGAAGAGTTTCAAGTCCCGGAGCGCGTCGAGCGGCTGCCAACGATAGATGAGGTGATCGCCTTCCGGTCCGTGGAAGTCTCCATGCCGGAGCGGGAGGTCACCCGATACATAAAAGTACATGCCGATCTCATGCACGGTGCGCTCCAAATACGTGAAGAAATTTTCGGAGACGAAAGCGAACGTCGTTCCCGTCAGTGTCGCTTCGAGTTCTTCTTGCAGCTCACGCGTCAAGGCGAGCTCGGCTTCTTCGCCGATGCCGACCCGGCCGCCCGGCAACGCCCAAAAGTCATCGTTCACGTTCCGATGAACGAGCAAATGACCGTCCTGGACCCAGATGCCGGCAACGCGATAATTGAACGTACCGTGCTCGGTCGGAAATACGATATCCATTTTCATCACTCCATTCCTTAAGCTACATCAATTATACGTCAAGGGGGCAGGTCATGTTTCAATCAAATGAGAGTTATAAAGGCGAGGACTTCCGCGACGAGACGCTCCGTGACATCCAACTCACGCAGACGACGTTCGAGAACTGTCGCTTTACCTATATCGATGCGACCGAGTTCGAGACCGAACAGTGTCGTTTCATCAACTGTGACTTCACCGATTCGAAGTGGAACGCCTCGCGCCACAGCGGCAGCTCGTTCCTGAACTGTCAGTTCAATGGGGCGAATCTGTTTTCGAGCGAGTTCGATCAGTGCAAGATGACAGGCTCGTCGTTCGAGTCATGCACGTTCGAAGGGGTCGTCGTGCGTGAAGGAGATTGGTCGTTCGTCAATCTGCGTCACGCCCCGCTCCGGAAGATGGATTGGTCCGGTGTCCGGTTGACCGAGGCCGATTTATACGGTGCGGATTTGAAAGAATCACGCTGGACGAACGCCGTCTTGTCCCGCGCCGTGTTGCAGCACGCGGATTGCACCGGTGCCGATTTTGTAGGGGCCGAGATGGACGGGGTCGATTTCTCGGACGTCATCCTGAAACAAGCGACGATCGATGTGATACAGGCCGTCCAAATCGCCCGCTCGCTCGGGGCGAACGTCATATGACCAATGAGCAAGTGCTCGAGCATTTGACGTCCGTGGCCGCGGAGCGGGAAGACGTCCGCGTCCTCGTCTTGAACGGGTCGCTCGTCAATCCGAACGTGCCGGTGGACTGCTTTCAAGACGTCGATGTCACTTGTTTCGTCGAAGACGTGACCACGTTCATCGAGGACCGTTCCTGGATGCTGCCGCTCGGGGACGTCTTGATCATGCAGATGCCGGACGAGGTGCCGGGAGGCGACGAATATGAGCGTTTCGTGTTTCTCGTCCAGTTTGCAGCCGGTCATCGCGTCGATTTGACCGTTCGCCCGCTGCGTGACGTGCAACAGGCGATTCAAGCGGACTCACTCAGTCTCGTCCTCGTCGATAAAGACGGGATTGCCGGTCAACCGATTCCATCTGATGACACGTACCGCATCCACCGACCGAGCCGATTTGACTATGAGCAGTGTTGGAACGAGTTTTGGTGGGTGTCGCTTTACGTCGTCAAAGGCATCAAGCGGGGGCAGTTATTATACGCGTACGACCATGTCACGATTATGCGGACGATGCTCCGTCAGATGCTGTCGTGGGAGGTCGGTTTTAAGACGGACTTCACCGTGAACGCCGGGAAGGCCGGTGACACTCTGGCCCCATATATGGATGCGGCAAGGTGGGACAGCTATCTTCATACATTTCCGGCAATCGAGATCACTTCCCTCGAGGCGGCCCATGAAGCGTTGGTCGAGCAGTTCGAACGCACGAGCAGACGGGTCGCCGAGCGGACGGGATATCCCTTTCGTGCAGATGAAGCCCGACGAATTCGTGACGCCTTTTCGACGCTTTGGTGTTCAAACGATTAAGTTTCGGTCGAGTCGGGAAAAGCCCTTCTATAGAAGGGGGAATGACGCTTGAATCCGTATACGACGTTCATCGCGCTCCTAGTAGGGAGTTTACTTTTATTTGTCGGCATCCGGACGAAGAAATGGCCGATTGTTGTCGTGGCCTTATTTCCGCTTGGACTCGTGGCCTTCAACTTATATTTGCTGATTACTGGACGCTAGAAGACTGTTTTCATCAGTCTTCTTTTTTGTATAACCAATTTTTAGTGAGCGGAATCGGGCGAGAGGCGTTTAGGTCGGGCCAGAACCGGGCAACTCTCAATAAATCGATTCTCATCCATTTTCTCCCTTCTAAAGAAACAATTAGCATGTTTACTTGTTGTTCACCGTCAAACGGACCGATTCACACCAAGACAGATTGCTCACCAAGGAGGTGTCCGCGTGCGACGATTGTGGCTTACCGGCTTATTGCTCTTCTTCTTTTTAGGAGGATGTACGACGCGAGAGCCGTTTGATTTTGATGAGATTCACTCTTACAAGATTTTCTATAACATGCCGACCGAGGCGATTATCGAGGATATGGCTCGCTACGACCTCGTCATTATCGAACCGATTTGGTATACGCCCGAACAGATCGAGACGATTCGGTCGAACGGGACGAAAGTGTTCGGATATATCAATGTGATGGAGGCGGATTCGTGGAATCGAGCGCTGATTGGCCAAATGGACAAGGATGACTACTTCTATCGAGACGGGGAACGGATTTACTTTCCGAAGTGGGACTCGTATTTGACCGATATCAGTTCGGCCGACTTTCGCAAAATTTTAATCCGCGAAATTCAAAAACAAGTCATCAACAAGCATTTGGATGGTATTTTCCTTGATACGGTCGGGGACATCGATGACGTCCATTTGGATTATCCAGAAGACTTAGCGGAACAGTTGGCTGGGCTCGAGGATTTTCTGCAGGCGATTGAGCGTACGTATCCCGGCGTTCCGGTCGTTCAAAATTGGGGCATCGAGACGCTCGAACGGACGAGTGCCCCGTACGTGGAAGGCTTCATGTGGGAAGGCTTCAACTACACCGAAATCACATCTGATTCGTGGTCGATGGAGATGCTCGACCGGATGAACGCGATTCAAGACGAGTATGGGATTGCCGTCCTCACCGTGTCCGATCAAGAGGAAGCGACCAGTCGGGACATGGCCGAAGCGAACGGATTTATTCATTATCACGAACCAACGTATTACAATACGTGGGATTTTTAGGTGTTGATTAGGGTATGAGGAAAATAGAAGATGCCGTCATCCACTACTTACATTCGGCTGCCTATGTGTTGGACCAGTAACGAGGAACCAATCGCGAGGAGGGGATTATCATTTTATACGCTCAAGACCGTCCGTGGCTCAAATGGGTTGAGATTCTTGTCGTGTTCGCGCTGTTGATTGGAATCGATTTATTCTTTAATCTGGGCACGATTCAAAATGAGTTGAACTTGTTTTATGCGGCCGCCATCTTATTCGCCTTACGATACGGCACTATCTTCGGCTTAATCAGTTTTGGCATCTTGCTCCTCTATAAAGTGTTATACACCGGCTTAATGGGAGGGGACATCTTCCTCTTGTTCTACGATACAAACTCACTTCTTACACTGTTTTACTACTTCGCCATCACCGTCATCGTCGGGTTGTTCAGCACCTCATTTCGAGAGCGTTATGAAATCAGTCAGTTCCGCAATGAGGAACTGAAAGATGAGAACACGTATTTGAAAGAGACCGTCGATTTACTCAACACTTCGCAAACGACACTTCGTCAAAAACTACTTCAATCCGAATACAGCTTGAACCAATTGTATGAACTTGCCGTATCGCTCGACTTGCCACACCCGGAACTGATTCGAAGCGAAACGATTCGCCTGCTGAAAAAGACGTTTTTAGCGAGCGATGTCGCCATTTACCACGTCGACCGCTCCCAGAAATCGATGCGCCTCTTGATTCGGCAAACCGAAACGAAAGAGTTCCCGCAAACGATTTTCCTTGACGAGGCGTCAAGCATGTTCAAACGGTTCTTCCAAGTCCAAGAGACGACACTCCGTCAGCTCGATGATGAGGACACGGACCCGATGTTGCTCGCGCCGATCGTCGTGGACGGACAGACACGTGAAGTCGTCGTCATCAAACGCTTGCCGCTCCGCAAGTTGACGACCGATGACTTGCACGTCTTGAATATCTTATTCTCGTGGATTGGGACGCGCGTCCAAAACGCCGAAAACCTGATTCGCAAAGAGCAGCACGAGAAAATGCATAAAGGCACCTCGTTCTATAAGAAAGAGGCGTTCACGGAACTGGTCGCCATTCAAGAACAAAAGAAACTTCACCACGGACAGCCGTATATCGTGCTCGATTATGCGCTCGGCTATGAACCGGTCTCGCTCGAGAGTATCGAGGCCATCGTCCACTCGTATTTACGGGAAATCGATGTCGTCGGCTACGATCCCGAAGACAACAAGCTGTTGCTGTTGCTCCCCGGGACGAGTGAAGAACACCGTCAACGGATTTATGATCGGATCGAAGGGATTTTGATCCAGAAGGGAGTGTGACGGGATGGAGCCGACGGTTCGTTTCGGATTGATTGGGATTTATGTCGTTCACGCCGTGCTCGCCTTCGTCTTGCTAATCGTGTTGAAACGAAAGATGAAAGCACCCGACTATGGGGTCGCGGTAGCGGCCCTCAGTTTCGGACTGTTCCTACCGTTTGTGGCCGAATTTGCCGTCTTTGCGGTGTATCGTTTGGCTGAGCGCTTTGGCCGGAGCGATCTGATTGAAGACTATGACGACTATATCGATTTCAAAGTCGTCAACTATGAACAGATTCGTCATGAAGCGAATAGTAGCGCGCACTTGTTACCGCTCACCGATGCCATCAATTCCAAAGATCCGGCCATCCGAAAACATTCGATTTTGACGCACGTCAACCAGTCGATTGACCAGCAAGGGAAATATTTGCAGATGGGTCTCGAGAGCAAGGACAGTGAGACCGTCCACTATGCGGCAGCGACGATGAATATCTTGATCGATCAGTATGAACAAGAACTGAAATTAGCGAAACGCGAGTATGATTTAGGGAATCCGGACACGATTCAACGGCTCGCGACAATCTATAAACGGATGATTCATAGCGAGCTCATCACTGAGGTCATGTTGAAGGACAAGCAGACCGCATGGCTTGAAGAATTGTTAAAAGTAAAGACGCTCTATCCGCCGGCACCATGGATTTATGAAGACTTGAACGAGATTTATCTCACGTTACAGCATCCGAAAGAGCAATTGAACATCCTGAAGGAGTACGTCCATCATTTCCCTGAACGAATCGAGGCCCACCTCATGCTCATCAACTTCTATTATGAGCGGGAGCGTTGGAACGAAGTGAAGGCGGTCATGTTTATGATGCAGACCCAGTTTTCGCTCGAGGATGTGCCGTATGAGTACCGACTGTTGTTTGAAGAATGGAGTGACACGACATCATGGAAAAACGAACTGTAATCTCATTCTCGCTCTTCATCGTCTTATTTCTAGTCATCGTCGGTGCGATTCAATACTTACGGATTCATTCGCTGCACACGTTACTGCCGAACGTCGCCGAGCAGCAGATGAATATCGATCAATTGAAGAGTGATGCGTCAGCGAAAGCGGGCGAACATCAACTTCAAATTTATCTCGTCCGGGATGAAGGAGATTTGGCGGTTGAGACGGCGGACAATCTGCGTCACGGCTTGCAGTACGCGAAGCTCGACGTGCGTGAAGTCAGTCCTGGTGTCGTCGGATCGATTGCGCCTTCTCCGTATACGATTATCATTTTTACCGGAGAAGATTCATCGAGATGGCCGTTCGTCGCGATGAAGCGTTACGTCGAACAGGGCGGCAACCTCGTGTTCGCGAACCGGTTCAAAGACCCCGCGTGGAACGCGTTGACCGGGATTGAAGACATTGGTGAGTATGTGCCGGACGTATACGGCTTGAATTTCGAGGAGACGATTTTCCCGGGCTATGTCGACTTGAATCCGCCGGACGACCTGTTCGTTCATAGCGTCGTCGACTTTGCGATCGCGGATGACGCCAACGTCATGTTGTCAGCCGAAGGTTTCCCAATCCTGTGGGAATACGGAGTCGGCGAAGGGAACGTCCTATACTGGAACACGACCATCACGAACCAAAAGATGATTCGCGGGCTGTTCGTGCAGACGCTCGGCACGATGCCACCGGCGTTCGTCACGGCACAAGCGGCCATCAAACTCATGTACATTGATGATTTCCCGGCACCGGTCATGGATGGGAAGATGAAAGATGTCTCTGCCACCCCGCTTGATAAATCCGTCAAAGACTTCTTCGCCGAAGATTGGTGGGAAGACATGGTCGATTTAGCGAAAGACGACGATGTGATTTATACAGGTGCCATGATTGGGACGTATGAGGAAGAGATGGAACTTGTCGATGAGCAGTTGATTAAGCGCGGCGAGTTTCCGATGTTGTATTTCGGGCGAAAACTGATTGCCCACGGCGGTGAAATCGGCCTGCATGGCTATAATCATCAGTCGCTCGTCACGGCCGATGAACCGATTGATCCGACGTATGGATATATCCCGTGGAAAGATAAAGACGAGATGAAACGGTCGTTATTACAGGCCGAATCCGTATTTGCGAACTATTTCCCGGCCGAGACGCTCAAGTCATACGTCCCACCGTCGAACGCGCTCAACCGGACCGGGGTCGATGCGATTGCCGAGGCGTTGCCGGAACTTCGTACAATCGCCTCGCTCTACACCGGAGAACCGGAAAGCGGGGATTTCGTGCAAGAGTTCGAATTTGATGCGACGCACCCGAATCTCTATCATTTCCCGCGCGTGACGAGCGATTACGGGGAAGAGCGCGGCTCGATTTTTCAGATGGTCGATGCAATCGCCAACTTCGGCGTGTTTTCACACTTCATTCACCCGGATGATGTCATCGATCCAGACCGGGCCTTCGGACGGGACTGGGATACGATGTTCATGAGCCTGCGAAAAATCGTCCATGACGTGAGAGACCAATATCCGCATCTCGAAGCGTATACGCAACATTACGCGACCGAAAAGATGATCACCTACCAACAAGCTGATTTGAACGTCACGTTCGATGAGTCGACGGTCTATTTGGCCGGGGAAGGGCTCGTCAACCCGTCTCATTTTACGATTCGCCTGAAACCGGGCCAGTCACTCGAGACAGGAAAGTTTGATTTCGGGACGGTCGAGCAGTGGGAGGCCGACCGACCGCTCTATCTCGTCAAACTGACATCGGCGAACGCTGAGATAGACATCAAGGGGGAAGCGCAATGAAAATCGGACTTGTCTTAGAGGGCAGTTATCCGTACGTGAGCGGAGGCGTATCGAGCTGGACGCAGACGTTAATCGAGGCGATGCCCGAGGTGTCGTTTGAAATCATCTCGATTCAACCGACCGAGAAACGGCCAGAAGACATGAAATACGCGCTCCCTCCGAACGTCTCCGGCATCACCCATCTGTATTTGAACGACGTAGGTGAACGCGCGAGGGGACGATTGAAGTGGGGTGCCGACGACGAACAAAACGTGTCGGATTGGCTCATGTTAAGAAGCCCGAACCGGCAAGCGTTGCGACTACTCGGGAAAGAAGTGCCTTCGAGCGAGGCGTTTTTCGCGAGCGAGTTCTTTTGGCGCAACGTGAAGGCCGCCTACGCCGAAGAGATGAACGGCGGCTCGTTCATCGACTATTTCTGGATGTGGCAAAGCATGTACACCCCGATTTTGCGGGTGCTCCATCAGCCGCTCCCGAAAGTCGACCTCGTCCATTCCGTATCGACGGGTTATGCCGGGGTAGTCGCTTCCTACATGAAAGAGACGCAAGGGATCCCGTTCATCTTGACCGAGCATGGCATTTATTCCCGTGAACGCGAGGAAGAAATTTTACAGTCGTATTGGATTCCGGCGCCGTATAAGCCGAGATGGGTCCGGTTCTTCCACCACTTGTCCCGCGAGGCGTATAACGCGGCCGATGAAATTATCACCTTGTTCGAGCGGAATCGCGAATATCAGGAATGGATCGGCGCCCCGAGCGAGAAGACGAAAATTATCGCCAACGGGATTGCCGACCGACAAATCCAGGCGACGGTCAATCGTCCGGAGCACGACCTCTTTCAAATCGGTGCCATCGTCCGCCTCGTTCCCATCAAAGACTTGAAGACGATGATTTATGCCGCCAAGATTTTGCAGGAGCGGCATCGTCTGTTCAAACTGACAATCATGGGTCCACTCGACGAGGATGAAGAATATGCGGAAGAGTGCCGTCTGCTCATCGAACAGAGCGGATTGAGCGATTATGTCGAACTGGCCGGGAAAGTGGACGTCCAAACGTATTTGCCGACCTTTGATCTACTGCTCCTGACGAGCATCTCGGAAGGGCAGCCGCTCGCGATTCTCGAAGGCATGGCCGCCGGGATTCCGTGGGTCGCCACCGATGTCGGCGCCTGTTCCGAGCTTTTATACGGACGAGCGGATGACCCGTTTGGTCCGGCCGGTTTCATCGTGCCACCGGTTCATCCGGAAGCGGTCGCCGACAAAGTCGAATGGATGATGGATTACCCGCAGGAACGAATACGGTTCGGCAAGAACGGACGGGAGCGGGTCCGCCAATATTATCGTCTCCAACAAGTCGTGGACCGCTATAAGGCTATCTATGAAGCGAGGAGGGAACAGTATGGCGGGCATCGGGTTTAAGTTACAGAAGTTGTTCCAAGAAGACTACTATTCGTCCCGGCTAAAGGCGTACACGTTCTCCGGCCTCGTCACATCCGGACCGTGGTTGATTGTCATCTTGGTCGTCGGTACGATTCAATGGTTGGCGTTCCAAATGCCGACGTTGTCGCTCGCCGAACGGACGCTCTTCATGATCTCGGTCTCGTACGCGTTCATCTTCTCGCAAATCTTGTTCAGTTTTCAACAGCTCGTCGTCACCCGATACGTGGCGGACTTGTTTTATGAGAAGAAGGCACATGAGATTTTCCCGGTGTTCACCGGGATGCTCAAAGTGACGATTCTCGCGGCAGGCTTGCTGTATAGTATCTTTTGGCTATTGTCGCCGCTCGATTTTCTGTACAAACTGACGTTGTTCGTTTTATTCATGACGATTAACGTCATCTGGGTCATGTTCTTGTTTTTAAGTGCCGCCAAGTATTATCAAGCGGTGGCCTATAGCTTCCTGCTCGGCGGACTTATCTCGGTCGGGAGCGTCTATGCGATTAGCCGTCTCATGGTCGACCCGTCGAGTCTCGAGCTGTTGCTCGGTTTCACGGTCGGGATGATTGTGACGTTGTTCGGGTTATTCTTCGCGATGCTCCGGACGTTCCCACTCCGTTACGCGGTGAAAGAGTTCTCGTACTTCAAGTACTTCGACCGCTATCCGGACTTGTTCGCCATCGGCGTGTTGTACGTGCTCGGGATTTGGGTCACGAATTTCATCATCTGGTTCGGTGAAGGACGTGTCATCATCGCGGACTCGTTCCTGTTCAACCCGTATTATGATACGGCCATCTTCTGGTCGTACTTGACGATTATCCCGACGCAGCTCTTGTTCGTCGTTGCCGTCGAGACCCGGTTTTATGAGCGCTACCGTACGTTTTATGGATTGATCAACTACGGCGGGGCACTCCATCAAATCGAGAAGGCGAAACAGACGATGACGTCCGTATTGAAAAATGAGTTGATTCGACTCGCGCGGAGCCAAGGCGTCGTGACGCTGTTCGCCATCCTGATGGCGGGCGCGTTCGTCAGTTGGATTGGCGTCCCGGATGAGATTGGTCAAATCTTTCGGATGACGACGCTCGCGGCGTTCGCGAATGCGATGATTCTCATCTTGACGCTGTTGTTGCTCTATTTCGAGGACCGGCGCGGGGCGTTGTTCGTCAACATCTCGTTCTTCACGTTGAACGCGTTGTTCACGTTACTGCTCTTGCCGCGCGGCATCGATTGGTACGGTGTCGGCTTTGCCGTCAGCACGACGATCACGTTCTTCTTGGCCGGCCTGCGTTTGATTTATTATATGGGCAAAGTTGATTATTACGTGTTCGCCGCCTCGAACCGGCGCAAGCTCGGCACCGAGCGGTTCTCGCAAATGGGGACGTTGTTGAACCGGCGATTCTCACGATAAAGGGTTTTCAGTACGGAGAAAGACTGATATGATGTGGTCGTAGATGACCGAATTTCATAATGTTTACCACTAGGGGAGTCGCGTGACGCGGCTGAGATGGACGAGGTCCAGACCCTTTGAACCTGATCTAGTTCACGCTAGCGTAGGGAAGTGGGCGAACCGATTGTTTTCGTACACTTTGTGTAAATCCGACGCCGCTTCCGTTATGGAAGGCGGCGTCTTTTTTGATTACAAAGGAGGAGAAAACATGACATTCACTGCACATTTACGACAAGAGGCCGATGCCTTGTTTCAAGCCAGCTTTGACCATCCGTTCGTCCGCGAGCTCGGAACGGGTGAACTCGACGAGGCGAAGTTTCGGCATTACGTCATGCAAGACTCGTATTATTTGAATCAGTTCTCGAAAGTACAGGCGAAAGGCGCGACCCTCGCCCCGAACATGGAAGTAGCGAGCCGCTTTTTGACGCACGCGCTCCATACCATCGAAGCAGAGCATGCGCTGCATCGTGAGTTTTTCACCTTGCTCAACGTGACGGAGGCGGAGTGGGCGACGTTTGAGCCGGCCCCAACGGCTTACGCCTATGCGCTCCATATGCAACATGCCGGTCCAACGCTCGGTGACGTGCTCGCAGCAATTTTGCCGTGCTATTGGGTTTATTACGAGATTGGCGAACGCATGAAAGACACGACACCCGACCACCCGATTTATGCGACGTGGATTGCGACGTACGGGTCGGAATGGTTCCGCGACCTCGTCGAGGAACAGATTGAACGGCTCGACGTGCTCGCTGGGCAGGCGACGGCGGAAGAACGGGTCCGGTATCAACAGCTGTTCTTGAAGAGTTGTTATTACGAGCATGCGTTTTGGGAGATGGCGTGGACGCTCGAGTCGTGGGATTTACCGGCGGGGGTGACACGATGAAGCGCGACTTATGGGACAAAGTCAGAGCCGAACGGCCACTCATCCACAACATCACGAACATCGTCGTCGCCAACTTTTCAGCGAACGGGTTGCTCGCCATCGGGGCGGCCCCGGTCATGGCGTCCGCGGTCGAAGAAGTGGCCGAGATGGCGTCTTTAAGCGATGCGCTCGTGCTCAATATCGGTACACTCGATGCAATGACGGAACGTACGATGATTCGAGCCGGACAGGCGGCGAATCAAGCAGGTAGTCCGATTGTCTTCGATCCGGTTGGTGTCGGGGCGACCTCATTTCGGCGCGACGTCGCCAAGGCGATTCTGCAATCTGTCC
Source organism: Exiguobacterium sp. s36 (assembly GCF_018618345.1). Taxonomy (NCBI): domain Bacteria; kingdom Bacillati; phylum Bacillota; class Bacilli; order Caryophanales; genus Exiguobacterium; species Exiguobacterium sp. s36. Next base: position 70,862 of record NZ_JACSLW010000006.1, read on the forward strand.
GTGCGACGGTCATCCGTGGGAATGCCGGAGAAATCGCGACATTGATTGGCCTCGACGCGGCGGCGCGCGGCGTGGACGCTGGGGACACGCGGGTTGATTTGAATCACATCGCGTGTGAAGCGGCTAAGCGCTACACCTGTGTCGTTGCCGTGACCGGAGAGACGGATGTCGTCAGCGACGGGGACGTGACGATAGAAATTAAAGGCGGCACTGGCGCGATGGCCCGGACGACAGGGACCGGTTGTTTACTCAGTGCGGTCGTCGGTGCGTTCCTTGCGGTCGAACGGGATGCGGTAACGGCCACGGCGACAGCGCTCGCCGGTTATGCCCGGTGCGGGGAACTCGCTACCGCTTTGGCCGACGGGCCGGGTGACTTCCCCGTTCACTTCTTGAATGAGCTGGGCAAGATGACGGCGGTCGAGTTGCCGAGTGACCGCATCGAGGTGGTGTCATGATACGGCAGCAAGTGTTGACGATTGCCGGTTCGGATTCGGGCGGTGGCGCTGGCATTCAAGCTGATTTGAAGACGTTTCAAGAGCTCGGTGTGTTCGGGACGAGTGTTTTGACGGCTGTCACGGCCCAAAACACGCGTGGGGTGCATGGGGTCGAGGCGGTGTCACCAGAACTCGTGACGCAACAACTCGATGCAATCGGTTCAGACTTTATGATTGCGGCGTGCAAGACCGGGATGTTGTTCGATGCGGCGCGCATCGAGGTGGTCGCTGACGGGGTGCGGCGTCACACATTCAATCGGCTCGTCGTTGACCCGGTCATGATTGCGAAAGGCGGGGCCTCGCTGCTTCAGGATTCGGCGGTCCAGGCGCTCAAGACATCCCTCTTGCCGCTCGCGACCGTCGTCACGCCGAACGTGCCGGAAGCGGAAGTGTTGACGGGCATGACGATTCGGACGTTTGAAGACCGCATCGAAGCAGCAGAACGGATGTTAGCGTACGGTGTCCGTGCCGTTATTTTAAAAGGGGGACATCTCGATGGCGCAACTGCGGACGATTTGGTCATGACGGCGTCAGAGGCGTTCCTCCTGTCGGCCCCGCGCATCCAGACGAGTGACACGCATGGCACCGGTTGTACGTTCTCGGCAGCGCTCACGGCGGAACTGGCCAAAGGCCATTCTATCCTCGAGGCGACGGTGACCGCCAAGCGATTCATTCAAAGTGCCATCACGCATGGACTCGATATCGGTGCCGGACATGGACCGACGAATCACTGGGCGTATGCGACACATGGAGAGGCAGGTGTGACGCTTGAATCCATCACAACGAACCATCGCTGAGCAGTTGCGGCTCTACTTTATTTGCGGAACCGCGAACGCGGAAGACATGCTCCAGACGGTGGAAACGGCACTTCAATGTGGCGTGACATGTTTTCAATTTCGTGAAAAAGGTAAACATGCACTGTATGGGGATAAAAAAGAAGCGATGGCGAGAGCGTTGCAAACACTCTGCCGCTCATACGATGTTCCGTTCATCATCAATGATGACGTCGAACTAGCAGAGCGCATCGATGCTGACGGCGTGCATATCGGACAGGATGATGCCGAGGCCGCACGCGTTCGTGAGCGAATCGGCCCGAACAAATGGCTTGGTGTCTCGGTGCACACGCTCGAAGAAGTAGCGGCGGCCATCGAGCATGCGGATTATGTGGGCATCGGTCCGGTCCACCCGACGAATTCGAAAGAAGACGCCGGGGCAGTGAACGGGACGGTGCTCATCCGCCAAGTTCGAGCCTTGTATCGAGAGCTGCCAATCGTGGGGATTGGCGGCATCTCACCGGAACACGTTCCGATGATTCGGAACGACGGGGCGGACGGTGTCGCCGTCATCTCGGCCATCGCTTCTGCACCGGATGTGGCCATGGCCACACGGCGTTTCGCTTGTCTCTGAATTCAACTTGAGGAGGAAGACAGATGAACGTATTTGTAATAGGCGCGAATGGACAGATTGGAAAACAGCTCGTCGAACGATTGCACGAGGAAGGGAAGCATCAAGTCACGGCGATGGTGCGGAAACAAGAGCAACTCGACGACTTTACATCGAAAGGCTATCAAGCCGTGTTAGGCGACCTCGAAGGTGACGTGTCGTCACTTGAACAGGCGATGTCTGGGATGGACGTGGTCGTCTTTGCGGCCGGTTCGGGCGGTAGTACCGGAGCCGACAAGACGCTGTTAATCGACCTTGACGGCGCGGCGAAAAGTATCGAGGCGGCTCAGGCGAACGGGAATGTAAAACAGTTCGTCATGGTCAGCGCCTTGAAGGCTGAAGATCGTTCGGCATGGCCGGAAGAGATGAAACCGTACTACGTCGCGAAACACCATGCGGACCGTCTGCTTGAAGCGAGCGGGCTCACATACACGATCGTTCGCCCGGGTGCGCTGACAGATGATGGCGGCACGGGCAAAGTGAAGACGAGCGACGTCAAGACGGGGGAAATCCCACGTGCAGACGTAGCGGCCTTCTTGGCACACGTCATCGGGCATGACGCGGCCCATAATCAAACGATTGACCTCGTCAAAGGCGACACGGCAATCGAAGACACGTTTTGAACTACCCCCACCTACGCTTCACTTGGAGGTGGAGGATTCCTGGGTGATCCGGTCTGACGACCGGAACCTGATCAGGCTAGCCCCGTCGTCCCGACGGTTGAAGAGGCCAGGATGCGCTCGGCCTCTCGTTTGAGGTTCAGTCCTGCGTTCACATCGCGGTCGTGGTGCGTCCCGCAACCCGGGCATGTCCACTCGCGCAGACCGAGATGCTTCACGTCTTTGTGTCGATGGCCGCAACTCGAACAGAGCTGGCTCGAGGCGAACGTCTTCCCGACCTTCACGACGGTCTTGCCGTACCAGTCCGCCTTGTATGCGAGCATGCGGAAGAACTCCGACCAACTGACATCGGAGATCGCTTTGCTGAGCTTGCGGTCCTGCTGCATGTGCTTCACCTGCAGGGTCTCGATGCCGATGACGTCGTGGTTTTTGACGATCTCGGTCGACACCTGGTGCAGGAAGTCGGTACGCTTGTTCGCGATTTTCTCATGGATGCGGGCGACCTTGCGTTTCTGCTTCTGGTAGTTCTTTGCCTCCGACAGCTTGACGTTCCGGTTCAGGGCGATGAGCCGACGCCGCGACAGCTTGCGCTGCTCGCAGGCGAGCTTCTCCTCGAGCGAACGGAAGTAACGGTCGTTTTGGTACACCGTGCCGTCGGACAGGATGGCGAAGTTTTTGAGTCCGACGTCGACGCCGACCGAGGAGCCGGTCTTCGGCAGCTCGTCGATCTCCTGCTCGACGAGGAGGGAGACGAAGTGTTTGCCCGTCGCGTTCCGTCGGATCGTGGCGTTCAAGATGCGGCCCTCGACCCGTCTCGAGTTGGCGAAACGCACCCACTTCAACTTCGGCAGCTTGAGCCGGTCGCCGACGATCGACACCTCGGGAAGTTGGGACTTGCCCTGGATGTTCGTCTTGTAGGACTGGACGGGGTTCCGCTTCGACTTGAACCGTGGCCGTTCGTTCTGCTTCTTGAAGAAGCGGTCATACGCCTCGGCCAGATGTTTGACGCTCGCCTGGACAGATGTGCTATCGACCTCACTCAGCCAGTCGAACTCTTGTTTCAACAAAGGGATTTCTTTCGAGCAGGAGCCGTAGGACAAGCCTTTTCCTGTCGCCTTATAGGTCTCTTCCCACTTCGCCAAGAAGTGGTTGAAGACGAAGCGTGAACAGCCGATCGTCTTGGCGATCAGGATCTCCTGCTCTCTTGTCGGATAGATCCGGAATCGATATGCTTTATGCTTCAACAAGATGTTCACCTCCTCTAGGTATTTATACCCAAAAGAGAGGTCGGCGATTCATCGCCCACTTTCACTTGGGCTTCGCCCTTAACGTTTAGAAGTGGGCGTATTCTCGCCTATTTTTGATAAACGAGATGAAGACAGCGAGCGGATTTGGTTCCGCTCGCTTTTTGTATGGATGTGTCCGCGCACTCGAGAAAGGATTCGCTGCGACCGATAGAGAAGGTAAGAGATGGATTTGTTTGAAGAAAGGGGTCTATCCGTGACCACATTATTTCTCTATATGGCCGTTTATTTACTTCCGGCTTTCTTATTGAGCCACCTTGCCCTTGATGTTTTGCTCCGGAACCCTCGCCAAGTCGAGCATCGACTGCTCAGCCTGTTCGTATTTGGCTACGCGATGTTGTTCTTGGCCGAGTTTGGACGACATCTGTCCCCAATTGAAGCCAGTCCCGCCTTCGTCACCTATTGGTTCGGCAACGCTGGCATTTTGATTTTTGTGTGTTCCGTCCACTTCATCGTCAAAGTGACGGGAGTCGGGGCGAAACTGCCGAAATGGATGTATCCGTATGTCATCTATTTGCCGCTCGTGCCGGTCACGTTGACGTTCATCCGCCAAGAGAACATTTTGAACAGTCAGCGGTTCGACCAAGTCGGCGTCTGGATTTATCCTGAGTTCAACGCATCGTATTTGACGACGATGACCGTCGGCAACGTGTTCCATTTTCTCATCATCCTGTTACTCGTCTATGCACTCAAACGCGCCGATCGGACCGAGCATCAACGTGTCCTGCGCATGCTCATTTGGACCGCTGTCGCCGTCCTCATCTGGGACATCGTCTTCGGCTATTTCCAGTTCCGTGGAATCATGCCACCGTATGCGTATATGTATGGGGGCCTCGTCTGGACGGTCGCCCTCGTCGTGGCGATGAACCGACTCGATTTCCTCGCGTCTTATGCGAAACGATACGGTACCCTCTACAACTTGAATCCATCGGCAATTCTCCTCGTCGACGACACCGGTCGCATCGAGAGTGCGAACCCGGCCGCGCGTATGTTGTTCCATACCGTCCGAGTCGTCAATGAGCGTTTCATCGATTTATTGCCCGAGAAAAAGCGGGACGAATGGTGTGAACACTACGCTCAACATTTTAATGCGCAAAAGAAGTTTCTCGAGTTCGAGACGAAGATTCAGACAAAATCAGGACAAGAGCGGTACGTCGTCATCGACGGGGACTTCGTCTATATCGACCAGAAGATTCATGGCATGATTTTGATTCGGGACGTCCATACGTTCAAAGAAGCCGAGCAATCGATTCGCTTCTTCGCCTATCACGACCCGCTCACGAAACTCGCGAACCGTCGCGCGTTTTATGAACAGGCCGATCAGGCGTTACTGCAAGCGGATACGCTCGCGCTCGTCATTCTCGACCTCGATGGTTTTAAAGGTATCAATGATACGTACGGCCACCAGGTCGGTGATGATTTCCTCGTTCATCTCGGTGTCCTGCTCGAAACGGTGACGCCGGAAACGGGTCTCGCCTCGCGGGTCGGCGGTGATGAGTTTTATATGTATTTGACGGATGTCGAAGCAGACGAGATCGTCGCGTTCGTCGAACGATTGCAATCCGAATTGGCCGAGCGGCCGTTCCGACTCGGACGGGAGACGATTCCGATTCGAGCGAGCATCGGGGTCAGCGTCGCACCGGGTCAAGGGTCAGATTTAGACACGCTTATTCACAAAGCCGATCAGGCGATGTATCAAATCAAGCAACACGGTAAAAACGACTATGCGATTTATGACGAGGTGTTACACGGACCGAAATAACGGGAACGAGAATGAAGATGGTACCTTGATAGAGGAGGAGACGATATGACTGAAAAACCGTTAGTGACGATGCGCGCCGAAGGGGAAGCGACGAGTGTGAAGACGACGGTGCACGTGCGTGACCTCGAGCCGTTCGTCGTCGATGAGCCGGAACGTCTCGGCGGAACGGACGCCGGTCCGAATCCGCTCGAATATTTGCTCGGTGCATTGTCGTCGTGTACGACAATCATGATTGCCTATGTGGCGCAAGATCAAGATTTCAACTACGACGGAGTGACGTTCGTAACTGAAGGAACGCTCGACCCGCGCGGCTTCCAAGGCGTTGAAGGAGTACGGACGTATTTTGAGAAAGTACACGTCAATATCGTCCTCGATACGACCGAATCGGATGAACGGATTGCGGCGCTCCAGAAAGGTGTCGAGGCTCGTTGTCCAATCCATAATTTGATGCATGCGGCCGACGTCGACATCACGGCGACGTGGACACGGAAGTGAGGATGGGGCGACCCATCCTTTTTTTGATGTAGACAGGAATGTTTGCCGACGAGCACGAACAAAAAGAGACATGAGAAAGGAGGCTGTCATGGACATTCGCTCGATGACGCGACAAGACGCCCACGCGATTCAAGCGTGGACGTATGAGTCGCCATATGACTTTTATAATCAAGAAGCTTCAGCGGAAGGGCTGGATGAACTGATGGCCTATCAGGCCGTCCATGACGGTACACTGATCGGTTTTTACTGTCTCGGCCGATACGCACAAGTGCCGAACGATACATATGTCTACGATGACACATACATCGACCTCGGGCTCGGCATGCATCCGGACCGAACGGGGCAGGGAAACGGCCGTACGTTCGTCCAGTTGGTGATGCAAGAAGCGGCGCGCGAAGGCAAACCGCTCCGGTTGACGGTGGCCGCGTTCAACGAGCGGGCGATCCATCTCTATGAGCGGCTGGGATTTCAACAGGTCACTTCGTTTGAAAAAGGGTCGACCCGTTTTCTCGTCATGACCCGGTAATCATCCGTACTGTTTCTGGTGGGCTTTCTTTCGCTTCAAATAGTCTTCATCTGCTCGAAGTTGGTCCCATCGTTCCTTAAAGATGCGGGCCGATTCCGCCTTTTCTTCATCGATTTGTCGGTCGTGGATGTCGCCGTCGTCCTTATATTTTCGTCCGCCTTTATAGTTGGCGTAACGTCTCGCCCGGGTATAGCCCATCTGGATGAATTTGCGGGCCATATCCATTCCGACGAAATCATCGTTGGCCCGGTATTTTTCGAACAGCTCCATAATCTCATCAGCGGACTGTTTGGCGATGTCTGGCGTCTTGAAACGCCAATGGGGGAGAATCTCACTTTTATACGGTTCGACGAGTAGGACGCCTTGTTCACCTCGTCCGACCCGATACAGCTCCGGTTGTTTACGGAAATCAATCGTTTCAAAATCTAAATCATAATCAAACGGCATCGTCATCCCTCCTCATGGACTCATTCCCGGAACGAATCCGAGGGAAACGACAGAAAGGAAGAACAAGATGATTCAACTTGATACAGACCGGCTCCAGTTGCGGGCGTTTCAACTCGAGGACGCTGAACAGATGTTTCGATACGCGCAAGACGAGCGGGTCGGACCAAAAGCAGGATGGGCGCCGCACCAATCGGTCGAGGAGACGCGTGACGTCATCCGGCTGTTCCAACAAGACCAAGACGTCTGGGCCATCACGTTAAAAGAGACGGGTGAAGTCATCGGCAGTCTCGGGTTGCACGACCGCCGGCCGGACCCTGAGATTCAGCATGACCGGCAACGCGAGATCGGGTATGTCCTCAGCCCGGACCATTAGGGCAAGGGTACATCCCGGAGGCCGTTCATGAAGTGATGCGTCACGGTTTTGACGACCTCGACCTCGAGCGCATCTGGTGCGGTCATTTCGACTTCAACGACCAGTCGCGCCGTGTCGTCGAAAAGACAGGATTCACACACGTGTTCACGACATCCCAACAGTTGACGCGCTTAGATGGGCGCACTGTGCAGAGCCTCATTTATGTCGTGACGAAAGACGAGTATGAGGAACGCCGGGCTCAATGATGAGCCGGGCGTTTTTTGATGCCTTAAAATTAACACTTGATATGTAACCGGTTACACATTATGATGTGTTTGTAAGCGTTACCAAAAGGAGGGGACGAGATGGCAACAATCAAACAAGTGGCCAAACGGGCGAACGTTTCTGTCGCAACCGTGTCTCGTGTCATGAACAATAACGGCTATGTGAGCGCTGAAGCGAGGGAAGCCGTGGAACGGGCCATCGCTGAGCTCGAATACGCCCCAAACCGGGTGGCTCGTTCGTTATTCACCAAAACGTCCGGGCTGATCGGATTGATTATGCCAGACATCACGAACCCGTTCTTCCCGCAGTTGGCCCGCGCGATTGAAGACGTAGCCAATCAACACGGCTATCAAGTCGTCTTGTGCAACACGGACGAGCAACTGGCAAAAGAACAGTCGTACTTGGTCGCGCTTCAGACGATGCATGTCGATGGCCTGATTATCACGACGAACCACTCGGACAATCCGAACTACGAAAAGTTAGAGTTGCCGATGGTCGCGCTCGACCGAATCGTCAAGTCTGGCATTGACGCCGTCATCTCAGACGGGTATGAAGGCGGTCGCCTGGCCGCGGAGACGCTGTTGAGTTGTGGCGCGACAAGGCTCGCTCATATCGGCGGACCTGAACAGCTGCAGACGGTGAAGCGACGGACGGATGGGTTCCTTGACGTCGCGGGAGATCGTCTCGTCGGCATGACGCATTCGAGTTTCACGTTCAAAGAAGCGCTCACGGCGGCGCAAACGCTGTTTGATGAGCATTGGCCGTTCGATGGATTGTTCGCCGCCAATGACGTCATCGCGGCCGCGGTGTTGCAGGAAGCGGTGCGTCGGAATGTGCGTGTGCCGCAAGATTTGCAAGTCATCGGCTACGATGGCATCGAGCTCGGTGAGATGACATCGCCGCCGCTCACGACGATCTCGCAACCCATCTATGAGATGGGACGACGTGCGACCGAGCGACTCCTTGATTTGATTGAGAAGAAGGAGACCGTTACGAAAGAAATCTTGTTGCCCGTCACGTTGACGGAGCGACAGACGACGATCCGAAAGGGGCATGACACATGAAGCGAATTGTGGTCATCGGTAGTGTATCAATGGATTTAGTGGTCACGACAGACAAACGTCCGCAGGCAGGGGAGACCGTCATCGGACAGGCGTTTCAGACGGTGCCCGGAGGAAAGGGAGCCAACCAAGCGGTCGCCGCCGCTCGACTCGGAGGACGAGTCGAGATGGTCGGATGCGTCGGTTCCGATGAGTTCGGGCAACGTATCCGCCAAAACTTTGAACAGAATGAAGTCGGGACCCAACAGCTGCGGACGATTGACGGCGAAGTGACCGGGACGGCGCATATCGTGCTCGCCGAAGGCGACAACTCGATTGTCGTCGTCCAATCGGCGAACAAACAGGTCGTCTTCACGGAAGCCGAGCTCGAACAGTTGATTGATGACGAGTCGCTCGTCTTGCTCCAGCTCGAGATTCCGATTGCGACGGTCGAACACGTGAGTGCATACTGTCGCGCCCGCCAAATCCCGGTGCTGTTAAATCCGGCTCCGTCACAACCGCTCACGGATGAACTGCTCGAGCATGTGACCTACGTGACGCCCAACGAGCATGAGTGCCGAGATTTGTTCGGAGATGTCTCGCTTGATGAGGTACTGCGCCGCTATCCGAACAAACTGATTGTGACCGAAGGGGTCAACGGTGTCCGCTTCTTTGATGGCGAGACGATTCAGCACGTTCCAGCCATTCAAGCCGATGTCGTCGATACGACGGGGGCAGGGGATACGTTCAACGGGGCCCTCGCAGCCGCCCTGATGGAAGGAAGTGAGTTACGTGAAGCGGTACGCTTCGCTGTCGTCGCTTCAGGATTGAGCGTGGAAGGGTTCGGGGCACAAGGCGGCATGCCGAACCGAAATGACGTCATGAGACGATTGGAGCGAGTGTGATGAAGAAACATGGGATTTTGAATAGCCATTTGACCAAAATCTTTGCGGACTTGGGTCATACGGACACGGTCGTCATCGCGGACTGTGGACTACCGATCCCGAAAGGTGTCGAGCGAGTTGATTTGGCGCTTCGTCTCGGTGAACCGTCGTTCCTCGATGTATTAGATGCGGTCGAGGCGGACATGGTCATCGAACAGATTACCGTAGCCGATGAGGTGTTCACGGAGAACGAGCCGATCGCAAAAGCGTTGACCGATCGATTTGACACGGTTAAAACTTGTTCACATGAAGCGTTCAAGCGTGAGGTCGAACAGGCGAAAGTCGTCATCCGGACAGGGGAAGCGACTCCGTATGCGAACGTCATTTTACATGCCGGCGTCATATTTTAAGGAGGGGTTCGATGCACATCCAGTTGAAGCGCATCCATAAGTCGTTTGGTCCGGTCAGTGTATTGAAAGGCGTCGACTTCGAATTGTTACCCGGCGAAATTCATGCGTTGATGGGCGAAAACGGTGCCGGTAAATCGACACTCATGAAAGTGATGACCGGGCTTCATCCGCTCGATGAAGGGGAAGTCGTCATCGATGGGGCCGTCCGGCAGTTCAAACATCCAAAAGAAGCCGAGCGCGCTGGCATCGCGTTTATTCACCAAGAGTTGAACATACTACCGGAGCTGACCGTGATGGAAAACTTGTTTCTCGGACGGGAATTGACCGGTCCGTTCGGTGTCATCAAGCAGCAAGAGATGAAGCGTCGGGCGCGGGAGTATTTGGCCGAGTTGAACGTGTTCATGGAAGTCGATCAGCTTGCCAAACAATTATCTGTCGGACAACAGCAGATGATCGAGATCGCCAAAGCGCTCATGACGGATGCGAAAGTCATCGTCATGGACGAACCGACCGCCGCACTCACCGACCGCGAGATTCGAGCGCTGTTCTCGGTATCTCGGGCATTACGTGACCAAGGCGTGTCGATCATCTATATCTCGCACCGGATGGAAGAGATTTTTGAACTATGCGATTGCATCACGGTCCTCCGCGACGGCGTGTCGATTGGGACACATCGCATCAATGAGACATCGTTCGAAGAAATCGTTAAAGAGATGGTCGGGCGAGAGATTGGGGAACGCTATCCGGATCGGAACGCTACGATTGGCGACGTCGTACTTGAAGTCGATGGATTGATAGGTAACCGGTTCCACAACGTCTCGTTTGATGTTCGGGCCGGTGAAATCGTCGGTTTCTCGGGACTCATGGGAGCTGGACGCACCGAAGTGATGCGTGCCTTGTTCGGAGCCGACCGAGCCAAAGCAGGCATCGTCAAACTGAACGGAACCGAAATCCGAATCAAGCAACCGGCAGACGCCATCCGACACGGCATCGCCTTCTTGACGGAAGACCGAAAAGGCGAAGGGTTATTGCTCGACTTCACGTTACGTGAGAACTTATCGCTGCCGACGCTCGAGAAACGAGCCAAGGGGACCATCATCTCACGGCAAGCGGAAGAACAGTTCGCGGACGGTTATTTGAAAAAGCTGCGCGTCAAGCATCATTCGATGGAGCAGAAAGTGAAGTCGCTCTCGGGCGGGAACCAACAAAAAATCGTCCTCGGCAAATGGCTCGGCGCCGAGCCGGACGTCTTGATTCTTGATGAACCGACGCGTGGTGTCGATGTCGGGGCGAAAAAAGAGATTTATACAATCATGAGTGAGCTTGCTGAGTCGGGCGTCGCCATCATCATGGTGTCGTCGGATTTACCCGAGGTACTCGGAATGAGCGATCGGATTGTCGTCATGCGAGAAGGTGTCGTCACCGGAACGTTGGCAAAAGACGAGGCGACGCAAGAAAAAGTCATGACATATGCGACAGGAGGACAATGATATGGAATTGAAAGCAGCGACTGCATTAGGTCGACCGCAAAAGCTCGGTTGGGGACAAAAACTCGGACCGTTATTCGGATTGCTCGCCATCATCGTTGTGGTGACAGCGCTCGAACCAGGTTTTCTCTCGTTGAACAACATCTTTAACGTCCTACGCCAAGTGTCCATCAACGCCTTGATTGCGTTCGGGATGACGTTCGTCATTTTGACAGGCGGTATCGACTTATCGGTTGGTTCGATTCTCGCCTTGTCTTCGGCGTTCGTCGCCGGCATGATGGTCGATGGACAACATGCGGTCATGGCCATCGCCCTCGGATTGATTGCGGGTGCTGTGCTCGGTGCGTTCAACGGTGCCGTCATCACGTACGGGAAAGTCGCACCGTTCATTGCGACGCTCGCGACGATGACGATTTACCGGGGGTTGACGCTCGTCTATACGGACGGTCGTCCGATTACCGGGTTAGGCGACTCGACGTGGTTCGAACTGCTCGGACGCGGTTACTTCTGGATCATCCCAGTGCCAGCCGTAACGATGTTGATCGCTTTCGGTGTGTTGTACTTCATTTTGAAAAAGACGACGTTCGGTCGTCATACGTACGCGATTGGCGGCAACGAGGAAGCTGCCAAACTGATGGGCATCGGGGTCAATAAAGTCAAAGTCTTGATTTACTCGTTGTCGGGTACGTTAGCGGCGCTCGCCGGCATCATTTTAACATCGCGTCTCAACTCGGCCCAACCGACGGCCGGGACGTCTTATGAACTTGACGCCATCGCAGCGGTCGTTCTCGGGGGAACGAGTCTTGCGGGTGGACGAGGCTGGATTGTCGGGACGCTCATTGGGGCGCTTATTATCGGAACGTTGAACAACGGCTTGAACCTTCTTGGCGTCTCATCGTTCTTCCAACTTGTCGTGAAAGGTGCCGTCATTTTGTTCGCGGTATTACTTGATCGGAAACAAAACGCTTAATCATCGAAAGGGGAAAACAGAAGATGAAAAAATGGACAGCTTGGCTACTCGTATTGACAATGGTCGTCATGGCAGCTTGTTCGACGGAACAACCGGGGACAAGTTCGGAGCAAGAAACAAAAGACGGGGACTTCAAAATCGGGCTCTCGATTTCGACACTAAACAACCCGTTCTTCGTCGCGTTGAAAGACGGTGCGGAAGAGCAAGCAACTGAACTAGATGCGACACTTACGGTGGCCGATGCGCAAAATGATGCAGCCAAACAAGTGAGCGACGTCGAAGACATGATTCAAAAAGGGATGGACTTGATTCTCATCAACCCGACGGATTCGGAAGCAGTCGGTGCAGCCGTTCAAAGTGCGAACGATGCGGGCATCCCGGTCATCACAGTCGACCGTAACGCCGAGTCAGGCGACGTGGTCGCGCACGTGGCGTCAGATAACGTCGCTGGTGGGAAGCTCGCAGGTGAATATATGGTCGAACTCGTCGGTGAAGGCGGGAAAGTCGTCGAGCTCGAAGGCATTCCAGGAGCGTCAGCCACGCGTGACCGTGGTCAAGGGTTCAACGAAGCGATTGACGGAAAACTTGACGTCGTTGCCAAACAGTCGGCTAACTTTGACCGGGCCCAAGGGTTGACGGTCATGGAGAACATCCTACAAGACAATAAAGACATCGTCGCGGTATTCGCTCATAACGATGAGATGGCGCTCGGTGCCGTTCAAGCGTTGAACAGTGCTGGCTTGAACGATGTCAAAGTCATCGGCTTTGATGCGACGGATGATGCCGTCAAGGCGGTCGAAGACGGAACGATGGCCGCGACGGTCGCGCAGAAACCGACGGAGATTGGAAAACTCGGTGTCGAGGCTGCTGTGAACCACTTAAAAGGGGAGACAGTGGAAGAGAACATCCCGGTCGACCTCGAATTGATTAAATAATATGAACAGCCGACGCATTCGAGGTGCGTCGGCTGTTTTTATGCTTGATGAATAGGTTGGAGTGCTTGAACGACTTCGTCTTTGATCGTGACGCCGCTCGCTTCGAGTTCAGCGATTTTATCGGCGAACTGCGGCAAGTACACTTTGTGGGCGATGAGCAGTTCATCGAGCACCCGTTTCGCGGTCTCGCCGCTCGGGATAAGCGGATTGATGATGAACGCTTGAAGGGCGAGTCCGTAGTCACCGGTCACGGCCGCTTCTTCGACGCACAGTTCCATGTTCTTCATAACTTGGAGCCATCCTTTTTCAGCGGGGGCGAGCGCGCCGAACGCAATTGGTTTCGCACCGGTCGCACCGATATAGGCCGATACTTCGACGACATCGTCTGGCGCGAGATCAGGGACGGCCCCGTTGTTCTTCGTCGAGACGACGATATGTGTGTTCTTATTGGCGTAAATCGAGGCGATCGTCTCACACGCCGCATCCGAGTAATGGGCACCGCCGCGTTTAGACAGTTGCTCCGGTTTATGGTCGAGGTTCGGGTCTTTATACAGCTCGAACAGCTCGGCTTCCGTCTGCTTCACTTGCTCAGCCCGCGTGCCGACGGCCGGGTCCCGATATTCCTCGAGCATGTGGGCGAGCATCTCTTCGGCACGATAGTAGTATCGGTGATAGCCGCAAGGAATCAAATTCATCTGTTGCAGTTGTTCTTTGAAGAACGGCATGTCATGAATATTGGCGGGGATGCCGGAATCACCGTCATACATCTTGTCGATGATGTCGCGCGTGACGTCTTGACCATGCACGTCATGAACCCGGTGCCAGTGGAAGTGGTTCAATCCGGCGAACGAGTAAATCAATTCTTCCGGTTTCTTGCCGATTAGTTCCGGTTCTGCCATCATCGCATTGACCGGCACGTTGCACAGTCCGATGACTTTGTCCCATTTGCCGTAACGGATGACCGCATCGGTCACCATTCCGCTCGGATTCGTGAAGTTGACGAGCCAGGCGTCCGGACAGAGCTGTTTCATGTCTTCGACGATATCAAGGATGACAGGAATGGTACGGAACGCCTTCAAGATGCCGCCGGCCCCGTTCGTCTCTTGGCTGACCATACCGTACGAGAGCGGGATTCGTTCATCTTTGATTCGGGCGTCGAGCAAACCGACACGGAACTGGGTCGTGACGAAGTCGGCGTCTTGTAACGCTTCTCGACGGTCGAGCGTCAAGTGGACTTTGACGTCATAAGGGGATGCGTCCCACATCCGCTGCGCCATCTTTCCGACGATGTCGAGCTTGTCTTGGCCGGCTTCGATATCGACGAGCCAAATCTCACGGATAGGTAACTCTTCGTAACGCTTGATGAACCCTTCCATCAATTCTGGTGTGTAGCTGCTGCCGCCCCCGATGGTGACGAGCTTGATTCCGGTTGTCATTTCAATCTCCTCCTCATTTGTTCACAAAAAAGTTCCGAATGTGTAAATATATTTTCTGGCTGAATGCAACTTCTCATGTCCATTTCAGTATAAAATAAAGAAAAATGAACACAATAGATTTACAGACAACTCCGAAAGCGTTTACAAAATAAAACGCATAAATACTTATTTTTGTGAATTCAATTTACGAGAGGAGACCGGACATGCTATTGACCGAGAAAATGAAACAAGACCTGTTCTCTAAATCGGAACGGGCCGTCATCGACTATTTGTTCGCCGAACGGGAGCGAATCCACGACAAGACGATGAAACAAATCGCCGAGGTGACGTATACACACCCGTCGATATTAAGTCGTATCGCCATGAAATTGGAGTTTGCGGGTTGGCTCGAGTTGAAGGAACAATTTTTGGAAGAAATCGAGTATTTGAATCGTCACTTCTCGGATATCGATGCCAATGAGCCATTCTCACCCAAGGACAACTTGATTGTCGTGGCGAACAAGCTGGCTGCGCTCAAGCAGATGACGATTGAGGATACGCTGTCGTTGCTCGATCACGAGGCGTTCGAGCAGGCCGTAACGATGTTGTGTGAGGCGCGGCACATCAAAGTCTTTTCTGTCATCCATAATTTGTTGCTCTGTCACGACTTCAAGTCAAAGATGAACCGAATCGGCAAGCAAGTCAGTCTCTGCGAATTCGACGCCGAGTTCGAAGCGGCCAACTCGGACGAAACGACGTGCGCGCTCCTGATCTCATATACGGGGGAAAGTGATTATACGGTCGGGCTTATTCCTTACTTAAAGAAACAACGTGTGCCGGTGCTCGCCTTAACGAGTCTCGGAGAGAACGCGATCTCGCATCAGGCCGACTGCACGCTCCGTTTGACGACCCGTGAGCGCCTCTACTCGAAAATTGGGAGCTTCACGACGAACGATTCGATTCATTGTCTGCTCGACCTGTTGTACGCTGGTGTGTTCTCGAAAGACTATGAGGCGAACATGGCTTACAAAGTGCAAATCTCGAAACGGTTCGATCATCGTAAAAGTTCGAGTGAAGTCATGCAGGAAGACTGAAAACACCCCTTCAAGCGAAGGGGTGTTTGTTCAATCGAGCGAACGCAAGAGCGCGCGCACCGGACTGCCATCTCCTTTGACGATTGGGAGCGGCACGGCGTTCAATTCGTAATCACCAGGGGCGATATGGTCGAGAACGAGTCCTTCGAGAATATGGATCCCGTTCCGGGCGAGCGCATGATGCGCCGCCATCTCTTTACTGTCGATTGCGTCGACTGACGGCAGATCGAGACCGATCAAGTAAATCCCAAGTTCGCCGAGCCGGTCGGCGAGTGAAGGTGTGAGTTCAGGGATATGGCTCGGGAACTCCTGCTTATTCGGCCAGCCGTCCGTCTTTAAAATTAATCGTTCGACGCCGGTCAAGTCAAAGCCGTCCAAGTCCGTCGCCTCGATTCGTTCGCGGCCAGGGAGATGGATGACTCGGGCCGGGCCGATATAGAGACCGGGATCAAGGTCGATGACGCGCTGTCCGGCGTCGTCGAAATGGAACGGGGCATCGATGTGCGTGCCTGTATGAAGGCTCATCGTCACTTTCCCGACATTGACCGAACCGCTGTCGGCCATCGGCCAAGCGATTTCGTAACGGAACGCCGTGTCACCTGGCCATGTCGTGATGGAATCTTCGAGCGGTTGCGAAACATCAATCCATGTCATCGTGTTCGTCCTCCTCACAGTTTTGTCCGGACGGTCCAAAGTTCAGGGAAGAAGCGATGGTCGAGGACGCGTCGCAAATAGTTGACGCCGGACGAGCCGCCGGTTCCCATCTTTTGACCGATAATTCGCTCGACCGTGCTCATATGGTTGAAGCGCCACATCTGTTGCTGGCTGCCGATATCGAGCAGTTTCTCTCCGAGCTCATACAAGTCCCAATATTTGTCCACGTCCCGGTACACCTCGGCCCAAGCCGTTTCGACGCTTTCGTTCCATTCCCAGTCTTTCGTGACATCCCGGTTGAGCACGGTGTCATCGATGGCGAGACCACGGCGATGCATTTCGCGGACGGTCATGTCATAGATGCTCGGTGCCTGTAGCGACGATTCGAGAAGCGGGTATAGCTCCTCATCATGGGCGTACACACTGAGTGTGCGCGCGTTCTTAAAGCCGAGGGCGAACTCGATTTGGCGGTTCTGGTACGATTGGAAGCCAGAAGACGAACCGAGTTTGTCGCGGAACTCCAAATATTCAGCCGGGGTCAACGTCGCGAGGACGCTCCACGACTGGATGAGCTGTTGTTGAATCTTCGAGACACGGGCGAGCATCTTGAACGAACGCTCGAGCTCTCCCGTCTCGATGGCGGTCACGGCCGCCGTCAGTTCATGCAAAATCAATTTCATCCAGAGCTCACTCGTCTGATGGATGATGATGAACAGCATCTCGTCATGATGATCCGATAAGCGGTGCTGACTCGATAAAATCGGGTCGAGTTGTAAATAGTCACCGTATGACATGTCTTTTGAAAAGTCTGTCTGAATCGATTGCTCGACTTTATGTTCAATCCGTTCACTCATATCGATTCTCCTTAGGCCACGACTTCGCGGACGTTCTCGAACGCCTCGTATTCTTTGTTTTCCATAATTGTCTGTAACGTCATCACGACATCATACACATCGGTGAACGTGTTGTAGAGCGCGACCGGTGCGAGTCGGATGATGTTCGGGGCCCGGAAATCCGGAATGACGCGATGTTGTTTGAGCGCTTTACAGATGCGGGCCGCCTCCGGATGCTCGAGGCTCAAATGGGCACCGCGTTGCGTCTCGTTGCGCGGGCTGCCGATGACGAATCCGTATGGGGCGAGCACCTCGTCAATTAATGCAGTCATATACGTCGTCAAAGCGAGCGATTTCTCACGGATGGCGTCCATCCCGACCTCGTTGAACATCTCGAGGGCACCAAGTTGCGGGGCCAGACTCAAGACGTGCGGTGTCCCGATTTGGAACGCTCCGGCGTCATCGGCCGGCGTCATCGTGTGATCCATATCGAACTGTTTATCTTTGCGTGAACCGAACCAACCGGCCAGGCCAGGTGTCGTCCCGAAATGACGTTCATGGACGAACAGGCCGCCGACACTGCCAGGTCCGCCGTTCAAATGTTTATAGTTGCACCAGTAGGCAAAATCGACGCCCCAGTCGTGGAATGCGTGCGGGATGGCGCCGACCGAATGGCAGGCGTCAAAACCGATCAAGATATCCCGTTCATGCGCCGCCTTGGCGAGACGGGCCATATCGAGGATTTGTCCGCTGCGATAGAGGACGGTCGGCAAGACGATCAAGGCGATGTCGTCCGTCATCGCTGCGATGATGTCTTCTTCCTTCAAGTAGCGTCCGTCCGGGCTCGAGACTTGGACCAAATGTTCGCTCGGGTCGAGTCCACGGAGCTCGAGTTGACTCTTCAAGGCGTAGATGTCAGATGGGAAGGTGAGTGTGTCGGCTAAAATCTTCGTCCGCTTGCCTTCGGGTTTAAAGAATGAGGCGACGAGTTGGTGCAAGTTGACCGTCGTCGACCCGGTGACCATCACTTCTTCGGCTCTGGCTCCGACGAGCGGGGCGTTAAGTGCGGCTAATTGTTCCGATAAGTTGAACCATGGGTGGCGTCCCGACATCCACCCATCAATCCCGAGCTCTTTCCAATCGCTCAGTGATTCGAGTAACGTCCGTTCGGCCCGTTTCGATAACAGGCCGAGCGAGTTACCGTCCATATAAATGCCGTCTTGCGGCAAATAAAATTCTCCCCGGTATGGTGCGAGCGAGTCGCTGGCGTCGCGTGTTTCTGCGTACGCCCGTGTGAAATCTTGAGCCATGTCATTTCCCCCTTTGACTTGCGTGTCATGCTGACAAAAGCGTAGCAATCAGGGCATGGCGTGTCAACACGAATGACCGCAGTTCGGGCATGGTTCGCACGTGCTTCTCGCGCGTGTATATGTGATGATGAAATGGAGAGAGTCAATCTGAGGGAATTGGGTGATCAGACCCACGTGAAAGGAGAAGAGGATATGAAACTAATTGCCATCGATTTAGACGGGACGCTATTATCTCGGACAGGTGTCATCACGGAGGCGAACCAAGAGGCAATTCGCCGGCGTCAGGCCAAAGGGGATTTAGTCTCGATTTCTTCCGGACGTTCGATTCATGATATTGAGGAGCTGTTGAAGCGGAGCGATTTGTCGTGCCCGATTTTGTCAGGGAACGGCGCAATCGCCTTCTATGAAAATGAGCGGATTTATTACCATGCGCTCCCGAAAGATGTCGTGCAAGAGTTGTGGGATGTGGCCCACGAGCACGGAGCGTACGTTGAATTTTATACGAACGCCGGAGTGAAAGTGCTCCGATCGGGCACCGATTTGTTGACGGGTGAGTTGGACGAGGTGTTGCCACATGATCAATCGTTCACACGAGAGTGGGGCGAGCGGGAGATCGAGATTCAAAACGAACAATTCGGGTTGACATACGTCGATGCGATTGAGGACATCGACTTCGAGGCCGACGAAGTGTATAAAGTGTTCGTCTATTCGTTCGACCGGCGCAAGCTGCATGAGCTCCGGAAATTGTATGAACCACGGACAGATATTTTAATCACGACGGCGGGCTGGACGAAGATTGAAATCGGTCATCCGAACGCAAGCAAAGGGATGGCGTTGACGCAGTTAGCGGAGCATCATAACATCCCGCAATCAGACATCGTGGCCATCGGTGACAACTTGAATGATATCTCGATGTTTGAAGTGGCGGAAACACGGATCGCGATGGGGAACGCCGTCGATCCGTTGAAAGACATCAGTACCCATATCACGAAAGATGTCGAAGCGGACGGCGTCGCCTATGCGCTCGACCACTATATCGATAACTAATTTTTGGAGAAATGGTGAACAAGGATTCGTCAATCGATAAAACGGTTAATGTATCTGTGTAGTCCTCATTCAACGTGTTGAGCTGAAAGGGGGCAACGGATGAAACAAAGATTCCATCGTTGTTTAACTGAGGCCGGCTCGGTGAAATGAGAGACATGTTGGATGAAGCATCGGCTGACTAGACGACTCTCCTCGTTCAAGCTGTCGTCCACCTGACCTCGCGTAAGGGGTGAGGGGCAGACAAAAGAGAATCGGTGGGAGACTAGACGTTTAGGCAACTCGGTGTTTCAAAAAAAGGTGGGCCCGATGAGGTTCATGATTGATTTCAACCACATCCGTCAAAACGCAGTCAGAGTCATTGTGGAGACGAGATTCCCGTCAAGGACTTGATTGCTGTTCAGACGAACGTACGCCCCGAAATCACGTTCTGAACCACGTCCGATTTCTAGTTTATATTCATGTACCGCATGGGACGGTCGGCCGGGAAAATTCTCGGTCGGTTGAAAGTCCGCTTTTCTAGAAACGCTCACCGGAAGCGCCACGTTTGTGGCGCTTTTCTTATGGGGCGAAGGTTGTGACGCGGGCCGGTCGTTCGCCGTTTGCTTGACTTGAAACGTATAGGCGGCGTCCGGCCCCGTCCGCGGACGTTAAACCGTACACGTACGAGGGTACCCGTGTCGCCTGAAATGTTATAATGAATCGCAAGTTGTTGCTGCAAGTCGCGTTAGTTGCTGGATCTTGGTCGAGTAGCAGACGTAGAGGAAAGTTGTAGAGGAGTGAGGGTATGCCAAAGATTTATTGGCTCGGGACGTTCGTGAGCGGAGTGATTCTGACGACGATGGGAGAAGCAGGCGGAGTCCCACGAATCGTGCCCTATTTTTTGATGGCGCTCGGTGTGACCGGGTTTCTCGTTCAATCTTGGTTCGAACAAAAACGACGCCGTTAAGCCGGCGTCGTTTTTCATTACATCGATTCTAGGAGTTGGTCAAGCAACGTGTTGATGTCAGCTTGGAGGATATCGGCCTGGTGTTGCAACGTCATCAGCTCGGTGAGGTCGTTCGTCTTATTCATCTGATGAAGAAGTTCCTGATGCGCTTCTTCGAGCGCAGACAGACGAGCCTCATCCGCCGAGATGTCTCGAGCCTCGACCGCCGTCACGGTCGCTTCTGTTGATTGCGTTCTCTTCGGTACCGCCACGACTGCTTCCGGTTCGTACTGGCGTTTTTCGAGCGCATACGTGACATTTCCCGGGAAACGTGTCGCTGTAACGTCAAGCCAATAGGTGACGGGGAACAGTTTGTTCAAGAAGTAGCGGTCGTGCGAGACGGCGACGAGCGTTCCGGTGAAACGATCGAGCGCGTCTTCAAGCGCTTCGCGCGCTTCAATGTCGAGGTGGTTCGTCGGTTCGTCCAAGACGAGCACGTTCACATCCTCATGCATGAGAATGGCGAGCATGAGCCGCATCTTCTCACCGCCGCTCAAATCTTTGACCGGTTTAAAGACGCTCGCACCATAGAAGAGGAATTGGGCCAACAGTTGACGGGCCTTTCCCTCGTCGACGGCAATCCGGTCGCGGAACGCCTCGATGAGCCGGTGGGAGTCCTCGAAGTCGATGTGTTGGGACAAGTAGCCGATGCGGGCGCGTTCCGCTCGTCTTACCGTACCCGAAGTCGGTTCGAGTTGGCCGAGCAACACTTTCAACAGTGTCGATTTTCCGCTCCCGTTCGGACCGACGATGGCGACACGCTCCCCGTGACCGGTGTAGAACGACACATGCTCGAAGACGGTCCGGTCGTAACTGACGGTCACATCGGTCGCCTCGAACACATCGCGGCCGGTCCGTCCGTGCGCTGTGAACTGGATGTCAGGTTGCACGGCTTCGAGGCGAGGGCGCTTGATTGTCTCGATGCGGGCGAGCGCCTTCTCCATCGATTTGGCGCGGCGGTAAAATTTCTCGTTCGGCGGATTGCCCTCGTTCGCCCATTGCCGAAGCTGGCGAATCGTCTCTTTCATCTTCTTGATTTTCTTTTGTTGCTCCGTGTAGGCGTGGAACTGATCGAGCAGCCGTTTTTCTTTTTGCGCAACGAACGCACTGTAATTGCCGTCGAAGCTTGTCAATTCACCGTCCTCGCACTCGACGATGCGCGTGGCGACCGCATCGAGAAAGACACGGTCGTGCGAGACGAGGAGTAACGTGGACGGACTGTCACGCAGGAACGACTCGAGCCAAGCCATCGCCTCTAAATCGAGGTGGTTCGTCGGTTCATCCAGGATGAGCAGTTCCGGTTCTTGGAGCAATGCCAAGGCGAGGCCGACTTTGGTCCGTTCGCCGCCGCTGAGTGTATCGAACGGTCGGTCCACGAAGCGGGTCAGGCGCAGTCCGTCGATCATCGCGTTCACTTTTGAATCGATGACGTACCCGCCACCGTTCTCATAGCGCGTCTGCAAGGCACCGTACGTCTCGAGCAGCGCGTCGATGTCGTCACTTGAGGCCATCTGTTCCTCGAGCTGTCGCATCTCGTCACCGAGTCGCGTCAACTCGGCGAACGCGGTGTAGAGCACGTCTCGCCCTGACTTATCGGGATGGGCCGGGATTTGGGCCAAATAGCCGACGTGTAACCGTTGCTTGCGATAAATGGTCCCTTCGTCTGGCGAATCGGCGCCGACGATGAGACGCAGAAGCGTCGTTTTGCCGCTCCCGTTCCGTCCGACGAGTCCGATTCGTTCGCCGGCGTTCACGTGAAGATTGGCATCTGTCAAGACGGCATGGCCGCCAAATTGTTTTTGGATGTGTTGTAACTCGATTAACATGAGTGGTTCCTCCTAAAGTAGAGGCCTATCAAAAAAGCCGAGCGCAAAGAAGCGCTCGGCAAGAAAGAGAGGCGCTTTGTCGTATTTCAGCAATGTCTAAAAAAGGACAGACGGGTCCTGTGATTATGCGACATCGTGAAAAATCGCACGCAAAATGTACAAATGTTCTGTTGACCAATGCGTACGTCCGACAAAGTTCACCTTTCTCCCTCCTTTCTATCATCATTACGCTCATTGTAAGCGATTTCGGCTTGTTCGACAACTAGGGGACAGGAATATCGAGGACCGATGTCGTATTGTTTAGATATCAGGAAGGAGGGACGCCATGCGCAAGGAATGGCTCGGTGCCATCAGTTTAACGCTCGCCGCCAGTATTTGGGGCGGGATGTACGTCGTCAGTAAATATGCGCTCGGCTATATCGAACCGTTCACGCTCATCTGGATGCGCTATGCCGTCGCGTTTGTCGTCCTGTTCGCGATGTGGTGGGCGTTCGGGCGCGAGCAAATCGGTCGACGCGACTGGAAATGGATTGCGCTCGTCGGCGTCATCGGATACGTTGCCTCGATTTCGTTTCAGTTCATTGGCACGAAACTATCCGACGCCCATACGGGATCGCTCGTCACGGCGGCGACACCGGCGTTCATGGTGATTTTCGCCCGAGTCATCTTGAAAGAGCGGCTCACACCTGTCAAAATCGGGTCACTCCTGTTGGCGACGCTCGGGGTCATCATCGTTGTCGGTTGGCACGTCGAAGGCACGTATTTCATCGGTAGCCTCGTCTTGGTCGGTGCGGCCGTCACGTGGGCGCTCATGTCCATCTATGTGAAAATCGCATCCGAGACGATGTCGTCGTTGACGATCACGACGTTCGCCATCGGTATCGCCTTCGTGTTGATGACGCCGCTCATGGGAGTGGAAGTGGCCGCATCCGGCTTACCGAATATGACCATGGTGCTGTGGATGAGCGTATTGTATGTCGGCATCATCTCGACAGCCGGGGCGTTCTTCTTTTGGAACAAAGGGCTCGAGCTCATGGATGCGAGCGTCGGGTCATTATTCTTCTTTTTCCAACCGCTCGTCGGGGGTTACCTCGGCTGGCTCGTCCTCGATGAACGACTCGACCGCAACTTCTTTATCGGCGCCGCCTGTATCGTCACGGCCGTCACGTGGTCGACACTCGCCGAGCGACGGCAAAAGCGTGTCCGCGAGACACGTCAAGCTGAGGAGCGCCATATCTTATAACCAAAGACGACCGACCCGCTCTGGGCCGATCGTCTTTTTAAAATCCGTGATGATCGAGTTTGTCTTCGTCGCGCTTCATCTCGAGTTCGAGCCGCTGAATCGCGAGTTTCTCTTGCTCGATTTTGAGTCGAAGTTCTTCTAAACGCGCCTTCCGTGTCTTATTAAATGTATCTGCGGCGATGGACACGACGACGATGACCATAATGTAGAAAAAGAAATCCATTTGATACGCCTCCTTTTAGTGTGAGCCGAACAAATCCGTCACCAGCTGTTGTGTGAGGAGCGCCTCACGACCGTCCGTCATGATGGCTGTATCCTCGGTCACTGCCGAGATAAAGTGGTCGATTGCCCCTTGGAAGCCTCGTTGGGTCAGGAGCGTGTCCCATGACCCGAACGTCTTCGTTGAATGGGCGCCGTGCTCGAACCGTTGAAGCGTCACCATCTCATCGACCGTCACGCGCAGTCCGTCGCGGATGGCGCTGAGTCCTTCATGATTCGTCCCGGCTTTACGGTGCATCGACGTCGTGTGCAGTCCGTGCTCGTCTTGCCAGATATGGCGCGCGAAGTGGAGACCGTTCGCCTCGGTCGTCGCGATTTGGCCCGTCACTAAGCGCAACTCGCTTCCGGCGAAGTACCGGAGCGTGTCGACGACATGCAAATAGTCATCGAGCAATGTGAACTGATAGTCGTGGCCGCGCAATCCGTCCCCGCGATGCTTGACGAAGTCGAGCGTGTGGAATGGGGCTGCTTCTTTCACGTGCTGATACATCGGGGCGAACCGGCGATTGAAGCCAACCATGAGCTTCCGGTTCGTCTGCTCGGCCAGCTCGACGAGACGTTCCGCCTGTTCGATTGTCGCAGCGAGTGGTTTATCGACATACACATCGACACCGTTTGCGAGCAGATAAGAGACGACGTCGAAATGCGTCTCGGTCGAACTGTGGACGAACGCCGCGTCGACGGCTGCCGCGAGCTCGGGCAGTCCCGTGAATGATTCCATCCGGTGGGCCCGACAGATCGCCTCACGTTTGGCGACGGTCGGGGAATAGGCACCGACGAGTTCGAACGACGTGCTGTTCGTTAAAATCGGTAAGTACGCTTTCTGAGCGATGCCGCCGAGACCGACGACACCAATTTTAGGCTGACGCATATGTACCACTCCTTTTCTATCATCATAACGAAAAAAGAACCGAATGACACGTACGCGCGGTGCGTCAGGTCATTCGGTCCTTGCTTATAGGCTGGCACTGAGCACGATGTCGCCCTCGGGTGCCGTGTTGCCCCGTTCGGGTTCTTTCGTGACAGCAACGGTATCCCAATCCATCTCTGATTCGGTCGAATCGAGCGTATAGATGACGGTCCCGTTCCCTTTATCGTCCGTGACGAACGCCCCGGTCGGAATCGGCGAGCCGTCCTTTAACAACCAAACTTGATACACTTCGTTCGCTTCGAGCGCATCGAGTCCGTTCGTCTGGACGATGAGCTGGCGCTGGCCGTCCTGTTCGGCGAGGTAAGCCACGCCTTCCGATTCGCCTTCGAGCGGGACGGTCTCGGTCAAGGCGATTCCGCTCGGATCATCTTGGTTCAATAGCAGATAGCCGTTCCCGATCAAGGAGAGCATGAGTGCGGCCGCGAGAGCGAGCGCCCCCCATGGCGTCTTCTGTTTCTTCTTCGTGGCTGTGAACGGTGTGATCGGGGTCGGTTCGTCTTGCTTCGACTCCGTCTCCGTCTTGTCTTCTGCGAACACGTTGTCGAGGATGCGTGCTTTCATCCCGCTTGGCGGTTCAGCCGGTTCAGAGAGGAACGCGACGCCGCCGACGAGGGCCTCGAGTTGTTCGAGCTCTTCTTGACATGTTTGACATGTCGCGAGATGCGCTTCAAACCGGATGCGTTCGTCTTCTGTCAAATGCTGGTTGAAATAATCGATCAATTGGTCACAAGCGTTCATCGTTCCACCTCCTTATCATTCAAATCATGGGATAAATGCCTTCGTAACTGTTTCAACGCTAATCGAATCCTTCCTTTTACAGTACCGAGCGGGATGCCGCACGTATCGGCAATCTTTTGTTGGCTGAGCCCTTGGAAGTACATGAGACGGACGACTTGTTGTTGCTCGGCCGGCAGTTCGGCCATCGCCGTCTCGATTTGGGTCCGCTCTTCTTGCCATTCGACCTCGGTCTCGACGGACGGGGCCGGGGACGGGATAGCTTCCGCGTAGGACTCATCCAGTTGCAGGTCAGGTTTTCGTTTGCGAATCAAGTCGATTGTGACGTGACGGCTCATCGTGAACAGCCACGATTTGAATTTTCCTTTTGTCTCATCATACACGCCGCCACCGCGCCATAGCTTGATGAATACTTCTTGCATCGCTTCTTCGGCGAGGTCGCGGTCTTTCGTCAACTGCATGACGAACGCGTAGAGGATTCGTTCATAGCGGTCATAAAGTGTCTCGAGCGCTTGTTTGTCTTTTTGCCTGACACGCTCGTACAATTCAATATCAGTCATGGCTTGCTCCTTTACACATAAGGGAATCCCTTGTATTGATCTAACGGATGAAACCGTAAAATGGATGCCTATTTGACGTGACTATTTTGTGAACAGTCAAGATTTCCCCGCGTCTAACGGGAACAACTGGACGTCATCCCTCCGATACGGCGGAACAGGCGTAGATTCAAGGCGCTGAGCAGGCGGTAGGTCACGTAACTGAACAGCGTTGCTGTGAACAAAGTGACGAGAAGCGCCGAGCCGCTCGGGACCCATTGTTGCCAGACCGAATAGGACCGGACCCCAAACAAAAAGGTGAAGACGAGCCCGAACCCGATCACGATTCCGCTATACTGACAGTAGTAACGGCTTAATCGATTTTTCATGATGCCACGTCCTTTCTCTTTTACTATACGAGATGGGGTATGACGACACAAGGAGGATGACCATGAAACGATTTACTAGCGAGGGACGGGTGCTCGTCTGTTTTGATTTTGATGAGACGTATTTTCCGCACGCTTGCTCTGTTGACCAGTTAGAGCGATTGCGCCAACTTGAAGACTTTCTCGATGTGCACTCACATCGGTTCTCGACGATGTGGGTGACGGGGAGTTCACTTGAAACGATTCGAGAAAAAATGGCACGGGCAGACATGCGTTATTTCCCGCACCGGATTGCGGCGAGTCTCGGGACAGAGCTGTATCAAGTGACAGAATCCGGGCGATTGGAGCTCGATGCCGATTATTCGTCACGGTTTCCCGATGATTTTTCAGACCGCGTCACCCAAGTCGTCGACAGGCTAGGGCGAACACTCACGATTGAACCCCAGACGAACCTTGGCACAAGCGGCTGGATGCACAATTATTATTACTTCGGCGAGAGCGAGGATGAGCTCGAGCACATTCGTTCGAGCGCCCGTGACTTCGGTATCGCCGTCAACGTCAGTCGGTGCAATCCGCTCGCCGGGGACCCGGCAGACGCCTACGATATCGATTTCATCCCACAAGGGGCGGGGAAAATCGCTGCAGTCGACTACGTGTGCGACCGATATACGTTTCAGACCGAGCACGCCTACGCGTTCGGGGACAGTGGGAACGATTTAGGAATGTTAAGGTATGTGGGTAACGGCTATGTACTTGGCAACGGGACGGAAGAAGCCAAACGAGAACATGGTCGTGTCACCGAGGGCATGTATGCGGATGGGATTCTAGAAGTTTTGCATCGAGCGGTGCGGTAGATGGATTTAAGCGCTGGCGACTAGACGTAGCGCTGCGGTCTCCACACGTTCGAACAAATGGGTTTTCAGCCGATGGGTCGTCAAATCGAGAGGCAGACGACGTTTCCAAAGCTCTGTGAACACTTCGGATAGGACGGCCTCGGCCAAGTCGGCTCGCGTCGTCAAGCGGAGGGCGAGTGAATATAAGATGCGCTCATAGCGGTCGTAAAGCAGTTCGAGCGCAGAAGTGTCGCGGTTTAACATGCGTGCGTATAAATCGTGATCGGATATGAATGACATGGTGGACTCCTTCAGAACGAGACTCTCTCGTGGTTGGGTTGCGGGCAAATGACGTAACCTTCTTATTTCACTTATGGGGTGAACGTAAACGGTTACTTTCCGATTCGAGCACATTCAAAAAACACCCGACGGTCCGCGTCTAGCGGCCAGGCGGGTGTTTTTGGTTAAAACGACGTATAACAGTGCGGGCATGTCTGGGTGTTCCCACCGGACCGTTTGAACGTTTTCTTACAGTTCGGACACGTGACGGTCTCGGTGTCTTGGCCGAACAGGCTGCCGCGGTTGAATAAGACATTTCGTAAATTCGGTAAGGCTTTGGCGGCATAAATCATGGAGATGAATAAGACGATGGCCAAAACGGCCAATAGCAAATAGGTCATATCGGGTAAACCCCTTTCACGAAACATTCGTTTCTTCTAGCATACGTGAAATTGTTCGAACGCACACCTCCAGACTGGAATTACGAACAAATGTTCTGTATACTAAGAGTAACAAAGGAGGGAGATTAGATGAGGCAAGAAGTCATGCGTTGGATGCGGAACGGACGGGTCGTGGAAATGATGTATATCGATCGGAACGGGGTCATTTCGAAGCGACGTGTCAAGCTGATGAAGCTGCAAGGCGATCGACTCGTCGCCTGGGACGTGAACAAACAAGCGCGTCGGACATTTTGTATGGAACGTGTCCTCGCCTGTCTCCCGACGATTGAACGTGCCTCAGGACGAGAGGAGGGAATCGGATGACACCACTTCCGAAATGTTCGGCACCGGCCGAACGGGCGCTCGCTGCCGCCTATATCGACACGCTCGAACAGTTGGCCACGTACACGAGACGAGAAATTGCGGCCTTGCATGGGGTCGGGCCAAGTGTGCTGCGAATCTTGGAAACCGCGCTTCACGAGCAAGGACTTCGGTTCACCGACAGCGAAATACATTCCTAGTCCCGTCCTGGACTAGGAATTTTTTGGTTGGGCGATTGTATCGCACGTAAAAAGGGAAGTAATATATTTGTCATCTCCATTACAGCCTAATATCTAGTACCATGACGATAAGGTTTGCGAACCTAGCGACACCCATGAGAAAGGAAGTACACAGCATGAGGACGAAACGTTTATCCGCCATTCTAGGAAATGAGATGGATGACATCGAACGCGATCCATGGGTGACCGGAATTGAGACAGATTCCAGAAAGGTCAGTCCAGGGAATTTATTTATCTGTATCCGCGGCTATACGGTGGACGGACATGAATTCGCTGAGGACGCCGTCTCCAAAGGAGCGGTTGCTGTCATCTCGGAATACCCGCTTGACCTTGAGGTGCCGAACCTTGTCGTCGCGGACACGAAGCGGACAGCCGGCGTGGTGGCCAGTGCCTTTTATGACCATCCCTCACATCGGATGCGCATTTACGGTGTCACCGGTACGAACGGGAAGACGACGACCGCGACATTGACATATGATTTATTTCGTCTGTCCGGCCGACCGGTCGGAATTGTCAGCACGATTGGAGCACGTTATAAAGATCAAACATTAAACACACCAAATACGACGCCTGAGGCCGTCGTCTTACATCGTTTGCTGGCCGAGATGGCCGATGCCGGCGTGACCGATTGTGTCGTCGAGGTCTCCTCGCATGCGATGATGGAAGGACGCGTCGAGGGAGTGCGGTTTCACGCGGCGGCGTTCACGAACTTGACGCATGACCATTTGGATTATCATCGCTCGATGGATGAGTACGCCCGAGCCAAAGCCCGATTGTTCGAACAAGTCGAGACGACGAACGGAGATGCCATCGTGTTGAACGCCGAAGACCCGGCCAGCAAAACGATGGCCGCGTTTGCTCCGACTCGTCGGCGCATTATGTACAGCACGCATGCCGACGTACCGGCTGATATTCAAGTCATCTGGCATGACCAGACGGTCGTCGTCAAAATGAACGCGCTGACGATTGAGGCCCCGGTCCGCTTCATGGGCGCCTTCAATGCGGCCAACTTGGCCGCGGCCATCGGTCTCGTCTCCACATCGGAACTGATGCTGCGTTCAATCATCGCCAACGTGCCGGGTCTCACGCTTCCGAAAGGGCGGCTCGAACGACTCGATACGGAAGACGCCGAGATTTATCTCGATTATGCCCATACGCCTGACGGCCTCGAGAAGTGTCTGTCGACGCTTCAGCAAGGGGAACGTGAACTTGTTGTCGTGTTGAGTGCGGCGGGCGACCGCGATCCGACCAAACGGGCGGAGATGGGTCGCATCGCGAGTCGTTATTCGAACGACTTGATTGTGACAGTGCATGACGTGCGCACGGAAGACCCGAAGCAAATCATCGACGGGCTACTTGAAGGGATTGACGCGAACACACATTACGTGACGTTCGAGGAACGACGGGACGCCCTGCGCCACGCGGCGCAACAAGCGTTCGACGGCAAACGGATTGTCGTCGTCGGAAAAGGGCATGACCACGTCGAACGCGTCGGCCGAGAGTCGATTCCTTTCAACGAATCAGACATCCTGCTCGATGAATTAAAAAAATTGAAGGGCCAAGAACCGGCTGTTTAACGAAACGATGACAATTGTCATCGTTTTTTAATGTGTCATTTTAGGAAAAGAAGGTAATAACTATTCATGTAACGCTATCGAAGGAGGAGAACAGACATGTCAGTTTTGTACAAAGAGTTTACAAACGATGAAGAAGTTGTGACCGCCATTCAATCGATGAAAGCGAAAGGGATTGAGGACAAGCACATTTATGTCGTCACCCACGACGATGACCGGACCGACCGTGTGGCCGATAACGCCGATGCGAATACGGTGACGGCATCGGACGTCGGCCTGGGGACGGCCGCGAAAAACTTGTTCCGTAAAAAAGGGGACGAACTCCGAGCCCGGTTCGAACAGCTCGGTTTCTCATCGACCGAAGCGGATCAACTCGAGAAGAAATTAGATCAAGGCAAGGTGATTGTCGTCGTCAAAGACGCACCAGCCGGATTCACGTTATAATTCCACCACCATGGAGAATACAGAGACAGGGCTGAATCGAAGGATTCAGCCCTGTTTATTTTAGTCGTGGATGCGGACGACGGTCCGGCCGCTCAGTTCGCCGCGCATCATCGCCTCGGCGTGACGCGGGACGTCGTGCAGCGGAATCTCATGGACCATATGGTTCAGCACGCGTGTGTCGACCAGCTCATGGAGCCGTTCCCACGCTTTCACGCGACGGGCGATCGGTTGCATGACCGAATCGATGCCGATGAGCCGTACGCCTCGTAAGATGAACGGATAGACGGTCGTGTGGAGCTCATGGCCACCGGCAAGCCCACACGCGACGACGGTCCCTTCGTAGCGCGTTCGGCTAAGGATATTACCGAGCGTCTCGCCTCCGACCGAGTCGATGGCAGCATCGAACCGCTGTTCATCAAGCGGACGGGACGGTCCTTCGAGCTCACTTCGGGCCATCACGTTCTCGACACCGAGGTCACGCAAATACGCCGGATCTTGTTTGCCGGTCGAGGCAATCACGTGGTAGCCGAGCTTGTGGAGCAAGGCGATGGCAAAACTGCCGACTCCCCCGGAAGCACCGGTCACAAGTACTTCTTGACCAGGATGCACACCCTCGTGTTCGAGCGCCTCGACAGCGAACATGGCGGTAAGTCCTGGCGTTCCAATTGTCATTGCATCTCGCAGCGCCATGCCTTGCGGTAGTTTGATGAGCCAGTTCCCAGGGACTTGAGCGTAACGGCTGAAGCCACCGAAATGTCGTTCGCCGATGCCGAAACCGGTCGCAATGACATCGTCGCCGGCTTTGAAATCGAGATGGTCGGATTCAACGACTTTCCCGACGAACTCGCACCCGGGGATGAACGGATAATGACTGACGATTTTGCCGGATCCGGTCAGCCCGAGAGCGTCTTTGTAGTTGAGCGCTGAATAATGGACTTCGACGAGGACGTTGCCGTCTTCTTCTCTCGGAAGGGCGTCGAATTTGACGTCGGTCACCGTGGAATGGAGACGGTCGTCTTTTTTGTCGAGGACGAGTGCTTGAAATGATTCGTTCATGGTCAATTGGCCCCTTTCGCTGATACGTATTCTATTCCTTTGTTATCATTCCCCACCTGCCAAAATATATACACGAATGTTTCGTTCTAACAGGGAGTGGAATGGTACAATGAAAGAGATTCAACTAGAGTGAGGAGGAATGAAGCATGCGGCACGACGACTATGAGTTTGATGAAGAAGTAGAAGAAGGCGAATTGTTTAACGTATACGACATTCTGCCACCGGATGGAACCATTCTTGAGATGGCTACGGCCGAAGAAATGGTACGTGCGGCGGAGCTCGAGGCGACGCATAATGCCCTTGAGCGAATCCAAGACTCAAACTTCCAGTTGTCAGGAATCACTTTTAAAGAGTTGCTGGCAGAGTTCGAGCGATACGAGCAAGAATCGATGGAATTCTGGACAGGCGTTTATAGCCGATTGCGCATTCCATGGGCATGGACGATTCGAATCGATGTGGCCAACGGTCCGATTCACGTCGTCAATGACCGCGACATCTTCATCGACGAAGCGGACTTCGAAGAGTATGATTTCGAAGAATACGTGGATGATGATTACGAAGACGAAGACAATCAATGAATCCAAAAACGTCTTTCCCTCATTCAGGGAAAGACGTTTTTTTGTGGTCGAGGAATGAGGCACGGATGCGTGTCAGTTCCGTCGCGCCGAACCAGAGCCCGACCCCACACAAGACGGCGACACCGCTCACTAACGCGCCGACGATGGCGGTATCTCCAATCATCGTGAACGACAGCGTTAGACTGAACAAGCCGAAAAATAATAATCCTCCTGCAATCGTCTTCATGATTAAGTCATCCTTTCTTGTTTCGTCTGTCTTTAGTGTAGGCGGTCCAGTAAGAAAAGGGTGACTGAATTTTATACCAGGTCAAAAATCAAGCGAGGTCATATACAGAATACGTCTTGCCATTCTCGAACGGCTCGTCTAGTAAGTGTTCCGCCAAGATGCGGGCGACCGTCTCCGGGGTGCGCAATCGGCCTTCTGTCACGTAAGAACGGAACTGTTCCACGTCACGGAACGCGTCTTCTGACGAGGCGCGGATGCTTGCCTGCATCGCGGTGTCCATCACGCCTGGGTTGAACAAGGCGATTTTATCGTTCGTACCGGTCAATTCAAGGGCGACCGTCTCGGTGAAATGGTCGAGCCCGGCTTTCGTCGCACAGTATGCACTCCAGCCCGAGATGGGGCGCTTGGCGGCCCCAGAGGTCACGTGGATGAGCGAGACGGGCAGATCGTACGCGAGCACCGCGTTCGTCAAGAGCATCGGGGCGAGCAGGTTGGCTTGGACGTGGGCGATGAGCTGCGCGGCGTCCAATTGGCCGGCCCGGTGAATCGGTTCAATCAAGGCTGCGTTTTGGACGACGAGCAAGGATGTCGCCGTCTCGATGAGCGGCTTCACGTGTTCGAGCGCGGCCAGTGTACTTGTCGGATCAGCCAAATCGACCTCGACGTGACGGAACGAGGCATCGGTCGCCTGCGTCCGTGAAAAATTGACGACCTCGTAATCCCGCTTCAATAATTCCTCGGCGATGGCACGGCCGAGACCGCGCGACGCACCGGTCACGATGGCTAGTTTCATGACAGCTCCTCCTATTCGTGAATCGTCTTCCGGTACCCGTAAAACGGACGGAAGTTCAGTTTTTCGTAATACGTGTGGGATGAAGCACTCGCGAGCATCTCGAGACGCGTCTCAGGGTAGAGCGCATGGACGTGTGACAACAACTGCTCGCCAATCCCGAGGCGACGGTGCGAGGCCGCGATGAGCAGTTCGCACACGTACAGGCTCACGGTTGTGTCGGTCAACCCACGCAAGTAGGCAATCACCAGTCCTTCTGACTCGACGACATAGGCAACGTTCGATTGCCGCCACGCCTGTTTCGTCAAGTCATGTTGTCGCACGAGTTGACTCCAACCTTCCGCTTCATTCAATGCTTGAATCTGTTCAAAATCAAATTCTTCATAAGGACGAATGACCATCAACCTTCACCTACTTTCATTTCAATGGCTTTGATGAGGTCGAACGCACCATCTGACTCGTTCGAACAGACGACCGAGACGATGTCTGTGGCCGGGTAGTACGCAGAATGAAAACTGACGCCGGGGTCGTAACCCATGACATGATATTTAAACACGTGTCGCTTCGCGTTCAGTTGAATCCACAGACCGTAGCCATAATGTGCGCCTTTATCGTTTACCTTCACATGAGGAGTCAGCAGTCGTGATGTCATCTCCTCGCCAAGTAGGCGATGAGCGAGCAAGGTGCTCCAAAGTTTGGTCATATCTTGTGCCGTCACGAACGCGCCGCCGTCCGCTCCGCCTTTGACGGGAATCGAATAGTGGTTCGTCCGCCACGAGCCGTCAGCGTTGTCGATATACCCGAGCGCCGTATTCGCCGGCAAGGCATCGAGCGAGAAGTACCCCGAATCGTTCATGTCGGCCGGCTTGAACACGAATCGTTCGATATAGTCCGAGAACATCAACCCGCTCGCTTGTTCGATGATGAGGCCGAGCAGGATATAACCGGCATTATTATATTGAAACACGCCTCGTTCTTGTCGCATCGGCTCGTGTTGGAACATCGGGAGAAAGTCACGTAGCTGCCTGATGTGATACATCGGTCGTTGCCGCCACAATTCCTCGAAATCGTCCATGACAGACTCGTCGAAATAATCGGGGATGCCGGACGTGTGAGTGAGCAACTGTTCGACTGTCACGGCCGGATCGAACGTTGGAAAATCGATGGTGAGGCATTCGCCGAGCGTCGATGTGAATGCCAACTTGTCTTGTTCGATGAGCTGGCAGACGGCGATGGCCGTGAATAACTTACAGCCCGAAGCGATACCGAATCGGGTCGATGTTCGATTTTCGATTCGTTCCGCCCGATTCGCATAACCTTGTTGATGGTCGAACAGGATGTCGTTCTGTCGCATGACGAGCGCCGATCCAGAAAAATCAGGTTTAATGGGAAGGTCAGTAAAGTCGTCGTGCAAAAGCTTGTTCATCGGGCACCTCCGAAAGATTGTCTAGTGTTTTTAGCATAGCATACGGCCAATCAATCCCTAACCACACAAAAAAATGTCTCCTCCGTCAAAGGCGGAGGAGACGCTGATTATTCACCAATCGCTTCTTCATGTTCAGTGTCTGTCGTACCGAGATTCGTCAAGTAAGCCTCATATTTCGGGAGCCAGTAGCGATAGGACGCCCAAACGAGGCCACCCGTCACAACGAACAAGGCGACGGTCGCCGGCCAGAACCAGCTCGAGACGATCCCGTCCGCGTAGGCGAGACCGATCGGTGAGAAGACGAAGTAGACGAAAATCATCGACGCGACAAGGATGATGGAAGTCGAAATTGCATGACGCCATGGCTTGACGCGGCCAAGATCGATGCGAATCGGATTGATGTGTTGCATCGGTCGAACTTTTGCGAACACGAGCATGATGGTCGTTTCGAGGACGAACAAAATCCCGTAAATGTGAATGAAGTTGATGCCAAGGTCGAAGCCGAACCACTGCTCCGTTCCCCAGACGAGGAAGTAATACGTGACGACGTGGAAGCCGATGACGAGTTTCGCGGCAATCGGCGGTACGCGCTTCACGAGCATCCCGATTAAGACGATGACGAGAATCGGGATGTTGAAGAAACCGGTGAAGCGGCGAATCAAGTCCCACAGTCCGTCCGGTGCGTACATCAAGTTCGGAGCGACGAAGAACGAGACGAGCGCGACGAACGTCCCGAACCATTTGCTGACGCGAATCAAATCTTTGTCAGACGCGTCCGGTTTGAACTTCGGCTTATAAATATCAAGCACGAATAAGGTGGCGATACTATTGAGCAACGAGTTGAACGAGCTGAACACGGCACCGAGCAAGACGGCGAGGAAGAAGCCCATGAGCCACATCGGCAACAAGTCGGCAATCAAGCTCGGATAAGCGAGGTCCGCCTTATCGACGTTCGTGCCATACAAATGGAACGCGATAATCCCTGGAAGCAGCATGAAAATCGGGACGAGCAACTTCAAATAACCGGTGAAAAGTACCCCTTTTTGACCCTCGGCCAAGTTCTTCGCCCCGAGTGCCCGTTGGATGACATATTGATTGAGTGCCCAATAAAACAAGTTCGCAAAAATCATCCCCGTGAAGATGGACAAGAACGGAACGGAATCGTTCTCTGAACCGATCGCGTTCAGTTTCTCTGGATTCTCGGTTGCAATCGTCTTCATCCCATCGACGAGGTTGCCGTCACCGAGCGCGATGAAGCCGAGCGTCGGGACGAGGAAACCGATGATGATTAATCCGATTCCGTTCAACGTGTCGGAGACGGCGACGGCGCGGAGGCCACCGAAAATGGCGTAAACGGCTCCGATAATCCCGATGAACCAAATGACGAGCCAGAGCGACTGCTCGAAGCTGATTCCGAGTAATTCCGGGACGTCAAACAGTTGCAGGACGGCCAATCCGCCGGAATAGAGCATCGATGGGATCGTGACGCACATATATCCGAACAAGAACAACAGGACCGTCAAGCGGCGGACGTCCTCGTCATACCGTTGGCTCAAAAATTCAGGGATCGTCGAAATCCCGATTCCGAGAAAACGCGGCAGTAAAAAGAGCGCCATGATGATGGCGGCGATTCCGGCTGTGACTTCCCACGCCATAGCCGACATGTTGCCGGCGAACGATTGCCCGTTTAAGCCGATCAACTGCTCGGCTGACAAGTTCGTCAATAAGAGTGATCCGGCGATAAAGATGCCGGTGAGCCCCCGTCCTGCCAAGAAATAGTCGTCGGCACTCTCGACCTTCCCTTTCGTCATGCGATAAGACACGTAAGCGACGAGCCCCATGAATAAGGCCCCTGTGATTAATATGTAAACAACCTGTTGAATGGTCAACGACATTCCCTCCCTCAACTTCTTCTTATTTATAAGTACTTTTTCATAACTACCCTTCACGAAGTATGATTATTTCCCGTTTTCTCTTTTGTAAAAGAACTGTAACAAACCTCACAACAAAAAAAGACACCTGAGAGGTCAGGTGTCAAAAAAAGCGAAGCAACGAAGTCGCGACCGTGAAATAAATGATTAAGCCGAGATTGTCGACGACCGTCGTGATGAACGGACCCGACGCGACGGCCGGATCGAGTTTCAATCGATTGATGAGGAGCGGAACGAGCGTCCCGACGATGGTCGCCACGCTGAGCGACGCAAAAATCGACAGACCGACGATTAAGCCGATTAAGGCACTGTCATAGAGGACGGTGATGACACCGAAGATGACGACCATACAGGCGAGACCGAGCAACAGCCCCGTCCCGAACTCACGACGAATCATTTTCAACACGTTCTTTCGATTAATCGTCCCGAGCGCGATTGAGCGGACGGCGACGACGAGCGATTGGGTGGCGGCATTACCGGCCGAACCCATGACGAGCGGCATGAAGACGGCGAGCAAGACGATCGTTTCGAGCGTGTCCTCGAAACCACCGATCGTCGACGCAGTAATCATCCCGAGAAACATGAGGCTGATAATCCATGGCGCCCGCTTCATCGCCGCCTCGACCGGTCCCATGTTGATGTCGGACGAACCTTTCGTCGCTGACAGCTCTTCGAAATCCTCGGTCGTCTCCCGTTCGATGACGTCCATGACATCGTCGACCGTGATGATCCCGAGCAGATGGTCCTCACTGTCGATGACAGGCAGGGCCAATAAGTCATATTTCTGAACGGTCCGGGCCAAATTTTCCTGGTCGGCGAGGACGTGGGCCGAAACGACGCGTCGGCCCATGATGTCCGCGATTTGCACGTCGAGCGGGGAGACAATCAAGTCGCGGAGTGAGACGACGCCGACGAGCCGGCGATCAGTGTCGATGACATACAGGTAGTATATCGTCTCGGCTTCCGGTCCAAGTTCACGCAAGTCTTCGAGCGTCGCGCCGACGGTCTTGTCCGCCTTCAACACGATGAACTCGGTCGTCATGATGGCACCGGCCGTATCGTCCGGATAGCGCATCAAGTCTTTGACCTCGGTCGCCTCGGTCTCGTCCATCAACTCGAACAGTTCGTTCATGAAGTCGTCAGGGAGCTCGGTCATCAAGTCGGCGGCGTTATCCGAGAACATGTCGTTCAACACACGTACGGCGAACGGACGTGGCATCTCTTGAATGAACTGTTCCTGTTCGTCCAGTTCAAGTTTTTCAAATAAGTCGGTGAACGCTTCCGGGGATAACGCCTCGTAGACGAACTCACGGCCCGGACGTTCAAGTTCGATGAACAGGTCGGCCTGTTCACCAGGGTGGAGGGTGAGGAACACGTCGCGGAAATCGACCGGGTCCCCTTTTTGGATGAGCGCTGTCACTTGGGCTTCATGACGGGCGCGTTCTGTACGTTCGATTGCCATCGACTCACTTCCTTTTCACATCATTTGTCTATATTATGTCACGACTTTAGTCGGGCTCAAACAAAATCAAAAAAATGTTATGAATTTTTTTCACAATCTATACAGTGTGTATACGTCTCTCTCCTCCGATTTGAGGGGACGCACCGTTTCTCGAGTGGTTGTTCATTCATGCCACGTCATCATCTATGCACTTTAGTGTGGAATCCACCACAGTCCAAACGTCAGACTTGCCCACCTCGGAATTGGGTAAGTTGATAATGTAAGGGTAGAAACACACCCGAATCACAAGGAGGAAGCGAGATGATATCGATGACGGATCAACAAACCGCACGGGATACAACGCTGAAACATCCGATCCACGTGTATTCAGAAATTGGTGAACTTAGGACGGTACTATTGAAACGACCAGGGCGTGAGCTCGAAAATTTGACCCCAGAATATTTGGAACGACTCTTGTTCGACGACATTCCTCATCTTCCGGTCATTCAAAAAGAACATGACTACTTTGCGAGCGTGCTCCAAAATCGCGGCGTCGAAGTACTCTATCTAGAAAATTTGATGGCGGAAACGTTATCACTACCAGGGGTGCGCGAACGATTCGTCGCCGATATCTTGGCGGAGTCAAAATCGAATATCAACGGCTCGTACGAGACACTTAAAGAATATTTGCTCGCCTACGACAACGAAAAATTGATTGAAACCGTTATGGCCGGCATTCGCAAGTCTGAGATTAAGCCAGAGAAACGGCGCCACTTGCACGAGATGATTGAGGACACATACCCGTTCTATCTCGATCCGATGCCGAACTTATATTTCACTCGTGACCCATCGGCAGCCATCGGGAACGGGCTATCCATCAACCGGATGAAAGAGCCGGCTCGCCGCCGCGAATCGTTGTTCACGCAATATATTATGCGCTATCATCCGCGATTCGCGAAACACGACATCCCGATTTGGTCGGACCGCGACTACCGCTTCGCGATGGAAGGTGGAGATGAACTCGTTCTCTCGAAAGAAGTCGTCGCCATCGGGATTTCCGAGCGGACGACGGCCCAAGGGATTGAACGGGTCGCTCTCAACTTGTTGAAAAACGGCGGCACGTTCAAGAAAGTCATCGCCATCGAGATTCCGAAGTCGCGCGCGTTCATGCATCTCGACACGGTCTTCACGATGGTCGACCATGACAAGTTCACGATCCACCCGTTCATCCAAGGGCCAGGAGGCAAGATGAACATCTTTGAACTGACGTTGAACGCCGAGGGTGAACTTCACATCACCCAGCACACGGATCTGTTGAACGTGTTGAAAGCCGCACTCGGTCTCGATGAGATCGTCTTGATCCCATGTGGGGGCGGAGACCCAATCGCCGCTGCCCGCGAACAATGGAACGATGGGTCGAACACACTCGCGATCGCTCCAGGCGTCGTCGTCACGTACGACCGTAACTACGTCTCGAACGAGTTGCTTCGCTCTGAGGGCGTCGAAGTCATCGAAATCATGTCGAGTGAATTGTCGCGTGGCCGTGGGGGCCCACGTTGCATGAGCTGTCCGATTATCCGCAAAGACATTTAACGAGGAGGAAACGAGCATGTCTACAACGTACAACTTTGATTTGAAAGGCCGTCATTTTCTATCATTGAACGATTTTTCAGGAGATGAGTTGAACTATTTGATCGATTTATCGGCCGCCTTCAAACGTCAAAAGAAACAAGGCGTCCCGCATCGAATCTGTGAAGGAAAGAATGTGGCTCTGTTATTTGAGAAACCTTCGACGCGGACGCGTTGTGCGTTCACCGTGGCGGCCATCGATCTAGGCATGCATCCGGAATACCTCGGGAAATCGGATATCCAGTTTGGCAAAAAAGAATCGGTGCGCGACACGGCGATCGTGCTCGGGCGTATGTTTGACGGCATCCAATTCCGCGGCTTCGCCCATGAGACGGTCGAAGGTTTGGCCAAAGATGCCGGTGTCCCGGTATGGAACGGGTTGACGGACTTATATCATCCGACTCAAATCTTGGCCGACTTCTTGACCGTCAAAGAACAGAAAGGCGAGTTGTCTGGCATTCGCTTCGTCTATGTCGGCGATGGACGCAACAATATGGGCAACACGCTCTTGATTGGTGGGGCCAAAGTCGGGATGGACATGCGCATCTGCGCGCCGAAATCGCTCTGGCCGTCAGATGAGGTCGTCGATTTTGCCCGCTCGGTCGCTGCTGAGACGGGAGCGAAAATTACGTTGACCGAGAGTATCGATGAAGCGGTCGCCGACGCCGACGTGATTTACACCGATGTGTGGGTGTCGATGGGCGAAGAGGCAGAATTCGCCGAGCGGATCAAGTTGCTCCATCCTTACCAAGTGAACATGGACATGCTCACGAAGACGAATAATCCAGACGTCATGTTCCTTCACTGTCTGCCAGCCTTCCACGACTTGGAGACTGAGGTTGGCCGAGCCATCCATGCCGAATACGGTCTGACCGAGATGGAAGTCACGGACGAGGTGTTCCGGAGTCGTCATTCCTTCGTCTTTGATCAGGCGGAGAATCGGATGCACACGATTAAAGCTGTGATGGCGGCGACGCTCACCGACACGAACGAATGGCTTGAACGCTGACGGACGGGAGGGGTTTCCCCTCCGGTTCGTACTAAACGAAAGGGATGAGTTCAATGTCTACGAAAATAGCGCATGACTCAAGTGGAACGGCTGGCGTACAACCGGAGAAAAAGGATCGACGATTAGGGCTCGGGGCGTTGACGGCACTTGTCGTCGGTTCGATGATTGGCGGGGGAGCCTTCAACTTGGCGGCCGATTTGGCCCAAGGTGCGAACGCGGGGGCGATTTTGATTGGGTGGGTCATCACCGGAATCGGGATTATCGCACTCGGTCTCAGTTTTCAAAATTTGACGATGCGTCGTCCAGACCTCGACGGCGGGGTGTACAGTTACGCCCGGGCCGGCTTCGGTCAGTTCATGGGGTTCAACTCGGCGTGGGGCTACTGGCTCTCCGCATGGCTTGGTAACGTCGCCTATGCGACGCTCCTGTTCAGTTCGGTCGGTTATTTCTTCCCAATCTTCGAAGGCGGTCAAAACATCGCCTCCATCATCGGCGCCTCGATTATGCTGTGGCTCGTTCATTCGCTCATTTTACGAGGCATTCATGAAGCATCCATGATCAACATCATCACGACGATTGCGAAACTCGTACCGATTTTTGCTTTTATCACCATCACCTTATTCTTCTTCAATCTCGATAATTTCACGTTCGATTTCTGGGGCCAGGGTGGTTTCTCATGGGGTAGTGTGAGAGACCAGGTCGTCTCGACGATGCTCGTCACACTATGGGTGTTCATCGGTGTCGAAGGGGCGGTCGTCTTATCCGGACGGGCCCGCAAGCGCTCGGACGTCGGGAAAGCGACGGTCATCGGGTTGCTCGGGACACTCGTCATCTATCTGCTCATCTCGATCATGTCGCTCGGTCTCATGAATCCAGAGAACGTGGCGAACGCTTCACAACCGGCGATGGCGTACTTGCTCGAGTCGGCGGTCGGACCGTGGGGCGCGATGCTAATCAACGGCGGTCTCGTCATCTCTGTCCTCGGGGCGTGGCTCGGTTGGACGTTACTTGCCGCCGAGATTCCATTCGTGGCCGGGAAAGACGGCGTGTTCCCGAAATGGTTCACGAAAGAGAATAAAAACAGCGCGCCGGCCAACGCGCTCTGGCTCACGAACGGATTGATTCAATTGTTCCTCTTCACGTTCCTGTTCTCGGATGCGGCGTATAATTTCGCCTTCTCGCTCGCTTCGAGCGCCATCTTGATTCCATACGTCTTCTCGGCTTTCTATCAAGTCAAAGTCGCGAAGAACGGCATCGGCTACAACGCCGGTGAACGCCGGACCCGCGATCTCATCATCGGAGCCGTCGCCTCGATTTACGGGATTTGGCTCATCTATGCGGCTGGAATCGACTATCTGCTCTTGACGACCTTACTGTACGCACCAGGTACGTTGCTCTATATCAAGGCACAGCGTGAGAACGGCATCAAGACGTTGACGAAGACGGAATGGATTGTGGCCGGTGTCTTGACCGCGCTCGCCATCTTGGCCGTCGTGCGCATCGTCTCAGGAAATATCTCAGTCTTTTGATCGGGGGAAACCAATATGCGGAATAAACGAGTAGTCATCGCACTAGGTGGAAATGCGATTCAACAAGGAAAAGATGCGACGGCCGAGGCTCAAATTCGAGCCGTCGAGGCGACGGCTGAATCTCTGGCCGCGCTTGTCGCCGAAGGGATTGAGGTCATCATCACCCATGGCAACGGGCCGCAAGTCGGGAATTTGATGTTGCAACAGGCTGCGTCGGACAGTCCGGCGACGCCGGCCTTGCCACTCGACGTTTGCGGGGCGATGACACAAGGGATGATTGGCTATTGGTTCGAGAATGCCCTCACGAAAGCTCTGAGATCGCGCGGTTTGGAACGTTCGGTCGCACCGATTGTCACGCGGTCGGTCGTCGACCCGAACGATAGTGCCTTCAGTCACCCGACGAAGCCGATTGGTCCCTTCTACGACGAGGCGGAAGCGCAGCAGATGGAACGGGCGACCGGTTATGTGTTCAAAGAAGACGCCGGTCGCGGCTATCGCCGCGTCGTCCCGAGTCCGTTTCCGGTGGCGATTCTCGAGCACGCAGTCATCCGTGACCTTGTTGCCCATGAGCACATTGTCGTCGCCTCTGGCGGCGGCGGGATTCCCGT
The DNA here is from genome assembly GCF_018618345.1 of Exiguobacterium sp. s36. Classification (NCBI taxonomy): domain Bacteria; kingdom Bacillati; phylum Bacillota; class Bacilli; order Caryophanales; genus Exiguobacterium; species Exiguobacterium sp. s36. Next base: position 113,943 of record NZ_JACSLW010000006.1, read on the forward strand.
CATCGATACAGCCAATGGCTATGTCGGAGTCGAGGCGGTCATCGATAAAGATTTCGCCGCTGCGAAACTCGCCGATCTCGTCGACGCCGACATGCTCCTCATTTTGACGGCCGTCGAGCATGTATTCGTCGATTTTGGGACCCCGTCGGCTCGGGCGCTCGAGGAGACGACGAAAGAACAGCTCGAGACGTATATCGCCGAAGGGCAGTTCGCACCGGGCAGTATGTTGCCGAAAGTTCGAGCCGCCCTCCAATTCGCCGAATCAGGCAACGACCGAGTCGCTGTCATCACGTCGCTTGAGCAAGCCCTTGCGGCGGTCAGAGGCGAGGTCGGAACACGCGTCCGACTCGCCGCGACGCTCCAACAATAAGCACAAAGCCACAGATGTCCGCGTCTGTGGCTTTTTTCCTGAATCGGCATCTCGTCGTTTTTTATCCGTCGACATGGGGAAGGGAAGTTGTATGTCGATTTGGACATTGTTATCATCGTTAGTGTAAACGTTTGCACTATGTAGAAAGGAAGTGACGAAGAGCGGAAACGCTCGAGCTTATGCGTCTATTTGAAGAGGAAAACGTCTATACGCAGCAAATGAAACCGCAGGCAGATGGTCGAGCAATCGTCCAAGGGAGCTGCTATCGCTTCACGGTCCTGACGAGCCAACTGATTCGGATGGAATACGCGGAGGATGGGGTGTTCGAAGACCGGTCGACCCAAGTTGTCTTTAACCGGGCGTTCGCAGTCCCGGAGTTTCGCGTGATCGAGGATGAGACAGAACTGCAAATCATCACAGAGCACGTCCACCTCTATTACACGAAAGGGCCGTTCGCGCCGAACACGCTCTACGTCGATCTGAAAGGGAACTTCAGTACGTATTATAGCCGCTATACGTTCAACGGACCGGAACGGACGTTGAAAGGGACGGCGCGAACGCTCGACCATGTCGACGGGGCGACGGAACTCGGTGAGGGCATCGCCTCAAAACAAGGGTATGCCGTCATCGATGACTCCGATTCGTTCATCATGACCGAAGATCGTTTCGTCGAACCGCGACGGAAACACATCCATGACTTGTACTATTTCGGCTATGGACATGAATATAAGCGGGCGTTGCGTGACTTTTATCAACTGACAGGCCCGACGCCGCTGTTGCCACGAAAAGCGCTCGGCAACTGGTGGAGCCGCTATTGGCGCTACGACGAGACGGAATATAAAGAACTCATGCGTCGGTTTAAGACAGAAGACATCCCGTTCTCGGTCAGCGTCATCGACATGGATTGGCACGTCACCGATGTCCCCGAAGAATACGGGAGCGGATGGACGGGTTATTCATGGAATAAAAACCTGTTCCCGGACCCGAAAGGCTTCTTGACGTGGCTCAAACAAGAGAGTCTGCTCGTCACGTTGAACTTGCACCCGGCGGACGGCGTGCGTGCCTTCGAAGATCAGTATACGGCGATGGCCGAGGCGATGGGCATCGACCCGTCCCAGGGTGACCGCATTCCGTTCGACTTCTCTGATAAGCGCTTCATTCAAGCTTATTTCGAGCAGATGCACCATCCGCATGAAGTCGACGGCGTCGATTTTTGGTGGATTGACTGGCAACAAGGCTCGACCTCGAAAATGGAGGGGCTCGACCCGCTCTGGATGTTGAATCACTATCATGCGGCCGACATCGCCCGTGACGGCAACCGTCCGCTCATCTTCTCCCGTTACGCCGGGCCGGGCAGCCATCGGTATCCGGTCGGTTTTTCGGGCGACACGTTGATTTCGTGGGCGTCCCTGGCCTTCCAACCATACTTTACAGCGACGGCGGCCAATATCGGCTATGGTTGGTGGAGTCATGACATCGGCGGCCATTATCGTGGGTCGAAAGATGATGAACTCGCCGCGCGCTGGGTCGCATTCGGTGTATTCAGCCCGATCATGCGGTTGCACTCGACTTTCAGTACGTTCAACGGCAAGGAGCCGTGGCGCTTCGGTCTCGAGGCGGAACGGTCGATGAAGACGTTCCTGCGTCTGCGCCATCAATTGATTCCATATATCTATACGATGAACTGGCGAAATCATGTCGGCGCCTTGCCGCTCGTCTTACCGATGTATTACGAGCACCCGGACGAAGACGCGGCATATGAGGTGCCGAATGAGTATTACTTCGGCAGTGAACTCATCGTCTCCCCAATCGTCGAACCGATGAATCGACAGCTCCACGTGGCGGCGACGAACGTCTGGCTACCGAAAGGCGACTGGTTCGACTTCTTCACGGGTCATCGCTACAGCGGAGACAAATCGGTTCGCATGTTCCGTGAGCTCGAAGATCAGGCGGTGTTCGCCAAAGCCGGGGCGATTATCCCGATGGCACCACACCATTCGGGTCGAAACGATACCGACAACCCGGCCGATTTGGAAGTGCTCATCTTCCCAGGCGCCTCGAACACGTTCACGCTCTATGAAGACAATGGGAAGGACCGTGGCTATGAGACGGGAGCCTACGCCGAGACGACGTTCACGCTCGATTGGGAGGAACGGAGCCTTCATATCCAAGTGACAGGTGACCGGTCTGTGTTACCGGTGGACCGCCATGTCACGTTGCTCCTTCGAGGGGTGACCGGGTCTGGTGAATACAAACGGGAGACACAGACGCTTCGCCTCGAGCTCGGACCGATCAGAGACGAGCTGACCGTGGAACTCCCGGTCGATGTGACGGCGAACGACCATCGTCTCGATCGGTTGTATCGCTTCTTGGACCGTGCGGAAATCTCATACGATTTAAAAGACCGGTTATACCGGTCAGCGGCTGCGAAGACGCGACTTGAAGCATGGCTGTTCGATTTACATGCGCTCGAACTCGATCGCGACCTGCAAGACGCGATCATGGAATTGATGCTCGACTGAATACTTTATTGTGACGAAGAGGGGCGGTTCATGCCCTTCTTTTTTTGTCAGAAAATCGTCGGATTTTGTAAGCGTTTTCAATAAGAGGTCGCTTTATACTTAAAAGAGAGGCAAGATGGATTGGAGGATGCGACATGAAACCAAAATGGACGGTGGACGATTTGAGACAGCTTGATGTGTTCGCCAAATGTGCCACACGAGAGCTCGAGGCGCTGTTGCCGCATGTCTATTGCCGCACGTATCGGAAAGGTCAACTCTTGTTCATAGAGGGCGATCCCCGGGAACGGGTCTATTTCTTGATTAGCGGTTATGTGAAGCTCGAGCGTTGCAACGAGACGGCGACACATCAATATACGGACTACTTGAAACCGAAGCAATTGTTCCCGTATCGTGGCTTGTTGACGGAACCGTACTATCAACATTCAGCCGAGGCGTTGACCGATATCGAGGTCATCTATATGCCGACCGACCGTTTCGAACAGCTTGTCTCGCGGAACGCATCGATGTTGCTCCACATCGTCGGACAGATGAACCGGATTCTCGATTTGCACGAGCGCCGTGTCCAGGACATCATCACACCGAGTGCGACCGACCGGGTGCTCAACACGATTCATTACTTGATTGAAGACCTCGGGGAGCCGGAAGCGACGGGCGTCCGTGTCCGCTGCCCGTTCACGACGATTGAGATTTCGCGCTTGTCGGGCACGTCACGAGAGACCGTGTCGAACATCTTATCGCGGTTGCGAAAAGAAGACGTGCTTCAATTTGATGCGCGGGAATTGATGATCGGTCATCCTGAATATTTTGAACAGTCGCTGTGATGGCGCCGCGTGTGGGACGTGGCGTTTTTTGCATGTCTGAGGAAGCGAAGCGTTCGCCTTGCAAGGGTGCATCAGGTATAATTAGTGAGAATCCTCACAAAGAAAAAGTCTCCTGATTGATAGAAAGGATGAACGCAGTGAAACGACTGCAAGCTCTCGCTTTAGCAGAAAAATGCCATATCGTCGGACTCATCATCGCGGCAGTGATGATCGGGTTGTCGATTTTAGCTCAAGCCTATTTGATTGTCGACATTGTCGATCAAGTCTTTTTAAAAAATGCATCGTTTGAAAGCATCGTTCCGACGCTCGGGTGGCTCATCCTCGCGCTCGTCACACGAGCTGGTTTCGGCTATATGTCGGGGAGGATTGGAGCGAGCCTGTCAGAAAAGGCGAAACGAACACTCCGATTGCAATTGCTCGACCGCTATACGTCGAATCCGATTGAGACGTCACTATCCGGTCAATCCGGTAAAAAGGTGAGCGTGTTCATGGACGCGGTCGACGAAGTCGATGCCTACTTTAGCCAATATTGGCCGCAAGTCATTCAAACGTCGATTATTCCACTACTCATTCTCGTCGTCGTCTTCAGCCAACATTGGATTTCAGGCGTCATCATGATGGTGACGGCTCCATTCATCCCAATTTTCTTCATCATCATCGGGATTGCGACCCAGAAGAAGTCAGAACAGCAGATGGAGAAAATGAATCAGTTCTCCGGCAAGTTCTTGGACGTGTTGCAAGGATTAACGACGCTCAAACTATACGGTCGGACCGAGCGTGAGGCGCAAGCGATTGAAAAGAGCAGTCTCGATTTCCGCGACGCGACGATGGTCGTCTTGAAGACGGCGTTCCTGTCGGGTCTCATGCTCGAGTTCATCTCGATGCTCAGCACGGGCGTCGTCGCACTCGAAGTGGCGCTCCAGATGGTCGTCTGGGAGAACTTGACGTTCTTCTCCGGCTTTTTGATTCTCGTCTTGGCCCCGGAATACTATTTGGCCATCAAAGACCTCGGCGGTGCGTTCCACACCGGACGAGGCAGCATGGGGGCGGCCGACCGTATTTTCGAGGCGCTCGATGCACCGGATGAACGCTTGACCTGGGGCGACCGGACGTTGACGAGCCCGACACCCGACCTCGAGCTCGACGCCGTCTCGTTCGCCTATGAAGGTGGACGCTTTACGCTGCATCCATTAAGCGGTGTGATTCCTGCCGGTGCCCACGTGGCGCTCGTCGGGGCGAGCGGGTCCGGCAAGACGACCGTCTTGAACGTGTTGTCCGGGCTCGTGAAACCGGACAGTGGACGTGTCCTCGTCGACGGAGAACCGCTCGAGACATACACCGATTCGTCATGGTATGACACGATTGGCTACATCTCACAAAATCCGTATTTGTTCGCCGGTACCGTCGCCGATAATATCGCCCTCGGGGAAACGGCCGACGAGATAAACATCCTTGAAGCAGCGAATGCAGCCGGATTGAACGATGTCATCGCGCAATTGCCGAACGGCATTCATACCGAACTCGGTGAAGGCGGTTATGGATTGTCTGGAGGCGAACGGCAACGGCTCGCCTTGGCCCGCGCCTTCTTGAAACGACCGGGCATCATCTTGTTCGATGAACCGACGACAGGGCTCGATCTAGTGACGGAGCAAATCGTTCGGCGCTCGATTGAGGAGTTGTCGCGCGAGGCGACGCTTGTCACGGTCGCGCATCGCTTGCATACGATCAAGCAGGCGGACGCGATTTGGTTCATGGACGATGGGAAGCTCCTCGCCCAAGGCACGCATGACGAATTGCTCAGCGTTCCGCAATACGCTGACTTGTTCACGCTACAGAAAGGGGTGAGAGGATGAACTCACTTTGGACGATCACGAAATGGATGATGCGCGAGAAGAAGGATATCATCCTCTCGATCTTCTTTGGGTACGTGGCCGGCATCGCGGCCGTCGCCTTGTTCGCGGCGAGCGGTTACCTCGTCTCACGGGCCGGTCTCGTACCGCCGCTCTATGCGCTCATGGTGCCTGTCGTTTTGATTAAATTGTTCGGTGTGATTCGGGCGAGTGCGCGTTATCAAGAGCGCCTTGCCTCGCACCGAGCGACATTCACAATTTTGAGCGAGTTGCGGGTCCGGTTTTACCGCCAGCTCGAACCGCTCGTGCCGAGCATCTTTGCCAAGTATCGGAGCGGGGATTTGCTCGCTCGCGTCGTCGGTGACGTCGAGAGCTTGCAAAACTACTTTTTACGGGTATTCTATCCGCCGATTATCTTGGTGCTCGTCTTCTTGAGTACGATTTTTTTCGTCACGTATTTCTCGATGTGGGTCAGCCTCTGGATTTTGTTCGGTGTGTTCGTGACCGGTTTTTTGATTCCGGCGTTCTTCGCCCGAATCCGTGCCAAGCACGACCGCGAGCTTCGCGCCTTACGGGGTGACCTGTCGAGTGGGATGACAGAGATGATGTACGGATATCGCGATTTGTTGCTTCATCATCAACTTGGACGGACACGCGGCGAGCTGCTCGAACAGAGTGACCGTTACGCCGAAGCGCAGAAGCGGGATGTGACGAATCAGTTCTTCAACTCGTCACTCGTCGTGGCGGCCTCCCTGCTCGTCTCGTGGGGTGTTCTTGCCATCGGGGCGTATCTCGTCGTCGACGGCGAGTTGAACGGCCTATTTTTGGCCATGCTCATCATGATGTCGCTCACCGCGTTTGAGAACGCGACACCGATGGCGGTCTTCCCAGGCCACTTTGCCGACAGCAAGCAAGCGGCCGATCGACTGCTCGAAGTCGTCGAGCCGAGTGAAGCAATCGTCGCGGCCGAGGCCGCCCGGACGGACATGATACTCGAATCCGCTCCGGACGTATCGTTCGAGCGCGTGACCTATCGTTATCCGGATACGTACCGCGATGTCCTGAGCGACGTGGATGTGACGTTACGAAGCGGGACGAAGACGGTCATCGTCGGGCCGAGCGGCTCAGGGAAATCGACGCTCCTGCAACTGTTGCTCGCTTTCGTCAGACCTGATTCCGGTGAGATCCGATTGAATGGGCAACGGTTGGACGATGTGACCCAAGCATCGGTCTGGCGTGAAGCCAGCGTCGTCCTTCAAGAGAATCACTTCTTCTTCGGGACGGTGCGCGAGAACTTGGCGTTAGCCGGAGAGTTCACCGACGCTGAGATGGAAGCGGCGCTCGCGAGCGTCCGGCTCGGTTTCTCACTCGATGAGCCTGTCCTCGAGAAAGGGGCGAACTTGTCGGGCGGAGAACGGCAACGGCTCGCCATCGCCCGGGCGCTCTTGAAGAACGGGGTGCTCTGGATTCTCGATGAAGCGACGTCGGCCCTCGATGCGCGGACCGAGGCGGACGTGTTCGCCGAAGTCTTCCGCCGTGCCGAGTCATCGACACTCGTCATGGTCAGCCATCGCTTGACCGGGCTCGAGCGCTTCGATCACATCATCGTCATGGAAGGCGGTCGCGTCGTAGAGACGGGAACGTATGATGAACTGATGCGGTCCCGCGGTGTATTCTATGGATTGAAACAGATCGAGCAAGATATTTTCGCATGAAAAAACGAGCGGCTCCGTCGGAGAGCCGCTCGTTTTTTGGATGGCAAATTTGGGTGCAACAAATGGGGGTTGTCGCATTACTTTCAAAAAGAGTGTCGTGGAGGGGAATCCACGTGACGCAATGGTTTGGGGAACGCTTACGTCAAGCTTTTGGGAGCTACATCTTGAGTATAGATGATAACGATTCTCATTGTCAATTAGAAAATGATATAAAAAAAACCGCAACCGGTTCGGGTTGCGGTCGATCGTCAGCTTGATGGTACGCCCTTGCGGAACGTGAAGCGAATTAAGCTGAACAAATAGCGGATATAGAAGAGCGCGAACGCATAAAATACAGCGATGGCTGATGCGCCGAGTTCAACACCTGGAATGTTCATCAAGAACTCGAGGATGAGAATCGACAGCAAGAAGATGTAGAGGCCAGCGTCTAGATAGAGCGGCATCAATTTGCCGCGCTGATGCCAGAACGTCCGTACGAGCGGTGCGACGATCATCCCGATGATGCGTTCCGCAAAACCGATGCTGAGCACGGAAATCATGAACGCAGCGACCGTTTCGAACGAGACGAGCTCTGAGAAGGCAAACATGGAGATAAGCAAGAGCGGGCCGATGAAAATCATCATCGAGAGTGACGTGCGTAAAAAAATCAATAAGTTCCGTTTCATCGTGTCGACTCCCCCGAAGAGCGACTGGCGGAACGTCTTGCCACGTTGATAGTCGAGGATGAACGATCCCACAAACATCAAACCGAATAGTGATAACAATACTGTCATGAAATGTGTTTCCCCTTTTTCTGTCCAAATCTATGATCAACTGTAAGAATCATCGAATCAAAGTCTAGCCTAGTGTACCGATTCACTAGTTGAAAGTAAAGCGGGAAAACTGCGTAAAACCGCAATCTTTTGCGAACGATTCGCCGATTACGACGCCAAGATGAAGCGATTGCGACCAGATTCTTTAGCGTGGTATAACGCTTCGTCGGCATGCTTCAACACGCTGTCGACTTCGATGTCGTTTGAATGGCAGGCGCCGAGCGAGACCGTGATATGTAACGTCCCGGCGCTCGTCTCGAACGGGAATGTCGAGACTTTTTCTCGTATAGATTCGGCGAGGCGAGTCACGTCCTCTCGATTGGCGTTCGGCATGATGATTAAAAATTCTTCTCCGCCGAAACGACCGACGAGATGCCGTTCGTCGCTCTCGGCGACGAGTAACATGCCGAGCTCACGTAATACGTCGTCCCCGACGTCATGACCGTACGTGTCGTTCACGCGCTTGAAATGGTCGATGTCGACAAGGATCAACGCGTACTCTTTCGCCTCGACGTTCAGGTTGGCCATGGCTTCATTCAATAGACGTCGGTTGGCGATGCCGGTCAGCGCGTCCGTCCGAGCAAGTTGTTGCTGGTGCTGGACGTTCTCAAAGTGACGTCGCAACTCTTGGAGCAACCGGTAAGAAGCACAGGCACCGCCGTATGCCATCACGACGTAGGCAAGAATGACGGGATAGAACAATTGAAGCGGTAACGCGTAATAGATGGCGGCACCGAAAACAGCGATACTGATTGTCGTGAAAATAAGTAGCGTATTGCGGGTATTATCGAGTTTGAGGCGCAAGAGACTGATGGGAAGAACGAGCCCGATCATCGTCAAGACCGCTAAATAAAAGCCGATGTACGCCCCATCGGTGACCATCAAAAAACGAGCAGTCAAAAAGATAACGGCGGCAACCGTTCCGCTGACCCATCCACCGAACAGGACGGCAAGTGAGATTGGGATGGAGCGCAAATCAATTAGCATCCCTTCAAGTGGCAGTGCGTTCGCTAGTAAAATCAAGGCGACGAACCCGGTTTGAACGCCGAGCAGAATTCTGCTTTTTAAAGGTGATTTCGGTGTGAGCCGTGGACGGTTTCGGAAAGGGAGAAACGAAATCGTGAATAGCGTGAATAGGATACACAGATTTAGAAAAAATGAGTTGATGATCGTGAGCATGAACGCATCCCCTAACGTGAAATGGAAATAATTAGTTTCAGTTTAGCACATTACAACCAGGTTGACGCTTGATGGATGGGGATAATGTGTTCACCATTCCCGCCATTCTTCCGTCACGTCTTCTGTCGTCTCATAACCGGCTAAAATGGCACCGGCTTGAATGAAGTCGTACAATTCCTCACGCTCGACCGTCTCGATGAAATGGTCGTGTTCTTCGTCAATTTCGTTTAAACGCAATACGACGTCGCGGACGGCCGCTAACACGTTTGCTTCCGTGCCGTCTGCCTGTGTCAAGGCGGTCACGTACCGCCGAAGCGCGGCATCGACGGCAAAGATGATCTCGACGGTATACACGTCATCTCCCTCGTTCATTCGGTCTTCCCACATCAGTGTCGGGCGATTGGCCCATAATCGTTCAACTTCCATACTAGGTGCCTCCTTCGAAATGGAACATCATCTTCCACTCTATCTTAGCAAATAAGTTTGGTATGATAGAGAAAAAGGGGGACTGTCCGTGCGGTATTGGGATCATTTCAAACGAGCCTTCATTCCGATCGCGCTCATCTTGATCGGGTTAGCCATCTTTTATACATTATCGGCTCGAGGCAATCTGGCATTGACTGCTCTCGGAGCGGTCATCGTCGGCGTCATCTTATTTTTAGTGATGCGTCATATGAATCGGGTCGAAGAAGACTAACGAGAACACGTTCGGGGTTCTCGTTTTTTGTTGTCTGTGAGATTTTTTGGGTACACTACATAGTAAGGAGGGATTTATTATGACAAAAGCTACATTTGCGGGAGGCTGTTTTTGGTGCATGGTCAAACCGTTTCATAAATACGAGGGGGTCGAGCGCGTCATTTCCGGCTATACGGGCGGACATGTCGAAAATCCGACCTACCAACAGGTCTGTTCAGAGACGACAGGTCACCTAGAGGCGATCGAGGTCACGTTCGATCCGGAAGTCATCTCGTACGAGGAACTGTTACGCATCTATTGGCGTCAAATCGACCCGACCGATGGCGGCGGACAGTTCAACGACCGGGGTGAATCGTATCGACCGGCGATCTTCTATCATTCAGAAGAACAGCGTGCGGCGGCTGAACGCTCCAAACAAGAAATCGAAGATTCGGGTCGATTCGACCGATCGATTGAAGTGGAGATTCGCCCCGCGAAGACGTTCTGGGAAGCAGAAGACTACCATCAGGACTATTACAAGAAAAATCCGTTCCGCTATGAGATGTACCGGGTCGGTTCTGGCCGGGCCAAGTTTGTGAAAGAGGCGTGGAGTGACAAGAAGATTCAAAAAGAATTGAAAGACCGTCTGACGCCGATGCAATATAAAGTCACGCAAGAGAACGGCACCGAGCCCCCGTTCCAAAACGAATATTGGGATGAGGAGCGGGAAGGGCTGTACGTCGATGTCATCGATGGGACACCGCTCTTCACGTCACGCGATAAATTCCAATCGAATTGCGGTTGGCCGAGCTTCGCGCGTCCAATCGAAGAGAAGCGCATCGACATGAACATGGACACGACGCACCATATGGTCCGGACGGAGGTCCGTTCGAAGGGAGCCGACAGCCACCTCGGCCACTTGTTCGATGACGGTCCGAAAGAGCTCGGTGGCTTGCGCTACTGCATCAACTCGGCAGCGCTCCGTTTCATTCCAAAAGAAGAACTCGAGTCTGCAGGGTATGGAGAGTACAAGCACTTATTCGATGCGTGAAGGAGAGAAGGCCATGTTCACATCCGTCAAACAACAGATCCGTCGTGAGACGCTCGCGACCGTATTGGACTATTACGACAAATCGATTCGGAATCTATCGGAAGCCGCCAGAGACGAGAAGTATAACAAGATGAGCGCGACGCCGTTCTCGTTTTTCCGGGGGAGTTCGCACTTGTTCTATTACGACTTTGCGAAAGTCCCGCTCGCGTTCGATACGGATGCGTCCCATCCGACGTTCATTCAAGGAGATCTCCATTTTGAGAATTTCGGTGTGTTCGAGGATGGCGCCGGGACGATCATTTACGATGTGAACGATTTTGATGAGGCGTATCTCGGCTCTTATTTGTTTGACGTCCTGCGCATGGCTATCTCAGTCGACTTGTTTGCCGCCGAGTCAGGTTTTGATGCGACTCGTGCCATCGAGACATATGCTGACACGTATGCACGTGCGATTGAGCGTTACGCGAACGGGAAAGACGAAGATGTCCAGTTCACGAAAGCGAACACGTGCAAAGCGATCAAGAAAGTGATTAAAAAGGCCGAGAAGAAGAAAGACGCGTTCATGGCCGAGCGGACGGAAGTGCGGGATGAGGAGCGTTACTTTGCGACGAGTGACGACCTCGTTCCGCTCAGTCCGAAGACGGCGAAGCAAATCAAGCAGGCATGGCCGGACTATTTGTCGTCGTTATCGGAGAAACATCGCCATCACGCCGACCATTACAAGATTAAAGATATCGCCATTAAACGTGAGAGTGGCACCGCTTCGATTGGACTCGAACGCTATTATATTTTGATTGAAGGCGCGGACGAGGAGCATGACGAGGATATCATCCTGGAAATGAAACAAGCCCAATCGGCCGTCCCGTCTCTCTTCTTGCCGACGCATCCATTGTTTGAGGACGGGCTGTCCCATCAAGGGGCCCGTGTCATCGCGGCTCAGCGTGCCATGGTGCACAGTCGTGACCCGTATCTCGGCTACTTGACGATTGATGGGAATGAATACTACGTCCGTCAACGGTCACCGTATAAGCGAAAAGTGAAAGCGAAGCACATCAAGAATGAGGAATCGCTCATCGAGACGTTGAAAGTGCAGGCGGAAATCACCGCCAAGATTCATGCCCGGGCGGATGCGGATGCGAACGTGCTCGATTATGAGGCGAGTGAACGCATCGCGGCGGCCATCGGTGTGTCGCGCCCACTGTTTATCCGTCAAATCACAAGGTGGTCCCAATTTTACGCCAATCAAGTCCGGTTTGATTTTGAAGCGTTCCAGACATGGCTCACGACGCGCTCGGAGACTCACGTCTGAACGAGCATCGGACTTGCGGCCAGCCCCTCGTTTGCCTCAGAATGGAACGGTAAAGGATGTGTGCGATAGATGATTACGGAACAACAGGTCATCCTGCAGATGAAGCAAGTGATGACACAAATCGAACAGTCGAGCGGAGAGGCCCAGAAGCGCCATTTGGCCAAGCTGATGGGGTATTGCGAGCTACTGCTCGCCGATTCGGCTCCGACGCAACAAGCAGTGGTTCCTGTGGCCCAACCGGTCGAGTCGAAGCCGCCGCTCGATCGTCAGATGGCGGCGTTCCTTGGAATTCCGCTTGAAGAAGAGGATAAACCGAAAACTGATTCATTGCTCGACTTTTAAGCTGTGCCCCGTGGCACAGCTTTTTTTGTGAGGCGTTCGCGTTGACTTATATACCATAGGGGGTATAATGAGGTTAACTAAAATATACCTAACGGAGGCGTGACTATGCTTGACTTCTTGTTTGTTGCAGTAGTGATCGGATTGATTTATTTTTGGTGGACGAAGCGGAACGGCACGAAAACAGTCTCGACGGATGAGTTGAAACGAAAGATTGCCGAAGAGCGGAACATTCAATTGCTCGACGTCCGGGAACCGCATGAATACAAGGGCGGGCATATCAAGCAAGCGAAGAACGTCCCTTTGTCTGGATTCGGCAATGCGAGTGCCCAGTATCCAAAAGATAAAGCACGTCCGGTCTACGTCATCTGTCAAAGTGGGATGCGAAGCCAGCGGGCCGCTGCCATGTTGAAGAGCGCTGGCTATACGGACGTCTACTCGGTCAAAGGCGGTATGAATTTCTGGCGTGGATAATGAGAACAGCTCTAGCCGAACAATATGTTCAGCTAGAGCTATTTTTATGAAACGTTTCCGCTTTCGGTTTTCAGGGGATTCTGCTACGGTAGGAACATAGGAAAGAGAGAGGGGACCAGACAATGGCAGTCATTTTATTTGATATCGATGGGACGCTCGTCGACACGACCGGACCGATGACGCAAGCGATTCACGAGGCGTTGGAGCAACTTCCACATTTACCGAAACCGAGTGAGGATGCGGTCCGTTCCGGTTACGGGTTGGCCGGCAACGCATTTTGGGAACATGTCATCCCGGAAGCGACGATTGAAGAGATTCGCCAAATCCGCAAGTTGCGGCATGAGACGCTCGAGCGGGCGATGGAAGGACAGCTCGTCTTGTTCGACGGCATCTATGAGATGCTCGAGGCGCTTCATAAAAAAGGGCACACGTTGACGACCGCGAGCAACTGCGGTGTCCATTATTTGAACCTGATTCTCGACTCGCAAAACATTCGCCAGTTCATGACGGCGCCAGAATGCCTCGAATCCGTAAGTGGTGAGAAAAAAGCCGACATTTTGACGGCGCATCGCCTCCGTCACGGCGAGAACGACTATGTGATGGTCGGGGACCGGAAATCGGATGTCGAAGCGGCTCGGGCCCATGACTTCCCGGTCGTCTTGACTGGATTTGGGTTTGGAAACGAGGACGAATGGGCGCTCGCGGATCATGTGATTGTGACGCCGAACGACTTGATTACGTATATCGAATCATAAAAAATTCCGGTTGAACGCGATGTTCAACCGGAATTTTTTTAAAGTCCAAGCGAGATATATTTGATTTCCAAAAATTCTTCGATGCCATGGTGACCGCCTTCACGGCCGAGACCGCTCTGCTTCCACCCGCCGAACGGTGCTTGCGGCGTCGACGGGAGACCGTCATTGACGCCGACGATGCCGTATTCGAGCGCTTCGGCCAAATAGAGGGCCTCGTTGATGTCTTGCGTGAACACATAAGCGGCGAGACCGAACGGGGTCGCATTCGCCCGCTCAATTACTTCCTCGAGCGTATCGAACGACGCAATCGGTGCGACGGGACCGAATGTCTCCTCGTTCATGCACAGCATATCCTCATTCGCATAGCGGACGACGGCCGGCCGGACGAACAATCCGTCGAGCTGTTCGCCACCCGTAATTTCCCCGCCCCGGATTTGGGCGTCTTCCAAGTGCTTCATCACTTTCTCGACCGCGGCCTCGTCGATGAGCGGGCCGATATCCGTCCCTTCGTCGAGTCCGTTCCCGACTTCGAGCGCCGCGACGGCCTCAATGAATTTTTCAGAGAACGCATCGACGATGGATTGCTCGACATAAATTCGGTTGGCACAGACGCACGTCTGTCCGCCGTTACGGAATTTCGTCGCGACGGCTTGAGGCACGGCCTTGTCGAGGTCTGCCTGCGCTGTGACGATGAGCGGGGCGTGACCACCGAGCTCGAGCGAGATTTTCTTCATCGTATCGGCGGCACCGCGCATGAGCGTCTTGCCGACCTCGGTCGAACCGGTGAACGTCAATTTGCGGACACGGGGATCGTGTTGCCACATGTTCACGATGTCAGAGGCTTTCCCGGTGACGAGATTGATGACACCGGGGGGGAAACCGGCTTTCTCGGCCAGTTTGACGAGTTCAATGGCCGTCAGCGGCGTCGCGGAGGCCGGTTTCAGGACGACGGTGCAGCCTGCAGCCAGAGCCGGTGCGAGCTTCCGGGTGATCATCGCCGCCGGAAAATTCCATGGCGTGATGGCGGCGACGACGCCGACCGGTTGCTTGATGGCGAAGATTCGCTTCTTGTTCGACGAGGCCGGGATGGTCTCGCCGTACACGCGTCTTCCTTCGGCGGCGTACCACTCGATGAAGCCATTCGCATAGCGGACTTCGCCGATGGCTTCTTGTAACGGCTTGCCTTGTTCTTCGACCATCGTCCGAGCGATGGCTTCCGTATGTTCATCAATCAGGCGGTTCCATTCGAGCAGGAGAGCGCCGCGTTCTTCGGCGGTCTTCTCTTGCCAGTCCTTCAAGGCATCGTGCGCGGCATCGACAGCCTGTTTCGCCTCGGCGGTGTCACTCTTTGTCACCGTGGCCATGATGTTTCCGGTGGCGGGGTTGCGCACCTCGATCGTGTCCGATGTATCAATCCATTCTCCATTGATGAAATTGTTCTCCACTCGCATCTTGATTTCCCCTTTCGTCTAGGTCACATTGTAAAAGTACCCGTTTTCAAAAATCATACACAATTTTACAAAGAGGAGGGTCGCCATGTGGATCATCATCGTAGGTTATGTCGTCGGCAGTATCCTGGGCGGGCGCTTGTACGGCATGTGGAGTGGTCAACATCTGGCTACGACCGGATCGGGGAACAACGGTGCCCGCAATGCGTTACGGATTGGCGGGAAGCGAGCCTTTTTGTTCGTTTACGGATTCGACGTCTTGAAGACGGTACTCGTGTTGTCAATCAGCGGTCCGTACTTTTTTGAGACCGGACTCGCCTTGACGCTCGGCCACATTTATCCGATTTGGCATATTCGTTCCGGGGGGAAGGGGTACGCCGTATTTTCTGGAATTATATTAGCGTACAGCCCGCTATGGTTTATCGTGGGACTTCTGCTGTTGTTGCTTCTCATCAAAGTGACGCGTAACTCGCGCGAGACGGGGCTCGTCATGCTCGTGCTCCTGCCGCTCGCGGCCTGGGGGGACGCAACAGATGTCGGATTGGCCAGTTTGACGATGCTACTCATCGTGTATCACCACATAAGGGGGAAACAACGTGATTGAATTTCGAAGAGCGACGCCGGAGGATGCTTCGGCGATTCACCGACTGAACTATGAGACGTTCGTCGAGGAAATCCCGCAGCACCATCCAAACGCGGACCGATTTCTCGTCGACCGCTTTCATGACACGAATACATATTGGATTGGGTTGGCGGACGGGCAGCTCGTTGCCATGTGTGCCATCCGGGACGAGCACCCGTTTTCACTTGAACAAAAAGGTGTGACGCTGCCACCGGGAGAGTGGATTGAAGTCCGGCTATTGGCCGTGACGCCCGCCTATCGGAACACGAGGACGTTTGCCGGACTTATGCGAGCGATGCTCATGGAAGCGACAGACCGGGGTGTGGAAGGGATTGTCATCAGCGGAACCGTACGCGAACAGAAGCTATATCGACGGTTTGGGTTTATCCCGTTCGCAGAACCGGTCGGGACGTCGGAGGCGTTATACGTGCCGATGCAGTTGACGCGCTATGGGTTCATGCAGTCAGAGACCGCGCGAACGTTGCGGCCAAAGCTACTCCTCGCCGGGCCCGTCGAACTGTCGAATCAAGTGCGCGCTGCGCTTGCCGCTCAGCCGATATCACATCGGTCGGCCGAGGCTAGCCGTTTGCTCCATTCGGTCCAGTCGAGGCTGAGCCATCTCGTCAAGTTGCCCCATGTTTACACATTGCTCGGGAGCGGGACGATTGCGAACGATGCCGTCGCCGCCCAGTTAAGCGGACGTGGCGTGATCATCGACACAGGGGAGTTCGGACGGCGGCTGATTGACCATGCCAATCGGGCTGGTCTTGAATTTGATGTCGTCCCGCTTTCGGCTGGGCGTCGTCTCGACTTAAAGCGAATCGGACAACATGCACCAGATTGGATTTGGACGGTCCATTGTGAGACGTCGACGGGGAAGCTGGTCGATTTGGACCAGTTGCGTCAGTATGCACAAACACATCCGACGAAGATTGCGATTGATGCCATCAGTGTGGTCGGGACGAAACTGACCGACTATTCGTTCGCGCATCTGGTGACGTTCGTCTCGGGCAAAGCGCTCCGAAATGCCCCTGGATTGGCGTTTGTCGCCATGCGAGAACGAGCTGTCCCGAACCCGTCGATTCCGCGTTATTTGGACTTGGCAGGCTATGACCCAATCGCCTTCACGCAATCGGTCCCGCTCATTCAAGCGATGGACGTCGCCTTGCGCGAACTGACGGACGCGGAGATTGCGACCCATCAATCCAAACTTGATGCGTTCGTACATGAACTGGTGCGCCGCGGTGTATCGGTTGAACTCGGGGACGACCAAGCGCCGGGCATTTTTTCGCTCACGTTGCCAGACACACTGTCCTCGATTGAACTAGGGCATCAATTGGCGTTCCATGGCTATCAAGTGCAGTACGAGAGCGTTTATTTGCGGCACGCGAACTGTCTCCAAGTCGCGACGATGGGATGGACGACCGACCGGGATTTGCAGCAAGTCGCCGCCTATATCGGGACGTGGCTCCAGAAAAAAACCGCCACTCCAGGGAGTGACGGGTTCAGACGCGGAAATCTTGGCGGGCCAAATGACGAATCTTTCGACCGAGGCGTCTTGAGTTGAAATAAGCGATGACCGAGACGACGCCACCTGACCAGAACAGCCACTCATCCGGTCGGAGATAGCCGAATAGCCCGACGACAAGGCCGAGGATAATCAAGCCAGCGTTGAACGTTTGACGATGGAGCAGTTCTTTCGACTCGAGCTCACGTTGGAACATCGCTTGTTCGGACAGGCGCTTCCGGGTCGGCTCTTTCAAATAGTTATCGAGGAGCGGCGGGACGTTCAGCAACTTCTTGCCGTAGTTGAGCGCCGTCATGACGTAACGGTTTTGAATTGTCGTGCCGTCGGCCTCGAGCCATTGAATGACAATCGGTTTACCGAGCGTAAACAAATCGATTTTCGAATCAAGGATTTGTAAAATCCCGAGCAAGGTCGAGGCGGCTCGACCGAAGAACGCGAACTCGGCTGGCAATTGAATCGGCTCGTTCTTGACGAGCAACTGGATGTCTTGCAACACTTTTTCAATCAATTTCGTGTCGACCGTGTCGATATCGGTCTCTAAATAGAACGTGACCGCTTTCTCGAGTGCCTGGCGGATATTGTGCTTGTTCGCCGTCGGCAACAAGAAGCGCAAGTCTTCGAGGCCGTCGACGACCCCGTCATAGTCGAGCGAGATGAACGCCTGCAGGATTTTACGGATGGTCGCCATATCTTGTGGTGTCGTCGAGCCGACCATTCCGAAGTCGAGCAGGATGATCGTGCCATCGGCTCGGATCTGCACGTTACCCGGGTGTGGGTCGGCGTGGAATTTCCCGCCGAACAACAGTTGCTCGGCCGCCATCGTGAATAAGCGTTCGGCCAGGGCGGAGCGATCGATGTTATTCTCTTTCAAGAAGGCGAGGTCGGTGATGCGACGCGCATCGACCCAATCCATCGTCAACACCCGGTTCGAACAGAGATGATCATAATAGTCCGGTATGTAGACGTCCGGATTTTCGGCGTACTTCGCTTTGAAATAAAGGGCATTTTTTAATTCGGTTTGGAAATTTAATTCATCCCCGATGACAAAAATCATTTGGCGATATAAGCTATCTAAGTCGGTCGATTTTGCCAGCGAGGTCCGCTTGAGCATCGTCGTGACGATTCGCATCGCTTTAAAGTCGGTTCGAATGATTTTTTCGATGTTCGGACGCTGGATTTTCAGAGCGACACGCTTCCCTGTCTCAAGCAGGGTCGCGCCGTATACCTCCCCAATCGAAGCGGAGGCGACGGCATCGATGCCGACGTCTTTCACGACCTGTGTGTAAGGGACGCCCCATTCTGCTTCCAAGATGGCGCGGGATTTGTCCCAGCCTGAAGTCGGGACACGGTCGACGAGCTCCGACAATTCATTTAAAACGGATGGGGGCAACAAGTCGGCTCGAATCGATAAGAATTGGCCAAGCTTGATTAGCAGCCCCTCGAGTCGGAGCGCGTTTCGCTTATACTCGCGGGCGAGATTCAACATGAGTGTCTCGTATTCTTCGGTCGACGCGAGACCTTGCTGCTGTTTGCGTGAGAAGGCGTAAATTTTAATGATGAATCGGGCGAACATTGTGACGATAATCCATATGCGGAACAAGGCGATTCGTTTCATAAAGTACCGACATCCTTTACAAGCAGTCGCTCGACTGGTCTGATTTTTTGTATCTTAACTTTACCACAGAATGCTTTCAAGAAAGGGCAAGGGATGTTTATGGAGTGGGAATTACTCAACGTCGTCGGGACGATCGCGTTCGCGGCGAGCGGCGCCATCATCGCGATGGACGAGAAATATGATATTTTTGGGGTATGGTTGCTCGCCTTTACGACAGCCTTCGGCGGCGGAGCGATCCGAAACGTCTTGCTCGGCAACCCCGTCAGCTTGATTTGGCAACAAAATGATCTCTTCATCCTTTGTTTTCTTGTCGCATTGCTCATCTTCCTGCTGCCGAGCGTCGTTTTGCCCCATTGGGAACGCTGGGGTGTCATCGTCGATGCGATTGGGCTTGTCGCCTTTTCGTTTCAAGGCGCACAAGTCGCCATCAAGCTCGATTTACCATTATCGGCAGCGATTGCGGCTGCCGTCTTGACAGGTGTCGGCGGGGGTGTTGTCCGTGATTTGTTGGCCGGCCGTAAGCCGCTCGTCTTACAATCGGAAGTATATGCGATTTGGGCCATCATCATCGCGGTCGTCACGTATTATTTCCGGCTCGAAGGTGGGCTTGCGGTGTATGCGCTATTAATTGTCGTGGCGACGCTTCGAGTGATATCCTACTATCGAAAGTGGAATTTACCTGCACGCAAAGTGCGATAAGGGGGAAATTAGTATGAAAGTATTGCTGATCATCGGCGCTGCCTTGATGGCACTCGGCGTCGCGTTCGGTGCGTTCGGGGCCCACGCCTTGAAAGAACGTCTGACACCGAACATGCTCGCGAACTGGCAGACAGGCGTGCTCTACCATATGATTCATGCCATCGGGATTATCGCCTTGGCGAGCGTCTTGATGAAAGTGAGCATCAGCCAGTTCAGCACGGCAGGCTGGCTCATGTTCGCCGGAATCATCTTCTTCTCGGGGAGCCTTTACGTGATGGCGCTGACCGGAATCACGAAGCTCGGAGCGGTCACACCGATTGGCGGCGTCTTGTTTATCGCGGCCTGGGTGTTCGTCATCATTGGCGCGCTCAAACTGTAATCAAACGTTAACGCCTGATTAACAGTCCTCCTGTATCATTCGGAGTGTGAGACCCCTTGTCTCCACACCAACGAACAATTGGCCCGTTTAGCCTTTTTCGCCTGGAGCGAGAGACTAAACAGGCCCTTTTTACGTTTTTTGGAAATGGTTAGACTTAGAAAAATACCTGGATTATACTTTTTTAATATAAGGTCAATAATTTCCTATTTTCATCTATTATTACAACTATGTTTCGAGAAAAGAAAAGTGAAAAAATGTTGAAATATAAAGGGGTGGGGAGCCGTATAAGGTTTCCCACCCCTTCGTCGTAATAAAAGTGAAATATAACTTTAACAGGAAAACATTCGACACTTCGATATAATTAGTCGTGTTGAAACTAAAAAATTAATCGTTTTTGTTACATAGCAAAACGACTGACCTTTAAATAGTACGTGAACCCTAACCCCATCAATAGAAAGGATGTCCCCATTGATCAATTGGAAACGCACCGTCTCGACACTCACGCTTAGCGCGCTTCTTCTTGGGACGCACTCGGTGGCTGATGCCTCGACGTCAATCAAGGAGAAACAAGAGCAGCAGAAGAAAGTGCAAGAGCAACGGAATAACGTCAAACAGAACCAATCGAATACGTCTTCGAAAATTAAGCAAAATAAAAATGAAATCTCGAAAGTTCAAGCTGAAGTCAACAAGATGGATGCCCAGCTTCAAGACATCATCAATGATGTCGCAGCGAAACGCCAAGAAATCAAGCGTACTGAGTTGAAAATTGAAGACCTCGAAGCTGACATTAAAGGCTATGAGAAGAAGATGAAGGCTCAAGAAGCAATGATGAAAGAGCGTATGGCCACGATGCAAACGAATGGCGGCGGCTCAATCAATTGGGCTGAGTTCATCTTCGGTTCGAAAAACTTCTCGGACTTGATCACACGGATGATCACGGCCGGAACGATTCAACGAAGCGACCAAGAGTTGTTTGAAGACTATGAAGCGACGCGTCAATCGTTACAAGAAGCGCAAGCATCACTTAAAGAAGAACGCACATCGCTCTTGAAGCAACAAAAAGCGCTAGAAGTACGTCAAGCTCAACTCGAGAAGAAGATGAAACAGCGCGAAGCTCGCATCAAAGAGCTCGAGGACAAGAATATCAAATTCGAATCGCAAATCTTCGACCTTCAAGAAATCGAAGCGACGTTAATCGCGCAAGAAGAAGCGATTGCGGCTGAGATTGAAGCGCAACGTCGTGAGGAAGAAGAAGCGCGTCGTCGTGCTGAAGAGGCGGCTCGTCAAGAAGCAGCCCGTAAAGCTGAAGAAGCTCGCCAAGCAGAAGCGGCGCAAGCAGCAGCAGCGGCCCGTCAAGCAGAAGAAGCAAGAGCGGCAGCGGCTAAAGCCGAGGCAGAACGAGCAGCAGCTCAAAAACAGCAGAACAATAACAATAATACCCAGTCGTCTTCATCTTCAAACCAGACGACACAAAATAGCACACCGGCACCGAAACCGGCTGCGCCAACACCAAAGCCGGCGCCGGCACCAGCGCCTAAACCAGCTCCGACGGCACCGACCACATCGGCACCGGCACCATCGGGCGCAATGTTCATTCAACCGACAACGGGACGTTTCTCACAAGGATGGGGACCGGCAAGCGGTCAATTCGGCTACTCGTTCCATAACGGCGTCGATATCGCTGGACCTGTCGGAACACCAATCCGTGCCTCGGCAACGGGAACGGTCATCCGTGCAGGCTGGGGTGGCGCATATGGGAATCACGTCATGATCGCCCACGTCATCAACGGACAAGTCTGGACGACGGTCTATGCACACTTGAACTCGGTCTCAGTAAGCGCCGGTCAACGTGTGACGCAAGGGTCGAACATCGGTGGACTCGGCAACACGGGTAACTCTTCAGGCCCGCACCTTCACTTCGAGATTCACCAAGGAAGCTATTCATATTCAGGAACGAGCGCGGGAAGCACAGTCAACCCACGTCAGTTCTTCTGATATTCAACGAGGACCCGTCAATCGTGACAGGTCCTCGCTTTGTGTCCCAGCAAAACTAAAAACAAGCGCCTATCCGTTGCGGACAGGCGCTTGTTTCAGTTGGCTTGCTCGATGTCGTCTGATTGATCCTTTGCTTTGCGGAACCGCTCACGGACGAGATAGATGACGGTCAATCCGACCAACCATGGAATCCCGAACTTGAGCAGAATATTGAAGTCGGTGAACCATGTTGTGATCATGAGGCTGAGCAATAGTCCGGCACCGAGTAACGGCAAGAACGGGTAACCGATCATGCGGACCGGTAATTTGCGTCCTGTCCACTTCTTACGGAAGAACAAGTGGGAGACGAATACCATGAACCATGTGAAGATGGCTCCGAACATCGAGATGCCCATCAAGAATGGATACGATGTTTCCATGAACACTTGAAGCAACGCCGCGAGAATGATCCCGCCTGTTGAGACGAGCAAGGCGGGCATTGGAATCCCGCTAGCGCTGACTTTTTTAAAGATGCGCGGAGCATCACCGGCCTCGGCGAGGGAATACATCATTCGCGTTGAAGCGTAGAGCTGTGCATTCATCGCCGACAAGGCGGCGATCAAGATGACGAAGTTCAAAATTCCAGCGGCGCCAGGCACGTCGAATTGTTGCATGACGAGAACGAACGGGCTTTGATCGATGCCGGCCTGTTGCCATGGGATGAGCATGAGCATGATCCCAATCGTAATGAGATAAAAGAACGTCAGACGGAACACAGTCGCGCGCAACGCTTTCGGTACGGCGCGGTCCGGGTCTTTCGCTTCGCCGGCCGTGACGGCGACGAGCTCGGTCCCGAGGAAACTGAAGAGCGAGATGAAAATCGTCACCCACATCCCGTAAAACCCGAAAGCGAAGAAACCTTCATCGCCGGTCGTGATCGATTCGATTGGTGAACCGGGTTGACCGAACAGCGTGGCGGCACCGAGGACGATAAACAGAATGATGGCCGTCACTTTGATGAACGATAACCAGTATTCGGTCGTCCCGAACGTATGGACGTGCCGGGCGTTGACGTAAATGAGCAACCCGCCAAATACGGCGACCCAGACGAATCCGTTCACGTCGGGGAACCAGTACCGCATATAGATGGCGATTGCGCTCACTTCGACGCCGATGGCGAGGACGTTGGCGACCCAGTACGAGTAGCGGACCAAAAAGCCGGCGAGCGGATGGACATAGCGTTCGGCGATCGTGCCGAACGAGCCCGAAGTCGGATGGGCGACGGTCATTTCAGCCAGACAGCCCATCAGTAACAGGACGATGAACGCCCCGATGGCGTAACTGACGAGCACGCTCGGTCCTGCCGTTTGGATGGCGAGCCCGCTTCCGAGGAAGAGGCCCGTCCCGATGGCGCTACCGAGCGAAATCATCGTCAACTGCCGCGTGGACAGTTCACGTTTTAATTTGCTAGTTTCCAAAGTCAATTCTCCTTTAGTTGAGTGAAGTGTTGTTGGGGACGACTATAGCAGACAAAAAAATCAAGTGTCAACTCGCGAAATCGTAAAAGACGGTATCGATTCGGCCGCACCTATAGAAGCAAAGTTTTTTTACATGCTTTTGTTTGACAGGAGGTTTCTCGACCTGTATAGTACGAGTTAACTTAATTGAAACGAATAAAGGCGTCGACGAAGAGAAGTAACGACGGTCCCCGTATGACAGAGAGCTGATGGTTGGTGTGAATCAGTATGCGGGACGTCGCGAATGGACTTCCGAGCTCTAAACCGAAACTTTTAGTAGGCTTTAGCGGGTCACCCACCGTTACCATGGGAAAGCGGATGTTTGTCCGTGAAGTGGGTTCTACGGAACCAACGAAGGTGGCACCACGGGGTTACTCGTCCTTCTCATAGCGCAAGCTATGAGTCGGGCGGGTAACCCTTTTTCGTTTCAACACATCATAAATCAGTGATTGAGAAGAGTAGCGTGAACAAGTCTCGTTCAGAGAGCCGGGGGTGGTGGGATCCCGGCCGAGGCCATCATGTGAATGGGCTCATGAGAGCATGGCTGAACCAAGTAGGTCATGACGGTTTCCTCCGTTATCGGGATACGATGTGATAGCATCGGAAAGTGGGATCAATCGATCCAACGAGAGGTGGCACCGCGGTCCATACCGTCCTCCATACGACAGACGTCGTATGGAGTTTTTTTATACGACGGTTTGTCAAATTAAGCGCAACACTTCCTCCGTGAAGGCCTCGTGTGCGGTCTTCCAGCCCAGGCATTTGCGTGGGCGGCCGTTGA
>NZ_JACSLW010000007.1:0-114569 GCF_018618345.1 Exiguobacterium sp. s36
TATAGCTCTTTAAAAATGACGAAGCTTGCGCTTCATTCAAAAATTGTAAAACTTTTTTGCCTCATCGTTCAGTTTTCAAAGTTCGTCTGTCGCTCTTGGCGACTAAATGATAATAACATTTATCATTATTGTGTGTCAACCAGTTTGTTTACTAAGTTGTAAGCAGCGCTGGCAACAGAGATAACTATAGCATCCCTTTCTATCACATGGCAAGCATTATTCTAAAAAAACTTTAAAAGATTTTTCTCGTCCCCTTACTCGCATCTATTGTATTGGAGAAGGGAATTTTTCCCTGTCGACGAATACTCATCAATACCAACTTATAAGAAGGTGACACTTGATGCTCCAACTGCAGCCAAAGAAACGATCGAACCTGCGCATCTGGGCAGGAACACAGTATTACATATTAAAACGCCGAACACAATGGATGACGGATAATAAGCGGTACACTTCTAAACGAGATACTGCACCACTGCCCCACCTCATCTATGAGCACCGCACCCCACTCTACCGAAAATTACGAGATATCGATCTCAAAATGCAACAGAATAAAGTCATTAATCTTAATATCGCCATTAAACAGTTAAATGGCATCATCGTTTCTCCAAATGAAGTGCTCTCATATTGGAAAGCCATCGGGCGACCTACAAAACGAAAGGGCTATGTGGACGGAATGATTTTGCATTACGGAAAGGTCACGACTGGAACCGGGGGCGGATTGTGCCAATTATCCAACTTGATTTATTGGATCACGCTCCATAGCCCACTCACAGTGACCGAGCGTTACCGCCACAGTTATGATGTCTTCCCTGATTCACGAAGGGACCAACCTTTTGGGAGTGGCGCCACATGTTCCTACAACTATTTAGACCTTCAAATCACCAATCGGACGGCACAGACGTTTCAACTCCTTCTATATATAGAGGGGGATTATCTCGTAGGGCAATGGCGGTCCAATATCCCACCAACCGTTCAATATGAGATATATGAAGAAAACCACCACTTCACGAATGAATGGTGGGGTGGAACAGTTCGGCATAACCAAATATTTAGAAGCGTCTTCTCCCAAGATGGCACATTCATCCGAAATGAGTTCATCACAGAAAACCATGCTTTAACCATGTACGACCCCTTCTTACCTGAAAACACTACATACAAAAAAGCCGACTCATAAACCGAGTCGGCTTCATTTCATTACGCGTGCGGCAAGAATATAAAGTAAGCCAAGAAGATTACTAACATGCCGTACATGATTGGATGAATCTCTTTCGTCTTCCCTTTCGCGATCATCATGAGCGGATACAAGATGAATCCGAGCCCAATCCCCGTCGCAATCGACGAAGTGAGGGGCATCATCAGAATCGTCATGAATGAAGGAATCGCGATTTCTAGCTTTCTCCAGTCGATATCGAGTAAAGCCGAAGCCATGAGTACTCCTACGATAATCAATGCAGGGGCTGTGACCGCCGATGTGACGACTGCCAAGAGTGGCGAGAAGAAGAGCGCCAATCCGAAGAACAAACCTGCGAATACAGCCGTCAAGCCCGAACGACCACCGGCCGCTACACCAGCCGACGATTCTACATATGACGTCGCAGTCGATGTCCCAAAGATTGCACCTGCCACTGTTGCTGTTGAGTCAGCCATGAGCGCTTTACTCGCACGTGGCACTTTGTTGTCTTTCATGATTCCTGCTTGACGAGCTACCGCTACGAGCGTACCCGCTGTATCAAAGAAATCAATGAAGAAGAACGTCAAGATGACGACTAGCATTTGGACCGTGAAGACTTCTGAGAAATTGATGAACGCTTGTCCGAACGTCGATGACATGCTCGGTGGTGCCGAGATGATGTCTGAAATGGCAGTCGGTGTCGGTACAAGATTGAAGATCATCCCGACAATTGCCGTGAGAAGCATCCCGATGAAGATACCACCTTTTACATTTCGAACCATTAACAATGCTGTCACTACAAGACCGAACACTGAAAGGAGTGTCGTCCCTGTTCCGAGTGAACCGAGACCGACGAGCGTCGCTTCGTTGGCGACGACGATACCTGCATTTTTCAAACCGATAAAGGCGATAAAGAAACCAATCCCTGCCGCGACCGCCATTTTGAGTGGTCCCGGAATTGCGTTGACGACTGTCTCACGAATACCTGACAGTGTTAAAACGATAAAGAACAAACCAGAAACGAGAACCCCTGATAGTGCCGTTTGCCATGGAATACCCATGCCGAGAACTACACTGTACGCGAAGAAGGCGTTAAGCCCCATACCCGGAGCGATCGCAATCGGATAGTTGGCGAACAAGCCCATCATGACAGAACCGACGAGGGCGACAAGACCGGTTGCCACGAAAACAGCGCCCATGTCCATTCCTGCTGCACCTAACACGTTCGGGTTAACGAACAAGATGTAAGCCATTGCCAGGAACGTAGTGAATCCTGCGATCAATTCCGTTTTGATGTTCGTTCCAAGTTCATTCAACTGGAAGTAACGTTCAATCCGGTTTCCTGATGGTTGGTGATTTGGTTCTTGCTTGAGCTGTGTGCTCATTGGTTTTCCTCCTTGGCTCGCCGTAAAACGAGAAAAGGTCCCCGATTGATAACCGGAGACCCCACGCGAAACATACAGGGACATAAGTCCCTGATCTATGTCTCGCCGTAGTGAAATCATTTAAGGTGATTTCGTAGAGACTCTCGGGCCATATTCCCGATATTATACGGCAAAATAATTTTTAATTGTTCGGATATGATAAGAACGTTTTTATCTTAACAACGGCAAAATCGAATGTCAACACAAATGACGGATTTTAATCAAATATTTCGATCTATTGTTCGGATTTAACAAATAAAAACAGAGGGGATTTCTCCCCTCTGGTGGTTATTCCCACTCGATTGTTGCTGGTGGCTTCGATGTGATGTCGTACAGGACACGGTTGACGTGACTGACTTCATTGACGATACGAACCGAGATTTTCTCGAGTACATCCCATGGAATGCGGGCCCAATCTGAAGTCATTCCATCAATCGAGGTGACGGCACGTACGCCGACCGCATAGTCATACGTCCGCTCGTCGCCCATGACACCAACTGAACGAATTGGTGTAAGGACCGTGAAATATTGCCAAATATCACGTTCGAGACCGGCTTTCTTCACTTCTTCGCGCAGAATCGCATCTGACTCACGCACGATTTCAAGTTTCTCTTCTGTGATTTCACCGAGAACACGAATGCCAAGACCTGGTCCCGGGAACGGTTGGCGCCAAACGATATAGTCCGGTAACCCGAGTTCAGTCCCGAGTTCACGCACTTCATCTTTAAAGAGCGTGTTAAGTGGCTCAATCAACGTGAAGTTCATGTCTTCTGGTAGTCCACCGACGTTATGGTGCGACTTGATTGTTTGAGCCGTGTCCGTTCCACTCTCGATGATATCCGTATAAAGCGTACCTTGGGCAAGGAAGTCCATGTCCACAAGTTTAGACGCTTCTTCGTCAAACACGTAGATGAACTCATTGCCGATGATTTTTCGTTTTTGTTCTGGATCTGAAACGCCGGCAAGTTTCGCCATGAAACGCTCCTGCGCGTCAATCTTGATGACTTTCATATTGAAACCGTCCGCGAACGTCTTCATGACGCTGTCCGCTTCATTTTTACGAAGCAAACCATGGTCGACGAACATACATGTCAATTGGTCGCCGATGGCACGATGAACGAGCGCTGCGACAACCGATGAGTCGACGCCGCCTGACAACGCGCAAAGAACTTGCTTGTCGCCGACAATCTCGCGAATCTTCTCGACTTCGATGTCGATGAAGTTCTCCATTGACCACTCACCTTTGGCACCACACACTTCATAGATGAAGTTTTTCAAGATGTCGTTGCCGTACTCAGAGTGACGGACTTCCGGGTGATACTGTACGCCGTACATTTTGAGTTCATCACTCTTGATTGAAGCGACCGGACATGATGGGTTCGTCCCATCGACGATAAATCCTGGCGGTGCTTCCATGACGAGGTCGCCATGGCTCATCCAAACCGTATGTTCCACTGGGAGACCTTTGTAGAGCGCCGACGCTTCCGGTGTCGAGAAGAGCGTCGCTTTTCCGTATTCGCGATGTGCCGCTCGTTCGACACGTCCACCGAAGTGATGCGTCATAAGTTGCATGCCGTAGCAGATTCCGAAAATCGGAATGCCAAGTTCGAAAATTTCCGGGTCACAGCGATATGCGCCTTCCGCGTACACACTGTTCGGTCCACCCGAGAAAATAATCCCGGCCGGAGCCAATTCACGAATCTCAGCAGCGGTCATCTTGTGGGAATGAAGCTCACTATATACGCCAAGGTCACGCACACGACGTGTGATCAACTGGTTGTACTGGCCTCCAAAGTCGAGCACCAAAATCATCTCTTGTTCTATTTTCACAAAACCTCCACCTTTCTGCCTTCTTCTCAAAAAAAGAGCGAGCTTCTCCCACGGATTCACTTAACCGAAGAAGAAGCACGCCCTTTTCTGTGTATACGAAACGTGCTCCTTCATAGTCGGTCCATTTACGGTGGTCCGGTAGAGACTCTCGCGCCAATTCGCGAGTATATACGAAGGAATGCTGTTCAATTATCTAACTAATGCGTCTATCTTACTGTATGCATCCGCCTACTTCAACTCATAATTCGACGAATCATGATTTTCCAATATTCTTTATATTTTGAATTCGGCGTTTTTTCGGCATAGATACTTTGTTCAAACAAACGGGTCAATCTCGTCATTTCCGTCGATTCATAATAAGCATCGACCTCTGCGGCGAGTTCGGACGGCGTGCGCCCGTCGACTTTGAAACCTGCTCCGCGGAGTCGTTTCACTAGATATCGATGCATGGCGACAAGTCGATTTTCATTCAATGGACGCCGTGTCCACCAAAGCATCATGACGAGGCGTTCAATCGATTTTCGGTTCCATACGAGAACGGCGACCGTAAAGACAATGACAATCCAACCCCATACCGGCATATTCCAGTTCTCCGTTGCCGCCTCTCCCGACGTCACATCATCGAGTGCCAAATCTTCTTGCGGACGATTCGTGGGCTCGTCGTCTTGCGACGCTTGTGGATCATTGGCCGCTGGATCGTCTGCATTCGCTTCGTCCTCCGTCTCGACTTGAAGCAAGTTGGCGTCCGAGAAACTGATGGTCGCCTCGAGCGGGACCCAGCCTGCGCCTTCCACGAAATATTCTACCCATGAGTGAGCGTGACGGTTCCGGACCGTGTATTCTTCTTCCCCTTGGATAATCCCGCGCGCATCACCCATCGTGAAACCTTTGACCCAACGCGTCGGCACTCCGCTCGCCCGGAGAAGGACGGCAGCCGAGGTCGAGAAGTTGTCACAGTACCCGATTAACGTATCGAACAAAAATTGATCGACGTAATCCGTATCACCTTCCGGGACGGCTACATCTTCCGTATTGTATTGGAAATCTCCAGATTGGAAGTAGGCTTTGACTGCTTGGGCTTGGTCGTAAGGTGTCTCACTGTCGCCCGTGATATCGGCCGACAAGTCGCGGACCCGATCCGGAAGTGAATCCGGCAATTGTAAGTACGCCTGCCGCTCTTCTTCCGTCAACGTCGTCACCGGCTCATTCAACGCCAGTTGCTCTTCTGTGAAGGAAGGGACACTGTAGCGAAGTTGAATCGTCTGAGGCGTCGTTTGCCCGTCATTGTCGAACACGATTTTCCCGGACGGTCGGATGTGAATCGTCTCGTTCGGAAACGGTTCTTCGATATTCCCGACTCGGAATTCGGTGCCATTGTCCGTCTCCGTCGCCTGTGGGTATTCTCCACCATACGGGACGAACGTTTGGCGCCGGTCAAATCGGAGCAACGCCTGTTCCGGTGTCGTATCGACAGCTTGGTCGACGAGTTGTCCGCGGTTATATTCGGAATCGAGGACCGGGGACTCGACCCAGCCTTTCCCCGTATAAATCTCTTTTGACTCGATGCGCCAATAGCGCGCCGGCACACCACGGGCGATGAAGACGATGCCGTCATCTTGCTCAAACGGTCCGCCGAGTTGTTCATCGTTCACCCCATAGCCGACTCGACCGCTGCCTGAGCCTTCATCGTTCCCAGCATTTTGGAAACTCGTCGTCAACCGATCGGACCAATCCCCTTCAATTGTCGGCGACACGCTCGCGAGCGCCAACACGACCGAAGCGAGGAGCGCGATACTGACATAGCGGACGAGCGATTTGCTCGGTCGTTTCGCCAGGTCGGTGACGAAGAGCAATAAGAGCGATGCTAAAATTGCGAGTAAAATCTTCCCTTCCCCGTCATAAAGCGTCCACGTGTCAAAGTAAGCCATCAGTCCGAGCGTCGAAACGATCATCCCGAGAACGAAGCCATAGCTCGGATACGTGCGTCCGACCAGGATGGCGAACAGTACCCCGATGAGTGCCATCGCCGAGAAGAAAATCGCCTCTTCCGGCAAAGCCCCGCTCAGTACCCCGCTCAAATCCTCTAACCATAGACCGAACCAATCCAGGATACTCCCGTGGTACACGTACAAGACGATAAAGAAATTGAAGACGACCACACCAATGAAACCATACCAAGGCAACAAGCTCGCAAACATCGGAACGAGAAGCAGGAACAAGAACGGCCAATTGACATCAAATGTCGTACTGCCCACAATCGGCTCGACCCAAAATGACAACAAGTAGGCGGCAAGCGCCGTATAGACGATTCGTTTCAACCATGCCGTCATGTCGTCACCTCGTTCGCCGTGTACAAGTGATAGCTGCCTTGTGTCTCATTCATGATCTCACGCACCCATTTCGTCTCGAGTGGGCTAATCAAAATCAAGTTCCCCACTTCTTGCGGCAGGTTGCGCTTCACTCGTTCGACAAGGCGCCCTTCCGGCTCCGGTGTCGCTGTCAGCAAGTAATGGCCGACCTCTGCGCTTTGGTCCGGCAAATGGAACAGACGGACCTGCTCTTCGATGACATACAGTTCGAACGGCAGATTTTTCCGCTCGAGTTGTCGGATTGCACCAACGAGAAGCGACAATGAACGTTCGAACGCTTCTTCATGCCCAGCCGTTGTCGATGGGACAAAGACAAGCGACAGTTTCTTCTCCTGCTCTTGGTCGAACGTTTTCGTCATTAAGTTTCCGCGTCGAGCCGAGGCTTTCCAATCGATTCGACCGATGCGGTCCCCGGCCGCATACTCACGGACACCACTCGTCGTATTGGCAACCTCGGTATATGTGCGCGTGCGGCGATACTGTTCGCCTCGCCCACCGACTTGCTCGTCACGCGGTAAGTCGAACGGAAGTTCAGCAGGTGAGACTTCAACGACCGTCTCGAGTCGCAACGTCCGTTTGCGGTCGAACAGTCCGAACACGTCTCGCACGTGAAGGACGGTCCGATCGAACACGTGGATGCCGCGTCGAATCTGTTCGATTTCGTAATGGACCGTCTCTGTCCGTCGAAAGAAACGATCGACCGTGGTAATGATGACATCAGTGGATGTCGCGAGTCGCGGCGGCGGTGTCTCTTCTAACGTGACGACCCCGACAAGAAACGGGTATTTCCGCTCCACTTGCAGTTCCACGTCCATCGTTTGGCCCGAGACGAGTCGTTTCGTCGTCACACGGCGCGACACGTTCGCGGCTGTGACCGGATAAATCATGAAAATCGTCCAATAGGCGGCCAGGACGAAAAATGACCACCAGAGCGTCGACGCGACGATACTCCCTTCAATCCGGGCGAATGCGTAAAGTCCGAATGCCGCCGCCCACACAAGGAACAGCTTCATCCAATTTTTCATACTTCTTTGACCTCACGATCCATCGGGACCGGAAGTGTGTCGAGCCAACCTTTGACGAGCTGTTCGGCCGTCTTCCCTTTATAGCGTGCTTCTGCCGTCAGTAAGATGCGATGACCGAGCACACTACCGGCGAGCGCCTTCACGTCATCCGGTAGCACGAAGTCACGGTTGTGGATATACGCCCACGCCTGTGCCGCCTTCATCAAAGCGAGTGTCGCCCGTGGACTGCCCCCGAGATACGTGTTCGGGTCGTTGCGCGACTCGTGAATCAAGCGGACGATATACTGTTTGACGGCACTCGAAACGTGTACATCGCGCACTTCGCGTTGCATCTGTTCGACTTCATGTTTCGTAATGACACTCTGTAACGCCTCAAGCGGTTCTGCTTTCTCAAACCGCGTCAGCAGTGCAATCTCTTCATTGAAAGATGGATAGCCTATCTCGATTTTAAGGAGGAATCGATCCAATTGAGCTTCCGGGAGCGGATACGTCCCTTCATGTTCAATCGGGTTTTGCGTCGCCATGACGAAGAACGGGGACGGTAAAATTTTGACTTCACCGTCGACCGTCACGCTGCGCTCCGCCATCGCCTCGAGCAAGGCCGATTGTGTTTTAGGAGAGGTCCGGTTGATTTCATCGGCCAAAACGATATTACCCATCAATGGACCCGGCCGATATTCGAACTCTTTCGTTTTTTGGTTATACATTGAGATTCCGGTCAAATCAGAAGGCAACATGTCCGGTGTAAATTGGACACGTTTGAAATCCAAATCGATGGCTCGACTGAACGTCCGGACGAGCATCGTTTTCCCGACGCCCGGGACATCTTCTAATAACACGTGCCCTCCGGCAAGTAAAGCAGTCAAACTCTTTGCGATGACATCTTCTTTTCCGACGATCACCGTCTCAATGGCATTGATGATCGATTGAATGGCTGGACGATATGACATAGCCGACTCCCCTTTTTTCTCTGATCGCTGACGCGTTAGAAATTAGAATGTTCTGACTTTATTGTGACACATTCGAGCGCTCGTGTGAAAGAAAACCATCATGCCAATGGGCTCTCCATTCTTTACCCGAAAAAAGGCGCCTTGTCTCCGATTCGAGCAGGCACCATGGCATTTATTTCGGTCGTTCGATTTCGAACGTTTCGCCGAGCGTGGCATAGAAGTTTCCGGCGAGTCGACTGACCGGTGCCAATCGTTCGGCGTCGATACGTCCGGCTTCATAAAGCGCCGGGTCAATATGGAACCTCACGACTCGCGCAATCAATAAGTCAGCCGTCACTTTCCCGTCATGCTCAATCGGAACGTGATGGTGCAGTTTACATTCCATTCGGATTTTGGCTTCTTTCACGCCTGGCGTCTCGATGATATCACTTGGTGCGGTCATGAACGTCGTCCGATCAAGCTCACTCTCCGCTGGCCCTAAATTGGCCGCGGTCTCGTTGACGAGAGCCACGTTCGTCTCATCGACGATATGGATGACGAGTTCTTCTGTCGCGACCGCATTGCGGGCTGTGTCTTTCATGACACCGTTCTTACGTTGAACCGATACCGATAGTAGCGGCGGCTCGGACGCCACGATGTTAAAGTAACTAAACGGCGCAGCATTGATTGTGTCGCCGTTTCGAGTCGTCACGAAAGCGATCGGCCGCGGAACGATACTCCCGATTAAAAATTTGTACGTGTCTCGCTCGGTTAACGCTGAAGGTTTAATCGATAGCATAAGAGCACCTCTTCCATAGTCATTTCTTCTCTTTCAAGCTATCCTGTTCCCTTCGCATGTGTCAATCGGAAGCACATTCGAATGTGTAAGATGCTGAAATCCGGGGTATATCCGTCTAGATATGATATTTAAACAGAGAATGCTTGATGGCACATTGTTTGAGCAATTCGGTGTTCATCTAATTTTTCTTTTTGTATATTTCCGTTATACGACGATGGAATTGGAGTTGGTTTTTAGTTAAGGAAGGAAGTAGAGCGTATTATGGGCAAGTGGATTGAACAATTGAACAGTCGTCAAATTCTCGGCATCCTTTATGGTGTCTGTATCGCCAGCCTCGTTTTAACAGCAATCGGTGCTTGGTTCGTTCGGGACGATACCGTCTCACCGACCGAACTTCTGACGTTGCGTTGGATCTGGATGACCGGGCTAGTCATGTTTATCACTGCTATTTTATTAATTGGACGTCCTTTGATTACACGAATGGTCAGTCAAAACGAAAACATGCGCGCGAAGCAAGCAGAGATGCAGTCCGTGCTCGAGGCGTCGAAACAAAACGAGACCAAACTGCAGTATCGTAACGAATTGATTGAAGTACTCGCTTCGAAGGAATCGTTACTCGACTATTCGGCTGTCATCGAAAAAATCGTCTGGTTGACCGAGGCCGAGTTCGGGGCCGTATTGCTCGTCAAAGACGATGAAATCACGTCCGTCGTACCGAAAGGGATGACCACTGAACAACAAGAAGATTTGAAAGTACAGTCGCTCTTACTCAAACGCGTTATGATTTCAAGAACGCTAGAGGCGAGTTCAAAAAAAGTGGCCGACCAGCTTCACGGCTACCCGTACTATATCCATGAGACCGTCATCCCGGTAAAAGATCCATCAGACGGAACGATGATCGGTTGCTTATATTTGGCCTGTTACGATGAGCCGTTCGATGCGAGTGAAACATCAGAGTTGAACGCGTTCGCGAACCAGTTGGCCATTTCGCTCTTACGGACGCGGCTTTATCGCCAGATGCAACAAGACCGTAAAGAGACGGCACAATTAATCAACTCGGTCCGTGAAGCGATTCTTTATTTCAACTATGAAGAAGACACGATCGTCGGCAACCGCGCCTTTATCCGCATGTTCGATGAACTTCAATTCGAATACGCCGGTTATGAGGAACTGACAACGTTATCGATTGATATCGAACAGTTTGCCGAACGTGTCGATCAACAAGACCTTTTCATCAGTTATATCGAACGTGTCTTCGACCAAGAGCCGCCGGAAGACGGTTTATCGATTTCATTGGATCAAGGTGATTGCTTCCTTCAAGTCTATGCAGAGAGCATTTACCGAGACGGGAAGATTCACGGCACCATGCTCGTCTTGCGCGACGTGACGGCCGAAACTGAAATTGACCGGATGAAATCGGAGCTTGTTTCGACGGTCTCTCACGAATTGAGAACGCCGCTGTCATCAATCTATGGATTCACAGAGTTGATGCTCGAGCGTGACTTGAAGGCAACCCGCCGCGAATTGTACTTGAAGACGATTCACGATGAGGCGAAACGTCTCTCGTACTTGGTCAACGACTTCCTCGACCTTCAAAAAATGGAGGCCGGAAAACAGACGTTCGAGTGGGAGACGGTCGATTTGCTCGAGCTCGCCCGCGATAGTATCAGCTTTTATCAAGAGACAACCGATTCGCATCATCTCCACCTTGATGCCGATGTCGGACAAGACTTCAAAATCGAGGCCGACTTGGAAGGGATGCGGCAGTTGCTCGGTAACTTGCTCAGTAACGCCATCAAGTATTCTCCAGAAGGCGGCAACGTCCTCGTCTCGTTGGAACGACTCGAAGGCCAAGTCGTCATGAAAGTCCGAGACAACGGGATGGGTATCCCTTCTTCTGCCTTACCGAACTTGTTCGGCAAATTTTACCGGGTCGATAACTCAGACCGTCGTAAAATCGGAGGGACAGGACTCGGTCTCGCCATCTGTAAAGAAATCGCGAAAGCGCACGACGGACATTTACACGTTGAATCGATTTACGGGGAAGGTAGCACATTTATTTGTGAATTGCCGACGTCGAAAGAAGCGATTCATCAATGAACACGACCGGAGTCATTCCGGTCGTGTTTTTTACGCCTTAGCTTCTATTTTTTGCAGGAATGTTTTGGGATAATCTAGAAAAAGAGTAACATCGAGAAACGAAGGCTCATCGATTTACCCTTCCCATTTTTCTCGCAGGCTAATTCTAGAAAAAGAGCTATACTAGTAAGGAAGAGACAGACAAGATTGGAGGTCATGAAGTTGGATCACCGCGACCCACCGTTTTCAGAACTAGGCGACTTTAAACAATGGGGACGTTTTGATATAAACGTGCCACTTCAAGGCGGGCAAGCCGAACTGCAAGCTGCCGTATCGATTGTTAGACATCATATTCCTTTGCGGTTGGGTGGGTTTTATATCATCGCAAGTGAGGATGGAATTTTGCGAAGCGGCTCTCATGATGCCAATTTACAAAAACATATCATTCACCTGCTCCAACAAGTTCAAACGGGCCATGTGGAAGACGAAGCATTGTTGAACGAACCGATTTGGACGATTCATTATTTCACCACCCCATAAACGACAAGAGACGATTCGGGCGTCTCTTTTTTTGTGCAAAAAAAAGAACGCCTGAGGAGGCGTTAATCCCATCGAGACATAATCGCAATGGATTTCTCATAGTACTCAGTAGATAGTTTGTACTTCCCATTTTCACGTAGCTCACGCGCTAACCAAAGGGCGTATTTGTTAGTGTAATGGTAGTCATCGGAAGATTCAAAATACTGTACTGCCTTTTTTAAGCTTTCAATCAATTCTTTACTATTTCCATGTGTATACTTATTACGAAAAACCCCGAAATGATATATAAATTCGGATAGGTTATCATTTTCCCCTTCTTCTTGAATAATTCTTTCCCCTTTTTCTACCCAATCCAATACTTCTTGGGAACTTCCCCTAATAGAATATTCTTCAATTAAAGAAAGAATACTCAATAGTTTACTTTTACTTTCAACTTTATATTCTAGCCCTTTTAAGAAATATTCTAAGGCAAGCTCTCTATTTCCTTGTAGAGAATATATTTCTCCTGTGTTGTTGTAAAGCATCCCGTAATATCCTTTTAAGTCTGTAGCCCCAGCAGCTTTAATTGCTTTTTGATAATTTGCTAATGCCTCATTAAATCGTTTTCTTCGCTTGAAGGCTAATCCAATAATTAAATGGCACTCTATAACTCGCTCTACATAAAAATTATCTTTAAAGTACGATAGCGCCCTATTCACATGTTCAATTGTTTGAAGATAATCCGTATATTTATAATACATTCCACCAATAATATAATTGATGTCGGCTATTTCCCATTCTTCCAAATAAGTTGTATCTAAGTCTTCCCTAACTTGTTGCATTAAATCTAAAGCCGTATCTTTATCATTTAATGAAAAAGATTTTAAAGCTTTGAGAATATTAAACCTTATACGGTCTTCTGAAGTAAATTGATCTTGTAACCATTCTAATTCAGTTAAGTAACCTTGTTTTCCGCCAGGCATAAAATCAAACCTTGCTAACACTAGTAACATCAATATATATAAAGGCTTATGTTTATAAATTCTATGATCCTTTTTATATCGCTCTATTTTTTTCAAATTATCTGCTGTTTCATTTAAATCCCTTGATAAAACAGCTTCTTTCATTAGTCTTGAAATCTCTACTTTAATTTTTTCGATTTCGGCTTCAGTTACTGTCACGTAAAGAGGAATATCTAAGTCTAATTTCCTAAAAAGTAGTTCTAGTACTTCTTCACTAGGGATAGTCTGGTTATTTTCAATTTTGCTTAAATATGAGATAGAACATATCCCACGGGCTAAAACAGACTGTTTCATATTTCGACGCAGACGCTCTACTTTAATCAAATTCCCATAATTATTTTGCATGCAGTAGCATCTCCTGGACTCTTTTTTTAATACTTTAGACCCTGTTTTCGTTGTTTTTTATCACAATTAGGAAAATCGAACTTAAAAACCATCAATTTTCAAAGGTTTTAAGCACCTATTTTCCCAAACGGTACGAAATCACTAGTCCTTTTATCCATGATAGAATTTAACTAATCCCAAAAAGAGAAATCTGTTAGTTTTGACAGACTGTCTCATCTAAAGTTTATTCCATTCATGACAAAAAGCAAGGTATAGGGCATAAACTAAAGGAGGTCATCTAAATGAGCAAACTTAGCAATCTTCTGGCTAGAGATTATGTTAAGCCACGTATTTATTTTACAACAAAAAACTCACCTACTATTGATGCATTATTTACTACCTCAGATCGAAATCAGTTTAGAGGCCTCGAAAACCTCACAACTCTTTTACAAGATTCTAAAGGTGTTATTATTAATGCGTTTCATATCGATTACTATCAAACTTTACCCACTTTAATTGCACGCGTACTAAACGAAACCTATTCTTCAAAGAAAATATGGGTTATCGGACCTGAACTTTCATTAACTATTTTAAAACGAAGTATGAAAAATATTTATCCATTCAAATCATCTGTAGGATATTTGAATGTAGATCAGTGCGAAAACGACTTAATTGAAACCTGCGTAGAAAAATTGAATGACGGTGATTTGTTATATGTTCTACCGGAGGTTTCATTTGGGTGGAAACCTGGAGTCGAGGAAGACTATAATACTAACGAAGAACAACCTTTATGCAGTGCGATTTTAAGTCAAAAGTCTAAATGCTCAGTCTTGCCAATTACAAATTCGGAAATTGATGAGATGATTGAAATTCATGCACCTGTTTTCTCAAGCGATTACAAAGGTTCTATGTTTGAATCAGCCATCCTTCAATCACGCCAAGTTTTAACAGCCTTAAAATTGAATCAATCACATCTTGAATGATTGCCAAATAGTACCTTTACGTCATATATTGTTTATATACGGAAAAATACACAGCATACAACCTAGAAAAGAGGTACTATTTATGAAAAAATTCAAAAATGCCATAATTGTTTCATTAGCTTTGCTTCTTCTTTTGGGAATCTCAAAGCCGCTTATTTCAGAAAACCCGTTCACATCAGAAGAATTAGCGGCCGAAGACTTTCCACGTCTCTGGAGCTTACCAGTCAACCAGGTAGCAGCCGAAGACTTTCCACGTCTCTGGAGCTTACCCGTCAACCAGGTAGCAGCCGAAGACTTTCCACGTCTCTGGAGCTTACCCGTCAACCAGGTAGCAGCCGAAGACTTCCCACGTCTCTGGAGCTTACCCGTCAACCAGGTAGCAGCCGAAGACTTCCCACGTCTCTGGAGCTTACCAGTCAACCAGGTAGCAGCCGAGGACTTCCCACGTCTCTGGAGCTTACCAGTCAACCAGGTAGCAGCCGAGGACTTCCCACGTCTCTGGAGCTTACCAGTCAACCAGATAGCAGCCGAGGACTTCCCACGACTCTGGAGCTTACCGGTCAACCAGGTTGCTTCTACAGATGTTTCACCACTTGCATAATCCTTTATTGAGAGACGCCCTCGTGCGTCTCTTTTTTTATTTCCGAAACTCCGGAAATAAACTTATTGAAAAAAAGTCAAACAATTTACATATTAACCTCCATTTTTTTCTTGTTTCCTTATATAATAACGGAGACATGATGACGATTTCATTTCACAGCTACTTCACCTATCTTATGAATAAAGGAGCGGATCTCGATTGAACCAAACGAAATCATCTTGGAACTTGAAACTGTTGCTTAGCTCTTCCCTCGTCATTGGTGGCATGGCCATCGCCCCATTCGACTTGACGCCGAACGGTTTCGAATCGAGCCGAGTCGAAGCTGCCTCTACATACACGACGACAGCAAACTTGAACCTTCGTTTAAGTGCCGCCACATGGAGTCCTGTCCTTTTGACGATTCCAAACGGGGCGACCGTCAAATATGTTAGCAAGTACGGCTCTTGGTACAAGGTCAGCTACGGTGGCAAGACCGGCTACGTCGCTTCGCAATACGTGAAAGTTTCGACTCCCTCGACGATGACGCCGAGCTCAGCCTCGTACTACAAAACGACGGTCAATTTAAACTTGCGATTGACGGCAGCCTCGTGGAGCTCGGTCTTGACGACGATCCCGAACGGCGTCACCGTCAAGTATGTCAGTCGTTATGGCTCTTGGTATAAAGTCAGTTACAACGGAAAGACGGGCTATGTCGCTTCGCAATACTTAACAGCCACCGGAGCCCCGACTACGACGACTTCTACCACTTCCTACCAAACGACGGTCAACTTGAACATGCGCTTGACGGCAGCCTCGTGGAGCACGGTGTTGCTGACCATCCCAAACGGTGCGACCGTCAAATACGTCAGCAAGTACGGCTCTTGGTATAAGGTCAGTTACGGCGGCAAGACGGGTTATGTTGCTTCGCAGTATTTGAAGCCGGCCACGACGACGACACCAACAACATCAACGGGTTCAGGTCGGACGATCGTGATCGATGCTGGACACGGCGGGAATGACCCAGGGGCTGTGTACGGATCAGTGTACGAAAAAGTCATCGCTTTCGATATCGCCGCACGTCTCGCGAGTACGCTCTCGAATACATATGGCTATAACGCACGGATGACGCGCTCGAACGACGTGTACTTGTCGCTCGCACAACGCGTCGAATTGACAAAATCGTATAAAGGTAGCGCCTTCGTCAGCATTCATAACAACTCGTCGACGAATACGTCTTACCACGGTCACGAAGTCCTCGTCCCGACCGGTGAAAGTTATACGACGAACCCATACATCTCGGCTAGCCGTAGTTTAGGGGCAGCCATCAACCGTGAACTCGGTGTCCGAATCCCAACGATTCGTAACCGTGGTGTGAAATATCAAAACGTTTATGTCGTCGGCAAGAACAGCGTCCCATCGACCCTTGTCGAATATGGTTTCATCAGCAACTCGAACGACCGCTCGCACTTGACGAGCACCACATACCGGCAACGGATGGCAGATGCCACCGCTTCTGGGATTCATCAATTTATGAGCACTTATAAATAAGCAAGAGACCTGATCGCATGCGATCAGGTCTCTTTTTCACTGGCGGGACAACGCCAAATTTTATGATGCGCCCCCGGACCCCAATAGTGCTCAATCGTCACGAGCGGAGGGCCGAGCCGTTTCTCCCAATAGGCTTGTGATGTCGGAAAGCCGGCATCTAAATAAAATGCCGTTTGTTGATTTGCCACGAGTTGCCGTCTCATGTTGTCAATCAAAAAACGACCGACACCTTGGCGTTGGGCACCAGGTGCGACGTACATGCATCCGATTTCAGGAACGTTTGGCTCGATGTCGACGTGTGCGGTAATGATGTCATTCGGAGGCAAAATCGCGGCCGTCCCTACGATGACGTCGTCTTGGAGCACCACGAAAATTTGAACGGTCTCGTCCTCGAAACTGTCTTGAACGGTCGTATTCAACCGTTCGACTTCTTCATCCAACAAGTCGGCATCCTCAAACTGTTCTCGGCGAATCAAATCACTCAGACTCTCCATAAACAGCCGTTGGAGCGGCTTTACATCTTCACGTTCGAGCTGGCGAAAGTTCAATCTGTCCACTTCCCTCTGTTCCTGAATGATACGTGCTAGTCTTTACCCGCGTCCGCTTCTGGCGTAACGTTCGGTTGATGCGACCCTTCCACCGCCTCGAGCTGCTCGAGATGATCGTAACCGAGATGTCCATGCGTTCGCCAGATGAGGACGATTGCAGTCGTGACGAGCAATAACGTCAAATGGAGAAAGCCGATCGGAAACATGCCCGGCTTCATCAGCGGAATGAGTGCGAACGAGACATTGAACATCGTATGGAGCAAGAAAACGGACCATAAATTCATCGTCGTAACATTGTAGAGCCAGGATATGATGAACGTGAACGCGAGAATCGCCATGGCGTATGCCCAAAACGGGATGAGCGATTGCCCGGTCCCCTCCATCAAAAAAAGTGGCGTATGCCAGACGGTCCAAATGCCCCCTACGAACAAACTCGCTTTGATCGGGGTCGTCTTCAATTGACACGCGTTGAGCAAATAACCGCGCCATCCGTACTCTTCTTGCATCGTGCCGCCAAGGAACAGCATGTAGAAGAACGTCGGCACGACGAGCCACGGACGCTCAAACAGCAACGCCCCTTCCGCATCGGACCACCAATAGGCAATCAGGAAAACGGAGGGAAGGAACAACAGGCCGAACGCATAGTATCTGCCTGCCATCCGCCACTCGAATCCCCGCTTCCATAACGTCGTGACACCTTCCCAACCGTTCTCCCGGAACGCCATGTAACTCCCGGCAAGACTTGGACCGAACGCTCCGATGAGCACAATCGCTTGAATCGGTAACTCGGTCCCAATAAATAGTCCCCACCACGCCAACCATGAGAACCCGAACGCGATGAGGAGAAATAAGATGATTTCTTTCTTTGTCGGTATCATTCGTCTCCCCTCCTTCTATCCGTAGTTTACCCGCTTTCCGAACGACTTCCCTATTTCATGCAAAAAATATTTTTATTATATGAAGCAAAATGATAGATGGACTTTTGAATTCCAAGGTATAATTGAAATTACAAAAAAATTACATTCATAGTGAGGTATATATGGAACCAGTCGTTGAACACTCGATGAGTCACAATGGGTTTCTCGTGATTCTGTCTTATCTGATTGCCGCCGTTTCTGCTTACGCCGCCATCGAACTGGCCCGACGTGTCAATTCAGCGAACCGTTCCACCCAAAACGTCTGGATCATCGCTGGTGGCGCGACACTCGGTCTCGGCATTTGGTCGATGCATTTCATCGCCATGCTGGCCCATGAGGTATTGCGACCGATCACGTATTCGGTCCCGCTCGTCCTATTGTCCGTCGTCATCGCCATGGCCGGTTGTATGTTCGGCTTCTTGATTGTCTCGCGTCGCACGACTCGACCAGCCCTAATCGGTGCCGGACTAGTCATGGGAGGCAGTATCGCCAGCATGCATTATGTCGGGATGGCAGCGCTCCAAGGCGTCACGACTTCCTACAATCCATGGTTGGCGACGCTATCGATTTTGATTGCGCTCGGCGCCTCGCTCGGCGCCTTATGG
This sequence comes from Exiguobacterium sp. s36, assembly GCF_018618345.1. Lineage (NCBI taxonomy): Bacteria > Bacillati > Bacillota > Bacilli > Caryophanales > Exiguobacterium > Exiguobacterium sp. s36. The sequence continues at coordinate 18,673 of NZ_JACSLW010000007.1, forward strand.
ATTGGCTTCTTTTCGAAGTACACACAGAAAAAGATGCATATGGAACTGAAGGTGTTCTTCTCCCTTTTGATGGGTGTCGCCATCTTCGGCATGCATTTCGTCGGCATGCTAGCGGCGACGTTCACGTTCGTTGAGACAGACAGACCTTTCGCCAATGCGATTGAGCCTTCACTGCTCGCATGGCTCGTGACGGCGATTACGATTCTCTTGTTCGCCATCTTCTTCTTATCACTCACGCTCGATCGTCATCTCCGCAAACGAGAATTCATTCAAGCGACGATTCTTGATTCGACGACGGATGCAGTCGTCACGACGACGAAAGACGGGATGATTCAATACGCGAACACAGCCTTCTATCGCTTGTTCGATGAAGTCGAGCAGGATGCCTTCTTCCAAGACTATCATCCGTCGCTCACAATCAATCAACCGTTCTATGAACCGAGACGCGTCGATCTCGACGACCGGACGATTGAAGTGACGAGTTATCCACTCAAAGGGGAAACGATGGACCAAGTACTTTGGTTCTTGCGTGACGTCTCGGAGACGATTGCCTCACAGCGGCTCGTCGAACATATGGCGTATCACGATACGCTCACGGATCTACCCAACCGGCATAAGCTCGAACGGATTTTAGCCGAACATATTCAAATCGAAGACCCGGTCGCTTGTCTCTACATCGACATCGACCGTTGGCGTTTCTTGAGTGACATGCTCGGGCATCACGGCTCGGACGAACTGACGATGCAAATCGCTGAGCGTCTGCAAGTGACCATTCACCCGGATGACATTTTGACGCGCGTCGGTTCATCCGAATTCATCATCTTGCTGTTTGATAAGCGGAGCACGCTCGCCAAACAGAAAGCCGAGAAGTGTATCAAGGCGATCTCGCAACCTTTCGATATCGACGGGACAACCGTCGAACTGACGATGAGCGCCGGCATCAGTCATTATCCGAAAGATACGAAGTCGGCCGAGGAGCTCGTGCAATACGCACGCCTCGCCGTCCACGAGTCGAAACGGACCGGTAAGAATCAAATCAAAGAATTCGAAGACGAGTCGAAGCATCAAATCCTTCGTACCGTCGAAATCGAAAAAGCGCTCGCGCAGGCGCTCGACCGAAATGAGTTTTCACTCGTGTACCAGCCGAAAGTGTCACTCACGCAAAATCGACTCGAAGGCGTTGAGGCGCTCCTGCGTTGGAACAACTGCGAGCTCGGTCACGTGTCACCGACCGACTTCATTCCAATCGCGGAGAACACCGGCCTGATTCACCCGATCGGCAGCTGGGTCATGCGTGAATCTTGCCGAGCCTGGGTCCGTTGGAATAAGTCCGGCGTGAAACCGTTCACGCTTTCGGTCAACGTCTCCCCGCTCCAGTTCGCGCGTGAGGATTTTGTCGAGTCGCTCCAGGCCATCTTGGATGAGACCGGGATGGACCCGATGTTCCTCGAGCTCGAGGTAACGGAGTCGTCGATGCTGTCATATGAAGAATCGACGCGAGAGAAACTCACCCAGCTCCACCAGTTCGGGATTTTAATCTCACTCGACGATTTCGGGACGGGCTACTCGTCGTTCCGTCAATTGCGTGAGCTACCGGTTCAAGTGTTGAAAATCGACCGGTCGTTCATCGTCAACTTGTTCACCGATCGGAACCAGGAAGCCATCGTTCGCTCGATGATTCAACTCGGTCATAACTTGGGTATGAAAGTGCTCATGGAAGGTGTCGAGACGTCGGATCAGCTCGAATGGTTACTGAACGAACAGTGTGATTACGTCCAAGGTTATTACTTCAGTCGTCCACTTCTTGAAAAGGACGTCGTGAAACATGTCAAATCAGTCACGACGTACATCGAGTTTGGAAAGACACGCGCTTGATCAGACTGCAGCCCCTGCGCTGCAGTCTTTTTGTATGCCAAAAATCTCCCATGCCACCAGGCACGGGAGAATCGTTTTACGAGACTTGCGCTTTTTCTTGCTCGCGAATCAAGTGGTATTGTTCGAGGATTAGCTTCGTCAGCGTGTCATCCTCATGCAGTTGGAGATATTTTTCTACCGTCGAGACGATGCCGTCTTCTTCGATGGAAAGATTAAGTTCAGAAGATTCTGAATCCTCAGGGTTGTAATAGGTCAAGGCAGCCGCGATTCCATAGGCCAGTTCATTCGGTTCGATGCCGTTATCGATGAGTTCGCGGGCCGGTTTGACGAGCCGGTCACTCGGTCCGAGCTTACGGATCGGTGAGCGGGCGACGCGTGAGACTTCATCTTTCAACTTCGGATTCTCGAACCGCTTGATGATCTTTTGAATGTATTGGCTATGTTCTTTCGCCTCGAACCCGTACTTCTCAAGGAGGAGCCAACCAGTCTCATACAACGCGCCTTGGACGACTTGACGGACACGGCGATCTTTCAGCGCCTCGTCAATCGTCGCTTTCCCGAACAAGGAACCGATGTACGACGCGATGGCGTGACCCGTGTTGACCGTGAACAGCTTCCGTTCGATGTATGGCCCAATCTCGCCGACCCACGTCACACCTTGAAGCGGGGGCCGCTCGGCCAATCCTTTCGTCTCGATGACCCACTCGTAGAATGTCTCGACCTCGACGAATAGCGGGTCCGCGTGTTGTTGCAACGGGACGATCCGGTCGACGGCCGCATTCGGGAACGAGGCATTGGCCGTCCCGATACCACCTGACGCTTTGATCGCTTGATGAAGTGATGCGCTACCGCCAATCATGTTCTCGCAAGCAATCACATAAACGGGTGCCGACGTCACGCGTTCACGGAGTCCTTCGCTGATGAGTGGCGCGACTTTCGGCAACAGCGTCGGTCCGACCGCGGTCGTGACGAGATCGGCCTCCGCGATGAGGGCGATGACACGCTCCGGATCGGTCAAACTGTTGACGCCGCGGACCCGGTCGACGAGGACGTTGTCGACGCCTTCTTCGGCGAATCCGACTTCATAAAATCGCTTGTCTTCTAACGCTTGGATGACGGTATCGTTAATATCGACGAACGTGACCTCGTAACCACTCTGATTGAGCAACAATCCGATAAATCCACGTCCGATATTCCCTGCCCCAAAATGTACGGCTTTCATTACGCCACCTCTTCCATGAATAGCGACAAAATCTCTTCTTTCGTCTTCGCCTGTACAAGACGCTCGACGTTATCCTCATCTGAACAGATGACCGCGATTTGGGACAGGAGTTCCAAATGTTCGTCATCCACACCGGCAATCCCGATGACGAGTTTCGCCGTCTGGCCACCGAAATCGACGCCGGCCGGCACTTGGAGGATGGAAATCCCCGTCTTTTGAACGGCGGATTTCGCTTCCTCGGTCCCGTGCGGAATCGCGACTTGGTTCCCGATATACACGCTCGAGATCGCTTGACGTTCGTGCATCGCTTTGACGTAAGCCGAAGATACGCATCCGGCTGCTTCTAACACTTCACCGGCTGCGTCAATCGCTTCGGCCGACGTGTTGAACGATTGGTTGAGTCGAATCATCTCTGTCTGAATGAATGGCATTTTAGTTCCTCCTATACCTTAACCCTTGTCTCTGTCTACTTGTGTTATGAGATTTTGCTGCGTTCTGCTTTAATTTCTTCGATCAATTGATCGTAATAGTCGGCGTTCAAGAAGTTCGTGACCGAACGGTGAATCGCATCCGGCACTTGTGCCTCGGCCCGGTCCGTCAAATCCTCATGGGTGATGATGAATTGGGCGTCTTTCGGCAATTGGCTAATCGATGTGTTCGTGACTCGAATCGGCAAGTTCGCCTTGTTCACTTTATTGCGAAGTACCGACGCGCCCATCGCACTCGAACCCATCCCGGCGTCACAAGCGAAGATGATGTGATCGACTTTATCGAGACGGTCGTGGACGAGAGCCGACGCATACGACTGCTTGCCTTTCATCGCGCTGACGTTCTGTGTCGCTTCTTCAAGTGACACTTCTTCTGCCGCGCTCGATTTCAAGATGACACTTGCCACGGCGAACGTGACCGCTGCCGACAAGAGAATCCCTGTGACGAGCCCGAGGTACGAACCGCGTGAAGCCATCGCGAGGATTGCGAAGATACTACCTGGTGACGCTGGTGCGACGAGACCGACATCGAACAAGACGAATGTGAAGACCCCAGTTGCCCCCCCTGCGATCATCGCAAGGATCAAGATTGGTTTCATCAAGACGTATGGGAAGTAAATCTCGTGAATCCCACCGAGGAAGTGAATGATTGCCGCCCCTGGTGCCGTACGTTTGGCCGCGCCTTTCGCGAACACCATGTAAGCGAGCAGTAAACCAAGACCTGGCCCCGGGTTTGCTTCAAGTAAGAACAAGACCGATTTCCCGGCGTCCGCCACTTGATCGACACCGAGCGGGCTCAAAATCCCGTGGTTGATGGCGTTGTTCAAGAACAAGATTTTCGCTGGCTCGATGAATAGACTTGCGATTGGTAACAGTTTCGCACCGACGATCCAGTCGACACCGGCTGCCATGACTTTATCAAGGCCGCTCATGATTGGACCGAACACTTCGAAGCCACCGATCATGAGAAGACCACCGATGATACCGACCGAGAAGTTGTTGACGAGCATTTCGAATCCAGCTTTGACTTTGCCTTCGATGAGGCGGTCAAATTGTTTAATGACATATCCACCGAGTGGACCCATGATCATCGCACCGAGGAACATCGGAATGTCCGTCCCGACGATGACCCCCATCGTGGCGAGTACCCCGACGACTCCGCCTCGTACATCATGAATCAACTTACCGCCGGTGAACCCGATTAAGAGCGGTAACAGATACGTGATCGTCGGACCGACGAGTTCTGCTAATTTTTCATTCGGCCACCAGCCCGTTGGAATGAAGAGGGCGGTGATGATCCCCCAGGCGATGAAGGCGCCGATGTTTGGCATGACCATCCCGCTCAGGAAACTCCCGAACCGTTGTACTTTGACTCGAACCCCGCCCGAGCCAGCTTGCGCATTCGCCATGTATAAAACCTCCAGTCGATTATTGTGAAAGGTAGATTGTTGTAGTGTAGCTAACCGGTTTGTGCTCTACACTCGTATTGTAGTCTCAGCGTAAGCGCTTTCTCAATTCAATCCAGTTCACACTTTGGCAACATTCTCTGCCAAATAAAAAAATGACCACGGCGGGTCATTTCTCGTGCAACGTGTCTTGAATCATTTTCTTCATACATTCATGAAGCAAGAGACGCAGTTCTTTCTTTGAACCGTTACTGTATAAGTTCATATGTTGTTCGCTCTCAATCAATGATCCACTGACGGCACTGAGGAACTGGAGTTCGACGTCCTCTGCCTCTTCCGGTGCGAGCAAGACGAGCAGACGGGATACCGGCTCGGTCGATTGGTCCATCATGAGGAGCGGGATCGATTGATTCAAGTCGAAAGCAAACACGCTTGCCCGTTCGATCGAGGCGTGACGTCCATGGAACAAGGCCAGTTTCGTGCCCGGAATCCCGAGCCCGGCCACTTCGTGACGCCGGAGCAGTTGGGCCGATAACTGGATACCGCTTTGGACGAGTCCACGTTCTTCTAGATGCGTCCCAATATCGAGCAAAATGTCTTCCAGTCGGTCGCTATTATCGAGCGTGACGAGATCGAACTGCCGGTCCATCCGTTCGAACGTCTCGACGAGAGCACCGAGTTCATTGAAGTCGAGCATCGTCGAGTGGCTCTTCTCTTTCGTCTGGAACGACTGTGGGAGCGATAACAGCAAGTGGCGGACGCGTTGCACTTCTTCGTTCGTCAACAGCGGGTTGACGATGAGCGTCGGCACCGATAACGGCGGCAACGGCACGGTCGACAAAATGACGTCATAGTCGTCGAGTCGATGCTGTTCGAGACCGAACAACGACGAGTTGACGACGTCCTGCATCTCTGGAAACTCTTGTTTGACCCGGTTGACGAGCATCTTCGAAGAGCCTAGACCCGCCGAACAGACGACAAGGGCTCGATATTCCCGACGCCGGACCGGTTTGACGAGCGCGGCGGCGAAATGCATCGCCCAAAACACCGTCTCTTCTTCCGTGAACGTGTTTGTCCCGAAGACGATATCGGCCGCTTGTTGAATGGCCGAACGTAAATGCGGATAGTCACGGTCGATGTGCGGACGAACCGTGTCCGTATCAGGGAGCGCTTGGGTGTTCATACTCGACAAGATATGGGCGAGCAGCCCTTTCTCGAGCGCGGCGTCGTCCGTGAAGGCGAATCCGTGGATCAGTGAAACGTGATGGATGAGTTTATGGACACGGATCTGCATGACCCAACGCTCTTCCTCATCTTCTTTCATCTGTTCCTTCAACGATCGGAGCCGATTCGCTTCCTCGGCGAACCAGACCCGCTCCGCCATCGAGAACGGCGTCCCGAGGGCCGTCTCCATATCAAACGCGACTTTCAAGTAATCGTCCGAGCGTCCTTTCGTATACATCTCGAGGAAGAACCCAGCGTCCAGACGGGCTTGTTGCACGCCATAGGCGAACGTCACCCGCATAATCGTCCGGTCGTCCATCCGCTCATACGGATGTTCCTTCAAATAGTCATAACCGTCACGAAGCGCCTCGAGCATGACGTCACACGGGACGGTCTTCAAAAAGGTCGGGATGTAATCATCCTCCCCGCGGACAAAGCGATAGAACGCGAGCGTGTCCCAATGAGCGAGCAGCGCATTGATCATCAGCTTCCGCTTCTCGGCTTCGAGGCCGAGCACCCGCGCGCCGACCCCTTTCTTCCGCTCGACTTCAAGGTGATACTCGTCGAACCAACGATCGAGTTTCTCAAGGTCTTGTGTGAGCGTGCTCGGTGACACGTGCATCTGTTTCGCGACCGCCTGCAGCTTAAGCGTATCTTTTTCAAACAGGAGCCTCCAGGCGAGCTCGAAGATGCGGTCCTCCGCCGTTGGAATCGCCTCGGCCGACAAAATCAAGTCTTCGCGCAACTGTTGCTTCGCATCGGAACGACCGATGAGACTGAGGCCGTGCCCGCGCTGCCAAGCGAGTTCCAATTCGAACTCGCGCAGGATTCCTTCGAGCAGTTGACGTTCCCGTTGAATCGTCCGCTCAGACAAATTGACCGCTTGCGCGATTTCCGCGAGCGGGGTCGAGGTCTCCGTTGCCAATAGATGTAGTAAAATCGAGCGCTCTCGGGCGCTCCACTCATGTTTCATATGCATTCACCCATTCCTCGACGAGTTGTCGATATTCCGTGAGCGATAACATGTGTCTGACCGAGCGAACGTGCGCGGTCGGATGATCGACCGTCTCAGTCCCGGCTTGATAGATAATCCAATCCACGTCTTCCGGGATGTCTCGATACGTGCCGTGTTGAATCACACACGATAATTTTCCCGAACACGCTTCAGCAAACAGCTTCGCCGCCATCGCGCTCGTCACGAACCCGCATGGACAGGCAATATATACGTTCATGTCAGACCTTCTTTCATCGCTTATCTTTATCTAACCATACGATGCAACCGCTTACTTCACCTACTATTTTGCTTGTTGGCAAAGATATCGGCAAGCAGTAAAAAGCACCTTTCCTCAATCGGAAAGATGCTGTGTCTAAAGTTAGGCGGCCTTCAGACGATTCCGTGCATAAATCGACTTCATAACGGCACGGGCAATCGGTTGGGCGAACAATAACTCAATCCAGAACGCGATACCAAAATTACGGAACCACGTCGGGAAGAAGTGTTGCAACGTATCAAAATTGATCTCCCCCATCCCGATCCACGGTCCGATGATCGTCATGAAAAATGAGATCAGCGAGACGTTCAACACGATGTTCAATAAGATTCGGGCGTTAAAGCCATCCATTTCTCCGGCAAATCGTTTGAATAGCATCCCGGCTGCCGGTTTGACGATGAAGCGAATCAAGATCATGAGCGCAATCCAGGCGAACGGGATGATTTTGAGCGTGTCGATATAATGGGCGACACTAAAGCCACGTTCCATCCCGACAATGATCGGCGCGATCGTGTTCACGGACAAAATCGAAATAATCAGCATGAACAGGACGCCTTCTTTAGGGTTTTGAGGTAATCGGTCTTCTTGGTACATAAGTAAGCCTCCATACAACATATGATTTCAGAGGGTAGACGTATCTTGCGACATATATTTTTGGTCTATGACCAATATCTCTACAAACTGATTGTCATAGTGTAGCAAGTTGGAGGCCTGCTTCGTAAGCATTATTTTTTTAAATTATTCAACCGTCACCGATTTCGCCAAGTTACGCGGCTTATCGACGTCACAGCCACGTGCGAGCGCGGCATAATACGCCATGAGTTGAACTGGTAACACCGTGATGAGCGGGGCGAGAATCGGTTCGACGTGCGGTAAGATGAACTCATCGTTCTCGTGCTCGACGCCTTGCATCGAAATGATACACGCGTTCGCACCACGGGCGACGACTTCTTTGACGTTGCCGCGAATGTTCAAGTTCGTCTTCGGTTGCGAGATGAGTGCGATGACCGGTGTGCCGTCTTCAATCAAGGCGATCGAACCGTGTTTGAGCTCACCACCTGGGTAGCCTTCCGCTTGGATATACGAAATCTCTTTTACTTTGAGCGCGCCTTCGAGACAGACCGACGCATCGAGGCCACGTCCGATGAAGAATGTGTTCGGCGTCGTCTTCAAGTAGCGGTCCGACAAATCTTCAAACAGTTCTTTTTGCGACATGATCGAGTCCATGATCGTCGCGACGCGCGCGAGTTCCGGCATCAACTCGAACGGCAAGTCTTTCCCGTTCGCGCGAGCGATGTCGTAGGCAAGAATCGCGAGCACGGCGATTTGGGCCGTGTATGCTTTCGTCGACGCGACCGCAATTTCCGGGCCGGCGTGGAGGAGCATCGTCTCGTTCGCTTCACGTGAGAGCGTCGACCCTGGCACGTTCGTCATCGTGAGCGCCTTGTAGCCGCGCTTCTTCACTTCGACGAGGACGGCCCGGCTGTCAGCCGTCTCTCCAGACTGTGACAAGAAGACGAAGAGCGGACGTGAACTTAAGAGCGGCATATTGTAGCCGAACTCTGACGAGACGTGGACCTCGGTCGGAATGCCGGCAATTCGCTCAAGGATGTCTTTTCCAACGAGCCCAGCGTTATAACTCGTGCCACAAGCGACGATATAGATGCGGTCCGCTTCCGAGACGAGCGAGCGCACGCCTTCCGTGAGCTCGATGTCACCGGCGTCGTTCTGGTAGTGCTGGATGATGTTGCGGATGACGGCCGGTTGCTCGTCCATCTCTTTCAACATGTAGTGCGCGTACGTGCCTTTCTCGATGTCTGACGCATCGATCTCGGCCGTGTACGGGGCACGTTCGAGGACCTCGCCGTCGAGTGTCTTGATCGTCGCCGATTCGCGCGTCAAGATGACGATCTCGCCGTCGTGGAGCTCGAGGTACTGGTCCGTCACTTGGAGCATCGCCATCGCGTCAGACGCCACGACGTTGAACGTGCCGTCGCCGAGTCCGACGAGGAGTGGTGACTTGTTCTTACCGATGTAGAGGCGCTCTTTGTCCTCTGAGTCGATCATCGCGATCGCGTACGAGCCGTGGAGCTCAGACAACGTCTTGCGGAACGCCGCCTCGACGTCGCCGAGTTCGACGAAGTTCTTCTCCATCAACTGGACGATGACTTCTGTGTCCGTCTCCGAGAGGAACGGGACGTCGAGCGTCGCCTTGATCTGCTCGTCGTTCTCGATGACACCGTTGTGGACGAGCGTGAAGCGGCCCGTCGTGCTCTGGTGCGGGTGGGCGTTCGGGACGCTCGGCACGCCGTGTGTCGCCCAACGTGTGTGGCCGATGCCGATGGCGCCTTCCGCTTCGACCGGTACGATGTCACGAAGTGCAGCGATGCGACCGACTTCTTTGAATACATGGACATCATCACCGACGAGCGCGATTCCGGCTGAGTCGTAGCCTCGATACTCGAGCTTCTCCAACCCTTTTAATAAAATCTCTTTCGTTCCGACTTGACCAATCATTCCTACAATTCCACACATAACAATTCTCCTCATCGATTCGATTTCTCGAAAAAGGAAACGGGCTTTTTAGAGTGCTGTCAACGTGTTCCTCGTTGTCCGTCCGGTCACCCGAACGTTTTAAAAGAACACTTGTAGTCGTGACAGGCGACTAGGAGGCATCCGCCGAAAACTCGATAACCCCCAACCTCGTCAACTCCGAAGAGTTCTGGCGCTTTTCCCTTCATAGCTGGCCGTTTCTCCAGATACCCTTTCATGCTAGCCGGTCTCGATTGAATCCGAAAGTGTTTATGTCACAACAAAATCCGATACTTTTTTACTGTTCATGTAAAAGTCACCACTTTCACTAAAAAGCTACTTTTTTGAACAGGCTTGTCCCGGCGAGCTCGTTCGGGCATGATGGAAGTATCTATTAGATGGAGTGGAGGAATGGCTATGAATATCGTCTTTCTCGTCATCGGTATCATCTTATCGACCGCATCCAAATGGCTGCAAATCGAAGGACAGAGTGAAGTTGGGGATTTTCTTGTGTTTCCGGCCGCCTTTTTCTTGGCGCTCGCGCTCTTGTTCAGCTTCCCGTTCTTTAAAGAATGGTGGGATGACCCGTCGCTTCGCCCGAAAGCGTATCGTTTTGCTGGACTTGCTGCCGGCGGCGTCTTGTCATTCCAGCTCTTCGCCTGGCTCCTATTCGGTCAAGGCGAGTGGATCGGAAGTATGTTCTTGATCCCGTTCCTCATTTGTCTCTACTTCGTCATCCGCACGTTCAAATGAAAAAGGGGGAAGCGACTAAGCGTTCCCCCTTTTTTAAGAGATGTCGAGATCTAGTAAGACTCCATAGTGATCACTCGGCAGCATGTCGGTGATTGAATCGGACGTCTTCCCAAACACGTCCACGCTCGAGATGAGCGGGACGTTTCCTTCGTCGTGACGCAATAACATCCAATCGTAGCGTGCTGGTTGTTTCTGCAAAGAATCCTGCTTCAAATACGGATTGTGTCCATAATCCAGCGTCGGCTCATCCCCACCACGATGACATGTGGCGACATCGATCCAACGATGTGCGGTCAAATCACGATAGATTTCCGACTGCGGATTGTCATTGAAGTCACCACATAGCAACTCGAAACGTTCTCCCCCACCGATCCACTCGCGAACCGCTCGCACTTGCGCTTCCCGAATGACCGGCGACCGCCAATTCAGATGGACGTTCGTCAATCCGAACGCGTGACCTCCTGCTTGAAACGTCACCCGCATCGCACAGTAGTTCGCTTCTTCTACCTCGTGTTGCCAAATCGCATCATTTGTCTCGAGCGGAATGTGACTTAAGACAGCGAGCCCTTCATCGGGTGAGTCCGGATAGGCGAGAAATACGCAAAACGGATAGCCCGTTTCGTGGGCGATCTGCTCGGCTACACTGATGCCTTGCTCCCCTTCCACATGCGTTTTGACTTCTTGAAGCGCCAGCACATCGGCGTCAATCATCTTCACTGTGGCACAGATGGACTCGATCCGCTTCGACCATAATGTCGGATTGTTCCAGAGGTTGAACGTCGCAATCCTCATGTACTGGCTCCACTCTGTTGCAAATCTGTCAGCACGAATTGTTCGCTTTCTTGAAGCTGTTGAATCATTTCGCTCAACTCACCGACCGTGTTGTCTAAATAGTAACGGTCCGGTGCACCCGAGCTTAGAAACTCGTTCCGCAATATGATGACCCGCTCGCCCATCTGCGCATCGCTCGGCCGGTGTTGATCACGTTGGACGTGAACGTCTTGCTCCGCCCATAAGATGACGTAGCGCACTTCGACACCTTGTTCAATCCAGTGAGCCGTGTAACGCTTCACGTCTTGCCAAAAGGCGACCCAGTCCACGACGACGTCATACCCTGCCTCAAGAAAATTATCAGTCAACGCGACGATATTCTTCCAAACCAAATCGTTTGCCCGCTCTGATTCCCAAGGCCTTTCACGACCAGAGACTGCCATATGACTGATGTCATCCCCCGACACGTATGCACTCTTCTCCATGCTTTGAGCGAGCCATCTCGCCGTCGTCGACTTTCCGACACCAGCCGGACCTGAAATGATCCATACTTTCCGATTCATCATTATCCTCCTTAACATATAAGAGGAAGCGCCTAAGCGCTCCCCCACTTTTGTTCTTCTCGCAATTCGGCTTCCGTGACGTAGTGCTCGTCGAGTCGAGCCATATGCCGCTCATAAAGACGATGCTCAAGAATGGCGAGCATGTAAGCTCCTAGCCCAATCAAAGCGAACGCTTGAAGTGAAATCCAATCCGTGAGCAATGCGTAAATCCACACTAGGAAGAATGGTAGCGTCACGAGTCCAAAGATGGAGTTAAGATGGATGAGCCGCTTTGCTGCATCCGACTTCAAAAATTGTTTTTTAATATTCTCACGTTGCCACATCTTGCGAAAATCGGGAAGACCCGCTGCGATGCTGAGAAATATGACTGTCATTGGTGAGAGCCAATTATACTGTAATGAGAAAAATAGAAGTGCGGCCAACACCGCTGACAAGAACACTTGTGTAGAATGCTTTCTCTGGTCGAACGCCGTCAATTCACGCATTTGGCTCCGTTTATCCATGACCTTGCTCCTTCTCGATGTCGCGCGCTTCCCGAATCAGTTTTAAATCCTCCCCCGTCAAATAATGGCCGTCATGCTTTTGGATGATGCGATCGAGCCACTTCCCGAAAAAGGCAGCTCCCCAGAAAAAGGCTTGCGACAACAAGAACGCCTGAAATGATTGCGGTTGTGGCGTCTCATAGAATACGACAATCCCGTAGTATCCGATTGCGCTAACCCCAATCAAATAAATCGTATACCGGAGCGTAAGCAATTTCCGTGCCTGTCCATTTTTCACGAACCGACGCCACATGAGAAATCGAGTCGTTTCGATGCTAATCATCAGGGCGAAAACCGACACTAAGAGCACAAGGATAAATGACTCGGGCATGTCCCAGTACGATGCGTAAATTAACATCCCAACGACCGCAGAAACGACCAGGATGCCGAAGCCCCAACTCGTCCACTTCTCAAACCGGAGAATCGTATCAATCTGTTGTTTTGATTGTGGTGACAGTTCCATTTAGCTCATCCTTTCCATCAATTCTTCATACGTCGGTGCATGAGGATCATGCTTTTTCAACTGACGTTCAATGAATCGTTTCCGATGATTTTCAGTTAAACCCCAAATCCCAAATAGAAGTCCAATCCCAAATCCAAGCGACTCCGTTGTGAGAAAGGTCGTCATAAACGTTCCCATCAACATCGCGCTAATCCAAGTGTCCGCATATTCGACCTTTAGCCACTGTAAGCTTTTTGAGTGCGTCGAGACATAGCGAAGGAGACGGTATTGTTTATGCCCCATGAAAATAAGGAACACGGCGATGGTCCACATTAAAGGAATCAATAACATCTTTTCGAATAGAAGCGCAACAATCATTAATAGAATGTAGATGCCCAGAACCGCGCCCCCAAAGCGTTGAATTCGTTTAATCGATTGGACTTCTTTTTGAATAGAATATTCCATCCGCTCACCCCCTAAGCTGTTCGTATGTAGGAAGCCACACATCCTCTTCTTTCATCCGCTTTTCGATTCGTATCGTCAACAACCCTGCTACTATAAGCATGAGCAGCCCACCTAGATACAGAACGTTCGACTCAAACAACTCACCACCATTTAAAGCGATAAAGAAGGCAATCGTATTGAAGCAGTCACTTCCGACCTGTCGGCGATAGAGATGCGACAATTTCGGATTCAATGTCCGCCGCATCCGGGACCGTCGAATATACATAACATTGACGGGAACGAGCGCTAGTCCGATATAGAGAATTCCCCAAAACAGATGATCCGTCCATGCTATAACTGGAAGGACGACAATCAAGAATACACCGACAATCCCAAAGATGAGTTGATGGAACGAACGAAACCACGCCCGTTCCTGCTCAATGCGTTCTCTCATCGCGCTTCCTCCAATTCAAGGGCGCGCAAGATTGGATCATGGGCTTGTAGCGCCCGGTTCAAGCGGCGCGACACGACTTCGGCAATGATTCCCCAGATGACGACCGCGAACGCCCAATAGATGTTATCTTGACTGAAAATCAATAGCCCGCCGACCATGATGATGAGTACGCTCGTATTCACGGTGTCGTATCCTAACTGCCAACGGAGCATTTTTTGTGCGGCGGACTCGAACAAAAACGACCGTCTCATCCGATATTTTGCGACGTCTGAAACGAGCAGGGCGACGCCGACAAGACCGAGCGGGACGGTGATCCACGTTGCCCGTCCAAAGAACATCAGAGCGAACGCCAGAATGACCACCCCCAATAAAGCGTAACCGATGCGTGTATGTCGTCGCTTCCATTCTCGTTCCCGTTCCATCCGAACTGATTGTGCCATGACCTTCTCCTCCTCACTCTTCTCTATTTTTATACGAAACCCTTTTGAATTCGTTTCGCAGATTTCAATGATTCTCTGTACAATCGTTCGACGTTTTTCAACAATTGCCGAAGGATTGTCCTCCACCCATATATAATTTCTGATATACTGATAGCGTATTCATACCTACAAATTTTCATGTGAAAGGTGCAGAGCCTGATGTCCCCAAAGTATAAACAAGTCGCCGAACAGATTGAGACGGATATTATGAATCACGTCTATCAACATACGAACAAGCTCCTCACCGAGGACGAATACGCCACCAAGTACGGCGTCAGCCGCAACACGGTCCGAAAAGCAATCGAGATTCTCGTCAACAAAGGCTACGTCTATCAAGTGCAAGGGAGCGGCGTCTTCGTCCGTGACCATTATATGAGCGATTACGTGAACCTCGAGAAGTTGCAAGGTCTCACGAGCGACTTCAGTGGACGAAAAGTCGAGACGCGCGTGCTTGATTTTGAATTGACGACAGCGAACGATGAAGTCGCTGAACGGATGAAGTGCAACGTCGGGACACCCGTCTATTACGTCAAACGTCTCCGTCTCGTCGATGACCATCCGTTTTCGGTCGAGGACTCGTATTTCCGAAAAGACCTCGTCGTCTATCTCGACCGGAACATCACGGAGAAGTCGATCTACAACTACTTCCGCAACGACCAAAAGCTCGCCATCGGCTTTGCCGACCGTGTCATTTACGCCGATTTTTTGAACGCAGCAGATGCTGAGCTACTTGGATTAAATGAAAATGACCCGGCCCTTCTCGTCGACAACACCGTCTATTTGACGAATGGTCAAATCTTCGACGTATCGCGCTCGACACATCATTTCCGCCATGTTAAGATGCTCAAAGTCTCTAACATCAAGTCCTAAACGCACTCGAGAGATTGTTCTCGTGTGCGTTTTTTTCGTTCGTATATTTTATAAAAGAAAGGGTTTACATGTAAGCGGTATCGTGATAATATCAATTTGTAGAATTTGTACCTATGAATTTTGGTTATCCATACAAAAAGGAGAGATACTATGGTTTCTGAAACAATCGAAATTACACCCGAAGATATTTTCGGTTTAATCGCTCTTTCAGGCGACGCTAAGGCGAGCTACCATCGCGCGATGCTATTGATGCAAGAAGGCAAAGCAGAGGAAGCGGCTGAAGCGGTCAAAGCTGGAGATGCGACATTGAAAGAAGCACACGCCATCCAGACGAAATTCGTCACACTCGAAGCACAAGGGAAAACGGCTACGGTCGGCGTCCTCATGGTGCACGCGCAAGACCACTTAATGAACACAATCCTCGTCAAAGAGATGCTCGGCTATATGATGAACATGCAAAACGAAATCAACCAATTGAAAGGAATGGATCAAAAATGATGAAAATCGGACTCTTCTGTGCAGCAGGTATGTCAACAAGTATGTTAGTAGAAAAAATGAAAGCGGTTGCCGCTGAACGAGGCCTTGAGGCTGAAATCGCTGCTTACCCAGAATCAGAAATGGAAACGTACGTGGACAACCTCGACGTCGCGCTTCTCGGACCACAAGTCAAATACTTGCTCGCGAAAGGCAAACAAATCTGTGAGCCTAAAGGCGTTCCAATCGACGTCATCAACACAGTCGACTACGGCATGATGAACGGAACGAAAGTATTAGACCACGCGTTAAAACTCGCAAATAAATAAACTGAGGTGACCACTTTGAAAATGCCAAACAATTTCTTGTTCGGCGCCGCATCGGCTTCTTACCAAGTCGAAGGTGCATGGAACGAGGACGGGAAAGGACTCTCAAACTGGGACGTCTTCTCGAAAATTCCTGGAAAAACATTTGAAGATACGAACGGCGACGTCGCAGTCGACCATTACCACCGTTATAAAGAAGACATCGCACTCATGGCGGAGATGGGACTCGAATCATACCGTTTCTCGATCTCATGGCCGCGTGTCTTCCCGAACGGCACAGGTGAAGTGAACGAAAAAGGACTCGAGTTTTACAACAACTTGATTGACGAGTGCTTGAAGCACAACATCGTCCCGTTCGTGACACTCTACCACTGGGACCTCCCGCAAGCGCTTGAAGAAAAAGGCGGCTGGAAAAATCCAGAGACGGTTGACGCATTCGTCCGTTTCGCCGATACTTGCTTCCAATCGTTCGGCGACCGTGTCCGTCACTGGATCACGTTCAACGAAGCGGTCATCTTCTGCTCGCTCGGCTACTTGACTGGGGCACACCCGCCCGGCATCGAAGGCGACGTCAAAGGTTACTTCCAAACAACACACCACGTCTTCGTCGCTCACGCTCGTGCCGTCGAGTTGTTCAAACAAAACGGATACGTTGGCGAAATCGGAATCACACACGTGTTCAACCCGGCTTTCAGCATCGATGACGCCGAAGAGAACAAGTTCGCTGAAATGCACGCGAACGCTTACTCGACGCATTGGTTCTATGATCCGATCTTGAAAGGTGAATACCCAGCGTACGTGGTGAAAGGACTCGAGGAGCAAGGGCTTCTCCCTGAAATGACAGACGAAGAGCTCGACCTCTTGAAGCGCACGGCTTCGATGAACGACTTCATCGGCCTCAACTACTACAGCCCGCAACGCGTCATGAAAAATGACTCGGCGCTCGTCATGGCCGGTGGCCGCGAGAACTCGACAGGCCGCCCGGGTAACCCATCATTCGATGGCGTCTACAAGACGGTCATGATGGATGACAAAGTCTACACGAAATGGGCTTGGGAAATCTCACCGGAAGCGTTCCTTGACGGCATGCACATGCTCAAAGATCGTTACGGCGATGTGAAAATCTACATCACAGAGAACGGTCTCGGTGATGTCGACCCGATCGTAGACGGAGAAATCGTCGACGACGCTCGCATCGAATACATCGAAGGTCATATCCGCGCCGTGAAACACGCTGTCGAACAGGGTGTCAACGTCGCAGGTTACTACGCTTGGTCGGCCATCGATCTTCTCAGCTGGCTCAACGGATATAAGAAGCAGTATGGCTTCATCTATGTTGACCACGCCAACGGGCTTGCTCGTAAGAAGAAAAAATCGTTCTACTGGTACAAAGACATTATCGCTACTCGCGCTGAAAACCTATAAGGAGGTTCCCCATGAGCCGCTTAGAAACCGTATTTGAAAAATTCACGCCAGGGTTCGTTCGTTTCGCGAACGCCAAGCCCGTCCTTGCTATTAAGGACGGGTTCATCCTGACGATGCCGATGACAATCATCGGATCATTGTTCTTGCTCATTCTTGCTCTCCCAATTCCAGGTTGGGCTGACTTCATGTCAGGATTGTTCGGAGCCGATTGGACGCTTCCACTCACGCAAGTCGTCGGTGCGACGTTCGATATTCTCGCTTTAATCGGTGTATTCGGAATCGCTTACTCGTATGTTAAAAACGAAAAAATCGAAGGTGTACCAGCTGGTATCCTCGGAATCATCTCGTTCTTGATCATCACGCAAGCGTCTGTCCTCTCTGAAGGTGGAGAAACAGTCGGCGGAGTCATCCCGAAAGTATGGACAGGTGGACAAGGTGTCCTCGCTGCCATCGTCGTCGGATTGGTCGTTGGATTCATTTATTCGCAGTTCATCAAACGCGGCATCAGCATCAAAATGCCTGACGGTGTTCCACCAGGCGTATCGAACTCATTCTCAGCACTCGTTCCTGGTCTTGCGATTATCACACTGGCGGTCGCGACATTCGCGATTTTCCAAGCGGTTGCAGATCGTACGTTCACAGAAGTCGTCTATGACGTGCTTCAAGCACCACTTCAAAACTTGACAGACACACTTGCTGGAGCCGTTATCATCATGGTGCTCATGTCAGTCATGTGGTGGTGTGGAATTCACGGTGCTGCCATCCTCATGGGGATTATGGGACCACTCCTTACAGCAAACGCGCTTCAAAACCAAGCACTCATCGATGCGGGTGAAACACTCGTTGCCGGTGAGAACGCGAAAATCGTTACCATCCAGTTCCTCGACGTCTTCACGAAGCTCGGTGGATCAGGAATCACAATCGGTTTCATCATCGCGACACTCATCGTCGCCCGTTCGGCTCACTTGAAGCAACTCGGTAAGCTCTCGCTTGCACCAAGTCTCTTCAACATCAACGAGCCGGTCATCTTCGGGATGCCGATCGTGTTCAACCCGATCATGTTCGTACCGTTCGTTATCGTTCCTGCCATCGCATCGTTCATGGTGTACTTCTCAATCCTTTGGGGCTGGGTCGACCCGTTCAACGCACTTCAAGTGCCATGGACAACACCACCGATCATCTCTGGTTTCTTAATCGGCGGATGGCGTGCAGCGCTCTTGCAAATCGTTACGATTGCGATGGCCGTAGCCGTCTACCTCCCGTTCGTCCGCATGCAAGACCGCGTCTCGTACGGCGAAGAGTTGAAAGCACAAGAAGACGCAGACAAAGCGTCAGCCTAAGCAAATAACGACAGCCCTTCTCAGCGATGAGAAGGGCTGTTATATTTAGGAAAATGAGTATGAGAGTTGGTACATAGATGAAACGAAATTATACGGTCACGTTCTGCTTATTGATGAGCGCCTCGTTCCTCGCCGGCATCGCTCTAGAGTCTGTCGTCCCGTTCGTACTAGGAGTCGTCTTTCTGTTCGCAGCTGGCGTTCAAGCTAGAAAAGAAATCATTCATTAACAAGCAGCCAGCCTATTCGTAGCGCTGGCTGCTTTCGATTACAGATCACGAATCGGGTACGCGTCGGCGATGGCATGTAACCCTTCCAAAAAACGCGTCACATTGCTCACAGACGTCTCAAACGTGAACGCAAGCTCCTCAGACTCTCCTTCAAGCGGATGTTCGAGATATCCCTTTACCATGACCTCATCCCCATCCCCGTCCCTTCTCGTCACCTTCAAGCTGACGAACGGTTCGGTCGGCTCAAACTCAACTTCGGATACGTCGCCCGCTACGAATGACTCGAACATTGGTATGTAGTGAGCCACGAGCAGACTGTCGAGCATGACGTCATCGAACGTGATGCGATGGTCCGGCGTATGGAGCCCGACCCAATTACGATGCCAGGCCGCATCATGGATGTTGTCGGCGTCCGGATAGGCATACGCATAGCTCTCGATCGTCATATCACATGACTCGTCACGCGACATCAATTTAGCGATGGGCATCGTTATCCGTCCTTCCTGAGCGAATAACCGTCAATCTCCTGCAAACGCATCCGTTTCTGATCCACCGCTGCGTGGACGATGACCGTCACTCCTGGGTTGAGCTCCATCATCTTTTTGATTTTCGTCAAGTCGTCTCCTTTAATCTCGACCGGCAGGATAAACTCACCTTCCTTCAAATGGATGAACTTGATTTTCCCTTTGTCGTCATACCCTGTCACTTCGTACGTCGCATACTCGCGTTTCATTTGAACGGCCCCTTTCATTTGTTGTCCTCTTCTATACGTTCCCTGACCGAATACGTTCCACACAAAAAATCCATCCCTGTAGCGGCAGGGATGGATCCATCTTACGCCTCGACGCTATCCGCGTGTTTGGCTTTATGATCGCCGATGACTCCAGCGTACCATTTCGCGCTGTCTTTCCAGACGCGCTCTTGCGTGTCGAAGTCGATGTAGAGAATGCCGAAGCGTTTCTCATAACCGAAGCTCCATTCGAAGTTGTCCATGAGCGACCAGAGATAATATCCGGCGATGTTCATGCCTTCGGCGTTCAAGTCGGATACGGCTGTGAGGTGCTTTTTAACGTAGTCGATGCGTTTCACGTCATGGACTTCGCCGTTCTCAAGCACGTCGTCGTAAGCCGCGCCGTTCTCTGTGATGATGATTGGAAGGTCTGTGTACTCGTTACGTAAGCGACGGATCAGGTCTTTGAATTCGTTCGGGGCGATATCCCAGCCCATGCCCGTCTTGTCGTAATCGGAGTACGCAGCCACCGTCATGAAGTCGTTCGCCGCGCTGAACTCAACGAGTCCGCGGCTGTAGAAGTTGATGCCGAAGAAGTCGCACTCTGTCGAAATCGTCTCCATGTCACCTGGTTTGATGAAATCGTACGTGTGAACATATTTCGCGAACAAGTTCATCATATCGACCGGATATTGACCTTTGAACACTGGATCGAGGAACCAGCGATTCGAGTAACCGTCCGAGTTGTTTTGTGCGAGTCGGTCATTCACCGAGTCCGTCTTCGCATAGACCGGTGACAAGTTGAGCGTGATGCCGATTGGCGTCGTCGACTTCAACTCTTGTTTCAACAGTTCGACCGCTTTCCCGTGCGAGAGCAACATATGGTGCACGGCGCGAACCGCTTCGTTCATGTCACGATGTCCCGGTGCGTGAACACCGAGATGGTAGCCGAGGAAGCCGGCACACCATGGCTCGTTGTGCGTGATCCACGAGTCGACGATGCCGTCGAGCTCATCGAAGCACACTTTGGCGTAGTCGAGGAACCAGTCGACCGAGTCGCGGTTCACCCAGCCACCTTCTTCATGTGCCCACATCGGGAGATCCCAGTGGTAGAGCGTGACGGCCGGCTTGATGCCTTCCTTACGGAGACGTGTCGCAAGTGTCTTGTAGAACGCCATCCCAGCCGGATTGAACTCCCCCTTTGCAGGGAAAATACGCGGCCAAGCGATTGAGAAGCGGTACGTGTCGACACCGAGCTGTTTGATGTGCTGGATGTCTTCTTCGAAGCGGTGGTAGTGGTCGCACGCGACATCACCATTATGCTTCTCGAACACACGTCCGTCGATGTCACAGAACATGTCCCAAATCGACGGGGTGCGCCCGTCTTCGTTATGCGCGCCTTCAATCTGATACGACGAAGTCGCGGTCCCGAAGACGAAGTCTTTGTTAAACTGCATAGTCAATTCCTCTTTTCTCTCTAGTTATTCTTTGACCGCACCAGCCGAGATACTGCTGACGATGTATTTCGACAAGAACAAGAAGGCGATCATGATCGGTACGACCGAGATGGCGATACCGAGGTAAAGGGCACCGAGATTCTCGGCGACTTGTGAACCTTTCAAGAAGCCCATGAGTACCGGCAATGTGTATTTCTCTGGTGAGAACAAGAGCACGAGCGGCATCAAGTAGTTGTTCCATGAGCCGATGAACGTGAAGATCGACATCGTCGCAACGGCCGGCATCATCATCGGGAGCGCAATCGTATGGAAGATGCGCAGTTCGCTCGCTCCATCGATGCGCGCCGCTTCAATCATACTGACGTGCAGCGTCGCTTGCGTGTACTGACGGATGAAGAAGACAACGAACGGACTGGCGATTGACGGGATGATCAACGGGATGAACGAATCGAGAATTCCGAGCGTTTTCGAAATCTCGTAGAACCCGATAAGTCCGAGTTGCCCTGGGACCATCATCATGACAAGCATGAAGATGAACATCACGTTTTTCCCTTTGAAGTTGTAGAAGGCGAATCCAAATGCAGTCATCGCTGAGAAATAACCAGAGAGCAACGTCACGAGCACCGCGACGATCAAACTGTTTTTGAAGCCGGTCCAAATGTTGATATAGTCGCTCAAAATCGCATAGTTGTCGACGAGTGCCGATCCGGGGATGAGCGAGAAACCAGACATGATTTCACCGTTCGTCCGCGTCGCGTTGACGAGCATCATCAAGAACGGGATGAAGCAGACAATCGTCAAGATAATCAAGCCCGTGTAAATCAAGCCACGGCTGAACCATTTCTTTTTCGGTTTCTTACTTGGCGGTAGCACGCGAAGCGGTTTCTCCTCGCGCGGCGGCTGGACTTCGCTGTCGGCGAGCATACGCCGTGATTCTGCATTTTGTTCCATTGCTTATGCTCCCTTCTGCGCAGCGCGTTCTTTACGGAACATCCCTTTGAAGACGATCGCCGAGAAGACGAGTGTAATCAAGAACAAGCCGTAAGCGACCGCTGCCGCATAGCCATAGTTGTTATACTTGAATGCTTGGTTGTACAAGTAGAGAACCATCGTGTTCAGTGAGCCATCTGGTGCGCCGATTCCATCCGTCAATAAGAGCGGAAGATCGAACAGTTGAAGACCACCGATGAGCGATGTGATCATGATGTACAAAAGAATCGGTTTGAGTAATGGGACCGTGACGTTCGTGAACATCTGCCAACGGTTCGCGCCAT
This sequence comes from Exiguobacterium sp. s36, assembly GCF_018618345.1. Classification (NCBI taxonomy): domain Bacteria; kingdom Bacillati; phylum Bacillota; class Bacilli; order Caryophanales; genus Exiguobacterium; species Exiguobacterium sp. s36. The sequence continues at coordinate 41,262 of NZ_JACSLW010000007.1, forward strand.
CGATATGGGCGGCTTCGAAGAAATCTTGTGAAATCCCCGATACACCGGCCATGACGATGATGAACGAGTGACCGAACCACATCCATGTCAAAATGAGTGAGACGGACAGTTGTGCCGTCACCGGTTGCGATAACCAATTGATCGGGTCAGAGATGATACCGAGTTTCAAGAGCATCATGTTGAGTGATCCATGCTGCCAGTCGAGCAAGATTCCGAACAAGAGCGCGACCGAACTGATTGTGATCAAGTTAGGAAGATAGAAGAATGAACGGAAGAACGCGAGGCCCTTCAATTTCAAACGTAAATCAGAGAACAAGAGCGCGAGAGCCAGTGCGAGACCGATTTGCAAGACAAAGTTTATTCCCCAAATCTTGATCGTATTGACGAACGCCTCGATGAAGTATGTGTCTGTCAACAGGCGCGTGTAGTTCGCAAAGCCGACGACCTCTTCTCCTTGGCTGCCGGTATAGTTGGTGAAACTGTAGTACAGGGTCAAGAAGACCGGGTAGATACTGAATGTCAAAAAGACGACCCAAAATGGGGCAATAAACGCATAGCCGTAACGGTCTAGTTTTTTCACGTCGTGTTACTCCTTCCATAGCAACCCTTAAGGGGGGAAATCCCCCCACGGGTTAGCTTGCTTCAGTCAACTGTAATGTCTGGGTAAGCGTTCTTCGCTTGTTTTTTGAACTCTTCGATTGCTTCTTCTTTCGACTTCTTACCTTCTACGTACTGAAGGACTGAAGCGCCGTAGAGCGTGTCGAGCTGTTGGTCGTATTTCGTGACGATTCCTGGTGTGATTTCATCCGCTTGGTCGAGGAAGAAGTCATAGTTGTTCTGTCCGCCGAGGAACTCATCGCTGAAGTCGTCTTTGATTTTGTCGGTAACTGGTTTGTAAGCGAGGACGTCGCCTGTCTCTTCAGCCCAGCCAGTCAAGAACTCTTCGTCTTGTGTCATGAGCTTAACGAAATCATAAGCAGCTTCTTTGTTTTTCGATCCTTCATAAACGCCGAGCCATGTGCCGCCCCAGAAGTACGGGCTTGGACCGTTCGTGACTGCCCAGTCACCGGCTGTGTCTTTCGCGCTGTCTTTCAAGACGCTGTGAAGACCCCATGTTGGGAGGACGTAAGAGAAGACTTGTGTCTCTGTCTCTTTGCCGCCTTCTTTAACTTTGATCGGCTTCGACATGCCTTCGAACCAAGATGGTGACCATTCTGGAGCGAGCGCCGTGTATTGTTTCTCACGAAGTTCTTTCGCGTAGTCCATGTAGTTGATTTTGTCTTCTGTCAACACGAGTTCGTTCTTGTCGTTTACCCATGCTTCTGGGTTCGCGCCTTGTGAGAACCAACGGATCGCGCCTTCGTCTGGGAACATTTTGTAGCCTTTTTGCTTCATCTTCTCAGCAACTTCGAAAACGCCGTCCATCGAGCTCATCATGTTGCCGATTTCAGTCGGATCGTCCGTACCGAGGACTTCTTTCGCTAAGCTACGTTTGTAGTAGACGCCACCTGGTGTCGTTTGCCATGAGAGAGCGCGCACGTTGCCATCTTTGTCTTTCCCGAGGTCGAAGACGTAAGGAATATAGTCGTCTGAGATTTCATTGACGTTGTAAGGCTCGTCTGAAAGGTTTTCCCAGTAGCCTGCGTCAACCCATTGCTTGAGGAACGCGATTTCGCCTGTGAAGACGTCCGGTGCCCCAACGCCGCTTTCAAGTGCCGGCTTAAGTTTTGTCGGATAGTCCGCGATTGGAACGATTGTCAATTCGACCTTGACGCCGTTCTTCTCTTCGTATGTTTTGATTGGTTCTTTGAGCTCATCCGTGAACGACCAAACTTTAAGTACGTCGTCTTTGCCGTTTGACGATTCTGAAGACCCTTCGTCATTTGAGCATGCGCCCAAGACACCGACTGATAGTGCTCCGATAGAGAGTAAGCTAACTAATTTTTTACGCATGTGTGAACCATCCTTTATAAGTGTTTTTGAGAAAGCGTTTACAAGAAGAGGTAAATAATTGTCGAAAGCGCTTTCGAAAGAGTCGAAATAAAATATCGAAAGCGGTTTCGATTTGGGGTGAATGATTTTCGAAATCGCTCTCTTCTCTCCATTCCGCTGAAGCGAACAGAGCGACTTCGAAACATCATTGTGACTTGTTTACTTTTTGACTGGCGCGCACGATGCCCGTTCAATCAATGTGACCGGGATGACGCGACGTTCAGTCCGTCGTTCTTTGGCTGTCATCTGCTCGATGAGCAGCTCGGCCGCCGCCTCTCCAATTTCGTCCGTGTCTTGCCGGATTGTCGTCAGTTTCGGCGTGATGTACTTGATCATCTCGATGTCATCGTAGCCGATAATCGAGATGTCTTCCGGGACCCGGAGACCGTGTTCATGGACGGCTTCGATTGCCCCGATTGCCATTTGATCGCCTGCCACAAAGACAGCCGTCGGCGGTGACGCCAATTGTAACAACTTCTCCATCGCCTGCTTGCCTTCTTCGACCGAGAAGAACCCGGCGTTGACCAAGTATCCTGGCTGAATCGGCAAGTCGAGCGTTTGCATGGCGAGCTCGTACCCTTTCACCCGGGCCGCCCCAGCGTCAATCGACGAATCTCCGGCGATGTGAGCGATGTGGCGATGGCCTAACTCATACAAGTAGTTCACAGCCATGCGGGCACCTTCCGTATTGTCCGAGTAGACGACGCTACAGTTGGCGCTGTCCATGTCGACCACGACGATCGGGATGTCGCTTTGCATGAGTTCTTGTACTTGTTCGTCCATCCGGTCCGAGCAAATGACGACGATGCCGTCGACCGCTCGATGTTTGAAGTGCTCGAGGTAACTCATGTCACGATTGCGAAGGTTACGCGAGGCGAAAATCAAATCATAGCCGTGCTCCTCGGTCGCGTGACGGAAACTTTCGATGATGCCGTTAAAGAACGGATGTTTCATTCCGACTTCATTCGCTTCTGAGAACATGACCCCGATCGCCCACGACTTCTTCGTCGATAACGACTGCGCGTGCGCGTTCGGCAGATAGTCCATCTCAGCCGCGGCTTGTAATATTTTGGCTCTCGTCTTTTCGCTGACGTCCTTGTAGTTGTTCAACGCTTTGGAGACGGTCGTAATCGAAAAGCCGGTTATTTTTGCTAAATCATAAATCGTACCCATGTCATTCTCCTCTTCCCGAAAGCGCTTTCGGTAATTTGATTGTAGCGCATGAATTTGTAGGAATCAATTCTTTTTCGTGGAATATTTTGAGATTTATTTTCGTACCGTGTTTCTTCTATATTACAGCAACCAATCTTTTTTTGTCGTTAGTGTGTCCGTGTATACAGCCAAACGAGATTCGTAAATTTCTGAACTTCCGTCTCCCCCGTCACACCTTTGAACAGACGTTGGAACGGCTTGAGCAATTGCTCGATGACAATTTTACGAAGCCGGTCTTGATGCAACTCATATGTGATCGCCTCAAACAAATCCGCTTGTTCTTCGGTCATCTTGACGTGTGCGCGAATCCGTTCCGCCATCTCAATCAGTTCGTCTTTTGTGACGAGGTTTTTATCGGTCGTACCACGCATCTGATCGACCGTGACCGGATTTAAAATATGCTCGTTCGTCTCGACCATACGGGCCGCCATCAGCTCGACGTAGGCGTATAAGTTACGAATCAGTTTCTGAATCGAATAGGCCGTGTTCGTGATGCGGAGCGTGAACAAGATGTGTTGCAACATCCCATTGAAGAGCACGGTCAACTCGACCGAGTACGGACGAATCTCCTCACCGATAATCTCGGTCAAGCGCATGGCGAGCCACTCGATCTCATAAACACGGTGCTGCAAGACGAGCTTCTTCAGCTCGGGCTCATTCGCCGACATGATCGACTCAAATAAGGCGTGGAGGTTCCGCTCTTCATTTAATTGAATGAGGATGGAAATCTGCTCGATAAAGACGTCCTTGTCACGCTTGTCCCGCCCCATCTGCATCTCGATGCGGCGCTGGCCGGCGTCATAGCGCAAGTTCTCAAGGATATTGGCGACACAGTCCGTCTTCGAGGCGAAGTAATTGTAGAACGTCCCTTTCGAGATGTTCGCCCGTTCAATGATTTCTTGGACCGACGTCTGTTGCACCCCGTTCTCAATGAAGAGGTTCATGGCGACATCGGCGACTTTTCGTTTCTTATCTTTCATATCATTTCCTGCTCCGTTCTGTTTCATTTATAGATTCAGTATATCATTTTGAACTGATAGTACAAAATGGTTGATTTATTTATACGACGGGTATAAAATCACTACATCGACACTTACTAGTATATAACTATTCAGAACATAAAGGAGCAACTCGTATGAAACCAGAATTCCAAAAGAAACCGCCGTATCTCATGCTCGCGGTCCTCTTTGCCGGGGCGTTCATCGCCTTCCTCAACAACTCGTTACTTAACGTCGCACTCCCATCGATCATGGTCGATTTGGAGATTGCCGACTACTCGACCGTCCAATGGCTCGCGACCGGCTTCATGCTCGTGACGGGTGTGCTCGTCCCAGCATCGGCCTACTTGATCACCCGGTTCTCGAACCGAAGCCTCTTCATCACCTCGATGGCGATTTTCGCTGTCGGGACGGCCATCGCCGCGTTTTCACCGAACTTCGGCATCTTGCTCGCCGGTCGGATGATTCAAGCGGTCGGTGCCTCGACGATGGGGCCACTCCTCATGAACGTCATGCTCGTCAGTTTCCCGCGTGAAAAACGTGGAACGGCGATGGGGATTTTCGGTCTCGTCATGATTTCTGCACCAGCCATTGGACCGACGCTTTCAGGTTACATTGTCGAGTATTACGACTGGCGCGTTTTGTTTGAGATGATTCTCCCGCTCGCTATCATCGGTCTCGGTCTCGCCATTTGGAAAGCTGAGAACGTCATGGTCCAGAATAAAGATCAATCGCTCGACTATTTGTCACTCGTCTTATCGACGCTCGGTTTTGGTGGCGTCTTGTACGGTGTCAGCTCGGCGAGTTCGGATGGCTGGGACAACCCGATTGTCTTGACGACGATGATTGTCGGATTCGTCGCGTTAATCGCCTTCGTCATCCGTCAACTCAACATGGAGAAACCGCTGCTCGACCTTCGGGCGTATAAATACCCGATGTTCGCACTCGCTTCCATCATCGCAATCGTCAACGCCGTCGCCATGTTCTCCGGCATGATTTTGACACCGGCTTACGTGCAAAGCGTCCGCGGCATCTCGCCGCTCGACTCTGGGCTCATGCTGTTACCGGGTGCCATCATCATGGGGATTATGTCACCGATTACGGGGAAACTGTTCGATAAGTTCGGACCGAAGTTGCTCTCGATCACAGGTCTCACCATCACAGCGATTTCGACGTATATGCTCGCTAACGTTCAACTCGATTCGACGTACACGTACATCGTGACGACGTACACGCTCCGCATGTTCGGGATGTCGATGGTCATGATGCCGATCATGACTAACGGTCTCAACCAGTTGCCGACGAGCCTCAACCCGCACGGAACGGCCATCAACAACACGGCCCAACAAGTATCCGGTGCGATTGGGACGGCAGTACTCGTCACCATCATGAACTCGGTGACGAAGACAGAAGCCGAATCACTCATGACCGGCGTCGACCCAGCGACACTCACCGAAAGTGCGATGGGCGCGTTGACGCAACAAGCGTTACTGTCAGGGATTCAAGTTTCGTTCTATGTCGCACTTGGGATGAACCTACTTGCGCTTGTACTGGCATTTTTCGTAAAACGAGTCGATGTACGCAAGCTCGACTTCAAGGAAGAAGAATCAGAACTCAAAAAAGCGAATTAACTAATACACCTAGTCGAAATGACAATCTTCTCTCATTGTGCGAGAAGATTGTCTTTTTTTATAGAGAACTTAATCAGTCAAAAAAAGAAAGAAATAAAATTAACTCATTAATTTCCAGAACGAGATATATGTAAATTAGTGTATAATATAACCATATAATGATTGGAGTTGATTTCATGTATAAGTGGATTAAACGTATTTTCATGGGTATTGGTATATTATTTACATTATTGGTTGTTTCAATATTTTTGATCGAACCATTTCAACATCCACTAAAAACATTACAAGCGAGTGTTATAGGAGATAAAGAATACGAAACTGAACCTAAAAAAACTGAAGAAGAAATCGAGTTAGAATCCTACCAGTTGAAACTTGTTCCAGTCGTAGATAAATACTCATCAGATTTGACAGCTATGTCCGAAACTTATGACGGCATACACGGATCTTTAGATATGTTTTTAAATGAAGATTTGAATAACGCTTTAGAAGCACAAGTTCTTTCAATCGAAGAAAATCATCAAGAAATACTTAACATCTTCCCTCCGAGAAGCGAGGAACCTTTTCATAGTAAACTGGAGCGTGCATCTGAAAAAATTGCAAAAGGGGCTCGAGATAGTTTTAATGGTGTGAGAAGTTTTGACATTGCCCTTATTGAACAAGGATTTGAACTAATGAATCAAGGTAATAGTGTGTTTATCGAACTATCTCCTCAAATTCAATCAAATAATAATCCTTTTAAAAATATTTACATGGATTTGAACTTTTGAAACAAAAGTGTATTTTTCGGCACACCTTGCAACATCCGAAGACGACGGTGTCTAGCTCTCAACGCCTGAACATTTCTCGATGGGCCAGATAGACATTCCAAGTTCCAGGTAGTTCTCTGTTTTCACCCTTTCAGTGTAATAATATGGATCTGGCTCATAGCGATTACCCCTTCTGAATGTTTGTGTGATAACTTCATTCTAAACGAGGCCATCGTTATGGGCTTTATTGTGTTCATTTTGAAGTGTTGAACTTAATTTTATAGTTCTTCATCAAAAAAAGCGACATTAGCCGCTTTTCTCATTTCACTCTCTTCACAGTCACATATTCTTGCAATAGGAAATTGATTTTATCCTTTTGATAGAATTGTACTTCTTTAGACGCTTCCACATACTCCTCGTGTTGCGGATGAGACGAATCGTTTAGGATGTCTTGAATCATCTGATTTCCAGTCATCCCGCCCACGTCTTCGAATGGCGTCTCCCCTTCCCATTCTGTCACCATCGGATATGGATACGGATAGTCGTCGATGACTTTCTCTAACGTCAGTTCATGCTTCCAGTCGTCCCCGTAGTCATACGTATAGTAAAGTTTCGGATTCGACTCGATGACGGTCGGCAATTTTACGTTCTTCATCTGGCGAATGGATAATTGCCGATACATTTCATAAATCTGTTGTTCGAATGCTTGTAATTGCGACTTAGACTTGAAGTAAGACAACCGAGCCTTATGCTCCTCGGCTTCATCTGAAGATAAGACGAACCGGAACGTCGGCTTTCGTAAATCATTTTCAAACTTTGCCAAGTGAGAGTCGTCCCACCACATAACGATTTGAATCGCGTCATGGAGCCGTTTGAAGTTCGTCTCGGCCGGGATGCTAAAGCGGCGCCAGACCGGTGTTGGGCTGTCGAGAAGTTGAATGTGGAACTGATACGCTTTGAACATAAAGTCGATTCCTCCTAATTTCGTTTCGGTCGCTTCTTTTTCTGATGATGATTCTTCCTGTTTCAAAAATACCTGAATGAATGGAAACTCGCCACTTACAAAATAGCACTTCACGATTTAGTTGCATAAATTTGGATGATTCCTCCCGCTTAATCAAAATGAAATAATTAAAAAGCCTAATATATGGTATTATTTGCATAGTTTATTTATTGAATAGGGAGGAACAAGGATGAAAAACGTGTTCGTTTATTCGATCGGAATTGCTTTAATCCTATTTTCGTTGATTATATCGATGCCATCTGTTTCAGCTGCGTCAAAAAAAGAAAATCGTGCTATTATGGGAACGTCAGCATTAACACCTCAACAGATGGCGGACTTTGTCAAAAAGAAAAATCCGAAAAACGTCCGGCTTCAAGGTGTGACCGTCGAAGAGCTCGCCAAGCTGTTCGTCGTCATCGGAGCAAAAGAAGGTGTCCGTGGCGATGTCGCGTTCGCGCAAGCGTTGAAGGAGACCGGCTACTTCAGTTACAAAGGTGACGTGCTCCCGAGGCAACATAATTATGCGGGCATCGGAACGGTCGGTAACGGGGTAAAAGGCCATACGTTCCGCTCGCCCTTCCAAGGCGTCACGGCCCATATTCAGCACCTGAAAGCATACGCTTCGAAAGACAAACTGAACATGAAGCTCGTGGACCCTCGCTTCCGTTACGTGAAACGAGGATCTGCACCAACTTGGCCTGCCCTTCAAGGCAAATGGGCGATGCAACCGAGAGGCAACTATGGCAACGACGTCCTTGCAATCTACAAAGAGATGGGACGGACAAAACTTCGCGTCGCCAAAAAATGAACGACTACAATGACTTACAGGGGTGAAAGATAGTGACTTGCAACCAAGTACGATTGTTTAGCGGACTCGCACTTCTCGTGACCGGCGTCGCTTTACTACTTAAACGTTAAGCTGCATCCGGGAATGCCCGGATGCTTTTTTGACGCAATCAACAATAAAGAGGAGCTACCTCAATGAAACCACGCACGTATATCCGAGAGGGTCAACGATGTACCGTTCGACTGGCCGAGACGAACGATGCGAAGCGACTTGAATTGATTCGTCTTCAAATCGACAGCGAAACCGAATTTTTAGACCGCGAGCCGGGCGAGGGCTATCTCGACGCTCCTGCGTTCAAACGACTCATTCAACTAGACCGCGAAACAGCCAACCGTGTCTTCCTAGTCGCCGAAGTCGATGGAAACCTTGTCGGGTTTGCCCGTTGCGAAGGCAGTTCGTTGAAACGGAAAGTGCATGCCGTCGAGTTCGGCGTCGGGGTGTTGCAAGCCTATTGGGGATTCGGCCTCGGCTCGGCACTATTGCGCGCTTCAATCGATTGGGCCGAGACGAACGGAATTCATAAAATCAATTTGAGCGTCATCGAGGCGAATGAAAAAGCCGTCGCACTCTATGAGCGTTACGGCTTTGAACAGGAAGGCAGATTGCGACACGACAAGCGACTACGTGACGGTCACTACTACGATACAATTTTAATGGGTCGCCTGAACGGGATTTGAGCATAGCGCTCGAATCCCATTTTAGTGCCCCCGATACTTCCCGAGCGCCCGCATATTCAACAAGTAGAGCACAGCGGCGTAAACGATTAAGCCGAGCACATAGCCCCATATCCCGGCAAACCCGCTGCCGTACACCATGACTTCTTTAATCGCGGTCGCCCCGTAAAAGATCGGCATAATATAGCTCAAGTTGCCAAGTCCGTACGGAATCAAGTCGAGCGGGATTAACCCTGAGAAAAACACTTGCGGAATGATTGTGAACGGAATCATTTGGACGACTTGAAGTTCCGAACGGGCGAACACTGAAATCGTCGCGCCGAACAAGACGGCCGTCCCCGCCATTAAAATCATCACGAGAAACACCCAACCGATATTGCCGAGCGAGGTCAGCCCGAGCACGTAAATCGTATACAGAACGATGAAAACGGACTGAACGACCGCGAACACGCCGTAGCCGAGCGTATACCCTAAGATGACCTGTCCACGTTTAATCGGTGTCATGAGTAGACGTTCGAGCGTGCCACCGCTCCGCTCTTTGACGAGCGCCATCGCGGATAGAATGAAGACGAAGAAGAACGAGAACAGTGACAAGAACACGTAACCGAACGAATCGAACGTCGATTGGCCTTCTTCCCCATATACATAGTTCATCTCGATATCGGCCGCCGGATTCAATGCCGACAACGCCGCTTGAATCTCTCGTACCGCCTTCGAGGACTTCGTCGACGGCTCTCGGAGCGTGATGGTCGTCCCTTCCTGCGTCGCTTCAAAAATCGCATCGACGTCTTTATTGTCCTCTAAATACCCGAACGGATTGTCGACCGTATCCAACCGGACGTCGAGTGTCTCGGCTTCGAACGCTTCGACGAGTTGCGTTTGCGCGTTCTCATCGAGCACGACGACCGGCACGTAATCCGAGTCACCGAGGAGGAAGTAAACGAGCGTCAAAATCAAGAGTGGTGCGATCAAAATCAAGGCGACACTCCGTTTATCATTGAGCGTCTGAAAGATGACGCGTTTCGCCAAGTTACGCATGATCCGTCCCTCCTTCTCGACCGGCGATGAGGAACAGTTCCTCGACGCGACCGTTCTCCGTCTGATCTAACAGATGCGGCACGGTGTCGTAAGCGATCAAACGGCCGTTATAGATGAGCGCGGCCCGGTCACACTCGAGCACCTCGTCCATGACGTGCGTCGAGACGATGATCGTCGTCCCGTTCGCCCGAATCGCTTGAAACTGATCCCAAATCTGACGGCGTAAGATTGGATCGATTCCGACCGTCGGCTCGTCTAAAAACAAGACGTCCGGTTGATGCAGGATTGCGATTGCGAGTGACAACCGTTTTTTCATCCCGCCCGAGAAGTTTCGGACGAGTTTCTTGCGGTCGGCCGTCAAATCGACGAGCGTGAGCACTTCCGTGATGCGTTGTTGGAGCTTCGGTTTGCCGAGCTTATAGATGGAGCCGAAAAATTCAAGATTCCCCTCGGCCGACAAGTCGTCATACAATCCGTCGTTCTGGGGCATGAAGCCGATCTTGTGGAGCATGCTCATGTTTGGCATGATCGTCTCTCCGATTTGAATCGAACCTGTGTCTGCGGCCAAGGCACCAATCATCAGCCGGATGAGCGTCGTCTTTCCCGAACCGGATGGGCCCAGCAGGCAACAGATGTCCCCTGAGTTGATGGTGAAGCCGACGTGGTCGATGGCCAACTGGTCACCGAACGATTTACTGATGTCGTTCAGTTGAATATCCATATTCATTCTCCTTTTCGATGCCTTGTTCGAGTACACTGAATTAATAGACACCGTGTTGGTTTATAGGTTCAGTATAGACCTCAGTCGACAGCCCAACAATCGGCAATATCGGCCATCGTGTCGGTTATCAGACAGTTTTCACTCAAGTGTTGGATAAAGGAGAATATTCAGATGGGACATGAAGATTTACGCATCACACGAACGAAACAATTGATTAAAAGTGCCTTCCTCGAGTTGATTGACGAGCATGGGTTCGAGGCGGTCACCGTGAAAGCGATCACCGAACGGGCCGGCATCAATCGCGGGACGTTTTACAGTCACTATGTGGATAAGTTCGACTTGATGGAGAAGTCGATTGAAGCGATTTTCCATGAGGCCGAACTTAAACTCGTCAAAAACCTCCCTCACGTCTTCGGTGAAGAGCGTGGTGAATCATCCTATCAATTGCTCGTCCCGTTCATCCGTTTCATCGAAGACAATAAAATCTTGATGAAGCCGCTCCTCAGACCGAACGGGGACCCGCAGTTCCAGGCCCGGCTCCGGTCGTACATGCATGCGGCGCTGTTCCATCGTTCCCCGACAGTCTTATTCGACGAGACGAAGGCGCTCGTGCCGGCCGATTATCTCGTGTCCTATATTTCCTCGGCCCATATGGGGGTCATTTACGAATGGCTGTACAACGACCGACCCGAAACGGCCGAGGACATCGCCCGCATCATCTATACGATCACGTTCGAAGGGCCGCTCGTCGCGGGTGGTCTCCGTGCACATTGAAACTTTTACCGTTCCTTCTTGTACGTTAATATTTGGATAAAATACTTCTTGAATGGGTATGTATACGGAGAAGAATGTCTTAGATTTATAAAATTTAACTGGCGAAAGAAGGGTGGCTCGTCTATGCAAAATGTGAACAAGTCTGTGATTGTGATTGGCGGTGGGCTCGGCGGGATTTCCGCGGCCATCTCGCTCACACAAAAAGGATACGACGTCTCCTTGTACGAAAAGAACGACCATATCGGCGGGAAAGTGAATCGGCTCGAACAAGACGGCTTCGGCTTTGACCTCGGCCCGTCGATTTTAACGATGCCACAAATTTTCGAGAAGCTGTTCGCAGGTAGCGGCAAGCGGATGGAAGACTACGTGCCAATCAAACGGCTCGACCTCGAGTGGCGCTCGTTCTTCCCGGACGGCACCGTGCTCGATCTCTATCATGACTTGGACAAGATGGAGCGCGCTAACCCGACGTTGTCTCGGAAAGACATGTATGAATACCGCGAGCTGTTGAAATATGCCGAGCGGATTTATAACACGACAGAGAAGGCGTACTTGAAAGAAGGGTTTGAATCACCGCGCGAAGCGGTTGCGAAGAATGGTCTCTTCTCGACGTTGTTCGGCTTCGATTTGACGTCGACGATGTACGACGGCATCGCCAAACGGATCAGCAATCCGCATTTACGGACGATGTTGTCGTATTACGTCAAGTATGTCGGGTCGTCCCCGTATAGCGCGCCGGCCGTCCTCAACATGATGATTTATATGCAGCACGCACAAGGCTGTTGGTACGTCGAAGGTGGCACGCATAAACTGGCGGAAGGACTGACGAAACTTGCGGAGGAGATTGGCGTCCAGCTCCATACCGGGCAGGGCGTCGTCCGCGCGCACACGCTGAATGGTCAACTGACGGCAATCGAGCTCGAGGACGGACGGCTCCGTTCGGCCGACTATTTCGTCTCCAATATGGAAGTCATCCCGTTCTATCAAAAGATGGTCGAGGCGGACGAACAGTTCGTCGACAAGCTCGTCGAGAAATATGAGCCGGCCAGTTCTGGTTTCGTGCTCCACCTCGGCGTGAACAAAGAGTATCCGGCGCTCGGCCACCACAACTTCTTCTTCTCGGAGAACTTGCATGAACAGATGGACAAGATTTTCGAGCAGCACGAGTTGCCGGACGACCCGACGATTTACTTGGTGAACGTCAATAAGACCGACCCGACACAGGCACCGCCCGGGCACGAGAACATTAAAATTTTGCCGCATATCCCGTACATCCAAGACAACCCATTCACGCCAGAGGACTACGCCGCGTTTGAAGAGCGTGTCCTCGATAAGCTCGAGCGGATGGGCTTGGACGGGTTGCGCGAACACACGGTGACGCGTGACGTCTGGACGCCGCATGATATCGAGCGGACGTACGGCTCGGATCGAGGCGCGATTTATGGGACCGTCGCCGATAAGAAACGAAACGGCGGCTTCAAGCACAAGAAGCAGAGCGAGCTGTATGACAACCTCTACTTCGTCGGCGGCACGGTCAATCCCGGCGGCGGCATGCCAATGGTGACATTGAGCGGCCAGCAAGTGAGCGATAAGATTGCGAAACGTGACGGAGTCACAAATCGATGACCGACTCGTTTTGGGAACGACACCGCTTCAAGTTCTATACGATTGGCATGGTCATCTGCGGAATCTTGGTGGGCATGTTTTCATGAAAAGAAGCATCTGACGTCGTGTCAGATGCTTCTTTTAGTTGCCTGTATTCGATTTTCCGACAATGAGTTTCAATACAAAAATGATTCCGCCTAACACGACAGAATAGGTTCCAAGCGACCAGAGCATGTCAAACACTCGCATATCCACCTTAATCTACTCACTCCATTTAAAAGTTATTTAGACTCAAGATCTCGTTCACTTCTTCGGTGTACATCGAATCGACTTCAAATACATCGGTTCCTTCCAATCCACGAGTGAAGAGCATCTTGTTATCATCTAGTACCCAGACGTTCACCGTCGCTTCCATCGTCGACTCGGACCGGTTGTTCACCGTGATGACGTAGTCGGGCAAACCTGTGACTGTTGATTCAGACAAAGGACTCGTCTCAATCAACTCAAGAAACCGTCCAATTTCTGCTTCGTCCGTGAGCGTATCGCCAGAATAGACGATGGTGCTTTCATCTGTATACGTCCCGACGACGAGTTCACGACCATTCGCATTACACGCATTCAAAAACAACAACCCGACAATTAGAAAGAAGATTAGTCTTCGTCTCATTCATCTGCACGTCCCTCCGTTTTACTTGAAACGATTATTGGACGCGTCGCGATGAGCCGTCCGCAGTTCGTGATTCGTCACGTGCTCCGAATCAATCAACTCGATTTTCCGATTCACCCACACTGACATGAAGATGAATGGGATGAACAAGGCAATCAGCAGGATCGCGAAGACGACGAGCGAGCCTTCAATCGCCCAAGCAATGGCGATAAAGATGCCTAGCAAGATGACGTTCGCGAGGACGATACCGAACTCGAGGCGCACGAACTTTTGATAGCGTGCCTCGTCATTGAAGGTGAGCAGTAACTTCATCCGGTGCCATGCCCGATAGAGACTTGGCAGCTGCGTCGCCATGATGATGACGGCAAACGTCAATAACGAGATTTCTTGCGTGAAGATGAAGTAAAAGGCGATTCCTAAAATCGCGAACGTGAGCAGGAGTGCCGTCCGGTTCACTTTACGGTCGTTCTCGACCATTTGTTTTAATCGTTCAGTCTTTGGAATCATGTAACTCCTCCTAAATGAATCTCATAGCCTTCCTTTACGAACGTAAACGACAAATTGTTTCATTCGACTTGAATATCGTTATCGAGAATGTATATCGTCTCTTCGTAGCGTTGTTTACTATAGGTATCGTCTTGCCTGAGAAGCGTTTCAAAAAATGCTTCGAACAGTTGTTGGTTGAGCGGTTTCCGGCGAATGATGATTTCTTGAATGATGCTTGTCGCCGAATCTCGTAACGTCTCGTCATCCATCCATGTCAACAACTCGCGAACGAGTTCGTCCGCTCCGAACGAATCCACCCCATTGAACCAAATAACCGCACCATCGATTTTTTCTTCCGGATGATTGCTATAGAGTAAGCGTCGCGCGTAATCAGGGAAAGGCTCCCCGTCAGCCATTCCCGTGACCGGTTCCGGCATCACTTCTTCATACATTCCCAGATCGACCGTCGTGAGTGCTTCGGCTAACTGGTGAAACGAATCGAATAAAATATCAATCTGTTCAGTGTCCGTATCGATGAAAGCGATGTTCGGATTTGACCCATCGCGGTAATCAAACGCGAGGAAAAAGTGCCCATCCCCGGCGAACGCAATCAAACGTTCATCCTTAACACCCCATTCGGTCAATAAGGTTTTCGATTCAATTATCCCTTTATGTAATCCGACCCCGGCAATCGAATCAACGAGGGCGATGTCATCTTGTCCATTCCATATAATCGGCAAATCGCGTTGTACGACATATCCCCCGTTTTGGATACGAAGCGACTCAAGATAATCGTCCGGCAGCTTCACCCCGAGGCGCCCTTCCACTTCAGTCAATACGTCGTCCGTTAATGCGGGCAACCGATTCGGGTCGTCCGGTATGTCATTCCAAATGATCATTGCTCCCCTGCTTTCTTTAATCGCTATATTTCTTATCCCAACTGCGCTTCAAGCGCTCGCGTTTTGTAAAGCTAATCAAGCTATCCGCGACATGCTCGTGATCGATCCGAAGCAAGCGATAATCAAGCCATGTCTCAACCACTAACATACCTACAATCAACGTTGCCGACAGTCCGCTGAACACGGACAATGCAAAGAATCCGGATACGTGTCCAAACATCAGACCGAGCATACCCCATAACATCGCAATCACGATGACGCCCTTCGCCCGAATCAATCGTTGGTAAGAGCGATGTTCATTGAATGTCAAAAGTGTACGTGTCTTCTGCCACGTGACAACACTAAACGGGACAGCCGTCATGATCAAAAAGGAGAAGACTGCAAGTAGTTGCAACGACGCATTGGCGTAAATCCACCATCCCACTCCTAGTCCAGCTGCGGCGGCCCATAACAAGTTAAATGCACCTTTTTTCGGGCGTTTCTGTAACTGTTCGATTCGTTCTTCTCGCGACATCATAATTTGTTCCTCCTTGAAACCAATTCGGACCGTTTACCGTACATAGGAGTAGCATACCAATAATTAGGAGGTATTTCGATGGATATTCTCATTTTAGTCGTCCTGCTCGGTATCGCCGGATTCATCGTAACCCGTTCTTATACCATCTATCCGTCATCGTTCGGCGACCGTTCACCCGTTCAACCACGCGCCTCGCTCACAACAAAATGCCCGCATTGCCAAGCCGTCATCAAACGGCAGGAACACGGGCAAACTTGTTCAACTTGTCGAAAATCCTTTTAACTAATCTGCTTTGCTTTTTGGTGGGCCGTCTCTTTATTCCCACTCAACTGGAACAACAGAACCCCACCAACGATTAGCACGATGCCAAGCGCTGTCTTCCACGTGAACGGGATGGCTTCGAGCCCGAACCAGCCGAGTGTGTCCCATAAGAGCGCGAATAGGATTTGTGATACCATGACGATCGAGATGGCGTGGCTCGGCCCGAGCTGTTGGACGCCTTGCGTCACACTCATGACGACGCCGACCCCGATGATGCCGCTGAACCAGTACCACGTCTCCATCCCCGTGACGGCGAACAGACCAAATCCTTCACTGATCAATCCGACGAGCAGTGATGCCAAGAAGCCAAGTGCGAGCACGAGCGTTGTCGTCGCCCACGCCCCGACCTGTTCTTTCACTTTGGCGTTGAACGTATTCTGCACACAGACGAGCATGCCGCCCATGACCGCGAGCATCATTCCAAGTGCCATGATATGTCCTCCTCATTCATAAATACTCTCTCCGGCAACAGCAAGCAATCCGGCGCGATCAATGATTGCAATCGATCGACGATCCCGTTCAATCAATCCCTGCTCGACGAAACGCTTGAGCGTCCGGTTGACGTGGCGATAGCTCGTCCCAATCAAATCGGCGATATCGGTCAACTCATCGACGGTCGACCCGAGCGTCGTCTCTTCCGGTGTCATCGACAACAGATAGCTCGCGAGCCGCACATCGACCGGGTAAAACAAGTTGAAACTCATCGACTGCGACTTCATCTCGAACTTTTTCGTGATGCCTGCCAGCAAATAGTGGAGCCATTTCACATCATCCTTGGCATTAGGCGCGAGATCGTCGAAGCGGACGACAATCATCTCGACCGGCGTGACTGCCTCGACCGTGTTCAAGAACGGCGTGCGGCGGACGTATTCGATGTCTCCAATCAAGTCGAGTGGATATTTGAACGACAAGACGAGCCGCTTTCCAGCCGCTGACGTGTGGGCCACCCGAATCTTTCCACTGACGAGAAAGTGGAGCTGCTCGGCCTTAGCGCCTTGGGTGCAAATCGCCTCTCCCGTCGCATAACGGACGAGCTTAAGTTGAGGACGTACAGCTGATGGGAGTACCTCATCCAGCCCATATCGCTTCATGTAACGGTCAATCTGTTCCATCGCACGTCATCCTTTCAATACGAGAATCCCGACAATCATCATGACGACCCCGAGCAGTTGCGTCCGGTTTAAGTCACGGCGCAACATCCCGAACCATCCGCGCCAGTCGATGACGAGCGCGAGGGCAAGCTGGGCAATCAAGAACAACGAGATGGTGAGTGTGACACCGAGCTCATGCACGGCTGTCATATTGCTGAACAAGATGAACGCAGCGAACGCGCCCCCTGACAAATAAAGCGGCTCGACGCGACGCATGTGGACGTACGTCCGGTCGCGGACGAGAAGCATGATTATGAGCGCAACGACGAAACCCGTCAATTGCGTCAACGTCGCTGCCTGCCACGTCCCGATACTTGAACTGATGCGTGCGTTGGCGACGCTCTGCAGTGTCAAAAAGAAACCTCCACTGATGGCGAACAGTACTCCGCGCATGATATCTTTCCTCCTTACGATAAACGAATCAGCATGATCCCGATGACCATGACGAGTAAACTGACGAGTTGAATCCCGGTGACCGGGTTCTTGGCGGCCCCGAACCAACCGAAACGGTCGATGAGCAGACTTCCGCACAGCAAGCCGACAATGACGATGACGACGGCGATGCCGGTCCCGACCATCGGCACGATTAAGACGTTCCCGCCGATGAACAGTGCCCCGATGATACCGCCGAGCCAAATCCACCACGGCTGACCACGTAACCCGCGCCATTCGACGCTCGGCCGCAAGACGAGCAAGATGAGCAGTAATGTGACCGTCCCGACAACGAACGAGACAAGCGCCCCTTTCAAGGCCGATTCGAGCACCGTTCCCAAATAGCCGTTGATGGCCGTCTGTGTTGCGCTCATCATCCCGGTCCCGATTCCGACGAGGCGCCAGGCGTTCAAATTGCCGGTTCCCGTCTGCGATGAAGCGACCAGTTTACCACGGCGACGGTTGATCCAGTCCGTCAGTGCGACCGTCCCGACTACGCCGAGCAAGACGAGCATGGCCCCGAACACGCGCCACGGTGTGAGGACATTGACGGTTGAATTGAACCAGCCGAAGTGGTCAATCAAGAGCCCCATCAAAATCTGTCCGAAGATTGGCATGATGACGGTCTGGACACTCCCGAGTCTCGGGAACAAGAGGATGTTCCCCGTTAAAAAGATTACCCCTAACAAACCACCCGACCACATCCAAAGCGGTTCTCCTTGGAAAATGGATGATTCAATCCCGAACGACTGCCCGGTGAGCAGTAACGTAAGTGTTAAAAACGTCGTCCCGATTGCGAACGACAGGAACGACGCGACAAACGGTGACCCGACGATGGTGCGCAGACGCGAGTTCACGCTCGTCTGCACCGGTAACAAAATCCCGATGACGAGTCCAATTACAATGGCTAACATAGTCTCTTCCTCGATTCTCTCTATATACTGTGTACGTGTTAAGCTTACTCCCCACACACTTTAGCATAAAGGACCGATGTCCTGAAATGTGAAAAAAGACGAGTTCCGACTATCAGGAACTCGTTTTTTGGTGTGTATGGCGCTCAGTTTTCGCTTCGTTGAACATCCGATTCGTGACGTGATGTGCATCAAACGTCAGAACGACTCGGTTGACCATGTATGAAAACAGTAACCCGCCAATCGTACCAGTCACCAACATGACCAGGAGTGGCCAAACCGTGAGAAGGTCGGTGTGATGTGCAGCGAGCAGACAGATAAACAGCAAAAAAATGAACCATTCGACGATGAAATCACTGTAAATCCAACGTCGATAGCGAGGATCCGGATTAAATGTCAGCAACACTTTCGTCTTGCACCACGCGACACACAATTGGGGCAAATACACTGCAAACAGGATGAGCGGTAAATAAATCGACGTCTGATACGAGATGAATGCGACAGCGATCAGGCTGAAGAAAAGTCCCCAGTAGCGCCAGTGCCACGTCGCATCCTCATGCGCGAATAATCGCTCGATTCGTTGTTGTTTCGTCAGCATGTTCATATCAACCCATTCGCCGTTGCCAATTCAGAGCGGACCGGTTGGGCTGCATCTGCGCTTTGGACAGTTTCATTGAAGCGTTTATACAGAAGGGATAGCAGGACGGCAATCCCAATGACGAGAACCCATGTCCACCAAGGGGCCACCAGTTTATAACTCGCCACGCTACCGACGATAATGACGTACCATCCGCTTAAAATCCGATAGACATTCCGCGTCGCCATTCGAGCGCCGTTTTCATCCGATAGACGAGCGAACGTCTCTCCTTCTTTCAGCAAATATACGATTGAACCGCTGGCGAACAAACCTATCAATCCTAAGCCAACCCACCAAATGTGATCCGCGAGCAACGTGACAAATAATAGTCCAGGGACAGGGGCGAACATCATGTCTCGCCGCCGCTTCCTTTGTTGACGATATCGATTCATTTCGTCAATCCGTTGTTGTTTCTTCATACGATTCCATTCCTTTTCTAATCATTGATTCCGTTGAGGCAACGCTTCAATCCGGGCTTCTCTGTTCAACTAAATACCTCCTCAGTCCTTGACGTTACTAAGTTTGATGTCGCGACGGATTGGGTGTTCCGGGTCTTCACGCGTCAATCGATTGTCGAGTTTGCGTTGAATTTGGTTATTTGCGAGAACAACGCCGATTACTAAAACAGGTAATAACCACGTCACCCCTAATTGCCCAGTCAAAAGATACGTTAAAACAATGAATAGAATCACAGCAAAATCGTATATGTATTGCTTCGTGATAATTTGTTTCGCCTTATGCTCTCTCGTCAAATTTTTCATAAAGCGGCTTTCATGACTAAGCACGGCGCTAATCAACAGGAGACTACTAACCACACCAACGATGTACCAGTCGTTTCTTTTAATAGAGAACACACAAAACAACATCACAAGCACCAAGAAACTGCGAGCCCACGCCAACCTTTGAATCTTTTTATAAATCACATTGATGCGCTCTTGTTTAGTCATCGAATTCCCCCTTAAAAACTTTCTCGTTTGATGTCGCGACGTGTCGGTTGCTCAGGATCAATCAGCTTTACTTTCTCATCAAGCAACCGTTCCACAATCACCAGCGCCAATGCCGTTAGGGAGAAGATGAAGAATGGGACCCAGCTGATTGTTTCTATCTTCATGAGTAACGGGAAAAACAAACAGATGAAGACAACCATCATGTAGTTGAACACATATTGAATGTGGATGACCCGCTTCGCTCGAATGTGGTCTGTGAAACTGCTCATGAATCGACTTTCCCGCATGATCATCACACCGTATGCTAACAGCGACACTATAATCAAACTTCCGTATATGAGCGATTGTGTCTCGGTTTGTAGAAAGAAGAAGAGCAATACACCAATCGGAATCGCAAAACCAAGTCGTATGAGAAGCGATTTTCGGTTGCCTGTAATCATTTCTTTTAAACGCTGATGTTTGTTCATCTTGTTCACCTCTTATCTCACTATACGATTCTATCAGAAAAAAAGTTCCGTTTTTTTACAATTTCCTTATAGCAATCTACTCGCTTGACGAAAAAGTCACTTCACTTTATTGTTTAGTTAACTTAACTATATTAAAAGGTAGAAAGACTGAGGTTTTCTTTATGAATTTGCTACAAAATCCACGCTTCGTGTTCACCTGGTTATCCGGCATGACGCTCACGCTCGGCTTCTCGATTTTCTTCTTGAGCGTGTCGTGGCTCACGATCGATGTGCTGAAACAACCGGCCCTCCTCGGGATTATCATGACCGCCGTCTCATTGCCACGTGTCGTAATGATGGTGTTCGGCGGCGTGTTCGCCGACCGATTCCAAAAGAGTCGGCTCTTGTTTTTGACGAACCTCGGGCAAGGTCTTCTTATGGTCGCGGTCGTGGCGCTCCATCTCGCAGACGCGTATTCGGTGTTCGCCTTGATCATGATTTCCATCGTGTTCGGTCTCCTCGACGGCATGTCTTATCCGGCGTTGTCTTCCCTGATCCCGTCGCTCGTCAAACAAGAAGAGCTGCAGCGTGCCAACTCACTCTTCCAAGGGACGCTTGAACTCATGTTCGTGTTCGGACCTTTTCTCGCCGGGGCGTTACTCACATGGGGCGGCTTCGGGCTTAGCTTTGGGACGGCGGCTGTCTTGATTTTCATCGCAGCTATCTTGATTATGCCACGCTTGATTCGTGACTCGATTCCCCTCGCACGTGCCATGTCGCTCAGTCATGTCATTTTTGACTTGAAAGAGGGCATCCGTTACGTCTCGAGCACACCGATTTTACGGAGCGGGACGTTGTCGATTGCCATCGTCAACTTATTCGTCATGGGACCGCTCATCATGAGCATCCCGATTCTCGTCGGTGAACGAGGCGGCAATGCGTTTGACTTGAGTCTGATTGAAGGTGGACTTGCTGTCGGGACGTTCGTCGCGAGTTTTCTCGTTCTGTTGTTCCGCTCGGTCCACCGTGGACGCTTCGTCTTCCGCGTCCTGTTTTTGACGATTGGGGCCTTCTTCCTCTATACGCAGGCGCAGTCGATCACACTCCTTGCCTTAGCTGCAGCTGCGAGCGGATTTATGTTGATGCTCGTCTATTTGCCGACGGTCACGCTCATGCAAGAACATAGCGACCACGACAAGATTGGACGGGTCATGAGCATCATGGCGCTCGCCGCATCCGGGTTAGAGCCCATCGCGTTCGCCGTCCTGTCGATTCTGGTCGCCTTGGCCGTACCGATTCAAACGTTACTCATCTCGTTTGGTATAATCGGATTAGTATTGAGTAGTGTGTTATACGTGCGGAGCCAGACGTTCCGTGACACGCGATGAAAGGAGAACGACGATTGAATGACACACGCAAACAGCAAGTCATCGAGATGTACCGTCAAATCGACGAGCTCGACTTGTTGTTCACCAAATACTTTACCGAGTTGAACGAATTCGAACTCAGTTACCAGCAAGAACAGATGTTACTCCTGTTCAAACGCCAAGACACCTGGACGACGACCGAGATTGCCACGAAGATGAATATCTCGAAAAGTGCGGTCAGCCAAGTGCTCAAAGTGCTCGAACATCGTCAGTTTGTCAAAAAAGAGAAGAACCCGGACAACTTGCGCGAGAGCTTCATCCGTCTCGGCCCGATCGGTATGGAGTATTCGAAACAAATCGATGCCATCGAGGAACGGCTCGCCGAAGAGATGTTCTCCGTGCTTGAAGATGACGAGATGACGATGATCAATCGCTCACTCGCGCTGATGATTAAAAAGTTCAAATGAAAAATGCGTATCGTCCCGACTTGGGAGGATACGCATTTTTGGTTAGAGTTGCTCGACGACACGTTCTGCTGAACGGAGTGCGCCTTCGATATGACCACCGAACAAGGAGTCCGTCTCCGTCCCGGCGAGTGAGAGCCTTCCTTCCCAGGCTGGGTCGAGCGCGATCGGCTGATAGACCGGGAATTCGGTCAACGACTGGGCATCTCGCGGGCTTGCCGTGTCACGATCACTCGACCAATCCATATACAAGACATCACGTGGCTGCCGCGCCTCTTCCCCGAACAGTCGCACGAGTTGATCGATGACGCGACGATTCAGCTCGTCTTGATCGAATACCGAACGTTCGGCAGCAGACAACCGGAAGAAGCCGAATAACGCGGCCAGTCCGCCCGGCTGCGAGGCGTCATGAATCTCCTGCAACACCCCGGCCCAGCTCATGCCTTGACCAGATAGGTCATTATCTCGCCAAAACGGGCGGTCATAGACGGCGAGTACTTTCGCCTGTCCCGCCATCCAGGTTGGCGTGTTTTCCAGCTTTGACTTCGTCGTTTCAGACAGTTCCGGTTGAAACGAGATGCGTGAGACGAGTCGCGGCGGGATGGCTAGGATGGCGTGCTTGAACGTTTGGGACCGTCCTGTTTCGAGTTCGATAGAGACCTCGTCTTCGGTCTGTTGAATCGAGGTGACGGTCGACTCGAGTTGAATCGTTCCGGCAGGCAAGGTTGCCGCCAGCGCCGTTGTCAAACTGGCCATGCCTCCGACGAGTCGCATCGATGGGACCATCTGACCTGGTGGGAGCGTATGACGTTCGATGACACCGAACTGCCGCTCCAGCATCAAATCTCCGGTCGTGTGTTGAGAGAACGTCGGGAGGCCGAGCCGTTCGATGAGTTGCGTGATTGTCGTCTCCGTCTCGGGCCAATACCAGGTCGGACCGAGGTCGAAGCCGTCATGGCTCAACACCCGTCCCCCGACGCGATCGCGCGCCTCGAAGACGGTGACGTCATAGCCTTTCACAGTGAGGAGCGACGCGGCATACAAGCCGCTCACGCCGGCCCCGATAATCGCAATTGATGGATTCATAAAAATGCTCCTTCTTTGTATGTGGTGCTCCTATTATACTGAAAAAGACGAATATACATAATTTGGGCGAACCGCTCAGTAAAGGACGTTATGATGTGAATCGATTCTTTTATTATTTCTATTTCCCGTTCATTTGGTTGATGTGCATATTGCATCGGTTCATCAAAACAGAAGTGATGATGACAGTTGCATTATTTGTCATGGTGACCCCAGTGACGGTCATGATATTAGCTGATGTAATTCCACTGCCATTTTACTTGAAAACATTTGTTTCGTACTATGTCCCACTAGGAATGTACACACCATTTCATTATTTTGACTCGGACGTCAGACGAAGGCGGACCAAGCCTGGATACGTTCCGCTCGATGAAACCAAATCGTATTTGAAATCGTAATATCTAAGAGTCACACAAGGAGGAAACCACATGGAGGAAGTATTATTCTCATTTCTCGAGGGAGTTATGGCACTGCTACCGTTGCTTATCATCATTTTGTTTATTGTGACAATCGTACGATTCATGAATCGTTATGAGCAACGCGCTAACGCACAAATCGAATTTGAGAAACTAACCGCCTTGCATCAACAAGAACAGATGAATGCGTTAATCGACCGACTAGATCGAATTGAAGAGACGTTAGAGACTCGCCGTTAATCCGAAAGGAGTGTTTGAATGGATTGGATCACGATTATGTTAACTGCCTCATTGATATTGAACGCCTTCTTGCTCAATATCATTGCGCAACAAGCAAAGGATATGAGTGCATTGAAACGAAAACAACTCCATACAGAACCAATCGTGCAAGATGCTGAGTTTCATGCGTCGATTAAAGAAAAAATCGATACGATTGGCATGATTCCGACCGTTAAATTCTTGCGTGAGACATATGACCTGTCGTTGCTTGAAGCGAAACAATTGGTCGATCGGGTAAACGAAAGGGAGTAGCGCGCGCTACTCCCTTTTTCCAGCTTTTATGAGTTGAAGTAACCGACTTTTCCTCTGGCGTACACTTTGTGCGTCACGTGCTCCGGGTCAACTTTGCCGAGTCTTTGATCGAGACGAGACGACAGAATGATTCCGATTCCATACATACCGGTTGCGACAACCGTCACACTGATTTGTTCCGGATTGAGCAGTAGCGTCAAAATCAGTACAACATATGCTCCAATCAGTCCAAATGCCGTCCACCATTCGAGACGCACAAGCCGCTTATACTCGGCGGACTGGTTGAAGCGAAGCAATGTGTTCGTCCGAGCCCCTATTTTCACGAGACCGACAGATGGAAACACTAGAAGGAACCAGATGAATTCAGCGAGACGACGTTCGCCAATCATCATCAAGGTCACACTGATTCCTGTAATCAGTGCAAACAGAATGATTGCCTGACGGGTCGAGCGCTTGCCGCTCTCATACAAATGATTGAACCGCTCGCGCTGCGTCATGAAACCAGACTCCTTTTGTTCAACTAATTTCCTTCAACCCAGTTTTGTCTCGCCACTGGAACGGTATCGACTTCTTCAAACCAAGTCGATAGCCGAGACGCCACACAGATCCTCGAATCCTGTCCACCCAACTGTCACTCAAGTCTTGAAACGGCATGACGGCCCGGACGTGATGCAGCTCGATGCGATGAATCACGTATTGATAGCTCGGTGCCGCTATTGTTTGATTTGCAGCCATTACCTCGCACCACTCTTGGTCAAAGATTTTCTCCCAAGACTTTCGCGTATATGCCGGCTCCGCTTCTTCCTCGGTGTCATACGCTTCAATAGTGTCATAGATTGCAGATTGCCCTAGTACCAAATGCCAGTACGAGAGCTCTGAAGGCAACACGTCGTCGTCGGGTAATTCCACCGTCAACACCACACCTTTGTTTCCTTGTCCAATATGTCCACCGATACTTAAGTCAGGAAACTCGTCCCAACACCAGACCGGATAGTTCCCGTTCAGCGAAATCCCAATTCGCTGCTCGTACTGTTCGACCATCCAGTCATAGGCCGGTTTAAAAAAATCGAATCCTTCGTCATTGAACAAGGCGTAGTGAGGATCACCTTGGAGATACCCTCGCTCCAATGCTACTTTCCAAGCGTCTTCATGCTGATACGTATAATAGATGCCCATATTCATTAACCCTCTCCAGACTTATTCTTTCACCACTTTATCCGATTTCACATCAAGAAGTAGTGAAAATAATGGTCAGGGTTAATCGGTCGACTGCAACTTAAGCGTTCGGACTCGGATACTTCACCGCGTTCTTCTCGAGCTTCTCTTCAATCGCCTGCGACACATCGATCCCTGCTGCATGGGCGAACGTCAGCGCGTAAATGAGGACATCCGCAAGTTCTTCTTTCATCTCGACGTGTTTCGTCTCGAGCGCTTCTTCGCTCGACACCCATTGGAACAACTCCAACAGCTCGCTCGCCTCGAGCGATAACGATAATGCCAAGTCTTTCGGGTTGTGGTGGAACGCCCAATCGCGTTCGTCACGGAATCCAATTACTTTGTCCATCAATTGTTGTACTTCGTTCATTTGGCTTCCTTCTTTCCTTAGCTCTTCTGTCTCACTTTATCAACGATTAATAACAAGACGGTGTCGTTGATCACTTAACAATGGTGAAAATTCATTCGTCGTATGAATAATCACTTCATGCAATGCACGAGTTAACGAAACGTATAATCGTCTAGCTTCTTTAGATTCTTCCGGGTAGTTACTTTCGTTCATATCTAGTAATAGTACCGCATCAAATTCCATTCCACGAAGATAGTCAATCGTTGAGATAATGATTTGATCGTTGACCTTTGTTGTCTCCGAACGAATCAATTGAGTCTCGAGCTGTAATTTAGAATGAAAGAATGAAGCCCTTTCCATCGTCGGTGTAATAATGCAAATTGAAAACCCTTCATTCTGCCATTGCCTAAGTAGACTCTTTAATTCGTTACTCTTTTTCGTACGTAAATAAGTGACAGGTTTTCCTGTCCGATCAAATGGATCAATCCACGATGTGTCGTGTCCTGCATCATGTAAAATTTCTTTCGCTACTTTTACAATCGGCTTCGCCGTACGGAACGTTTTTGTTAAGTACTCAATCGTCCAGTTCGATTCTCCATGCGTTTCAATAGGTCCCCATGACGTCATTTCGAGCGAACGATAACTTTGGAGCGTATCACCAAACACCGTCATCCCGTGACACAACTTCTCGAGTACGAAAATGTCGAGTGGTCGAAGCGTCTGTCCCTCATCGACAAAAAGATGACTCCACTTGTCCGGATATCCATTCGTCTCGTAATGAAGATACATCCAGAAGAAACGGTCGAGCTCAGTCGGACGTTTCAACTTGTGCCACATCTCTAACAGTTCTTCTGACTGCGTCTTTTTGAGATAAACTAGACGGCCTGGTTGCTTCATAATCGACCAAATCGTCGCAGCCTCCAGCTTGGTCGTCTTCTTCCAAAAGTCGATTAATTGAAGATGCTCTCGTTTTTCACGGGCCAGTTGGCGTTTCATATTTTCTTGCATAATCTGTTCAAGCGTGCGAGCTTTCGTCGAATCTAAATCTCCGCTCCATCTCTGCATATCCGTGATTAACTCGTTCTCATACTTTTCTTTGTTCAAGATAGCTGTTCGTTCAGCCTCACTACGCATCATCTGTAAAATGCGTTCTGTTTGTGCGGGACCTGGCCGTTCTTGTCCAAACCAAATGGCTAACGCCCGCTCGTGTAAATCCTCCAGCGCTTTAATCGGCTCATATCGTCGAAGCAACACAGCAACGTCGTTATACCACTCCTCAATTGCCGCATCCGCCCATTCGAATAGATCGTGGCCTTGATATAACGGAAGGAGTTCTTGAACGACACTCGCGGAGAAGTCTTTAGACGACCCTGTCTTTAACCACTCATCAAACGCCATCGTCGACACCGATTGAATTTGTAAATGCTCCGCGTCCTTCAACAGTTGATGAATCGTCGCCTCGTTCGGAGCCAAATAAAGCATCTTACGACGTTCGTCTTGATACTGCAAATAAGACATGCGGTGCAGCGCCGTCAACGATTTTCCGGTCCCAGCCGCCCCTTGGACAATCATATATGTATTCACTGGTGCCTGGATGATATGGTTCTGTTCGGCTTGCCGCGTCGCGATGAATCCGTCGATAGAGCGATCTTTTTGTTTCTTCGTCAACTCTTGCTCCATAAAACTCTCTTGTGGGACGGCAGGCACCGTCTCCGGCTTTTTGAATGTCGATTTGATTTGCTCGGTAAACCGTTTCGTCAATGAGCTCGGTTGTCGTTTAGGGGCACGACGATGATTTGCCTGAACGACACGTCGTTGTCTTCGATCAAGCTCGAGCTGTGTCATCCCGATGATGTCACCACCTGGCGTCTCAATCGTCTCCCCGTTAAACATGGACGCACGCATTGCCATCTCACTCCGCCAATCTAAGACGAGCGGAATTTCAGGTGACCGAGGGTGCGCCACTCCAAACTTTCCGACCGGATAAATCTCTTCTTCACCTTCGTCCTCAATCACGAATGTGAATGAATACAACTCTTTTAGCGCGTCTTTGTACCGTTGTCGTTCCTGCGCACTTTCTGATTGACGTGAATGCCCCCGCATGTCAATCATTTCATAGTCGCTTGACTCAAGACCCGGTTTGTCTCCTGCTGTCTTCCCAGTTAGATGAGACTCGATTACCATACAAAAATGATCAAGTCGTTGCTGTTCATTTTTTAAAACTGCCTTCATGCCTTGCACCCCTACATCATTTGATATCCTCATTTTACCAAATCGTATAGTCTATAGATTGCGCTATTTTAACGAACGAGGTAAATTCTTGAATCAAAATTAGAAACAACTACCACCTAGTATAATTTTTATCTCCCTTTCTTTTGAAACGGGCGTTATAATGTTAATTGATTCCTAAATAGACGGGAAACATTCCCTATGTTTGGAATGAGACGACTGTCACATCATCGTTTTTGAAGAAAGAAGGATTTAACCATGAACGCAACAACCCAACAAAAGACAGCTGATTTATTTAAGTTTTTAGCAGCTGTCAAACGGATGGATATTCGCACTGAAACCAATACAAAAAGTTATGAACTCCTTTTATCTCCCGAGGCGTCAACGTATCCGAACGTTCGCGTCACCCAAGAAGAGGAGCTCTCTATTGAAATTCATTTTCTCGCACCATTCGCAGAGAAGCGACCAAGTCTTCCGCGAGAGTTGTACGCCTACGTTCTCCAAGAAGGCGAAACGTATAAACGGACAGAATTGTTTCCTGAAAAATTCGACGCGACGTTCAATGACTTTTTAACCTCGATTGAAACTTGGGAACAAGAGAAAAAAGCACACGAGTCTGCTCGAAAATTATACGACACGATGTATCGGACGATGCAACTTCTCTCGACTGAGAGCGATACATATGAACTTGTCTATTCATTCGGGATGTTGCACTGGCCGAATGACAAAGTCGAACGGCCGTTGTTCACACGAGCAGCCGTACTCGAGTTCGATCAAGAGAAGAGTCTGTTCCGCATCGAAGCGTCAGCCATACCGACGAAACTCGAACTTGATATGCTCGACCGTGACCATGTTTGGATGTCATCTGAACTATCCCGATACGAAGTCGATTTTAAAGAAGAGCTCACTTTCGACTTCAAACCATGGGTCGAAACTGAATTAAAAGAGCAGTCCGAGCGTGTATTGAAGCTGTTGAATGACGACCACGCCTATGGCGAAATCGCAACCGTCTATGCAATGCCCGGCATGCGCTTATACGTTCGCAAGAAGTCTGCCCATGCGTGGGTCGAAGAACATGAGAACTTGGCCACGTTGATCGAAAACGGTCTATCACCTTCACCTGCCTTGCAACAGTTTTTGACGTCGAACGACGAAGAAATCCACGCGCTTGACGCGCTTGATCGTGACACGTGGAAGCCGGTCGGTGAAGAGATTCTCTTCCCGCTTCCATATAATGAAGAACAAAAACGCATTTTAAGTCAATTGAGTAACCATGCCGGTGTCGTCGTACAAGGCCCCCCTGGCACCGGGAAGAGTCACACGATTTCAAACTTGATTTCGCATTTACTTGCACACGGAAAACGCGTCCTCGTCACCAGTGAAAAGGAACATGCGTTGAACGTCTTACGTGATAAACTCCCGGCCCAAATTCGCCAGCTCGCGGTATCCGTCCTTGGATCAGATTCAAAGACGACAAAGCAGACGGAAAGTTCACTCCAAGAGATTGCCTCGTACTTGAATCGCACGACCGCTTCGGAATTAGAGAAGACAGGAACACAAAAGCAACAAAAGTTGTATGAGACACGTGAAGAGATTGCCCGTCTGCGTCGGAAAATGATTGAGCAAGCCGCTAGCGAGCATACAGTGATTCCATATCTCGATGAGACGCGTTCACCGACCGATTGGGCGAAATGGACGAGCGAACAAAAAGTCACGATGCAGCTTCCGCTCCCCATATTGACAGACACTTGTCCGCTGACGGCTGATGAATTGGCGGACTTCTATCAACTCATGGCAGAACGGGAAATGCTCAACCAAGGACCGAATGTGACGACCTATCCAGCGACGACAACGCTTCCGTCCCTTGAAACGTTCTTAGCCGAAAGCGGTCGTTACGAACAACTCGCCGCTCTCGAACAGACGCAGGCCGCTGCGTCATGGTTACAGGAAAAATCGACGTCACTTCGTCAACAGACACGAGACCATATTCAGACGTTGCTCGAGTCATTTGATCGTCAACCCGAGTGGCTACGTGAACGGTACAGCTACTGGGCCACCCATCGAAGCGATGAAGTGCAATGTGAAGAAGACTGTCAGACGTTTGAACGCGACGTCAAAGCACTCGAGTCGTTGGAGCGTAAACTCGCCGTCCACGACATCGAATTGCCATCTACTTTACCGAATGATGTATGGACGCTCGCTGACGAACTCGGTCCGGTTTTAGACGAAGGAAAGACCGACGGCTTTTTCTTCAAACTGACGAAACGTAAAAAATATGCCGTCTTACTCGATGAAACCAAAATTGACGGGAAGGCTCCGCAATCGAGTGCCGACCTTCAACTGTTGAAACAATTTAATGAATTGAAGTCATCGTTGACGACATTATCACGTCGTTTCAAATACGCGTGTGAACACTTTGAGCTCGAGTTAGAGACGCCTGAATTTTCGTCTTATCGGACGGCGCTTTATGCGCTCCGTGAATGGAAAGCTGTCTTTGTGACGTACAACGAGTCATTGGCTCCGACTTTCCGTCTGTACAACGAACGGTTCCGCTATGAGAAAGCTTGGTTGGCGCAAGCTAAACAAGAGCTAGATGCCTCGCTGGCGCTCGATGAGATGAAGGAGCTACAGACAATCCAGACGTCTTATCTTTCACTCATCCATGACACGCACATCCATCCTGCGGCGTTACGTCTCAAGCAAGCGGTGCAAACTTGGGATGCCGGACGTTACACACAGTCCATTGAAGAGTTGGCATTACTCGAACAACAAAACACGAAAGCGACACGCCTAAAAGAACTAACAGAGCGCTTCAAACAAGTCGCGCCAGGTTGGTTGAACGCGTTTTACGACGGGACTGCTCCGACGCTTCAACTTCAGACGTTCGAACTCGATTGGAAAGTAGCACGTGTCTTGACGTTACTTGAAGCACTAAGTGACGACGATTATCGGGAGAAGATGAAACGATTGGAGAAAGAGGAAGGAAAAGCAACGGCGGACTTGTGTGCGACATATGCGTGGAAAGAGCAGCTGACGCGGATGACACCGTCGAAACAAGAACGTTTGAACAGTTGGGCGAAGTTGATTCGCCAAATCGGGAAAGGCACTGGGAAACATGCGGCTCGTCATAAGCGGGAAGCCGCCCGTCAAATGGCTGCGGCCCAAGACGCGATCCCAGTTTGGATCATGCCGGTGAACCGCGTTCTCGAATCGTTCAAAGAAATCGACGAGCTGTTCGATGTCATCATCTTTGACGAGAGCTCACAAAGTACGATGGACGCGATTTCACTCCTGTCGCGTGCTCGAAAAGCCATTATCGTCGGAGATGATCGTCAAATCAGTCCGACGACGTTCCAAGACCAAAATGCGATCCAAGAGAAGAAGAAGACATACTTCGGGAATGATACGACGATGACGTTGTTCGATGGCTCATCGAGTCTATACGACCTTGCCTCGGTCAAGTTCAGTGCGACGGTCGGGCTTCGTGAACACTTCCGTTGCGTACCGGAAATCATCGGCTTCAGCAACGCCCATGTGTATGAAGGCCGCATCGTCCCACTCCGACTCCCGCAACGTGCTGAACGGTTGACGCCGGCGGTGCAGAGCGTCTTTGTCGAGGACGGGAACGTCGCTGAAACGACGAAAGACAAGTTCAACGTTCCGGAAGCGAAAGCGCTCGTCGCTCACTTGAAGCAGTTGATTGACGATCCACGCTACGCGAAGCGGACGTTCGGGGTGATTTCACTCCTTGGAAAAGCACAGACGGATCAAATCGAACGGATGGCGACCGACTTGATTGGCATCGACAAGCTGATTGAGCACAACGTCCGATTCGGTGACGCCTATACGTTCCAAGGTGATGAGCGTGACGTCATGTTGCTGTCACTCGTCGTCGCACCAAACCGTCGTTTTGCGGCACTCACGAAAGAGACCGACAGCCAGCGCTTCAACGTCGCGGCGAGTCGAGCTCGGGATCAAATGATTTTGTTCCATTCCGTGACACTGCAAGACATCGGCAATCAGAACTGTATGCGCTATAAACTGGTCAACTACTGCCAGAATCCGCTCGGTGATCAAGAGTCATTCGAAGCAGTCCAACCCTTGTTCGACTCTCCATTTGAAGAAGAAGTGTATAAACGTTTGACGAACCGAGGTTACCTCGTCCGCCCGCAAGTTCAAGTGAACGGTTATCGCATCGACCTCGTCGTCGAAGGTGAATCGAACCGCCTAGCTGTTGAATGTGACGGCGAGCGTTGGCACGGTCCTGACGTATACGAGCAAGATATGTTCCGTCAAAAAGTACTGGAACGGGCCGGTTGGACGTTCTGGCGCGTCCGCGGTCGCCATTTCTACCGCGATGCGGATCAAGCGATGGAGCCGTTATGGACGTTGCTTGAGGAAATGGGGATTGAGCCGATACGGTTGTATTCCGAATAATTACTATTAGACCACTGACATTTCTTCATAAAAGCGTCAGTGGTCTTTTGCTATTAAATTAGATTGACTTTTTAGTGCATAGTACTCGAGCAAAAGTCGATTTATCCTTTCAAAATTTTTGAAATAGAATATATCTGTTTCGGATAATTGTAATAATTGATACGCCAATTTTAACGAGTGTGGTGCGATCTCTTTATTAATTTTTCTGGCAACAATATACCCAGTAAATCCTCCAGCTACTCCCGCAACTGGATGAACAGCAAAGCCTGCTAATGAACCAATCTTTACAAAAAATACGTTTACTCCAAATTTTGAAATTAGAATAAGAACTTTCGCTGCAGCTAATCTACTTTTATCTGTTGTTTTAACTTGCCCAAAATCTCTTTGAACTTGAGCAATGTCGAATAACGTGCGGACACCTAACATTATTTCTGGTGCAAAATCGACTAATTCAAATACTTTATCAGGTAAATCCAATCCGTAGTTACCAGCTAACAATGCAAGTCCTTCTTCGACTTCTTGAGTGAAAGTATATTCTGATATATCAATGGGTATAAATTGTTCCATCAACTCCGGGCTATGTTCCAAAATTTTTTCTCTAATTTCCGTACTAGTTGCATAATATATATCTGGGTTTTCTTTCATAATCTCTTTTAAATCGTGAACACGTTTTGAATTCATCATTTTGACTTGAATAAAGAGTTCTTCACCTGTGTCGTTGTGTATTCCTCTTATGTCCCAAATAGGCTGATTACTAAGTTCAGCTATTTGAAATTTATATTCCGGATATTGACCTGATAACTGCTCATGTACATGTTGCTCAAAATATTTACCTTTTAGACCATTGATTAACCCTTGTACCGATTGCTCTCCCGAATTCTCCAATTCTACGTATTTACTATATAGTGAAGTACCATTTTCAAAAAGTCTGGGGTATTGCAGCTCAAATGATTTGCTTAACCCGTCTGGAACATTTCTTAACTCTAATAACTGATATCCCGCCAAGCCTGATTGAATACCTGCCTCGAGCATCACATCTCTATTTTTTAAACTTTCTAGAGTATTAAATGCCTGAAATTTAAAGTCATCACCACTAATCGTTTCTGTTTTAGGTAAACGCTCTAATTCATTTAATAATTTAATGGATTCCATATGAGATCACACAAATATGCCAACTAGCGATATAGTGATTGCAATAATTACTCCGATGAAAGAAAGTAAATCAAATTTCTTCTCATTGTTGTCTTCATTACCATTATTCTGATTTACGTCTATTTTTTTATTCAACTCTTCAATTTTTTCTTCAAGAAGAACAACCGCTTTAAAATTTTGATCGAGTTGCTTTGTCAAATCTGTAATCATTTCATGATTTTTAATTACTCTTGGAATTAATGCCTGATTAATTTGATCTTGTTCTTCCCAAAATTTCAATTTTTCGGCCAAGTCTTTTTCCTCTTTCGTTATCTCCATAATCAATACCTCCAATATTAATTAAATAATTGAACATTTTGTTATTATTGAAATTATACACCCTTTAAATTACAAATAAATCTTTTGTATACAAAAAAGCTACGACATTTCGTCATAGCTTGGGAAAATTAATGTACCCCTAACGCCTTAAACACTGCATCGGTCGGATCAGAGTAAAACACTGGTTGCACTTTAACTAACAAATCAGGCGGGACGGTTTGTAAGTCCATCACAGACGCTGCTGGAATTAACACTTTTTTCGCACCCGCATCTACACAAACCTGCAGTACGTTTGCGAATTCCGATACTTTTGCGATAGTGCCTCCGACTGTCATATTGCCAATGATCACGGTCGATTCTTGCACTGGTTTCTCGAGTGCCCCAGAGCAGAGCCCAATCAACTCAGCAATCGCCAGCTCACTTGTCAGACCGATTCCCTGTAGGTCGCTAATATGCATCAAATAATCTCTCGTTTTCGTGCTAATGGTATTACTAATCGTCTTACTGTTTGATGTAAAGTAACGAAACGCTGTATCTAGGCTTTCACGCGCTCCGCGATGTGCCCCGACACCAGACTTATCAAACTTACCTGTGCCGCTTACGACTTGGTTCTCTAATTTATAGATGCCAATCATACCAGAATCACTTTGTCCGACGACATAAACGTGACCTGGTTTTCCCATCCCTTCTGGAATAAGCTTGCCGCCTCCTTGTTCAGGTACGGATACGTACTCTTCCGCCATTGTCTCTTTGTCGAGATAGGAGAACATGACATCGTAAAACTCCATGCCTCCAATTTTCTTCAACTGCTCTTTAACACGGCGACGCCCCTCAAGCGCATATTTCAGAACTTCTTCGACATCAGCTCTCGTATATTCGCCATGGGGATAAATCAACTTCATTAATCCCGAAACTGTTTTACGAACCGCAATCGTGTCACGCTGATTTAAGTTATTACCGAGGCGATAGTACAAGTCAATACTATCTGCAAACGAACGCTTTCGCATTTCTCGGAAAAACTCAGCAATATAATCCACGATGAATCCGTATTTATTCGTGAAGAAATCTGGTCGCATTTTAGGAATTTCCCATCCAGGTAAGTAATAATGCATCCGATCGAAGAAAGCCGTATCATTCGCCATTTCCTCGGGGAACGGCGCGAATAAGTGAGACGTCTTCAACAAGACGTCGACACTCTGATTGATATTCCCGACGAATACCATCGACGCACTAGCATTTTTCTCTTCTTTCCCTCGAGCGAACGAGCCAGATGCCATATAGTCTTTCATAATTTGAATGCCATCTTTGTCTTTAAATCGAATCCCCGCAACTTCATCAAACGCGACACAGTCCCACATTCCGACGAGCCCAATTTTCCGACTCGACATATTGTAAAATAGGTTGGCGACTGTTGACTGCCCACCTGATACCAAAATCGAGTTTGGTGAGATTTCCTTATATACATGAGACTTCCCAGTGCCACGAGGTCCAAGCTCACATAAGTTATAGTTGTTCTCCACGAGTGGGACGAGACGAAGCAACAAATGCCACTTCACTCGTTCCTCAAGTTGCGTTGGCTCCATACCAGTCGAACGGATCAAGACATCAATCCATTCAGTTTTTGTGAACTTCTCTCTCCCTTCAAACACTTCATTAATATCCATATTCGGCATTTGAATCGGCTGCAAGTTGCTCACACTGAACGGACTCTTATTGCGTGCTTCTTCATCGTAAAAATAGTCAATTTTAATCATGCACCAAATCCCACCGACTAGCAGCTTATCGAACTCTTTTACAAAGGATGACGGGACAGGTACACCCTTTAATCCTAAATTGGAGAACTCGGCTTCATACACATCAAGTTTTGGATTCAACGCGACGGTTACTTTATCGATGATTGAATATTGACCAATCTCTCGAATCCGTGACTTCACTTTCTCTGCCTCATCTGGTCTCACAAAATTGTCCGAAAGAATTTTCTTTACTCGTTCAATACCATCCCGAATACTTGCTTCATCGTCCGTCGCACAGTACATCCCAAGTAAATACTCTAGTACATAAACAGGAACGTTGGCTCCTTCTTTGATCAATTTCGTTAAATCTTTCCGAACAACTCGACCGGCAAACGCCTCATTTAATTTCTGATCAAGATTCACTGACATCGTTTCTTCCATCTCCTCCCTCCTCGCACATTAAAAATCAAAGTCACTGACAATTCCTAAATTAATTGTAAACGGAACTCGTTCTGTCACTACCCCTGTTTCTGTATCTTTAATGATCAAGTTATACGATTGATTCCGATCGTACGTTTTGCCTTTCAAAACAAATTGAAGTTTAAATGTTCGTTCCATTGGATCACTTGATACACGGTCCCCAATGACTGTTTCTTCGTTCGAAAGCACGTTACCTTCCTGATCGGCCATATAAATGACAACAGTACGTGACTTTGTTTTCTCTTCAACTTTTTCCGTTTGGAAGAAATTCAACGTAAAGATACTGTTCGTGATTTTATTAGCTGTACTCGTCAGTTTAATATCAACTTTCGTGATTTGTTTCGTATCTTTTTGACCGCTCCGTTTGTTTTTGTATGACAACAAAGGCACCATGACTTCTTGAAGACTTACCCCACCATGGTTGAAATTCACTCCAGATCCTTGCATTCGGTTTCGAAGTGACCCGTTTGGTACGTATGCGATGAGACTGTTTTCATTTTTAATAACCGAATTCAAATCAATTGTGATTTGACCTGCGACTTCTGTTTTCACAGTAGACAACGCATAACGATGTTTTGTTTCAATCATGTCAACTTGTATTTTCTCGATCTTGTCACTTTGTTCTAAAGGTTGGCGCTGGTACAAGAATCCATGGTCGGCAGTAATTAAAATATTCGTCCCTGACAAATCATCACGAATCATCTTGATCAAAGCAGACAATTCATTTAACGCTTTTTCCACTGCTTCAAATGTGTACATCTCAGTTGATGCTTTATCTCCCATCGCATCAATACTGTCGTGATAAATATAAATCAACTTTTTACCTTTAAATGTCTCACGACGACTTGCCTTATTCATATTCATCATCTTTTGATAATGAATTGCCATACTATCGGTTACTGTCGACTCAAGAATGGCTCTTCGGTTTTCTAATCCTGAAGCATTTTGCCCGTTCACGTAAACCTGACCTTTTGGATTCATATCCAGTGTGTGGTGTGGGAGTAAAGATGCCATGCCTAGTTTGGTGACAGACGGGACAACTCCTAACATGGATTGTATTTCACATGTCCCTAACGTCTCACTATTCAATCTCTCTGCAAGTTCAACCCCAATCTCATATCGAAACGCGTCAGAAATAATCACGAAGACGCGATCTCCTTTTCGAATAGAAGGGGCAACCATTGATGAATAAAATTGTTGTTGATTCATCACACCCGGTAACGACCATTGTTCAGTCAACTCTGCTCTCACAGCTTGAGACCAGTGGACATTCAAATCTCCCATGAACCAATGTGTGTAGAGATGCTCTACCATTTCTTTTAATTTCATGAGGATTTCATCATTACTCTTCGCGTCAAATACTACATAGAATTTGCGATAGTAGGTATCCATTTGATAGTAGATTGTTTGATATTCTTTAAACAAATCAATTGCTGGTTTAATCGAAAGTGCCTGTTGATGCGTCTTATAAAATTCTTTCATCTTGACTGCATAGAAGAGCCCTTCATACACATTTTTAAATTGAAGATAATAATGTTTAGCTCGTCTTAACTGAATCAATTTAATATAAGCATCATAATCCTCGCGTTTTTCCAAAAGACCGTTCGCGATATAAAGAATGATAGCTTGGTCGATAGACGGGAACGTATCAGCCTTTTTAAATTCATCGATTGGCATGTGTTGTAATAATTGAGTTAATTGAATTTCATCTTCCACCGTTTTGATATACCGTTCGAACACTACATTATCAGTTCGATGATGCATCCAATGGTCGATGAATACTAAACAATTCGTGCGATTGCGTTTTGCTATAAATGCATCGATGTTTGTTAAATACTGCTCATTAATTGAATGACTAAATGCAGTCACTGCTAAATGGATAAATAACGTTTTAAGCGACGGCGTCTCACGTTCGTATCCATACTGTTTAGAGACGTATTCCCAGAAAATATCCGTATTAAAAAATTTGTCGAGTTGCAGCAAATATTTATTTTCATTATCTTCTAATGTATCGAGTAGAACGGCTTTTAACACTTCTTCAACATTAGGGATTTTAACGTTACATAGAACACTCATAACTGCCAACTCAATCAATTCTTCATCGTAAGTCTCAATCCCAAGTGCTTGAAACTTACGATAGCGTTCTTTGTTGAGGAAGAAGCGTTCATGTTTTTTGACAACACCTCGGAAAGATGAGTCGATTTTGAGCTCACTTAAAATAAGCGAGACACGATCAGCGTAAAATGCTTTCGCATAATACATCGTATCTGCTAACCAATTGTTCTCTGTCCCAAGTTCAAGTGAGGTATAAATTAAATACGAAGTATTTGGTTGTTCTTTCTCGAGCAAATATTTCGAATAAAACTGATTATTTTCTGTTAATACATGCACTTGCACATCATCGATATGAAGTTGGTTAATGTCTTCTAGAAACTCTTGGTCTTTATCAATCCAAAATATTATTTTTCGCGTCTCTCCATCTTTTAATGGTTCTTGAAATAATTCATTTAAGGTAGAGACGATTTGAGTTAAATTCATATTACTCACCTTGTACTTTCATAATTAATTTATCGATTAAAAGCTATAAATTTATTAGCCTCTTTGTATGTTCCTTCGTTTACCTATTGTCTTGTATTCTTCAAGTCTAAACGAATATAAAGTGCCTGTGTAAAATACACAGACACTTTTTCTTTACTTTCACATTAAATTTTCGCCACTAATCCTTTAAATTGCTCATAGTTTACTTTTACCCCGTCATCCAAATCAATTTCAAGTTGTTGGTCTGCTAGGTGATGTAGTAATTCATCATAATCCTTCAACTCATCAATTTTCTTATCGAGAGATTTTAGCATTTTCTTCGCATTGCTAACTTCTTTGGTTGGGTGATTTCCTTCAATTATTGCAAGGAAATCTTTTTTCTCTGTATCCATGCGATTTTGTACATCATGAAGATAATCAGTACGAATTCTCGAAAGAGTGGTTTTATCATAACGATGTATATATACGAGACAGTTGAATGCTTTCTCTTTTCCAGATGTGAATAGCCAATAAATCGGAATTCTTTTATAAGTTTGTACATGATCTTTATAAAATTCATGTAGGAAGTAGCGTCTTAGCGTCTCTCTTGACGTATCATTCACTTTACGTCCAAGTGCTTCTGCAATAAAATTCAAATTTTCTTCTAAAGTTTTTTCACTGAACGTGATTCGAACAAATTCAACAAATTTTGCAACAATATCATCCTCAAAGTATGCGTCTGGTAAAATCGGCAAAATATTATCTTCGTCGGGAGGAAAGATAATATAACGAGAAAAATCAAATTCTCCACCCGCATAAATTATTCCTTCTTCATCGAGTGAATAACGCCCAAATACTATACCTATAAAATAAGAAATTAATTCAAAGGCAAACTCTTTTTTCTTTTCATTCTTTATTATGTTATTAGAAACACTTGTCTCTTCAATATTAATTTTATAAGTATCTAACAAAATTCTATTAATTTCTTTTTCAATTTCAAGTAATTCTATATTTCTTTTTTGAGTTTGATTATATACTCGTTCAAAGTACTCTTCAATCTTTTCTCTTGTATAATCCTTTTCAAAGAAACTTTTAAATCCCCATGATGTTTCTTTACCACCCCATTCCTCCTTAGATAAGTTAATCGCAGCATCAGCTAAATCAATCACTTTGTCATAATTGTCAGAAATAAGTATTGGTATTCTTTCCAAATCATAAATTTGTTTATTTAAAGTAGGGTTTAGTATTTTTAAAAATTCGGAAACAACAGCTGAATTTAATACGGCTAATAAATATTTTACATCTATTTCTTTATTTTTTACAAAAATACCTTGCACAGCATCATCGAAAAATTCATTTCCTAACATTAAGCGACAACTCGAGCCAGACGAAGTGATTTTTGAAAAAATAATACCCTTTTGGAGCATGTATTCAAGATTCTGAGGCCTTGATTTTAATTTCCCATTGCTATCTTTATAGTTTTTAATTTCGAAGCCATTATCAGACCAATTTATTACCTTTTCTAAATTTCCATACCACCTCCTAAATCCTCCTCCTTTATGACATGGGTACCATTTGTTAAGTTCTTTCTCCAAACTTATTTTATAATAAGGAACTTCAAACCAATACTTTATAAATAAATTTGTATTACCTG
This sequence comes from Exiguobacterium sp. s36, assembly GCF_018618345.1. Taxonomy (NCBI): domain Bacteria; kingdom Bacillati; phylum Bacillota; class Bacilli; order Caryophanales; genus Exiguobacterium; species Exiguobacterium sp. s36. The sequence goes on from NZ_JACSLW010000007.1 coordinate 81,862, forward strand.
TTGCTAAACCTTTTTTTATATCAGAGACTTCATTGAGTAGTTTTGCCTTCTCATAAACCGCATAATGCTTATCATTAGCCCAAAATGCAATCGGATTACCTTTAATCTTTTTAAATTCTAACTGATTGATAGAGAAATAAAATCGAGAACAATAGTTATTAATTATTTCTAGCATTTTATTTCTTTTTTCTAATGAGCTCTTTTCGTCTGTAAGTTTTAAATAAACTCCATTAATATTCAAATTACGTTGATTTCTTAACACAAATGTACAAGATTGGACTACTTCTCCAGAAATCTCTTCAAACGCTCTCGGACCTAAATGTAAAAGAGAATCAATTTGTTTAGTTTTGATTGTTTTTTTTCTTAATTCTTCAAAACTAGATATAAACATCCAAGAATGTTGATTGATTGCAGCATAAAAACTATCTTCTTTTAAGTAATAATCAACCTCCATAAACGCAGCAAATAAATCAGCTTTTGAATCAGGATATTTTTTTTTGAGAAAATCAGAAAGATTCTTGTTCATACTTCCCAATCCCATGTAGGGTGGATTCATTACGACAACATCATATTGTTGTCTCATAATCTTAGTTTGATGAATTAGTAGTGGAAGTACTTCTAGAACTTGCTTTCTATGATGTTCTTCAAATAAATTAGTGACTGGAGTCTCTTTTAATTCACTAAGTCTTTTTTCAAAGAATAATGTATTTGTCTCTGATAAACGAATTAACGATCCAAAGGTTTTTCCATTCTGGTATTGTTCTATGAATAATTTCACTGAATCATAATTAGAGCCACTCTCGTCACCAGCTAAATAAACACACAATTCCTCGGTCCAGCCATTTGTTTCTTGGACAGAAGCTAAATTAAGTACCAATCCCTCTCGTTCAATACTTCGGAGAAATCTGCGATTGTATTGTAAAGCTTTCATTACAACAGAAAAACTTGCCAACTGATTTGCACGGTCATCGATATCGAGTCCATATAAATTATTTTCAATAATTAAACGAGGAATCTCTCTTTCCATATATCCACATTTTGTATAAATTTCGTAAAGCACGTCAAACATATAAACAAGAATATGTCCGCTTCCCATCGCAGGATCGAAACATTTAATACTTTCGACGTTCAATTCTTTATTGACATAGGGAGCAATTTTTTCTTGAAAATCATCCTCTTCGTGACGAATAAAATATTTCCAATCGTTAATCAAATCTTCATGCTCTGGGTGTGCTTCCGTCCAATAACGTCCAAGGGAATTCTGAACCATATATTGAACAATCCAATCCGGCGTGAACAGTTGCGTCGCATATGGAATTTCTTCTGCTTTATATTTCGCTTTTGCTTTAAACACGCGATCTTTCTCTTCAGCGATATAATACTGATAGAGCCAACCGATTATTTCAATATTTGTCCAATCATCTTCAGGGATTAACTCTACGTTTATTAAACGACTAATTAACGCATCGCTTCCTAGTAGTCCTTCGGGGAATAAAATTTCCTTATAGTCCTCAATCGACTCAAACATGAACGGCATATATCGATTTAAATCATTACAATGTACTTTAATTAAGTATTTGAAAAGTCCATCAGTGTCATTGTTCATTTTTAATTCATAGATGCGTTCTTTATCCATCTCTAGATCAAGTGAGAGTGCTTCTATCATCATATCCGGTTCTACACTCTCTTCATTCGAAGAAGATAGGACACGAACTTTTGTCGGAAGGTACTCATTCACTTCCATAAAACGCAACGCAACGAATCGGTTAAACCACGTATACGCAGTCTCATCCACCACACGTTCGAAGCCAATTTCATCAATCCGTGCAATCAATTTGTTTCGCTGTTTTCTTTCAATATGAGAAAGATGGATACCGTCAATAAAAACGGCATCCGAACTTTCTACGTTCGCAGTTTGAATCAAATCTTTTGTGATTCCAATTTTGCGTGCCTGCAATTCGACACGCTCCAACAGTTCTCTTCGAGCCTCAGTTGCGAGTTTTTTTAACGCACCTTTATTCATCTCAGTCACCTTCACTCTGTAAATTCAATTTGTTTATTTGCTCTAATGATCTCTTTTAATTTTCGTGACAACGTATTTACATAAGTCTCTACATCTTGTTCAGATGATAACGTTTTAATGGATACTAACTCTTGAACTCTCACTTTTTCTACCTTAGTAAACGGCTGAACAGGGGGATCGAAAGTTTGTCCCTTACCCTTAATAAGTCGTTTTTCTCGCTCTTGCGATTCTAAAATCTCCCGTTTCATTTGTTGAAGTTTCTGTTCTTTAAACGTATGACTTCTTGCACTTGCTGCATCAACTTTAAAGATATCCGTGTACTGTTCTACTTCTTTGATTTGTTGAAGATAATGCGATTCAATCTGATGTCCCGTTTCTGGCAAAACTCCGTATTGTGCAGAATGCAACTTTAATTCTTCTAAGTCAGCTACTAGTATTTCTATGACTATTTCTTTTTTCTCTTTCAGAATGGCTTCCAATTCTTGACGAAGTACGTTCACCAATCCAGGAATCTCTTTAATCTGTTTATAAGGGCTTGAGTTATTGATAATCAATTCTAATTGACGCATCGCATGGTCTACTTCTTCAGTCATGAGGTATGCCTTATTTTCTTTGAATTTCATCAGCCCGTTTAATCCTTTATCAAAGATCTCTCGTTGACTCGACCCAAAGAAACTCTTCACGTAAGTCATATCTTCTTCCCAGTCAGCTAATGGTTCTTCTAATTCTTTTAGTTTTTGTAGGAACGATGCGTTATCAAGCTGTTTTGTAAATTGATTAAAATATTCCAATCCCTTTTGTAGCAAAGGAAAACCTGGATACTTATTCACATTATAGTTTGCCTTCAATACTGCAATCTCTTCACTCTGTTCCTCGATGATTCCTCGAATATCTTTTACCAAGCCATCTTCATCATCAGCTATGTCTGGTTTTTGGAATACTTCTTTACAGATTCTTCGCGCTGCACGTAATAGTGCCTCGTCTACTTTAACTCGTTTGAGCACAAGTGATTTATCAGCTTCTTTTACATTCGTGAATACTGTCATCAACTGATTAACGTCTCTCTCTGGCTCTAAATATTCAGAGTTATAGCGAATACGGATTCGTTGTTCTTTTAACGCTTGCACCAGTATAGATGCAATGTCTAATTGCTTCCATCCATTTGGCTTACCCATAAAGCGATCATAAATCAGTTTGATCCGAATCTGTTTATCTAAATTATTTTGCATATCAATATATTGAGTGACTTCACGTTGTGCCAAATCATTTGGATGTACTTGAATCGTATCTCCAAGCGAAATTTGTTGAGTCGTGTCAGTCAGTAAAAAATGCAGCTCTTTTTCATTCTCTACATGCTGTTTTACGTATCCCAATTTTGTATAAACACTATCGACTAGTTGTTTCAGTGCGACATTCATTTTTTCTTTAACCGAAGATCCTTTAACCTCAATTTTGTCTCCGTTAACATAATAAGTCCCTGACTTAATCGCATCTTCGAGCATCGTTTTCACTCGCTGACGGCGCTCACGAGCCTCAGCTTGCTTATTATTCAAGATATTTTGAATGTTCTCTGGTAATTGTGTAATATTTTTTTTCTTACGATATTCCTCTATTCGCAAGACCTCTTCCATTTCTTCTACATATGACTCATTGCCGCCAAGTTTCAAAATCAATTGATCAGCACTTGAAGATAACATCATCAGTACTTGCTCTGCACTCATATAGTAATCTGACAACGGAGACAAAATATTGACACCAATCGTATCCGTTTGATTTCCATGCGGTCTTTCATCCATCATTTGATTAAAAGGAAACGAGTATTCTTTCGAATATGCAAACCGCTTATCGTCATATAATTCACTAAAAACATATTGCGCCAATTCTCTTTTAATGAGCGTCTCATCTATCTGAAGTTGTTTGATATCGCGGTTAATATCTTGTTCATCGTCAGTAAGGAAAATGTAGTCATCACCGTTTTTACCAATCAACGTTTGTGATCTCAGTCTAAGAAGTGAAGCTTTAATCTTCTCTTTTAATTCAAGTTTGTCTTCATCAATACGTGTCACCATTAACGTAGAAATATTGTCTAAGTTTGCTGGGAGCTCTTTCACGTATTTGACCATGAATAGAACTTTCAACAAATCGACGTTAAATTCGTCATCCATTAATGCTGGATTTTGACGTGCTCCTTCAATCACACGTGAAATAGACGGATTTAAAAACTCATTAATCGTGTCGTAAAAAGCATAAAACGGAATTAGCGATCCATCCTCGCTGTCTTTGTAACGAAGAGCTGCTTCTTTGAACGCAGACAACATCGATCGTTCTCCTTCTGATAAGTGTTTCCCAGAAGAACCATGACGACGGACTTGTTCGAATACATTTTGAAGTAGTTTAAATTGATAAGGAACGAACGGATAAACTTCTGCAAACTCTACGTCATCTCGATAACCACGTAAGTCGGCCGTACTTTCCCGGAAGCTAATCAAGTTTTTTAAGATGGCACTCTTGTTTGGGTAATCAGCACGTAGTTGATCAATCACATAGGGCTGCTTTTCTAGAATCCGTTTTTTGATGACTTCATCGACTGAAATTGAAGATAAAGAAAGACGCGTATCAGTACGTCCTTGAATTCTAGAAAAATCGTCTCCTTTCACTTTTATAATAGAATCGATGCTTTCTTGAGATGTAACGATGATCCACACTTTTCCTTCTGTATATGTTCCGATATCTTCTACTACAGTTTGCAAATTTAACATCAGGCCTCTGCTATCTCCGATATACTGTCCAATCTCATCTACTAAAAATACAAGATGAAAGTTAGATTCTTTACTATCCACGTACTGCTTTACTTCTTTTGCAAATTTCTCAATATTGATTTCAACTTGATCTAAATATTTTTCAAACCAACTCCGTGCCGTATCCTCTGACATATCTGCCGACTTAATTAACGCTTCGATGATATAATCCCCATCAAAGTAAACGCTATTACGACGCTCTGTCCATAGTTCGCCAGCTACGCGTTCAAACTCTTCTTTAAACTTTTCATAGACGCCCTGTTTATCAAGATATTTTTCCATCTCCGCTACACCTGGTGTGTCTGCATAGCCGCGATGTTCGTTAAACACATTTACAAATACTCGCAGTATAGCATCTTTATTCGATTTATTATCCAATCCACTTTTTGAATCAATATTAAAAAGTACTGTTTCAGTCTTTACATTTGCAGTGCGTTTCATATTGGCATAAACAAGTGGATCATTGATTTTCCGTTCAAAAAAATCAACCGGTAACTTTCCTTGGACAGGTTTATTCTCCAATAAATACGATAAAATTTTCAGAAAGTGTGATTTACCAGATCCAAAGAAACCACTAATCCATACACCCATCTTGTCCGTCTTTCCGTCTATTCCTTTTTGATAGTTAGTGTAGAACTTGGAAAAATGTTTATGTAATTCTTGCGTGACAACGTATTCGTCCAATTCTTGATAAACATCTGAATCATTCGTTTGTGCGACTTTAATGACTCCACGAATATCGCGTTCAATATCTTTTAAAAACATCTGCTTGAGTTGCATATATCATTACTCCTTTATTGATTTAGTCGACTAATCGAAAAGCTCGATAGTAGTTATCATCTTTAAATTTCCCAAACAGACGTAATGACTGGCCATCATACGTACCAGGGAAAAACATAATGACAGGCGTTTTATCTAAAACTTCTTGTAAGTTATTTAAAATAGTATGGGAGCGAACAAATGGATAGACTTTTCCAATACCCGTTAGAAAAATGACCGGATTGTTCATAGATTCAGTTTCTAATCGTTCTTTAACTTTGTTTAAGAAAATATCAGGCTTCGCAAATGTTATCATCGCTTTGAACAAGGCATCTGGACCTTGTTTTTCTTCCATCTCAAATATTCGGTCGAAGATTTTTTTCTCTTTCGTGATATCGATTAACATGTCATATAAATCAAACTCGAGTATTTGACGATCTGTCCCGTCGTAGTTAAATGTTTTTTTTATCACTCTTACGTAATCACGTACTTTTAATTCATATTCAGGCTCGTAATCAAAAACGTAAAAACTAATTTCATTTCCTAAGCCTCTTCCTTCAATGAATTTTGATTCCTTCATCTTCGGAATAATTTCTCCTAGTCTTGCATCAATTGATTTCATATACTTTCTCCTATTGCTCGTAAATATTCTTTGTCTCCGATTGCGATGAGGTGTGATTTCAGACTCGGCTCTACCCAAAGCGGATTCAATTCTGTACCTTGTCTTGTTTTTAACAATCCACTCTCAAATAATACTTGCATCATTGCTCGCTTTAATTTTTGAGCATTGATTACACTCCATCCTGCAACTACAGTACTACTTTCCGCCTTCGTAGCAAAAAATAAATTCAAGTCTCTCTTTTCAATTGAAGGATTGTTTGAGGAAAATTTATCTCCTACTACTTCACTCATAAATTCGTAAAAGAGACGATCTGTCTTCATAACCGAGTATAAATTGACGACCTTCGCATCTTCCAAAGAACCATGCAAAAGAAAATGACGTAGTGTCTCATCAAGCACTTTTAATCTGCGCATGATGGTAGGTAGTGTGCGATTAATACGTCCTTTATTTTCAAACTGAAAATAGTTGTCATTCATGACTTTTAAACGTATTTCGTTCTCACTTAAACCTTGTTCTTGTAGTTCGGCTGCTTTTTTTAATTCAAAAAGTAAAAATGATGCTCCATTTAAGCTAGATGAATACTCAAGTGAATGATTCATATATCCTTTCCTTCCCAAAACCATTTAATCAATGTGATCAGTTAGAATTCTTTTGACGATAGCTAATCTTCGCTTTCCACTCTGTTGTATTAAAACCGTTGTGAATTGACGATTTTTAATCATTTTGTCTCCGTTGTGTTCATAGAGGTTATGAACACCTTGAAGCAAATAATCTTCATCAATGTCACAATTCCAATATGAATCAATCAGTCCATTCAGAGCTTTGGCGACATCTCGCTGGGTGCGATAAAATAGCCTAAGTTTCATAAGCTCACTCCAACATTATTTTTTTCTTACTCTATTCTTATTCTAACGATAGCTGGTTAAGGGTACAATCTTATTTGGAAAGATTTGTGTAAGGATTTTGAGATTACGGACTAATTTTATATAATTGAAGCTTATAAAGTGAGTAAGATTTTATACAGGGTCAAAAAAGTCTCTGCTAGACAAAAGCAGAGACTTTAAGAGTGATTTTTTTAATTACATAACTCGTTGTACGTCGATTCACTAATCTCATCGTACCCATACTCACAGAAGTATTCATATGCGTCTTCACGACTATCTCTATACTCTGTTAAGTTAAAAATTTCTTCTTCCAACTCTTCGTTTCTCTCTCGAAGATCCTCCAATTCTTCGACAATCGCTAAATATACTTGATATTGCTCTTCCTCATACTCCGATGCTGCCGCTCGTCCTTCCATCCCACGCTCTGATTCTTCAGCAACGTAATCCGCATTGGCTCCAAATTTATCAACTCCATCGCAACCACTTAACAAGAACACAGTTGCTATCATAATTATAGATATTCTTCGTCTCAAATTCTGTTTCTCCTTTTAGTACATCATTCCGCTGAGACAGTGACCCACGCTCGTTTCAGAGGCAAGGAAGCCTGCATGTCTTCGTCTAATTCATCATTTACTTGGAGCAATGCCTTAATCAGGTCATCCGAATCCCATGGACGTACTTTAAAGTATTGTTAAATTAAACGACCCGAGTGTTTTATGCTTTTATATATTTTTTACAGCATACGTTCTATCCCGTTGCCCACCCTTTTCGAAAAGTTCCACTACACCTTCTTCGGCTAATTGATCGAGACAAGCACAAACGTCTGTGTAAATTTTGTAACGGCCTGTATTGTAACGCTCATTTGAAGCTCCATTAAACACTAAATATCCTGTTACATCGTCAGAATTAATCAATCTTGCACTGCAGGTTTTGATATATTCTAAAATTTCAGTTCGAAAATAGCTTTTTGTTAGCAAATCCTTCGAGCTTTCTTGACGTTTTGATGAATCGTGACCCTTGTTTAATAATTCAGTTCTACGTGCGTCTTCGATTTCTTTTTGTTTCGCTATGTGTTCTTTTTCCTTCTGCTGCAATTCTTGTAAAAAGGAATCTCTTAGCTGTATTTCGATTTTCGGATCGCTTAGCTGTAAAGTTTGGGTAGTTAACAGCGCAGTAGAAAGGCTAATTTCGTACCCTTTATTTAAAATGAATGCTCGGAATGGACTTGTCTTTTCATCTTCAATAAAGCGTTGCACAGAGACTTGAATACTATCTTCTTTAGATTGAATATAGTAAAGGCTTCGAACCTTATAAGAACCTGGCGTATTTTGATGATGGTAATCAAATAGTTCAAATAAGGATTGATCAACTGTCATTTCATTCAACAATTTCTCCCACATTAAATCTTCAGGAGTCTCCATCGCAAGACTTAACTCAGCTTCCCAAAGATGGATCACATGACGATTTAAATCAAGTGACTGTTCTGTATTTTCAATGAACCAAATCGGTATAAGTCGTTTTTCTTTAAAGTATGTATTTCGCTTAATAATTTGATTTGTCAATTTTTCATCGCGGTTTTGTGTAACGTTTGTAAGCACCGTAATCGCTATTTCTTTATCTATATTTTTTACGATAATGTCAGGATAAAAACTCCACTTTTCTGCCCCTTTTGCCAAGTACCCATATTCAACTTCGAGTTCTTTCTTCAATTTCTGTTGCATTTTCAATTCATCGTAAATAAAGTTTTTTATAACCGAATGCTGCTTTGACTCCCTTTCAACCTGTTTATGATATCTTTCGCTTTCAATGGAGAGTTCACATGACTCGGAATGCCGATGAGAGAAGTGTTGTATTCGATTATTTCCAGACTTTAAAATCAGTGTTTCATTACAATATGGGCAGCTAAATGCTCCTTTATCCGAACTTTTTTTCAGTTCCCGAATTTCTTTCTTCCCATCTAATAAAACGGATAGAGTTATGTTTTTTCCTTCATATAACGCTTCTTGCAAAATCAATTCCCCCTTATCAACATAGAATTATAAAATACATTATATTACTTTTTCATTTTATTAATTCCATTATATAACATGAAGATTACTTAAAGCATACAATTGATAGTGAAGAAGAATTCTTAACTGACTTTTCTAATCGTTAATCATCACTAAAAACACCAAAAAAACCACCCATCAGCTTTCGCTGATGAATGGTTTTCGTTAGAGCGTATGAATCACATCATGCCGCCCATTCCACCCATGCCGCCCATGTCAGGCATGCCGCCGCCAGCGCCTGCTGGTTCTGGCTTGTCTGCGATGACCGCTTCCGTTGTGAGGAACATAGCTGAGACGGATGCTGCGTTTTGAAGCGCTGAGCGCGTCACTTTCGCCGGATCGACGATACCGTGTGCAATCATGTCGACATACTCGCCAGTTGCGGCGTTGTAGCCGATGCCGACTGATTCGTTCTTGAGCTTCTCGACGATGACCGAACCTTCTTCACCCGCGTTTTCCGCGATTTGACGGACCGGTGCTTCGAGGGCACGAAGGACGAGTTTCACACCTGTCGCTTCATCCGCTGTCACTTCTGCAAGCAACGCACGAACGGCTGGGATGACGTTGATGAACGCCGTACCACCACCGGCGACGATACCTTCTTCGACGGCTGCGCGTGTCGCGTTGAGCGCGTCTTCGATGCGGAGCTTACGTTCTTTGAGCTCTGTCTCTGTCGCTGCGCCGACTTTGACGACGGCTACGCCGCCTGCGAGTTTCGCGAGACGCTCTTGGAGTTTCTCACGATCGAAGTCAGATGATGTCTCTTCGATTTGGTTGCGAATCGTTTGAACGCGTGCTTTGATCGTTGCTTCGTCTCCAGCACCTTCGACGATCGTTGTCGTGTCTTTCGTGACGACGACTTTCGATGCACGTCCGAGCTGTTGAAGCGTTGCCGACTTGAGCTCGAGGCCAAGGTCTTCGGTTATGACTTGGCCGCCTGTGAGCGTCGCGAGGTCTTCGAGCATCGCTTTACGACGATCGCCGAACCCTGGTGCCTTGACCGCGACCGCGTTGAACGTACCACGGAGCTTGTTCAAGACGAGTGTCGCGAGCGCATCGCCTTCGATGTCTTCTGCGACAATCAAAATTGGTTTCCCTTGTTGCACGACTTGCTCGAGCACTGGGATGATTTCTTGGATGTTCGAGATTTTCTTATCTGTGATCAAGATGAACGGGTTGTCGAGCACCGCTTCCATCTTGTCTGAATCTGAGATCATGTATGGTGACAAGTAACCACGGTCGAACTGCATGCCTTCGACGACGTCGAGTTCTGTCGTGAAACCGCGTGACTCTTCGATTGTGATGACGCCGTCGTTACCGACGCGTTCCATCGCTTCAGCGATCAACTCGCCGACTTCTTCGTCCGCTGCCGAGATGGCCGCGACTTGGGCGATTGCTTCTTTCGACTCGATCGGTTTCGAGATGAGCTTGAGCTCTTCGAGTGAACGACGAACCGCTTTGTCGATTCCTTTACGGAGAATCATCGGGTTCGCGCCGGCTGTCACGTTTTTGAGACCTTCACGAATCATCGCTTGAGCGAGGACTGTCGCCGTTGTCGTACCGTCCCCTGCGACTTCGTTCGTCTTCGACGCGACTTCAGCAACGAGCTTCGCGCCCATGTTTTCGAAGTGGTCTTCGAGTTCGATTTCTTTCGCGATTGTCACGCCGTCATTCGTGATGAGCGGTGAGCCGAACTTCTTCTCGAGGACGACGTTGCGTCCTTTCGGTCCGATTGTGACTTTTACCGCGTCAGCGAGTGCGTCGACACCGCGAAGCATCGCGTGACGTGCGTCTTCTGAGAATTTGATTTCTTTTGCCATTGTTCATTTCCCCCTAAAAAAGTTTTTGAAAAATGGTGAGTCTTAGCCTACGATTGCGAGAATGTCGCTCTCTCGAACGATTAAGTATTCTTTGCCTTCATGCTTCACTTCGGTACCCGCGTACTTCGAGTAGATGACCAAATCATTTTCTTTGACGTCGAGCGCGATTCGCTCACCTTGGTCCGTGACGCGGCCTGTACCGACTGCAAGGACGCGTCCTTGTTGCGGCTTTTCTTTCGCCGTGTCAGGAAGCACGATGCCTCCGATCGTCTTTTCTTCTTTCTCCACGACTTCGATGATGACGCGATCGCCTAGTGGTTTTAACATAGAAAAAACCTCCTCCGAATATGAATGATGTATCGTTGAATCGTAAGTTTTAGCACTCGTCAAAAAGGAGTGCTAACATTGATTAGTGTAGTATGAGACGCCTGAAAATGCAAGCGGGAACATCGAAAAAATGCTCCCACTCGCGGTCAAGAGACCTTATTTGTTACAATGGTTAAAAGGAACGTTGACTCTTAGGAATAAGGACGTGTTCAATTGGCTACACTAAACTCAAACCAATCGATAAATACCCGTTTTTCGATGGCGCCTAACATTCGGCTCCGGCATATCATCCCGATTTTGCTGTATGCGTTTGTTCAATTCTTTCCGGTATTGATTAGCGGAGTGCGTCCGGAATGGATCACGCCGACGGCAACTGGACTTTGGTTCGCTATCGGGTTCAGTTTGACGATCGTCATCTCGATTTTCTTGCTGTGGCCCGACTTGAAGCTATATAAGCAGCAAGGCATCCAGTCGAACTTGAACGATACGGTCAAATGGATCGGGCTCGGGATCCTCATGCAGTACGGGCTCGTCATCGTCGCCAACTTGATTGAGACAGCGATCTCAGGTGACGTCATGGGGTCACAGAACACCGAGCAAATCGCGGATATCGTCCGGCTCGTCCCGGTCATGACGCTCTCGGTCGTCTTGCTCGGACCAATCATGGAAGAGATTCTGTTCCGTCATATCTTGTTCGGTAACTTGAGCGCCCGTTTCGGGTTCTGGATCGCGTTTGCGGTCAGCTCGCTCTTGTTCGCGCTCATCCACGGTGACAACAAGATTCTCGTTTACGTGGCGATGAGCTTCGCCTTCACGGTCGCTTACGCCAAGACGCGTCGCTTGATCGTACCGATCGCGATTCACGCGTTTAACAACGCGCTCGTCATGGTCGTATTATTCTTAATGTAGAAATGAGGTGGCATTGATGCCGCGACACTTAAAAGTTATGTTTTTGTTCAGTCTCTCATTCGGGATTCTGTTCACCGTCCTCGCCTACTACTCGGTACAAGAGTACGGCTTCAGCTTCTGGACGTACTTCATCATCGCCGTAGCCGCGTATGACTTCTTCAAGGTGTATCAGATTTTGACGCTCGCTCGAAAAGCGAAAAAAGAAAAGACCGATAAATCGGCATAAAGAAAAGACCAAGCGCGCAGCTTGGTCTTTTCTTATGGATCACTTTCTCTAAAACAAAGGGTTCAAGATTGTAAAATAAAGGTATAATTAATTTGTAGTAGTATAAAAATGGTAAAGGGAGCTGGAGGTATGTTTAAGAAGATGATGAATAACGTAGCGGTCACAGTCCCACTCGAGGCGTCCAAACTTCAATCGTTCATAAGTCCAAAAATCCCCGAGCTGTCTGATGTGACCGTCGAGATCACCAACGGACAATTGATTTTAGCAGGGACAAAGAAAGTCGGGGTCGCTTTCTTCTCGAAAGATGTTCGGATGAAACTGACATTGGTGCCAAAAGAGACTCACGGGCGGAAAATTGTGTTCACTGTCGTGAAGGTCGAGCCTACGGATAAAGAAATCTTCAACGACAAGTTTTTAAACCACTCCCCTTATATCGCTTACGATGCCCGAACGCTGACGCTCGACTTGAGTGCGATCGGACCGCTCCAAAAAGTGAAAGTCGGAAATATCAAATCACTTGCGTTAGAAGAAGGACGTGTCGTGTTAGTCATCGGTGCATGACCACCCTCTCTGACTCATCCTGGCTCTCTTTTGAAAAAGATATCAATCTACGTTATATTTGATAGGTAAACTATCAAATAAGGAGAGATACGATGAAGAAAGCACTTCTCGCAATGTTCGCCTCCCTGTTTCTCGTCGCCTGCTCAAACGAAGACGACTTGTCTACATACGAAGAGTATGGCGTGCTCGAAGAGACGATTGAAATTGCGCAGTATGAACCGAAAGTCGAGACGGACAACGACGGCAACCGCGTCATCTTATTTTATGAAGGTGAACGCGTCGCTTATAAGAGCGTCTATGTAAAAGACGAGCGTCACCTGAAAGTCATCAGCACGAACGATGAGGCCCCGCTCTATAACGACACATTGTAACACACAGCCCCCTTCGCGCGAAGAGGGCTGTTCTCAATTCTCATAATGAATTTGTTGTTGGTGTTGTAGGCGATACGTGATCAATTGCTCGCTGTCTAACGGTTCATGGAACAGCGACACAGCCGTGATTTGATTATTGTCATACGTCCGGTAATAATAGATGCCGTCGTCGACGTTACAACATGAGGAATAGATCGTATACTCGTACGTCCCGTCCCCAGCCTCGTTCAGGCCACGCGTTTGCATTACCGTATCCAACAGTTTGAAAAATTGCCCGACCGCGGACGCCTCGGTCGGTTCGCAGACCGAGTTGAAGGTAGCGAACGTTGCCCGGACGAAACGCGACGTCGACGATAAGTCACCCGGCAAGCCTTGTCCGCCTAAACCGAGACAATAGGCATCGAGATTCAATGTCGGCGCGAACGTATTGGCCGGCAGTTTCGTCGAGACGTGCCGATAATCATTCAGATTGAACAGCTGATACTCGAACGACGGATTGTTCGTCAAGACGCCGACTGGATTGTCGTACACACGCAACCCGTCCGCCATCGGCTCGACGACAATCGAGGTATCACTGTCGGCGATGATCCAGTGCAGCGGGTGAAGCGGGAGCGCGTCACTGAAGTTGAGATTGATCAGATGAATCGTCGCCAGTCGCTCTTTCACTTCCTCAATCGTCGCGCATTGTCCGAGGATCCACGGAATGAATTCGAACGGAGAGATGTTGTCTCTTCCGTCGACTTCCGGCTTGAATACGGCATTCCCTGGGAAGTTCAGCCCGGCCATGCTAAGCCCTTTTTCATTCGTCGCCTCGTAATAGAGCGGGTAGTCTTCCACGACGGTCGCCATTCCGATCATCGCGTAATGGTTCGCGTTCTCGCCCATCCGCCTGAAGTTGAATGGATAGTGTCGGGGCGTGATCGTCACTTGTTCGTGATAGGACACGTTCAGGTCTAAGTTTCTGCCGAAGTAGTGGGCGTGCGGAGCGTACGTGATTGCTGTACACATAACAAAACTCCTTCCGATCCAATGCAGACAATAACAGCACTCTTTGTCCTATTCACGTTTTCGTCCGACATCAACCATAAGAAAAAACGATGCGGCGTGTGCCACATCGTTCTTCATATTAATTCAGTTCGGTCTCGACCGTTGTTTCCGGCATAAAGAACCAGAGTCCCATCCCTTTTAATCCGAACACAAACGCCAATCCGTAATACATGAGGGCTTCAAGCGAGTAGGTCAACGTATCCATGAAGAACGAGACGAAGAGTCCAATCATCAAGGCGACGACGACACCTCGTAATGTCAGTTCACTTGATTCACGTCCGATAGCACGAGATGCTTCCTCACCAAGTGTCGCCGCGATGTCACGGCGCCACGCATAAAACAGAGTCGCAGCCAGCGCCAAAGTCATATCTGGCACGTTACCACCTAAGACATCCATGATGGTGAGCCCGAGCATAATGAACATCCCGAGTTTCAATGCATCTTCATTTGTATAGCTCACTCGAGGTTTCAAGAACTTGTTCATAGGACGATGAACCCCACCGTCAATAGACCATATACGAAACCGAGCACGATCACACTGATGGCGATCGATTTATATTGCGGATACTTATGTAAGACGACCGCTCCGGCGATCACGTGAATAAACGCGACGATGAACGTCACAATCGCAAAACCCATTCGGTTGTTCCTCGCTTCCAAAAATAAATAATAGAAAATCATGGGAATTCATCCGTTTCCCGGTACAATAAAGACTGCATTCATTATATCAATTTTTGGAAAGAAGGCACATCACATCATGAATTATTCACGTACCGATTTATCGACAGAGGAAATGCTCCTCGTCAACAGCGAAGTCGAGAAAAAGAAACGCAGTCTCGTCGTCGCGTACTTGCTTTGGTTCTTCCTCGGCGCGTTAGGCGCACACCGCTTCTATTTCAAGAAAACAGGGACGGGCATCGCCATGCTCTTGATGGTCGTTTTGACGATTGGTTTCGGTGCTATCATCACAGGCATTTGGGCGCTCGTCGACGCGTTCCTCATGCCAGGCTGGCAACAACGCGAAGTCGAAGCAATCGAGCGCGAGACGATTGAGTCGTTGAAAACACGCTCTGAGCGTCAAGCTGCCTTTTAACGACCAGACGGTCACGCCAACGCGTGACCGTCTTTTCTGTTAGAAGCTATTCTCTTTCAAGTAGAACGCAAAGTTCCGGTGCTTCCGTTCTTTCGTCGCGTAATGAATCCATAACCAAGCGAGCGACTCGAGTTCTCGCGCCAGTTTCAAGTGACGCAGCGTATGGGCGTCGAAACCAATTTTCGAGGCAAGGTCTTGAACGGCTCGGACCGACTCTTGCTCGTCTCCGGCGATGAACATCATCGACATGTTCGGGTTCTCCAAGTTCTCGACGCCGGTCTGGTTGAACGCCTTGACGATGCGAACGTGCGGCGCAAGTTCCTGCAGATGCTCGGCCCCCGATTTCCCTTCCGGTCGCTCAATCGCGTCAAACTCTTTGGCGATTGGATTCGTCACGTCGATGACGATCTTATCGTCCAAGTCCCGGAGCGATTGAATCAAATCGACGGCCGCCGCGAACGGTGTCGTCAATAAGAGGATTTGCGCATTTGACGCCACTTCTTGGAGCGACATCGTCCCTTCCCGTTCTGAACGTGTCCCATACAACACTTCATAGCCGACGTCCTCGAACTTGCGCCCGAGCGTCCGTCCGACTTTCCCTGCTCCTAAAATACCAATCTTCATATAGTCCGACTCCCCTTCACAGTTCTTCGTCTGCGTGCCGTAGCCTTTCTCTTACCCCTTCCCCGGCTTCAGACGAAGAAAAACCTGTGTGCATTGTACGCTTGCCACCAATTTATATGGTAAAATTTTCATATCATAGTTGAGATAGGAGCCACGCTTATGAAACGTCCGCTTCGTAAATCCGCCACGAACCGCTCTCTCTTTGGTGTCTGCGGCGGCATCGCTGAATACTTCGACTTGTCGCCCCTCGGTGTACGTCTGCTCTTCTTGATTGTGCCGGGGAACGTCCTCATCTATATGATTCTCGCCAACTCGATGAAGGACGCCCCACGCTATCTATAAAAAACTCGGAAGCCGCGGCTCCCGAGTTTTTTTATGCGTTGACTTTATCTTTCATCGCCGCGAGCGCCCCACTGTTGATGAAGTGCCATGGCTTGTTGTAGTGCGGTTGGAAGAAGAAGTCGACATAGGCGAGCTCTTCGACCGTCATCTCGTTTTGGATCGCGAGCGACAACGTGTTGACCGCTTGCGTCATGTCCGCTTTTGAGAGGACTTGTCCACCGACGACGCGATGCGTGCCGACTTCATAGACGAGTTTGAACTGAACCGGTTCAGCCGTCGGCATGAACTCCGGACGGTACGCGTCTTCAATCACAACACTCTCAACGTCGAGGCCGAACAGTCCAGCTGCTTCTTCCGTGAGACCTGATGAGGCGATGTTCCAATCATACAGGCGAAGACCTGACGTTCCTTGCGTCCCTTGATAACGGACACGCGGTGCGATCAAGTTCTCAGCGACGAGCGTTCCCATGCGGACGGCGTTCGTCGCGAGCGGGATGTAGGCATGTGTGCGCGCCGGGTTGTAATAGACAGCACAGCTGTCACCAGCCGCGAAGACGTCCGGGTTGCTCGTGCGCATATATTCGTCGACGATAATGGCGCCGTTGCCGAGCATGTCGACTTGGCCTTGAAGGAGTCCCGTGTTTGGGCGGAAGCCGACACAGAGGATGACGAGGTCGGCCTCGAACTCACCTTTATCGGTCACGACGTGCGTGACGTTTCCATCTGTCCCACGGAACGCTTCGACCGTTTGGCCGAGTTCGAGGTCGATGCCGCGTGACGTCATGTCTGCCTCGAGTTGGTCTGTGAACGACTTGTCGAGATACTTGTTCAAGATGCGGTCGGCACTATCGATGAACGTGACGTGTTTGCCGTACACTTCGAACGCCTCGACGAGCTCGACACCGATATAGCCGGCACCGATGACGGCGATGTTCGTCGCGTCTTTTGCCCGCTCGATGATGCGTTGGGCGTGGCCATAGTTTTTGCAGAGCTCAATCCCAGTCATCTCGATGCCAGGAAGCGTCGGGACGATCGGCCATGAACCAGTCGTGACGATCAAACGGTCGAACGTGTCATAGACGTCTTCTCCCGTGTCGAGGTTTTTCGCATGGACCGTCTTCGCTTCCGTATCGATGTTCAACACGTCGTGCTTCATGCGCATCGTCGCGCCGAGTTCTTCGAGCTCGGTCGGTGACGCGTAAAAGAGCTCTTCCGCACGTTTGACGACACCGCCGACGTGGAGGGCGATCCCACATGAGAGGAAGCTGACGTTGTCGTTCCGCTCATACACCGTGATGTCGAGATTGTCGTGCTTGGCGAGTAATCCTTTGACTGCTGCTGTTCCTGCGTGTGTACATCCGATGACTGCGATTTTCATATGGTTGTCTCTCCTTTGAGTGTTAGGCAAGTTAGCGTTTGTGATAAATATCACATTTACTTTCTGAACTTAGTGTACTATTTCACAAGAAGGTTTGACAATCCCTTTGCTCACTTTTTCACGTAATTATGTCTAAAGTTTGAACGGCTGATGTGACAACAAAAAACCGCTCCGCAGCCGGAACGATTTCCTTGTGTCACGTCCTATCGTTGTTCCTCATCTAAAAGAAAAAGCCACCGCTTCAGCGAATGGCTTTCTTCTTATCGAACATAGATTGTCTTCGTCACGCTACGGCCTTTCGGCGTCACGAGACGGAGCGTCAATTTTGTTCCTTTCTTTTGTGGGGTAAAGCTGAGCGTTGTCGACGTGGCGGTCACCGTCTTCTTCGCGAGGAGAGTCGATCCTCGCGTGAGCGTCAATGTGCCGTACGCGACGTTCGATGTCGCCTTCAATGTCTTCGATGCACTTGATGGAATCGTCGTCACGAGCGTAGGTGTCGGTCCAGTCGTCACCTTCACCGACTGCACATGTCGGAACGTCCCGTTTTGGCTCGTCAACGAGAGCGTCGTATTGACCGGTTGACGGCTAAAGCGGAGCGTCACACGTCCGGTACTGCTCGCTTTCGCTGTAGCGAGTACCGTTGAGCCTTTTTTCAATGTGACCGTGCTATTCGGAATCACGTACCCGACCCAGAGTGACTTCTCATCGTTAATCGAGAGCGTCGACAACGACGTTTTCGGCAAGGTCAGTGAGACCTCACGTGACTTCGAACCGACCGATGCTTTGACGCGAACGCGATCCCCCGGTTTGGCGGGAACCGTGTAACGTGTCGTCGATAGGCGTTTGGCCGAGACGAGTTTGTCATTTACATAGAAGCGCACTGTCGCCGTACTCGTTTTTTTGATTGAGAGTGTCGCTTGCGTCTTCGTTATCAGCGTGTCCGTCACACTGAGCGTCGGCGTGAACGCACGGACCGTCTTCGTGAGTTCATACGTCGCCTCGCCGCTCGAGCGTGTGACGAGGATGACCTCCCCTTCTTTCAGTGGGGAGTCGAACGTGTACGGCATCGCGCGGGTTGTCGCAACATGTACTCCGTTTCGATAAATGCGATAGGCCTGATCGATACTCGATGTGACTTTGATGGATTTGTCATACATCAACGGCGTCCGAGTCCATGTGAAGACAGGTGGGTCATACGTCGTCTTCACTTCTGCTAGACGGAACTGCGAGGCGGGAGACTCCTTTAGTTTGTAGTAAATTTTTGTTCCGACGCCAAACCATATATGAGAAAACGATTTTATGTTAAGGATTCCATTCTCATCCGCTTGTTCACTCCAAGTCTCATAACCCCATTCGCTCCGAGCAACGATTTCGACAGCAGCATGTGGTGTTGTCTGTAACGTCACGCCGGATTTTACCGAGTTGGTTACGAGGGTGATGCCGTTCTGAGAAGTATCTCCACTCTCTTTTACCGTCACGCGTTCAATCGGATCGGCATATACACTTGACGCACTCCCAATTCTTACGTTCACGCGCGAGCCCGGTGCGAACCAGCGCGTCGGTTGCCATATGAAGCGTCCCGTTTCATCTGATTGAACCGTCTTCGATTGATAGTTCACTAATGAATCTATCGGGTCAGAATATTGATAACCACTTTTCGTCACGCTCACAAAAACAAGGGTATTTGGAGCCGTCTTCCCGCTGATCGGGCCCAAGACACCCGTTGGCGGGTCAAGCGTGAGCGGCACGTAGTTTGATGCCCATAAATCTAAGCGACGTTCTAAGTCGTTCCACTTAAAAATCGTGTTATACGACTCATTCGCCTGCAGCGTCAGTTTACCTTGCTCCCATAGGAAGGGTTCTTCTTGACGATCTAAACTCACAGTCAACGCATCCTCTTGAACAGGTAACACTGTCCCGTCAACGAGTGTGACCGTCCCATTCACATCGTAGGTACGACCTACCTCATAACGTGTCGTCGTTTTCGGCACGTTTACTTGCAGTTGCCATGGCGCTTTCCAAAATGATTCGGGTGTATAGCCTGCTGATCGGTTCTCAGAAAAGACATACCACGATCCACGTCTTTGAACGAAGACGTCATCAATCGGTGACTCTCGCCACTCGTTCGTAGCGACGTTATAACTGACATAAAACGTCGTATACATCTTCCGAATCGTGAAGTAATAGACGCCATCTTTCCATATGAGGTATCGCGCGCTCGGTGCTTCCTTTTCAATCCATTGTTTCGTCGTCATATCAAAAATGAGAAGAGTATCAGAGTCATCATTCGCAACGACCCACTGGTTCGCTTCCTCGATGAAAGAAGCACCACTCACTCGCCCTGAATATGTACTAAGCGTCTCCAACACCTCACCCGACGGCGTCCGTTTCGTCACTTGACCGTCCACGAATGCGAGGACGTTCCCATCGTCGAGCAGTCCGTATGCTTCATACATACTTGCCACCGGGATTGAGCCGAGGATGTCCCCTGAGATTGACGTGGTGACATATTTTTTGTCATCAGTCCACAATACCGTTTCTGCTGCCAGATTAATATCTACGACCGCATGAAGTCCGCTCCCTGCCTCAATTGGAAAGACCGTCTTTGAACCGGTTTGAGGATTCCAGACCATCCATTCTTGCCAACCCTCCAAAATGAATCGACCGTCTCCGATTGCGTGAATGTTATGAAGAACAGACACACGAATCGGTAACGTATATTCTTCACCGGTCTGAATGTGAACAAGCTTCTCAGGATCCCCTGAACGCCACACATATTCACTGTTTCCTACGACTTCCCCTGTCGGAATAGTTACCGGCTTGACATAGTCCTCTGCTCGGACTTCTACTCCTGGTGCTACCATCATGACGAGCACCACAAGCATGCTCCATAACCACTTATTCATCAGTCTCCTCATTTCTGTTTATGAATGCACAACTTTCAAAAATAATCCATTTTTGATTTAACCCTCCTAATTTTAAGTTGTTTTTTCAAAATTGAATAGCCCTAAAATTATAAAAAACACCACGTCGCATGACATGGTGTCTACTTCTCATTCATTTGTTTCATCAAATCCATCTGTTCTTTCACCATCGCCTCTTTCTCACGTCGGAGCACACCCCGGTACGTGATGCGTGAAATCGATAAACTGATCTCATACAAGAAGAAGAGCGGCAGTGACACCATGAGGTGCGACGTCAAATCCGGCGGCGTGATGAAGGCTGCGACGACGAACAAGGCGAAGTACGCATATTTCCGAATCGATGACAGGAAGTACGGTGTCACGACACCGATGCGCGTCAAGAACATCGTCACGACCGGCAACTGGAATAACAGTCCGAATGGAATGGTCAGTTGCAGCAAGAACGTGAAGTAGTTCGACGCCCCGATGATTTGCGTCAGACCGAGGTCTTGCCCGAGGTCCGTCGAGATATCGAGGACGAGCGGGAACAACCAATAGTAGGCGAACGCAAGACCGATCAGGAACAAGATGAAGATGATCGGGATATAGGCGAGCGTCGCTTTCCGCTCGTTCGGATGCAGACCAGGTGCGACGAACGCCCACAGTTGATACAGTAGAAACGGACCGGACGCGACGAGCCCGATGACGAGCGCCAAGTTCAAGTAAATCATGAGCGGGTCCGCGACCCCAAAGGCGTTCAGCTCGAGCCCTCGTTCGACAAGGTCCGCCTGCAGATAGGCGAGCACGTATTTGACACTCGGCAAAGCGATCAGAAAGAAGGCAAAGACGACAAATGCCGACAGCATCAGTCGTCTCCGCAGCTCTGTCAAGTGGTCGGACAGCGCCCGCTCTTGATCAGGTTGATGATTCATGATTACTGCTCTTTCTTCTCAAGTTCTTTCTTATCTTTCTCGTCATGTTCGTTCATCATGCCGTTTGTGGCATTTTTGAACTCACGGAGCGTTTGTCCGGCGGCGCGTCCGAATTCAGGCAATTTCTTCGGCCCGAAGATGATAAGCGCGACGATGGCGATAATGAAGATACTCGCTCCCCCAGGAATACCGACGACGAGCAACGATGATAGTAATTCCATTATTGATGGACCCCCTCAGCAGATGGATAGTGTTGCATAAAGTAAATGAGCGACTGGAGTTCGATCGACAAGTCGATATGATGGACGCGGACCGTGTCCGGCACAGTAAGCCTGGCCGGAGTGAAGTTCAAGATGCCTTTGATGCCGAAGCGGACCAAGTCATCCGCGACAGGCTGCGCATAGGTAGACGGCACCGTTAAGATGGCGACGTCAATCTTGTTTTGTTTCATGATCTGTTCCATCTCATCCACGTGATGAATCGGGACACCGGACATCGTCGTGCCGACTTTTGTCTCGTCTGCGTCGAACCCGACGACGATATGTGTGTTATTGTTTTTAAGGAAGTTATAGTTGACGAAAGCTGTCCCAAGATGACCAACCCCGACTAAGGCGACGTTCGTAATCTCGTCCTGATTCAGTGTCTTACGGAAAAAGTCTAACAGATACTGTACGTTATAGCCATATCCCTTTTTACCGAGCGCACCGAAGTACGAGAAATCGCGACGGATTGTGGCCGAATCGACCTTGACCGCCTCGCTCAGTTCAGCAGAAGAGACACGCTGTTTTCCTGATGAATGTAGGCTTTGGATAAACCGATAGTATAGTGGCAACCGTTTGGCTGTCGCTTGCGGAATCTTTGGTTCGTTTTGACTCAACGGAAAGAGCCTCCTTTTTACGACGCGTTTCAAACGAATCTAATTTCATACACCTTGATTGTAAACGAATTCACATGACCACTCAATGAATATACCTGAAAAGGGGAAGAAATAAAGTATACTAAATAGAGAGAAAGGGGTTTTTTCACTTGATCCTACTGCAAGTCAATAACTTATCGAAATCATTCGGCGTCGAGCCGATTTTAGAGAACGTCAAACTCGAAATTCAAGAAGGCGAACGCGTCGCGCTCGTCGGCCGTAACGGTGCCGGCAAGTCGACACTGCTCAAAGTCATCGCCGGGGAATACAACTATGACTCGGGCGACATCATGAAGCCTAAAGATGTCACCATCGGCTATCTCGCCCAAGACTCAGGGTTAGAGTCGAACGAGACGATGTGGAACGAAATGTTGACTGTCTTCACCGATTTAATTGAACAAGAAAAGACGCTGCGCCGCATGGAGCAAGACATGGGTTCTGAGCGCATCTTGAACGACCCGGCCGCCTATGAGCGCCTCTTGTCGTCTTACGATGAAGAACAGCATACGTTCAAAGACCGTGGCGGCTATCAATATGAGGCGACGATCCGCTCTGTCCTTCACGGGATGCGGTTCTATCCGGACGACTTCGAACGCCGCATCGATACGCTCTCCGGCGGACAGCGGACACGTCTCGCTCTCGCGAAGATGCTGCTCCAAAGTCCAGACCTGCTCATCTTGGATGAGCCGACGAACCACTTGGACATCGAGACACTCGGCTGGCTCGAGAAGTATTTGAGCGGCTATAAAGGCGCCGTCCTCATCGTCTCCCACGACCGCTACTTCCTCGACCGCGTCGTATCGGTCGTCTATGAGCTGTCCCGCCACCGCAGCCGTCGCTTCGTCGGCAACTACACGAAGTACCTTGAACAGAAGGCTGCCATTTACGAGCAAGAGAAGAAGCAGTTCGAGTCGCAACAAGAAGAGATCGCCAAGATGCAGGACTTCATCCAGCGTAACATCGCCCGGGCGACGACGACGAAGCGGGCCCAGAGCGTCCGCAAACGTCTCGAGAAAGTCGACCGGATGGAAGCGCCGGACGGTGATGAGCGCAGTGCCGTCCTCTCGTTCTCAATCAAACGTCAAAGCGGGAACGACGTATTGAGTGCGAGCGATCTTGCCATCGGCTATGAAGAACCGATCGCCCAACAGCTCCGCTTCCAATTGCAGCGCGGCGAATCGGTCGCCCTCGTTGGCCCGAACGGAGTCGGCAAATCGACGCTCCTGAAAGTGTTGACGAAACAACAGCCGCCCCTTACCGGTGACATCCGCTACGGCACCGGCGTCGAAATCGGCTACTACGACCAGGAACAACAAAACTTGTCGGACGCCAACCGTGTCATCGACGAGATTTGGAACGACTGGCCGCTCATGCGCGAACAAGAAGTCCGGAGCCTGCTTGGACAGTTCCTGTTCAGCGGTGACGACGTCATGAAACGTGTCCATGAATTGTCGGGTGGGGAACGGGCCCGCTTGACGCTCGCGAAACTAAAGCTCGAGCAACCGAACTTGCTCATCTTGGATGAGCCGACGAACCACTTGGACCTCGATTCGAAGATGATTCTCGAGAACGCCCTCGTCGACTATCCGGGCACAATTCTGTTCGTGTCGCACGACCGCTACTTCATCGACCGGCTCGCGACGCGCGTCTTAGAGATCACGCCGAACGGCATCGACGAGTATCTCGGCGATTATTCATATTACGTCGAGAAGAAAGAAGAACTCGAAGACCTGGCCCGACTCGCCCGCGAAGAGACGAAACAAGTCATCGTCAAGAAACAGCGCGCCGACAAGGAACAACAACGCGAGGAACGCCGGATGAAACAACGGATCGAGGAAATCGAGCTCACGATCGAACAACACGAGGCGCGTCTCGAGGAAATCGAGCAGCTGTTGTGTGAACCGGACGTCTTCAACGACTTCGCCCGGGCACAGGAACTGTCGACCGAGTCCGACGCGACGAAAGAATCGATCACGGCACTGTACGCAGAATGGGAGGAGCTCCATTCATGATGCGATTCCGTGCGATGCGAATCGAATGGATGCACGCCTTCCTGAGCGGTCTCGCCTATATCGTGCCGACGGGGACGGAATTCGTATCCGAACTGATTCGCGGGGAGCCGACGGTCGTCCCGTCGTTCCTGTTTTATTTCTTGCCGGTCGTCATCGGCTTCATCATCCAGACGTGGAGCGGGATTGTGATCAGCTTGTTGAGCGGCCTGCTCATGAGCACGCTGTTCATCCGCCTCGTCGTCTGGCCGGTCGATGTGACCGTGCACAGCTTTTACACCCCAGGCTCGGTGTGGGGACACTTCTATCAGTCGACGCTCCTCATGTGGGTGCTCGCCCTGCTCGTCTTCATCGTGAGTTGGGTGAATATGTGGTACAAACAGAACAAACATCATCCGGACGTATAAAAAAGGGAAGCCGATCTCCATCATGGAGACCGGCTTCCCTTTTAATAGTTAGAAGTAACGTAGCGGTTGGAACCCGCGTGTATGGAAGTCGAGTTTGAGACCGTCTTCCGTGATAAAGAACACGTACTCGTTCGTATCGACGTCACGGACGAACACTTTATAGAACGTGAGTGTCTCCTCACGGTTCGTCACATACTTCGCCTCATGCGTCGAGATCACTTGCGCGAACAATTGCTCTTCGTCAAACTCGTTGACGATATCCTCGAACTTCGCCGCTTCTTCTTCGGTCGCTTCTCGTCCCGGCGCAATCTCGTAATACGCGTCGCTCGCTTTCGGCTGAACGCCGAGGTTGCGGTCGACGACGATGACGCTCTCGATATTTTGATCGTCTAGGCTCTTATAGCCGTACAACGTCTCGACGAGCGTGTTCTCACCCGTGACCCGGCCGATGCCTTCGAGCGATTCTGCTCCTGTGAGTGAACGGACGCGTGTCGCTTCCGGCACGATTTCTTCTTGATAGGCGATATTATAGGCGCGGATAATCTCCCGTACTTGCAAAAACGTCGCGACGACGAGCAGTACGACCAGACCTCCAATGATGATGCGTTTCGTCATGTCTCTATTTCCCCCTAGACTGTCATGCTCTCTTCTAAGGATAACCCAGGAACCGCATTCATCGCCAGTGTATCGCGCTTTCCGCGCACATACGCGTGATGTGCCGCCACCCCGATCATACCGGCATTATCTCCGCATAGATCAAGTGGTGGGATGACGAGGCGGATGCCTTCGCGGTCCGTCGCTTCTTGAAGCGCAGTACGGAGTCCACGGTTAGCTGCGACGCCACCTGCGACGAGCAATTGTTTCGCTCCTTTTTCTTTTACGGCACGAATCGCTTTTTCGACGAGCACTTCGACGACGCTCGCTTGGAAACTGGCCGCCAAGTTTTCAGGGATGACCGTCTCCCCACGCTGTTCGGCGTTATGGACGGCGTTGATGACTGACGACTTGAGCCCGCTGAAGCTGAAGTCAAAACTTCCTGCCTCGAGCCGAACCCGTGGGAACTTATACGTGTCTTCCCCATCGGCCGCGAGACGGTCGATGGCAGGACCACCCGGGTAAGGCAGACTGAGCGTCCGAGCGACTTTGTCGTACGCTTCTCCGGCCGCATCGTCACGCGTCTCACCGATGACTTCGAACACACCGTGCTCGGGCATATAGACGAGCTCCGTGTGTCCGCCCGAGACGACGAGACAGACGAGTGGGAACTCCATCTCCTCGACGAGTTCGTTCGCGTAAATATGTCCGGCGATGTGGTGCACACCGATGAGCGGTTTACTATGGGCGAAAGCGAGCGCCTTGGCCGCACTGATTCCGACGAGCAGCGCCCCGACGAGACCTGGTCCTTGCGTGACCGCGACGGCGTCGACGTCTTGCATCGTCACGCCGGCTTCACTGAGGGCGTCATCGATGACGTACGTGATTCGTTCGACGTGGTGACGCGAGGCGACCTCGGGCACGACCCCACCGAACCGTTTATGGCTTTCAATCTGCGACGAGACGACGTTCGATAAGAGCGTCTTGCCGTCACGCACGAGCGCAACGGACGTCTCATCACAGCTCGATTCAATCGCGAGGATGAGCGATGTGTCCATCTGTTTCACTTCCTAACTTCGCCCAATAAATATAGGCGTCTTCATTATTGTCTTGATAGTATCGTTTCCGACGTCCGGCATTTTCGAAACCGAACTGTTCATACAGCTTTTGGGCGCCGATATTCGAGACGCGCACTTCGAGCGTGAGCGCCGCCAATGACTTCGAGCGAGCGAATTCAACGAGTTGCGTCAACAGCAGATTGCCGATGCCTTGTCCGCGATATTCCGGTAAGACGGCGATGTTCGTGATATGCCCTTCGTCCACGATTTGCCAGACGCCGACGAACCCGACGACGCGACGTTCATGGACGGCGACAAAATAGACGGCCTGCTCATTCTTGAGCATCTCGTTCATGAACGCTTCTTTCGTCCATGGGATGGCGAAGGACGCTTCTTCGACTTTGGTCACTTCCTCGACGTCGAGCCAATTCATGCGCCGAACTTTAATATCAGCCATTGTTTTGTCCCTCGAGCCATTTTGCTTCCGCTTCAGCGAGACGCAGATACTCAGGCTCAAACGCGTGGACATCGTCCGTGACGTCACCTAACGCGACGAGATCGCTTGCCCGGCCATAGCTATGCGCGGCCGGTGCTTCGGTATAGTCGTAAGACGCGAGTACCTCACGGAACGGTTCGACATCACCGACAACGACAAACGGTCCTGTGATGTTGGCTTCAAGCCAAGCTGCGACCGAGGCGTGACGGTCGGGTGTCACGGCCTCGTTCTGTTGATAGTGACCGATATACGCATTGCCACGACGGGCATCGATGAGCGCGACGACCGGGAGCTCCGTATTCGGGGCCGCCGCCATGAGATGGAGCGCCGAGACCCCGACGAGCGGGATTTGAAGCGTGTAGGCGAGCGTCTTCGCGGTCGTGACACCGATGCGGATACCCGTATAAGATCCCGGACCTGTCGTCACGACGATACGTTCGAGCTCGGTCGGTGTCCATTTGACCGCATTCATCAGTTGTTCAATCATCGGCATGAGCGTGACGGCATGGTTTTTCGAGACCATGACCGTCGCCTCGGCTTGAATCTGTCCGTGTTCACTGAGGGCGACAGATAGACGTGTCGTCGCCGTATCAATCATCAGTTGCTTCATGCGAGCACCTCCTTCACCAGCGCATCATAGACGTCGCCGACGGGCGCGAACGTCAGTTGACGTTCCTCGTCCCCGATTCGCTCGATTGTGATGGCGAGCCGTTCCTTCGGAAGCGATGACTCGATCAAGTTCGACCATTCGACGATGGCGACACCATCGCCGTTGATGTATTCTTCGAGGCCGATATCGTCCCCCGTGTCTTCGAGACGATAGACGTCCATATGGTAGAGCGGCAAGCGCCCTTGGTATTGTTTCATGATGGTAAACGTCGGGCTGTTGACGTTGCGCGTGACACCGAGGCCTTTACCAAAGCCCTGGGTGAACGTCGTCTTACCGGCACCGAGGTCGCCGTTCAACGTTATGACCGTCCCGGCTTTGACAAGTGTGGCCAACTTCTCTGCCACCGCCTGCGTCTCAGCCGCAGAATGGGTAATCAATGTATACATGATGTTTCTCCTTTAGTCGGTTCTAGCGATACGTACTCATTGTACACTCAATTTTACGCAAAAAAAAACACGAAACGTCATCGTTTCGCTATCTCATTTAAAAAATTGGTTGCGGGGGCTGGATTTGAACCAACGACCTTCGGGTTATGAGCCCGACGAGCTACCAGACTGCTCCACCCCGCGACGACATATGAAATTAAATAAAAATTGGTTGCGGGGGCCGGATTTGAACCGACGACCTTCGGGTTATGAGCCCGACGAGCTACCAGACTGCTCCACCCCGCGATGGTTTGAATTGTTTCGACATCCTCTATAATAAGTGAAGTAGTTATATAATGCAACCTTTTTCTTCATGTTTTTTCAGAATTGGAATCGGGAACATTTAAAAGAGTGCAATCTATAAGAGAAAAGGAGCGCGACCGTCATGTCGAAATGGGGTAATCGCTTTAAAAAATGGTTCTTTTCCGAACTGGACGCATCCGTCTATTTTCACACTGTCCCGTTCATTCCGAACGAGACCGTTCATGGAACGCTGCGGGTGTTGAACACCACTTCGCATGTCGTGCGCCTGCAAGAGTTGACGCTTAATTTTTTGACGACGTTCAAAGATATCACGCTCGAAGGCAACGAGTTTAATCGGGAGGCCGACTTGCAAGAAGTCCCAATCGTCCTATCCGCCGAGCTTGAACCGGGTGCTGAAGAGCACATCCCGTTCACGTTCGATTTGACGATGTATGCCCCATCAACAGCCGGAGCACCATACAGCGTCGAAGCGACCGTCTGGGACACCGACGGCAAACGGGTCTGGTTCGATGTCATCGAAAAAGTCGAAGTCGAACCGCTCCCTGCCTTGAAACGCTTGTTACAGGCGACCGAACATGCCGGGCTCGAGCTCATGTTCGTCCGTAACGTCATCGACCCGATCGGAGAAGAACGACCGTATCCTTTCGTCGAGAAGTATGGATTCAAACCGGTCGGTGACTGGGCCGACGAGTTCGAAGTCGTCAAATCGTTCTGGCGGGTCGACGAGGACGGGGTCGACGTCTATTACTGGCTCGACAATATCGAGAAGCAACGTACACTCGAGTCAATCGCCAATGACGTCACGATGCGCCATCGCTCGCTCACGTGGGACCAACTCGAACGAGAACAGGATCGACTTGGACTCGGTATTCAAGAAACGTTACGCAGCCACCGTTCTTCATAAGCGGTGGTTTTCAATTGTCCAAACATTGTTACTCGTCGAGACGATTGTTTGGAACTTTTCACGCTGCGGATGCATGAACAGCTCGTATTGGAGTCGACGCTCTTCGTGCGAAGCCTGTAAATATGCGAGATCCATTCCCCGTTGCTGGATATCTCTAACGGAACGTCGTGCAAACTCAGTATCACTGTCGGTATATAGATAAGCCGAAACATCCCACGAATCGGCGGCGAGGAACGCGACGCTCATGCCTTCGATGATGGTGATCCGTTTTGTCGGGTCAATCCAAGTGCGTTCAAGGTATGGAACGTCAATCGTGAAAAAACCGATGCCTTCACGAACCATGCGAACGTCACGCTCTAGAGAAGGTAGATGGTGCGCGGACGGATGACAAGCCGTCATCTTATAATGATGCTCCTGCCCGTCGACCGTGTAATCGAGCATAGCGCTCTTCCGTAACATTGAGTCCGTGATATATGGGTCGGTATTGATGTAGTTTACGTCTCCGAGGCGCTCGCGTAGGGCGTCTGCGAATATCGTCTTCCCGGCACCCCCGTGTCCCGAGATGGCGATAATCGTGCGCTGCTCTCGTTCGGCCTGGGCAACCATCATATCAATCAATTCATTCATAATGCTCCCCCTTTTGGTACACTTCATATAGAAAGGAAGTGTACCAACCCGATGTCAACTTGTCCATTTTGTCATCCTCAACTTGACCCGTCTCAGACGATCGTCGCCGAGAATGAGACATGCTACTTCTTGATGCACGACCGTGAGCAGGACTTGCTCGTCGGCTCTGGCGTTATCGTCCCAAAACAACATCGGGCGACGACGTTCGATCTCACGCCTTCGGAATGGCGCGATACATACGAGTTACTCCACGAAGCAAAGTCCTTCCTCGAGAAGACGTATGGTCCTGATGGGTATACACTTGGCTGGAACGTCGGAACGGCGTCAAACCAGACCGTCCCTCACGCCCACCTGCACGTTATCCCTCGATACGCCGACGGACCGCACGCGGGTAAAGGTTTACGCCATTGGTTGAAACGACCAGAATAACCAAACAGCTCATCGTGTGAGGATGAGCTGTTTTCGTTTCGTTTCTATTTCTTCGAGTTGTTGTTCTAGACGTTCTACTTCTCTCGTCATTTTCTCAATCAGTTGAGCGATTTCACGATCGAGTCCTTTTACCTTGTCTAGCGAATCATTGATTCGTCCATGCATCGTCCACTCGGAAAAGATGTCATCGAGGAAGTAGTCAGCGAATTGAATGAGCGAACCGCGTTCGATTTGTAAGCCACTGACGACTCCTTTCACGTCAGCCAACTCCCGCGAGAAGCGCTCGAGCGCAGCTTGAAGTTCATGCATCTTCCGTTCCGAAGCATCGATGGCATCATGTTTCATCGCTGTCGCAATCAAGCCGCCTCCAAAGAACGTATCATACGTCGACCAACCTTTCGCACTGTCGAGATGTTTAAGTGTTCTCGAGATGGCCGTCCGTGCTGAATTTCCAGCGACGATGGCTTCTTTATATTCAACAAGCACCTCATTCATTTTTACCTGTTGATCCGTGAGTCGATATAATTCTTCCCTAACAGTAAAATCTTGCTTCAAATGAGTTTCCTTCTCTTTTAGGAAGGTCTCCCATTTCGCGTCGATTCCACGATACGTCTCAAATGTTTCATATAAGTCACGACGCTCAAGCGCTAACTCATCCACCATCGCCTCATGTTCCCGTAACTTCAATTCGGCCCGGGCCGCCTCTTCTAATTCAATCGTTTTTTGTTCGTTGAATGTTCCCCTTAGCTTACGCCATGCGTTGACGAGCGAGAATGAATCTAAGTCATAGACATCGCGCTGTTCCTTCGTAAACGAATTGAGAAGTTGCTTTCGCACAGCTTCATGTTCGGCAATTTGCTTGTCGAGTGTTTTTAATTTACGGGCGAGTCGGTCCCGTTCTGCCATCTGTTGTTGTAAGTCGTGTTGGGTTTGGTAGAGATCACTCATAACGTTTTATTCCTCCAGTTTCTTTTCGATAATATTCTAACAGGTCTTTGACGTGTACCCCGTCAATCGTTAAGCCGTCAATCGATGAGTCCTTGATTTGGACACCATCGAGCCGACAGTTTTCAAAAAATGTATTCGTCAGGTTTGTATGGAAGAACGTCGTCGGCCTCCCTGATTCGTACATGGTGACGAAACGATACTGAGAACCAGATAGATTCAAATCATCAAACTCCGTCTCTCTGAAGTTGATATTCCGAAATTGGCTCTTCGTGAAATTACAGTTGTGCGCCTGAAGCTCTGAGACGTTACTATTCGTGATGGAGACACGACTCGCATCCATCCCATACGCTTGAGCACCTGTAATGGAAAGCTCTTCATAGCGCAATATCATGTGATCTGTCCGTTGCTTCACTCGTTTGACGAAACAAACTTCCTGATCTGATTCGAAGACGGACTGGTAACCAGCTGCTCGATAAAATGCCACGTTGTTAGGTTGGGCTGTGGATGTCTCCAACTCCCAAATTCGAACAGTCGGATGAAGCTCCTCGATTGATTGTAGTGCCCGTTTCCCAATCCCTTTACCTTGTCTATATGGATGGATAAAGATGCGGTCTATCCGGCCATAATCTTGCCCTGTCAACGTCACGACGGCTCCACCGACGACTTGTCCTTCAAGCTCGATGACGTAGCATGTCAATTGTTCAATCAAGTACAGGCTCATCGCCTGGTCATCATAACCGGGTGGTTCAATATTTAAGTCTCGATATGGTAGTCGGAGACGGTCTGCCTCTTGTTTAAAACTTGCCCGTGAAACCTCAGTGAATATCGTCTGGTCCGAGGTTGTAGCTTCACGAATGTGCATGATGATTCCCCCTCTTCACGTGTTTATACGCAAAGAAAGAATTAAAGGTTTCGAGAACGACAAAAAAGGACGATCGAGCATTTGCTCAATCGTCCTTTGCGTTGGCCTAGCAACGTCCTATCCTCACAGGGGGAGACCCCCAACTACTTTCGGCGCTGAAGTACTTAACTTCCGTGTTCGGCATGGGAACGGGTGTGACCACTTCGCTATCGCCACTAGACAATTATTATATTAACATACCGATTAGGATAAAGCAATACTATTAGGTAATTTCGTTTAAAATAATCACATAAAGAAAGACGACCGAGCGGATGCTCGATCGTCTTTCGCGTTGGCCTGGCAACGTCCTATCCTCACAGGGGGAGACCCCCAACTACTTTCGGCGCTGAAGCGCTTAACTTCCGTGTTCGGCATGGGAACGGGTGTGGCCGC
>NZ_JACSLW010000008.1:0-110135 GCF_018618345.1 Exiguobacterium sp. s36
AAAGAAGGGGTCCGGTCACCGAAAATCGGTGACCGGACCCCTCTTTTTGATTGAAATACTTTAGAACTGGCTAGTTATGTCCCAGCCTCGTCTGGCATGCATATGGTTCAATAGGCGAGCTTCCCGATCTTGACCGATGTATAGCGGTGCAGTTCACGCGGGTCAT
This sequence comes from Exiguobacterium sp. s36, assembly GCF_018618345.1. Taxonomy (NCBI): domain Bacteria; kingdom Bacillati; phylum Bacillota; class Bacilli; order Caryophanales; genus Exiguobacterium; species Exiguobacterium sp. s36. Next base: position 167 of record NZ_JACSLW010000008.1, read on the forward strand.
GTATCCCGGTCTTTTGCATCATGTCGCGCATGAGCAATGCGCAGACACGGGCATCTTCAGCCGCATCGTGATGGATGAACGGGACGTTCAAATATTCCGCCATCGTGTTCAGCTTGTGATTCGGCAGTCCAGGATACAGTTTTCTCGACAGCTTGACGGTACAGCCGTACTCGATCGTCGGAAACGTATATAAATCATATTTGGCGATCGCTTTCTTGAAAGCGCCCATATCAAATGAGGCATTGTGCGCCATGACGAGGTCGACATCCCGCAGCGTCGGATAGAGCTGTTCAAGCACCTCGGGTAAGACTGGGGCGTCCCAGACGTCGCTCGGCCGGATGCCGTGGACGCGGATATTGCCTGCGTCAAAGTCTTCTTCTGGATTGACGAGTAGTTGGTTCGTCTCGATGATTTCACCGTCGACGAGTAGGCTCCAGCCGACAGAGCAGATGCTGCGACTATCGCGGTTGGCCGTCTCGACGTCGATGGCAAGAATTGAATATGACATAATTGGTCCCTTTCTCATAAAACAAGTATAAAAAAAGTCTAACATATCGTTAGACTAAAAAGCGATTATGCGGCCACGAGGTTGCGACACGCCTCGGCACAGCGGAGACACGCTTCGGAACAACGTTGGCAATGGTCATGCAAATGGCGGCCACATTCGACGGCGCACGTGTCGCACACCTGGGCGCAGAGTGCAGCAATCGGTTTGGTGAAAGCCGAATCGGTCTCGAGCGCGTTCAAGGCGAGCGCACACACTTCCGAACATTCTTTCGTCAGCCGGATACACTCGGCGACCATCAATAAATCCTCTTCTTGTAAACATTTTGAGAAACAGTGATTGCTTGCCCGCATACAGTCGATGACGGCTAAAATGGTCTCTTCGACAGAGGCACGATCCATAGTAAGTCCCCCTTAGAATAATGATGTCTTACAATCATTACCCGCTACCAGGTGACTTAAACCGGGCGGAGACGCAAAAAAGTCACCCCTCAAATGAGTGGTGACTTCCATAATGGAGCATAGCGGGCTCGAACCGCTGACCTCCACGCTGCCAGCGTGGCGCTCTCCCAGCTGAGCTAATGCCCCGTTCGAAAATTATTATATCATCCTAGTAAAACATTTGGCAATGGGTATTTTTAAATTTTTTTGAACAAAGTTTAATCGGGCGTAAACGTGGGAAAATCATGGGTAATGTTATTCTACGAAAGCAGGTGTTATCTATGGAAATGATTTTACTCGCACTCTTACCTGCCTTGATGTGGGGGAGTATCCCACTTATCGTCTCGAAAGTCGGCGGCAAGCCGATTCAACAGTTAATCGGGACGACGATTGGGGCGATGGTGATGGCGGTCATCATCGCACTCGTCTTCAATCCGGAGTTCACGACGCTCGCAATCGTGACCGGCTTCATCTCTGGTGTGTTCTGGGCACTCGGGCAATATTTACAGTTCCAGTCGTTCCAAATTTTAAGTGTATCGAAAGCGATGCCGATCAGCACTGGGATGCAACTCGTCGGGACGTCGTTGTTCGGGGTCATCGTGCTCGGCGATTGGAAGACGACGACCGAGTTGTGGCTCGGCTTTTCTGCGCTCGTGTTGATTATCATCGGGGCGGCACTGACGTCATACCAACAACAAAAAGATGGCGATAGCAGCGGCGCCTTGAAGAAAGGTTTGCTCGTCCTGCTCGTGTCGAGTATCGGTTATGTGACGTATGCCGTCCTGACGAACTATTTCGAGGTCGACGGCATCACGGCCATCTTGCCGCAATCGGTCGGGATGTTCATCGCGGCGCTATTGTTCAGCCTGCGTGAGAAAGATGTGAAGAAGTTCGACCCGAAGACGTTCAAAAACATTTTGGCCGGTCTCGCTTGGGGGATCGGGAACTTCGGGCTGTTCGTGTCAAGCGGTGAGGTCGGCATCGCGACGTCGTTCGCCTTGTCCCAATTGAACGTCGTCGTGGCGACGCTCGGCGGGATTTATCTATTGAAAGAAGAGAAGACGACGAAAGAACGGGTCTTCGTCTTTATGGGAATCGGGCTCATCGTCGTGGCCGGATTCATGCTCGGGATTGCCAAGAGCTAAAAAGACGGGTCAGACGACCCGTCTTTTGTTTACCAGGCTTGCTCGATGAATGCGTCGCGCCCAGATTTCTTCCGGTCCTCTTTATAGTGGGCCGGATTTTTTTTATGGAAGTCTTGATGATATTCCTCGGCCGGATAGAACGTGTCGGCCGGTAGAATCTTCGTGACAATCGGCTGTTTGAAGCGTCCGCTCGCCGCGAGCGCGTCGCGACTCTGTTCTGCTTTCACGCGTTGGTCTTCCGTATGATAGAAGATGGCCGGCGCATATTGGCTACCGCGGTCTTGGAACTGGCCGCCGTCATCGGTCGGATCGGTCTGAATCCAATACAGTTCGAGCAGTCGCTCATAAGCGAATAGCGTCGGGTCGAACGTGATCTCGACGACCTCATAGTGTCCCGTCGTCCCTGTTTTCACTTGTTCATACGTCGGGTCATCGACGTGACCTCCCGTATAACCGGATACGATTGACTCGATGCCAGGTTGTTCCTCGAACGGCGTCACCATGCACCAAAAACAGCCGCCTGCGAATGTTGCTTTTTCCATTAGTAATTCCCCCTCGATCAATTTCCAAAAAAAAAGCGCTCATGTCATCGACATGAGCGCTCTGTCATATCGGCCAAGGCAAACTGCCTTGCTGGAAGTAGCACCTTGCCGAAGCAGGTTGCTGTGAAGTCATAGAGCCAGGTCTCTCGTTCACTCGAGATATCGATATGTAGTTGGTGAGAGCATCATACCATCAGATTTGAAGCGGCGTCAACGGTTTGGTTTGCGTCGAAGTTGGACCAAGGTGGTGCCGAGAATCAAGATGACGAGGACGATGGAGAGCGGTAGCGTATACGGAGCGTCCCCGGCATATAGCTGTAAGAAGAACAAGGCAAAGACGGACAATAAGACGAGTACGTACGAACGGTTCATAGTAACCTCCCTTTTCTTTCAGTGTACCAAGTTACATATTCGTTGGCGAACGAAAACAGGAAATCATGTGGCGATAGCGAATACCATCGAGTGACCAAAGGAGGAATCTATATGACTGAACCAAACACATGTTTCGAACTCGATATAGAGACCGCCCATCGCGGATATAAAGAAGGAACGTTCACGGCACGTGACGTGACGGCCTATTATTTGACTCGAATCGCCAAGTTGAACGATAAGCTGAGAGCGGTCATTCAAGTGAACCCGGACGCCTTGTTCGAGGCCGAGGCGGCCGACCGGGCGTTTCGACGAGGTGAGCGATTACCGTTGCTCGGCATCCCGGTGCTGATCAAAGACAATGTTGAGACGGCGGGATTGATGAAGACGACGGCCGGGGCCGTCGCCCTCGCGCATCACTTCGCCGGCCGGGACGCCCATCTCGTCCAAAGCTTGCGCGCGAGCGGGGCCATCATCCTCGGGAAAGCGAACTTGTCCGAATGGGCCAACTTTTTGACCGAGGGCATGCCGAACGGCTGGAGTGGGGTCGGTGGCCAGACGCTCAATCCATATGGGGACAAGCTCGATGTCGGAGGGTCGAGTTCAGGTTCGGCGTCAGCGGTCGCGGCCAACTTGACGTTGCTTGCCGTCGGCAGCGAGACGAGCGGCTCGATTATTCACCCGAGCGTCCATAACGGAATCGTTGGCATCAAACCGACCGTCGGGTTGATTAGCCGCAGCGGCATCATCCCGATCTCCCGGTCGCAAGACACGGCCGGCCCGATGGCACGGACACTCCGGGATGCGGTGCTCGCCCTTGAGGCGATGGTTGGGGAAGATCCAGCTGACCCAGCGACGACGCATCTTCCGGCCGGTCCGCCTTACCGGACTTGTCTTGATGAGCGGCAAGCAGTCGGGATGCGTGTCGGTGTCGTCAAGACCGATCTGTCGGAAGAAGAGCAGGTGCTCTACGACGAAGCGATCGCATTGCTGAAACAGAGCGGCATCGAGATCGTCACCGTCGAACTGCCGACGAAAGCAGGGCTCGACCAAGGGGATATCCTGTACCATGAGTTCAAGCTCGGAATCGAGGCGTATCTCGCCTCGACGACGCTCCCGTATGAGACGTTGTCGGATTTGATTAACTGGAACAACAGTCATCCGGAGACGATTCCGCATGGACAGAAGACGTTCGAGAAAGCGAACGAACAATCGGGCCGCTTGATTGAGGACGCCTATTTGACGCGCCGCCTCGACGACGTCTATCACGCCAAGACAGACGGCATCGACCGATTGTTGGCCGAGCAGGAACTTCATGCGCTCGTCTTGCCGCATGACCACAATTATGACATGGCGGCGAAAGCCGGCCATCCGACCGTCACGATCCCGTATCGCTTGAAGGCGAGCGGGGCCCCGTTCGGTCTATCGTTCACCGGGACGAGCTATGCCGAACGCGACTTGATTCGTCTCGCCTATGCGTTCGAGCGTCACGTGACACGTCCCGTCCCACCGTTATAAGAACGTTGCACAGGTCGTCCACGTCCGCTACAATGGTACGTATGCGGATTGAAGAAAGGACAGATAGCAATGAAACCATCTATATACGGGCTGACATTCGATCAGCTGACGGAAGCGTGCGTCTCTTGGGGATACAGCTCCTTCCACGCTAGACAAATCTGGGACTCGCTCTATATCGACCGAGTCAAGCACATCGAGGACATCTCGGTACGGGCCGAGGTACGTGAGGCGCTCGCCGCCGAATACGTCATCTCGACGCAAGACCTGTTCGTCAAACAAGAAGCGGGCGACGGGACGGTCAAATTTTTACTTAAATTGCATGACGGACACTATATCGAGACGGTGCTCATGCGTCACAAATACGGACGTTCGGTCTGTGTGACGACGCAAGTCGGCTGCAACATCGGCTGTAGCTTCTGTGCGAGCGGCCTCTTGAAGAAGACGCGTGATTTGACGGCCGGCGAAGTCGTCGAACAGATCATGACCGTGCAACATTATTTGGACGAGGTCGGAGAAGGTGCCCGCGTCAGCCATATCGTCGTCATGGGAATCGGGGAACCGTTCGATAACTTCGATAACTTGGTCGATTTCCTCCGTGTCGTCAAAGACGAGCGCGGACTCGCCATCGCACCGCGTAAAATCAACGTGTCGACGAGCGGTCTCGCCGACAAGATTTATAAGTTCGCGGACCTCGATCTTCGCATCAATTTGGCGCTGTCACTCCACGCCCCGAACGATGCGTTGCGGACGCAAATCATGAAAATCAACCGGGCGTTCCCGCTCGACAAGCTCATGCCGGCCATCCGGTATTACGTCGAGAAGACGAACAAACGCATCACGTTCGAATATATTCTCTTATCGAAAGTGAACGATTTGCCGGAGCACGCCGAGGAACTCGCCGACTTGATTGACGATATTAAAGACAAGTCATACGTCAACTTGATTCCGTACAATCCGGTCAACGAGCATATTCAGTATGAGCGGAGCACGTCTGAGGACATCATGGCGTTTTATGACGTCTTGAAGAAGCGGGGCATCAATACCGGTGTCCGTCTCGAGCACGGGACTGATATCGATGCGGCCTGTGGCCAGTTGCGCAGCAAGCATATGAATGTCGAAGGCGCAAAATGACAGAGACTCCTTGAATCTCCTGATTCAAGGAGTTTTTTTGTCTTCTGCCCTAGATGGATTGCCGGCCCGGTTCAGTATTTTTCGTCCGAGCGGTTGCTATTTTGGGAAATGTTGAATAGAGAGTGCCCCCTCAGGGAATAGTCACTTGAAATCAATGTAGAGAGTGGAGGCAATTCAATGGAGACAGTAAACGCTGCGTTATGGATTCGAGTTCGAAATACGCTTGGGGAAGGCCCGTGTTGGGATGCGGAACTGAAACGCTTCTATTGGGTCGATATCGAGGGACATACACTTTGGTGGTACGATGAGAAAGAAGATGAACTGTCGTCGTTCGATATGGGACAACAGATCGGGTTCGCGGTCCCGAAAGTGACGGACGGCGTCGTCGTCGGCTTGAAAGACGGGATTTATGAGTGGGACGAGACGTCAAAAGAGCTCGATAAAATCGTCGAACTCGACGACCCAGAAGGAAAGCTACGCTTCAATGACGGGAAAGCCGACCCGTACGGCCGCATCTTCGCCGGCACGCTCCATCTTGAAGACGAGGCGGAACAAGCGACGCTATACCGGTTGAATCGCGACGGCAAGACCGAGGTCATGTTGAGCGAATTGACATTATCGAACGGACTGACATGGTCACCTGACCATTCGACGTTCTATCATATCGATACACCGACCGAGACGGTCCGTAAGTACGCCTTTGACTTGAAGACGGGAACGCTCGGCGAAGGAGAGGCAATCATCGATTTTTCAGTCGAGGACGGATTCCCGGACGGCATGACGTCCGACGAGGAAGGGTTTTTATGGATTGCGCACTTTGCTGGCGGCCGCGTCTCGCGCTGGGACCCGAAGACGGGTGAAAAAGTGCTCGAGGTGCTCGTGCCGGCCCCGAACGTCACGTCGTGCTGTTTTGTCGGCGACGATTTGAACCAACTCGCCATCACGACGGCTCGTGAGGGGATGGATGACGAGGCGCTCGAAGCCCATCCGGACGCAGGGTCGGTCTTCAAAATCGAGACAGACGTGAAAGGAATGCCGCTCTATCGGTTTGGACGATAAGGAGGTAAGGAGATGGTGAAGCGATTGCTCGTTCGTGCAGGCATCGGTTTGGCACTCGCGGCCGTGGCCAGGGTCGGAATCCAAAAACTACTGGATGCGAAACGGGAAGACAACCACACGTATTTGAATCCGCGCTGGGATGAGGCCCCGAGTGTCGATGCCGATAAGGATGAGGATGAGGTCGGTTTGACACAGCTCGATTCGATATATCGGGCCGAATGGCAGGCGAACGCGTACCCCCGCTCCGAGGCGGAACGCAAGGCGTTAGAAGAATAGGGGAAGTAAGCACGTCCGGAAACGGGCGTGTTTTTTTCTTGACAAGAAAGACGCGACCCGTCATCATCTAAAAAGTAATGATTACGATTTAGGAGTGGGGATATATGAAACGAATTCCAATCACGGTGCTGTCCGGTTATTTAGGGAGCGGCAAGACGACGTTGATGAATCATCTGTTGAACAATCGGTCAGGCAAGAAATATGCGGTCATCGTCAACGACATGAGCGAGTTGAATATCGACGAACGATTGATCGAGCAGAATGGCTTCTCGCGGACGGACGAAAAATTGGTCGAGCTATCGAACGGCTGCATCTGTTGCACGCTGCGTGAAGATCTGCTCGAAGCGGTGCAGGAGATCACGAACGACCGTGAGCTCGACGGGATCATCATCGAGTCATCCGGCATCTCAGAACCGATTCCGGTCGCCCAAACGTTTACATACGCAGATGACGCCCTCGGTATCGATTTGACGAGCCGCGTCTATATCGATGCGATGGTGACCGTCGTCGATGCGTATCGGTTTTTGAAAGACTTCAACTCGGGCGAGTCGCTCCATGAGCGCAAGCAGGCCATCGATGAGACGGACGTCCGCGAAGTCGTCGACCTGCTCGTCGACCAAATCGAGTTCGCGGACATCATCGTCTTGAACAAGGCGGACCGCGTGACCGAGACGGAACTCGACGAGATGGCCGGGCTGTTAAAGGCGCTCAACCCAACCGCCAAACTGTTGACGTCGGTCCACGCGAACGTGGAACTGACCGAGCTGTTGGACGTCAATCTGTTCGATTTCGAGCAGGCGATGCACGCCGCCGGCTGGATTCAAGAACTAGAGGCCGAGACACACACACCAGAGACGGAGGAATACGGAATCAGCTCGTTCGTCTATCGCCGCCGTCGTCCGTTTCATCCGGAGCGGCTCCACGCCTGGATTGAGGCGTTCCCGGATCAAGTCGTTCGTGCCAAAGGTTTCTTATGGATCGCCTCCCGGAACGACATCGCTTGCCTATTCTCGCAAGCGGGGTACGCATCGACGCTCGAACACGCGGGACGTTGGCTCGCGACGTTGCCGGAGGAGGAACGCCATCTCATGTTCGCGGCAGAACCTGAGCTCGCCGCCGACTTCGTCGAGCCGTACGGGGACCGTCAGACGGAGCTCGTCTTGATCGGGCAGCAGATGGAGCGTTCGGTCATCGAGGCCGGACTCGACGCGTGTCTATTGACGGATGAGGAGATGGCGCTCGATTGGACGACATTGCAGGACACGCTTCCGGGGAACGGTATCGTGACTTTCACATAAACCGTTTACAAATTCGGAGCGGTCGTCTATACTTCTCGTTGCATAGATAACCGCATACATTGGACTACACTAGGGGTGCTTCGGCTGAGATGTGAGCATGGCTCCAATCCCTTATGACTCGATCCGGGTAATACCGGCGTGAGGAAGTGTGGCACTTTTTCTAATGGATTTTTACATTGAACGAGTGGCCGCATTCTCATGGATGCGGCTTTTTTGTGTACATACAATAAGGGGGAATAGAACATGAACAACCAATGTGGTACGAGTCCGATTGTCGGATTCCGCTTTACGCTGAGCCCAATGACATCTGATTTTGTGAGTATCATCAAAGGGGCATTGAAAGAGACGAACTTGCAAAACGTTTGGCGGCATACCGATGACGTCTCGACTGTCATCCGGGGACGCAGTGAGCATGTGTTCGACGTGGCCAAAGCCGTCTTGTCACATGCAACGAAGACCGGGGAACATGTGTCGATGAGCGGGACGTTCTCGGTCGGGTGCCCAGGCGACACGGCAGGAGACAATCTGCTCGACGTGACGACTGATCCTGTGAACGGTACGGTATCGACCCAGTACGTCTCTTCCCAGTTCGCCCTCTATCCGCTCGGGGACGCGAAGTATATGGACATCATCTACGAAGAAATTGCGTTTGCGAAAGAGCGTGGCGTCTTCAATGACTCGATGCATTACGCCTCGGGCATTCACGGCGACATCGAACCGGTGTTTTCATTTTACGAGGCGACGTTCGACCGGGTCCGTGCGAAGACGAGCCACGTCGTCATGACGGTGACGTTCAGCGTGAACAGCCCGTCACACGAGGGACGTAACGATGCTTAAGTCGTGGAAGTTAAAAGAAATCGTCTTGTTGGCCATTTTATCGGTCGTGTTCGCTGTCGTCTATTTGGCGTTCGTACATGTCGGGAATCTATGGGCTGGCTTGATTGGACCGATCGCGTACGAATGGATTTTTGGGATTTGGTTCATCGTCTCGATTATTGCGGCTTATATCATCCGCCGACCTGGCGCCGCATTCTTGTCCGAAGTGCTTGCGGCGACGATTGAGATGATGATTGGTAACGCGATTGGACCTCGTATTATTTTAGTCGGGATCATTCAAGGACTTGGTGCTGAAGCGGCGTTTGCGGTCACGAGCTACAAGCGATATGACCTTTGGGTGCTCATGCTGGCCGGATTTGGTGCAGCTGCGACTAGTTTTGCGTATACGTACGTCATGGGTGGACTTGCTGCCCTCAGTCCGACATACGTGGCGACGATGTTCGCGTTACGAGCGACGAGCGGGATGATCATTGCCGGTCTGGGAGGTAAGATTTTAAGCGACTTGTTGCTTCGGACGGGTGCGCTCGAAGGGTATGCCATCGCGCGTCAGGGACGTGTGCATGGTTGATGCAGAACAGCTGTCATTCCGCTATCCGGAAAAACAGAGCAAAGTATTGACGGACATCACGCTTCAATTAACGGCTGGGAGGACTCTCATTACAGGGGCGAGCGGGTCGGGGAAATCGACATTGTTCTCTTTGTTGAATCGTCTGTATCCAGAGAACTGCGATGGAATCGTGACGGGCAAACTATATTTGTTTGACCGCTCTTATGATACGTATGCAGCTGGTGAGGTGAATCGTCGTGTCGGAACGGTGTTTCAAGATCCTGACAGTCAGTTCGTCATGCAGACGGTCGAGGAGGAATTGATTTTCACACTCGAAAATTTTGCCGTGGCGAGGGACGAGATGATGACGCGTGTGGCCAATATTTTAGCGGAATTGCAGTTGACCGATTATCGTGACCGAGTCATTCATGACCTTTCAGGTGGAGAAAAGCAACAAATCGCTGTCGCCTGCGCCTTGATCGGGAAGCCAGAATGGCTACTGCTCGATGAGCCGCTCGCGCACCTTGATCCCGAGACATCAACCCGTTTCGTTCAGTGGCTCGACAACGTCGCACAGACGGTAAACGTTGTCATCATCGAACATCGACCCTTCCTATGGGGCGGGTTCTTCGACAGAGAAGTGGAACTCGTGAACGGACGCATCAACTATGATGGACCGTTCGTTGCCCGCCCGGATTATACGTTCTCTCCGGTCGAGGTGACAAAAGGAGATGATTTTTTATTTCACGTACCGCAATTAAACAAAAAAACATTCAATTTAGCAGCGAGCAAGCTGACCGTCGCCGAGGGTGATCTCATTGCCGTACTCGGTCGAAACGGCAGTGGCAAATCGACTTGGCTCAAGAGCCTTGCCCGCGAACATCAAGAAGTCGGACTCGTCCCACAATCTCCGGCTCATCTGTTTATCACGAGTGATGTGTCATGTGAGCTCGCATATGGCCATAATCGTCCGATTGGGGACATCATGAACCGGCTCGGACTTGGACCGTTTCGTAACGACCACCCACTCTCGCTTAGTCACGGGCAAAAACGAAGGCTCGCCATCGGCGTGATGATGCTCTCGAATAAACGGCTCATCGCGTTCGATGAACCGACTGCTGGACAAGATGAGGTATCGCTTCGTGCGCTTTATGAATTGATGGTTGAACGAATCCGCGCCGGCCAGACGGTTCTGTTTGTGACACACGACCTTAGTTTCGCCCGAATCGCGAACACCTATTACTTGATGCATGAAGGTTACTTGAGTGGGCCATATGATGCATCGCTCTGGAATGAGACAGAGCTACTACAAGCTCACGGTTTATTGCTGGAGGAATCGTGATGACGTTTCAAGAGATGAATCCGACGATTAAATTTATGACCGTGACGTGTCTCATGTTCGGTCTTGCCTTTATGTACAATCCATGGACGCCGCTTGCGGTATTCATCGGAACGCTTATACTTCAACTTCTTTTTTCTAACGTGAACTGGAAGCGGTGGGGGCTATTCATGATTCCGTTTTTATTCACCGCGCTCGGGACATTGTGGACGACGCTCGTCTTTGGAAAAGAGACGGGCGGGGAGGTCATGTTCACGCTGTTCGGCAACGACGTCACCGTCGAAAATGTGATACTAGCAGCGACGCTCTCCTTACGGGTATTAGCATTCACCGCGTTGTCACTCCTGTTCACATTGACGACGGACCCCAAACGGTTCGTCTACAGCTTGATGCAACAAGGGAAGTTGTCGCCTAAAATCGCTTACAGTGTCTTCGTCGGCTTTCGTTTCTTTCCGATTTTGAAGCATGAACTGATGCAGCTGTATGAAACGCATGCTTTGCGAGGCGTTCGTTTAGAGACGCGACTCGAACGCATTCGGCACGTTCCGAATTTAATCATCCCGCTTCTGGCCGGATCAATCCGACAAGCGGAACGCATCGCGTTCTCGATGGAGGCACGCGGGTTCACGGGGGAGCCTCGAGCTACCTATGAACTGGTTCCCGTCACGCGGAGTGACTTTCTGATGGCGTCGCTCTTACTTCTATTGTTCGGAGTGAGCGTATGGATTGGCATATAAACGAAACAAGACGACTCACTCGGAGTCGTCTTGTTTCGTTTCTTTCACGATTCTAAACTTCGGTTTGACCGATTCGTTATTGAACGCCTCGAGCACAGTGTTCTCGTTGGCCATACGAATCTGTTGCGGCTCGCCTTTGGACGTCGTACCGATACAGAACATATGAGCCTCGTGGTCGGCGAACAGCGTCTTATACGGAGTCGCATGGTGCATCAAGCGCCCTGGAGAGCCCCAGCCGACGATTGCCATCCCGCCGGTCGCCTCGACCTCGTCGAGCGTTTCCTCCACGTAATGAAAGTTGACCTCGTCAAGCTGTGACTCGACGTAAGGCAGATTGTCATTGATGGCGAGTGTCGGGACGAGACTGATGACGCGCATCTCACGGATCGGTTGATCGAGATGGTTACGCATGAGCATATACGCCCTCTGTGTGGTCGTGCCAGACAAGAAGGCATCGCTCATCCGGGGTGAGTAGATGATGACGGCACAGATGACGCCGTCGACGACATCTGTGAATTCGTACGTTCGCATATATCGTTTCGTCTTGTCCTCATTGAAGACCGACTTGACGCGAATCGTCACTTCCTCGATATGGGTGTTCATAATGTTTCCTCACTTTTGCTCAAATAGTGCCAGGTCAGACCCAGCCGGCGAACCATTCCAAATAGCGAATCGTATAGCGGGCGACTTGTTGCGTCGCCGACGCCTTGTCATCTGGTAAATAAGACACGTCAGTTTGATATGACTCATAAAACGACATCACATCGTTGACATACTGCTCACTTCGGTTGTACTCGAAGATGGCGTTCCGAATCGAATCAGTCGAGTCTGCCGTCGTCCCACCGTGCTCACTCAAATAATATGCAGCCGTATGGGCCGAATCGACGAGACTGTGCGGGTCGGCCTGACCGTCATTGTTGCCGTCCCGTCCGAGACCGCCATACTGTTCGATGAGGGCGAGGTCTGTCAAATCGACTTCATCCTCGGGGACATCTCCTTTTTGGTCGTCGGTGTCGTACTGCCAACCAAGCCACGTCCGCGGCATGAATTGGAACGGACCGATCGCCCCGACCGATGAACGCATCGATGAGCTATGGGAGAAAATCGTCTCGACGCGATGGACCGCGGCGAGGAGTCGCCAATCGACGTCATAGGTCGCCGCCGCATCCTCATAAACGTCACGATGGACGGCGGGGATGCCATGATCCCCGTAATAGGCCCGGAAAAGGGCGTTGTTCACTTTATCATGTTGACCAAACCAGCCGATTGCGCCGAGGCACAGCACGATCACAAGCAAGAGACCGGTCAGTCGCAAAATCAATCGTTTCAAGATTCCGCCTCCTAGCTTTCTAGACAATACCCGAATAGTGTAGCATATAGCTAACAGGAAGGACAGGAGTGGATATCCATGCTCGAACAGGCCGTCTTTACCATCATTCTCGTGTATTTATTGATTGTCCAATTGTTCAACGCCCGGTTGATGAAACCGATGATTGAAACGCTCGGACGAAGCCGCGTGTACGATCAGACCATCAAATCGGCGTGGGGGCTCTGTTTGCTGTTGCTCGCCCTCGTCTTTTTGTTCCAGGTCCCGCCTGAAGCGGTCGGGCTCGGCTTCGCCCCGGCCGAGGGGGATTTGCGCGCCTGGCAGTTCTTCTTTTTGACGAGCGTCCTCATCTCCGCATTGATCGCGTTCTATCTGCTCGTGAAAACGTCTCCAGGTTTGCGGCGCCGGTTACGGACATATTATGAGCTCGAGATTGAACGGTTGCTGTTGCCTCAGACGATTCAGGAGGCGAGAGCGTGGGGCGCCGTGTCTTGGACGGCTGGAGTGACCGAAGAGTTCATCTTCCGTGGCGTGCTGCTCTACACGGTCACATTGTGGGTGGACGTCTCGCCCCCGATGCTCGCCTTGATCGGCGGAGCGTTATTCGGGTTGGCCCACGCTTATCAAGGTGTCCGAGGCATCCTCGTGACCGGTCTCGTCGGGTGGGGGCTCGGTTATTTATATGTGGCGATGGGTATCCTCTGGCCGGTGATGGTCGTTCATGCCTTGCTCGATCTTATTGCTGGACCGATTCACGTCGTCGATTCAGAAACTGACTGACGGCCGCCTCATACGCGGGCTGGTCTTTCAAAATACAGTTCGTATGTTCCGCGCCGTGGATGAGGGCGATCTCATTTTTGCGGTTGAGCGCATTCATCTCGACGGACATCCAGGTCGGGACGAAATCGTCCTCTGTCCCATGGATGAACAAGACCGGCACATCGATTGCCGCGAGCGCTCGTTTCGGTCGGACTTGGTGCATCCGGAATCCGGCTCGCGTCCAAAGGAAGTAATTGATTCCCGGCAACAACAAATCACCAGGCAGTCGGTGTAAGACGTTCAACTGATGGCGCATGAGTTGTCTCATGTCATCGAACGGGCACTCGGCAATCAAAAAATCGACATCTGTCAATGGACCGGCCTGTAAAATCGAGGCGGCGCCCATCGACACGCCATGCAGCCCGACCTCGGAGACGGATTCATTAACCCGCAACCAGTCGACCCAATCCACGATGTCATGTTTCTCATGATAGCCGTACGAGGCGTACACGCCCTCGGATTCGCCGTGGGACCGCAAATCGACGGCGAGCAGATTGTAGCCGAGGCGATGGAACATCGCCAAATGCGGGGCCATGAAGCTGTGGGACGCCGTATAGCCGTGCACGAAGACGATCCACTTCGATGAGCCTTCGTTTCGGTAGACACGCCCATAGAGGCGATATCCGTCTTGCGAGCGGAGCGAGACGTGCTCAAACGGCACGTCGTGATAAAAGGATTGATCTTCCTTCGTGTAGGGGGCCAACAGCATCTCGGGCGTCTTGCGTTTCCCTCGTGTCATGCGTTTGAACGCATAGTAGCTGATGGCATAATAGCCAGTGAATAATGTTGCGAGTCCAACCTTCCATCTCTTCTGCATATGAACCGCTCCTTTCCCCATTATTGTACCCGAAAACGCGTTCCCAATTCACGCGCCATATGGATCATGGTGTGTTTTCAATGACGGAACGCCAAGGCTTATGTTAGATAAGACACATTGTGCCGAATAGAGTTGCCACATATGATGGTAGCGAATAGTCACCAAGTGGGAGGATATGAACCAATGGAGCGACAGGCGATGTATCAATTTTTACAGGCATGTTTGATGGGACAGACGGATTATACGACGACTGAGGGAGTGACGTTTTATCGCGCTCCGACGAGCGGGGAACGGCAACATGGAATCGTCTTGGACGTGTTAATTGACCGCTACTTATGTCGGCCTGGGCAGGCAATCGAATTATCGGTCCCGGACATCGCCGTTTCCATTGACGTGTCGGCCGATGAAATCGTCCGGTCCGTACTCGCACTCGCCCGCATCACTCTCGTCTCGCAACATATCGAGGAGAGATTGATTCGTGTCGTCTCGGCGGGCATCGATGAAGCGGGTCGATTGACGCTCGTCATCGGTTTCAACGCTTGGCTGACGCATCATTTGGGCCATCTATCGGGCGAGTGGGTCGAGCTGCCGGCTCGCGTGCACGCCATGTGACAAACCTTGAACAACAAAAAGGGAAGGCCGCGATGGACGCGGTCTTCCCTTTTTTTAATGTCGGGGCGAGGGTTGAAGCTGACCGTCCTGAAGCAATAGGACCCGGTCGCAGACGTCTAGCATGCGTTCATCGTGAGTGATGACGAGGACTCGACGTCCGTGATTACGCGCCTCGGCGACGAGCAACTCCATGACCCGGCGCCCGTTCTCGAAATCGAGGCTCGCCGTCGGTTCATCGGCCAACAAGAGTCGAGGCCGATTGATGAGGGCTCGGGCAACGGCGACGCGCTGCCGTTCGCCGCCCGACAAGTGTTTCGGCAGTTGATTGAGGCGATGACTCAGACCGAGGACGTCGAGCAGGTGGAGCGGGTCTTGTTTAGATTCGCTTTCGGCCTGGACGAGCTCGAGTTGTTCTCGAACCGTCAAATATGGAACGAGGTGGGCCTGCTGAAACACGAAGCCGATTTCATTCAAGCGAAGCAAGCGTCGTTCTTCTTCACTCGCAGCGAGCAACTCCCGTCCCTCGAGCTCGATGAGCCCGACGTCAGGTCGTTTCAATAAACCAAGAATTTGGAGCAGCGTGCTCTTCCCGCTACCGCTCGGTCCGATGATGCCGATACATTCCCCGGGCTCGACCTGTAAATCGATGCCACGCAAAATGGGTTGTCCATCATACGTGTGGCAAATATTCGTCAATTTCATTGTCCAATTCCTCCTAGCGCGTCGGCGGCGTCAAGCCGGCGCAATTTCCAAAGCGGCAACAACGTCCCGATGAGTGAGAGGACGGCCATGACCGCACCATATGCGAGCACGTTGCCCAAGTCGAACCGGAACGGGATGGCGTCTGGGACGAACGTGCCGGTGAACCCTGTCAGCACCGTGGCTAGCAGGCTCGCCGTGAGCACCGTGGCCATGACCTGGATGACGAGAGCCGTGCCGATCACACGGGGACGAATCCCGATTGCTTTCAAAATCCCGAGCTCCGGGAGCTTTTGGAGTGTCAACATATAAAAGAAAGCGGTCAAGATGAATGCGCCGATGAACAGCAAGAAGCCGCGCATCATCGTGAATGTGCCTTGTTCTGCCGTATACCCAGGGACGGCCTCAACGACGTCTTGTTTCGTCATCGTAGCGAGTGAGGTGTCAGCCTTCCCGAGCCAGGCCGAGACGTAGGCGGGCTGACCGCTAGCCGTCTGGAACGCTTCCCACGTGTCCTGTGTTGCCCAGATGACCGGGGCGTGGCTATAGCGACCGTCCGTCGTCCCGACGATGGTGAATGCATACCCGGACGCAAAATCGCGAACCGTGTCTCCGATTTCGACGTCACCGAGAAAACTTGGGTCGACGAGCACGTCCCCGACAGCGAGGTCAAGCTCGGGCCCGATTGTGGAATCTTTCGGCAGTGTGAATAATGTGGCATCCTGTTTTTTCGTCCCATGGACGAGCGTCATCGATTTGACGCCGAGCGGGGTGAGCGCATCGGGTGTCGGCAGTTCGATGAATGAGCGGGTCAATTGCCCGTCGGCATCATCGGCCAGTTGAAACGTCTCGATATCGAGTTCACGCAAGGTGGCCCCGTTATCATAAGCCAGACCGTCCGCGAGTCCGGTGATCAATGTCGACAACAAGACGATGAGTAGCGTGATTACGAAGATGAGCGAAAATTTTCGTTTTTGCCGCCACATCTCTTTTAATCCTAAGTTCATAAAAAAAGCCTCCTTCATAGCGATGAAGGAAGCATAACCGACCAAGATGAACGGAATATGAACATGACTACAACGTGACGTAAAAGACGGTACCCGCCCCGAGCTGAGATTCGACCGTCAACGTACCGTCGTGAAGGTGGACGATATCTCGGGCGATGGCGAGGCCGAGCCCGGTGCCTCGTCCGGATCGTGAGGCGTCGCCTTTATAGAAACGCTCGAACAGCCGTGCCTTCGTCGCTTCATCCATGCCTACACCAACGTCTTGAATCGAGACGGTCGGGCGTTCGCCTTGATACGCCTTGATGGTGATGAGGCCACCGTCTGCAGAAGCGTGAATCGCGTTCGTCAGCAAGTTGGACCACACTTGTGCCAGCAATAGCGGGTCACCGGTCACGATGAGCGTCGAATCGAGTTCTGTGGCGACAGCGATTCCTTTCTCGTCGAGTTGGAACGTGTGCCGCCGGATGACATCCTCGATGGACGCACGCACATCGACCGGTGTCGTTAACGACACGTTGGCCTCGTCGAGCCGGGCGAGGAGCAGTAATTGTCTCGTCAGCTCGGACAGGCGCGACGCCTCGTCACGAATGATGGCGGCATGCGCTTTCGCGTCACCGTCGGTCGTCGCGACGAGTTCCGAGGCGTAGCCTTTGATGGAAGTGAGCGGGGTCTGGAACTCATGGGAGACGCTCGAGACAAACCGTCTGCGCTCGCCTTCCGATTTTTCAAGCGAGTCGACCATATCGTTGAAGCGACGGGAGAGCGTGCCAATCTCATCGTTGCGCTCGAGTGGGAGATCGCTCGGCCGACCCCCGGATGCGACCGAATCGGTCGCAGCGGTCAACGTCCGCAACGGGCGGACGAGTTGACTCGTCGACAAGGCAATCAAAATGAAGGCGAGCCCGGTCAACAAGGCGAAGAACAACCCGACGAATAAATGCAGCTCGCGGATTTGGGCACTCAGATCGGGACGGATGAAGACGGCATCCTCACCATCGATGCTAAACCCATACGTATTGACGACCTCGTTGTCGAACAGTCCGAGCAAAAACAAGTGGAACGGATAGGTGTGCATCCCGTCGTAGGTTTCACCGGACCGGACGGAGGCGATGACGTCGGTGTCGAGCCGCTCATCCCGGAACGCTCCGCCATAGCGTTCAATCGTATCGTCCGGTCGTACGAGGAACAACTGATAGCCGGTCTGAGCGAGCAGTGTATAAAATGTGGACGTCTCACCATCGGTATGGGCCTCGAAGTACGCTTTCGCGGCTTCAGCCGTCTGTTCGGTCTTGTCGCTATAGGACGGTTGCCACCACACGTAGTAGGCGACGTTGCTGACGAGCAGGGCGATAGCGCCCGACAACAATAAAATCATAAACACGGTCAAGACGATTCGCGTGTATAGCGTCTTCATGGCGTCACCTCGAGCGTATACCCGACGCCTCGCACCGTCCGAATCATGTTGCCTTCGTCACGGAGGCGAGCCCGCAATCGCTTGATGTGGACGTCGATCGTCCGGTCGTCGCCTTCGAACTCGAGGCCCCATACTTGCTCAATCAATTCATCACGGGTGAACACACGACTTGGAAACGCAGCCAACTGATAGAGCAGCTCGAACTCTTTTTTCGGCAAGTGGATCGTCTCCTCATGAAGTTCGAGCCGATAATCACGCAAGTCGAGTTTGAGCGGTCCGGCAGTGACGACCGTGGCCGCATTCTTGGCGTAACGTTTCGCGACGGCTTGGAGCCGGAAGAGCAGTTCTTCCGGAATGAACGGTTTCGTCATGTAATCGTCGGCCCCGTGCTCAAAACCGCTCCGTTTCTCCTCCCATTCCCCGAGGGCGGTCAATAGGATGACCGGAATATCCGTCAATCGCTTCAGCCGGGAACAGAGCGTTCGCCCGTCTTGGCCCGGCAACAGGATGTCAATCACGGCAGCATCTGCAGGTCGCTCTAAAAACAGTCGCTCGGCGACGTTTCCGTCCATGGCCGTGGTGACGGTGTGACCGGCCCGCTGTAACGTCGTTTCAATCAGATGCAGGATAGCCAGGTCGTCTTCAACAATCAGTACGTGCATGACTCTCTTCCTTTCTCATGAAGGACATCGAAAACAGGTGACCCATGTCAGGTCACCTGGCCGTTATGTCGCTTTGGTCAGTTCTTTGTGTAGCGCCCGGAGCGCCCGCAGGAAGGCATCTTTGAAGTACTTGTCTTCTTGGGCCTCGAGCGTCTCGAGCGCGGTCGTATCGCCCGCGCTCGCTTTGACGAGCAGGTTGACGACCGTTCCCCAGCGCTTGACATGCTCGGGCTTCGGATGGTTCATCGCAACGGTCAACGTGAACCAATACGGTTGGTCCCGACGCTGCAACGTGGCAATCATCTGCTTGGCCGTCTGTGCCTCCGCCTCGGACGGTAACGTGGCCGTCGCGAACCAGCCGAGCAGTCCGGCACTCATTGCCTCGAGTCGCGCCTTGGCTTCTGACTCGATCGGCTCACGTCCGAATTCGGAGATATTGACGAAGACGAGACGGTCCTTGCGGTCGAGGTGGGTGATCCATCCTTTGACCGTCTTGAGCTTGTCTTTGTCTTTCGACTGGGCTTTGACCGTGTAACCGTTCAGTTTGCCGATGTAAATTCGGAACTGGCCACGGTCGAGTTGCTTATCGACTTTGAACTCGATATCCTGACCGACCGTGAACGGTTGGTTCTGTTTGTTGAGCGTCTCGCCTTTTTTCAGTTCCGGACGTCGGACGATGTAGCGGAGCGCTTCTTGTTCGGTCTTGTCGTCGAGCGTCCACAGATTGTTCGGTGTGACATTTTTAAAGCGATGCCGGCGGACGAAAATGTATTGATCGAGCGCCTCGACGGCGTCGGTGACGGAATTTTTTCCACTCAAATAATCATCGGCGATATCTCTTAGCGTGATTGATTCGAGCCGGTCGATATGCCCGACGTATGGGACGTGTCCGACGACGAACAGGGCGGTGGCAATCAATTCACTCTCGCGAGGGGTCAGAGGACGTTTGGCCATGTTGCACTTCCTTTCTTGCATTCATATCATTTAGTATACCAAAAACAAATTTCGACATGTTGTATGAATCAACCAGATGGAAAATTTTACAGGCATACAGGATTTCGTGGATTGATTGCGAATACTTGAATATGATAGAGCTATGCGGATGTTGAGATGAGGTGATGAGATGAAGCTATCGATAGAACCGGGGGATTATGTCGTGTTGATTGAAATCAACAAGGAAGTATTGAAATGTACGTCCCTCGATCAGGCCGACTATGTCGACCGAGACCGCTATGAACTGGTCGGCCGGATGAGTGAACGGCTCCCGGCCGAGGTGATCGTCCCTTCTATCATCGACTATATTCGGTTCGGTAGTGGATATATCGGCGACAATATCGTCTGGGACACAGAGACGGAATCGTTTTTCTGTCAACAGTTCGAGACGATTGATGGATCTCCGCTCGGTGAGGACCTCGACGGATTTACACCCGATCCGTATCGGACGGAACTGGCGCGTTATTATACGTATTTGACCATCGGAAAGATTGTCGACTATGAGATGGATGAGCCTGACGAACCGAACTATTGGTGAGCGTCGAAAAAATGTCACAATCTATTTTTCGAAAAAAAGGGAAATTGATTCCGTAATTTGAGATAATGGGGGCATCTTAGGAAGTTTGGAATGGAGCGGTAGGCGATGAAAAAAATGATGCTTGTGGCGGCGCTCGCGCTGCTCATGCCGGCGTCGGTGGACGCGGCGAAACCGGTTGTGTTGGAGAAACACGGTTACGTCGTGGCCGAGCCGAGGGTCGGGAACCAATACTATATCAAGCAAACAGGCACCGATCTGGCGTGGAACACGACGCGCGGCGCTTCAGACATCGTGATCGCTTTAATCGATTCGTCGGCCGATCGGCGGCATAAAGAACTATACAAGGTCCCTCGTGTCGTCAATTCGATGAAAGGGCCTTACAGCGTCGATTATCATGGGACGCATACGGCCGGCATCATGTCTGGCCGTCACAACAAGTTCGGGATGGCCGGACTTGCTCCGAACGTACGCTATCATTTTTATAACGTCTTCTACGGTAAAAACTCGGAGTACACGGATTCTTGGACCGTCGCCAAAGCGGTCGACACGGCGGTGGCGAAAGGGGCGAACATCATCAACCTGTCGCTCGGCGGGCAAGATTACGATCAAGTCCTCGCCGATTCGATTCGCCGGGCCCGGGCCAAAGGGGTCATCATCGTCGCCTCGGCCGGAAACGACGGGGAGAAGACCGTCTCGTTCCCGGCCAATATGAAAGAAGTCATCGCGGTCGGGGCGATTGACGCGAACCGTCGCGTCGCCGGTTTCAGCAATATGGCCGCTCAAGTGAAAATCGTCGCACCCGGGGTGAACATCTTGTCGCTCGGCTTGAATAACGGCTTCGTCTATATGGACGGGACGTCGATGGCCGCGCCGATGGTGTCGTCGGGTCTCGCGCTCGTCAAATCGGTCAATCCGTTTTTGACACCGGCCGATGTGGACGCCTTGATTCAAAAGATGCCACGGGCGAGCGGCAAGATTTATACGGAGCTGAACACGAAGCGGCTCCTCGATACGACACCGCGTCCCGTGACGCTCTCGGTGCCGTCGACGCTCAAGAGCCGTTACGTCAAAGAAGCGAAACTGACGGTCATGAAAAAAACGAATTTGAAAACGACGTATACGTTATATCAAGGTACCCGTAAAGTGAAGACGCTGTCGGCAGGGAATTCGATGTTCACGATGTATGCCGGCGGCGATTGGCTGCCGAGTGGCTCGTACAAACTCCAAGCCGTCGTCACGGATGGGAAACATAAACGTACGGCCAGTCGGTCCTTCAAATACGTGAATCCCGTCAAGCCGGCGATTGCGGTCAAAGCGTCCGACGGAGGCACGTTCGAATTGGCGACGACGCGAAAAGGGGTCGTCACCGTACTCGATGCGAACAAAAAAATCGTCTATGAGGCGCTTCACGTACCGGGCAAGTTCCCGGTCCGGAGCGACACGGGAGCTGCGTACACGGTCGTCTTGAAACCGACCGACGTCTCTGAGAAAGTGGTGACGGTCAAGTATGCGCCGCAACCGGTCCAAGCTGAGACGGACAAATCGGCGGAATCGACATGAAAAAACACCCGGAGCCAACGCTTGGCTCCGGGTGTTGATTTATGCTTTCGTGATGGCTTCACCGCTCCAACGAATGTTCGCTTCTAAGACGTTGCCGTTGTCGTCGATATGTTCAAAACTCAGTTTCCCGTCGACAATAATCTCACAGAGACCGACACGGACATCCTCGCTCCATGCGCGACGTGTCTGAGTCGACGCGTCGAACGTCGGAATCGATTCAGGAAAACGTTCCTGTAAGTGGGCCAAGTTATGATGGTCGAAGTGATACGGACGTTTGGACAGTTCATTCGGTGCTTTAATGTCAAACGGCTCGAATCCTCGGACGAGTCGATTATTCCGGTAGAAGGCGAACACGCCGTTATTCGGGTGGAGCGCTTTAATGTCATCGATTTCAATCACATAGGTCAGTCGTTGAATCCAACCGTTTTTTGCATCTTGACGCATCAAAATCCCTCCTTGTTCAATGGAACACGCCTTATTTTAGCGCTGACGCCGGTGAAAATCAAGTTCAGGTTCTCGGTTGTCATTTCACGGGTTATCCGCTACAATGGGTAAAGTGACTATGAGGTCTGGGCAATCGCGGGACGCAAGTCTTGAGGAAAGTCCATGCTCGCACAGCCTGTGATGGCTGTAGTGATCGTGCTACACGAAAAGATAAGTGTAGGCAACGCAAGTTGACGGCAGAAGAAGCACCTAAGTCCTCGGATATGGTGCAAGCTTCTTGAAAGTGCCACAGTGACGGAGTCTGATCGGAAACGTTCAGAGTGGAACGAGGTAAACCCCACGAGCGAGAAACCCAAACTATGGTAGGGGAACTTCCTGACTGGAACCGAACGGGACGGAAGGCGCCAATCGGCGCAGATAGATGATTGTCACTCCATCGTGCCAGGGAGACCGTTATGAGCACCGGAGTACAGAACATGGCTTACAGGGCAGCATAGTCTCTCATTTAACATTGACCAGGAGTTCAAGCAATCCTACTTGAGCTCCTTTTTACATGACCATTTTAGGAGTAACACTTATAGAAAGTAGGGATAGTATGGCAAAACGAAAACTGATTGCCACCGCAGCGATGGGCATCGAAGCACTCGTCGCCAAAGAAGTGCGCGACCTCGGCTACACGTGTGAGGTCGAGAACGGACGCGTCTATATCGATGCAGAAATGGAAGACATTCCGCGATTGAACCTATGGCTCCGGACGGCAGACCGCGTCAAGCTCGTCGTCGCCGAGTTCAAAGCGACGACGTTCACGGAACTGTTTGACGGTGTCGTCGAATTGCCTTGGACGGATCTCATGCCGTGGGACGCTCGATTCATCGTCGACGGCCGCTCGGTCAAGTCGAAGCTGTTCTCGATCCGCGACTGTCAGAAAATCACGGAGAAGGCGATCGTCGACGCGATGCAACGCGGATACGATAAGCCGGGCGAGTGGCTCCCGAAGACGGGCGCCTACTACCCGATTGAAGTCGCCTTGTTGAAAGATGTGGCGACGATCACGATCGACACGTCAGGTGACGCGCTTCACCGTCGTGGTTACCGTGAGCTCCACTCACAGGCACCGCTCAAAGAGACGATGGCTGCGGCAATGATTCAGCTGACGAACTGGAAGCCGGACATGCCGTTCTACGACGTCTTCACCGGTTCAGGGACGCTCGCCATCGAGGCGGCGCTCATCGGCCGTAACATCGCGCCTGGTCTCAACCGTGAGTTCTGTTCACAAGACTGGCCGTGTGTACCGAAGAAAGCCTGGTATGATGCCATCAATGAAGCGAACGAGAAAGCGGAGTGGGACAAACCGCTCAAAATCTACGGCATCGACCTCGACCCACGCATGGTCAAGCTCGCCAAGGATAACGCCGAGCTCGCCGACGTCCGTGACGCCATCACGTTCGTTCACAGTGACGCGGCTGCCTTGAAGCCGAAAGAAGAGTACGGCGTCATCATCGGCAACCCGCCATACGGCGAACGGTTGCAGACCGAAGAAGAGATTATCGACCTGTACGAGCGGATTGGCCAACAGTTCGCCAAGTATCCGGGCTATAGCGTCTATATGTTGACGAGTTATGAGGACTTCGAGAAAGCGTACGGCCGTCCGGCGACGAAACGCCGTAAGCTGTACAACGGGAATATCGAGACGCAATACTACCAGTTCTTCGGTAAACGTCCGCCGAGACGTTCAGCTGAGCCGACTTCTGATACGAAATAAGTCTTCATTGCACACACATTGCACACTTTTTGTTTGTGATACTGAAGACAAGCGAAAACTGCTCCTAGGAGCAGTTTTTTTGCTTGCCGTGGTTTTTTCGCCCTTGTAGGTGATGGAATGGATGTATGTGCCAGATAGTCGGACCAGTCCTCATAAATGGGCATGGCCCGTCCTAAGTCCGTCTGTTCAAGAATCGATTGCGCGTTCTTCCCGTACTTCTAATACGTTACGACGAGACGTTCGAATAGCCTTCCTGGAATCGGACGGCAGTGAATGGCCATACAAGTTTCTAAACATTGCGTAATCACATCCTTTAACACATTACAGCACTCACTTTCCTAAACACCGCTCTACCGTTCAATATTCAAGCTATTATAACTTACATTTCCATATATAAGGATTATACTCATAATATGGTTAAGATAGGGAGATGAAGAATGGATGATAAGAGGTATATATGAGGCACACTTGCCTGTAAGTGATTTGACGGTGGCGATCCCGTTTTATGAAAAAATCGGAATGAAGCTGGCCTTCCAAAACGAGTCCTTGGCGTTTCTATGGATCATTGAAGGAGAGAGTTGGCTCGGTTTGTGGGAGAGCGATTGCGTCGAGGTGCCGTACCATCCATCGATTCGTCACGTGGCGTTTCGAATCGACCCCGAAAGCCTTGAAACGGTGAAGGAGTGGCTCGATGAACGGGACATCGAAGTACGGACCGCATTCAAGATGACGTCTGCAGAGCAGCCGTTAATCCTGCCGAACTTCCCGCACGCACATGCCGCCATCTATTTCGACGATCCGGACGGGAATTCGCTCGAACTGATCACGTTTCTTGAGACGGACCCGACCGCTGCGTTTCAAATGATGTCTTTCGCTAATTGGTCAGAAAAGAAGCGGATGCAAGTGTCACAACATACTGAATGAGACAAGGCAGGGGGTAGGGCGATGTATCGGTATACGTTATGTCTATTGAAATCAGAAAATGAAGTCTTACTGTTGAATCGTGAGAAGCCGCCAGCGATGGGGCTATGGAACGGCGTAGGTGGGAAAATCGAGTCGGGCGAGACGGTTGAAGCGTCGGTCTGTCGAGAAGTATTCGAAGAGACCGGATATAAGATTGAGCATCCTCTGTATAAAGGGGAGATCATCCTGCACGGAGAACAGCAGGTCGGGATGCATCTGTTCGTCGTGGAAGTCACGAAACATGAAGCCGCTGACAAGGTACAGAGGACACGTGAAGGGATTTTGGAATGGAAGCAAATCGACTGGGTGCTTCATCCTGACAATATGGGAATCATCAGCAACTTGAAGCAGTATTTACAGCCGATGCTAGACTATCCTATGCCTAGACGCCATACGTTTCGTTATGACGGGCATGAGTTGTTGACCTACACGCACGACCAACTGGATGAAGCTTCAAGCATTGTACATAAAACGAGATGATTGGCCCCATCGGCCAACCATCTCGTTTTTGATTCAGATATTGGATCACTCGCCAACCATCCCGTCGCCATCGTTATCACGCATATGCGGATAGAGCCAATGGTCGCTCGTGATCGGCATGGTGAAGCCGGCGTCCTTCGCCTCTTGAATCGTCACTTGGCCGTTGCCGTTCGTATCGACGCGCGTGACGTCACCGCTTGCTTCGGTGGCCGATGGTGCGCTCTCCGTCAATCCAAGTTCTTCATTCACCTCATCCGGGTTGACGTTGTCGAACGAGTCGGTAACGACATTTCCTTTGACCGTGTATGTGTACTCATAGTGTGAAGGGATATGAGTATTCGTATCCGGATATGTGATGAGCGCCTCGAAGTCGGTCGCGCCGCCTGCGCTCCGGATCACGCTCTCCATATACGCCTGGTCGCCGTGGCGATTGAGCGTGCTGTTTTGGGGCGTGATGTTGAAGGCGTTCGAGACGCCGCCGAGCGAATCGGCGATGACGTGCCCTTCGTCGAGGTCGCGGTGTTCGACCCCAGACACTTTCGCCTCGTCAGCGTAGTATCGCCCATCCGACGTCACGTCTTCTCGGTCGTCATCCTGCAGCACAATCTCGTCCGCAATCACTTTCACGAGTTGACCGTGCTCGTTCGTGAACGCCCAATATTCGCGGTCGCCGTATCCGATATCGACGACGACATTACTCTCGCGTTCACCTGACAAATCTCCACCCTCGACTTCGATCATGTCATAACCGGTGAAGCGGTCCTCTGTCTGCGGTTCGGGTGGCGCCGTCGTCTCGACGGCGGACTGTTCTGGGGTGTCCGTCACCGTGGTGGTCCCGGCTTCTTCGCTCGTACAACCTGCCAATAGCAGAATCGAGAGCGGGAATGCTAAATAAGTAATGTTTAATTTCATTTCAAGTCTCCTATGTGTGAGGCATACTTGTTCATTCTAGGAATCTTCGACACGATTGACAAGCAATCGGATTGGGACGTGTTTCGGTCGTGCTTGTCATAAACGAGCCAGAAATTGTCACGATTCGATGACGCGCCTCCGTTGGGACTAGTGGTACAATGGATGGGAACGGTCCGGCGGTCGAGCGGGTTATGGCGTTTCAATCGTTTCGTTTCAGGCTATACATACGTATACATCGCTTGAGAGGAGACGTATCATGCAGACATATACCATCGAATATGCGTTCCAGGACAAAGAGCAGACGACGCGGACGTGTGAGGTCGTTCTCGACCGGACGCCCGATTTACATGATAACGAGCAGTTGGCCGACTTGTATCAAATCGTGTCAGATGCGATTCGTAAACCGATCACCAGTTTTGAAATTGTAGCGGTCCATTAAACGAACCTTTGACCCCGGGCGCACGCCTTGGGGTTTTGTTCAGTCTTAGGAAGAGGAGAGATGTACACATGAAGATTGTCGTTGTTGGGTTAGGGGACGTCGCGAAGAAGGCGTATTTGCCGGTCTATGCCGGTTTAGAAGGGGTCGACGTTTATCTCGTCTCGAGAGACGCGGCGAAAGCAGGTCAACTCGTCGAGAAGTATCGTTTTGCCGGTCAGTATGCATCACTCGAAGACGTCCCGTTCGAGATGATGGACGGTGCGTTGATTCACTCGACGACATCGGTCCATGCCGACCAGGTCGGTTACGTGCTCGCGCAAGGTGTGCCCGTCTTCATCGATAAGCCGGTCACGTTCATGCTCGAGGACACGGAGCGGCTCGTACGCCTCGCTGCCGAGCAGGGCGTCGAGCTCATCACCGGGTTCAACCGCCGTTTCGCGACGGCGACGGCTGCCTTAAAAGAAGTGTCCGACCCGAATCTGATTTTGATTCAAAAGAATCGGACGTATCAACCGGCGACGCTGCGTGAGTTCATCATCGAAGACTTCGTCCACGTCGTCGATACGCTCCGCTATTTGACAGGGCTCGCCCCTGTCGAGAATTTGGCCGTCCGGACGCGGCATGAGTCCGGGACGTTGAATCAGCTCCAGATTCAATTCACGGCCAGAGGGGTCGAAGCGGTCGGGATCATGAACCGGGACAACGGCTGTACGGAAGAAGTGATGGAAGTGATGTCGCCTCGTCTGAAGCGGGTGTCGCGCGACGTTGAGCGTGTGTATGATTTCACCCGTGACGGCATGCTCGAGCGGGCATTGAATCCGTGGGAGTCGAATTTGACGCGTCGCGGCTTCACGACCATGCTCGACGAGTTCCTGAAGCTCCTCGCAGGTGAACCGAATGACTCAGTGCGGGCAGAGGACAGTTTGACGACGCACGCGCTCTGTGAGCGCATACTAGAAGAGGCTTCGCGTTGACCGTGTCGTTTCTGTGGCCCATCGAGCGGGTATTAACTCCGTAAAAGGAGGGGATGCGCATGGATATTCGTGAGCTCGTCATGCAGGTGAACGACCTGTTATGGACGTACGTACTCATTTTCGTTTTGATTGCCGGAGGGTTGTATTTCACCATCCGGATGGGATTCGTCCAGTTCCGCATGTTGCCCGAGATGTTCAAGTTGCTGTTCGTCAAAGGAATTAAACACGAGAAAGGGCAGGTGTCGTCGTTCCAGGCGTTCGCCATCGGAACGGCTGCACGGGTCGGGACCGGGAATATCGCCGGCGTCTCGACGGCCATCGCGCTCGGGGGACCGGGGGCCGTCTTTTGGATGTGGCTCATCGCGATCATCGGTTCGGCTTCCGCTTTCGTCGAGAGCACGCTCGCCCAAGTGTATAAAGTGCACGACGGGAAGGCTTGGCGCGGTGGACCGGCCTACTATATCGAGCGGGCGCTCGGTCAACGGTGGCTCGGCATCGTGTTCGCGATTTTAATCACGTTCGCATTTGGATTCGCGTTCAATTCGGTTCAGGCCAATACGATCGCTCTATCCATCAATAACGTCTTCGAAATCGATACGCTCTGGGTCGGCATCATCTTGGCCATCGTGACCGCCATCATCATCTTCGGCGGAATCCGTTCGATTTCAACGTTGTCAGGGATTATCGTCCCAATCATGGCCGGCGGCTATATCCTGCTCGCCTTGTGGGTCGTGTTCACCAATCTAGAGGCCATCCCGGCCGTCTTTTCGGCCATCTTCTCAGAAGGGATCCTCGGCTTCCGCCAACTGCTCGGCGGTGCGGTCGGTGCGGCCGTCCTGCAAGGGATTCGCCGCGGCTTGTTCTCGAACGAGGCGGGGATGGGGTCGGCTCCGAATGCGGCCGCGACCGCGGAGGTCAGCCACCCGGTCAAACAAGGTCTCATTCAATCGCTCAGCGTGTTCGTCGATACACTCTTTATCTGTACGGCGACAGCGATGATTGTCCTCATCTCGGGAGTGCCGGGGTCAGAGGACTTCCAAGGCATCGAGCTCGCACAAGAGGCGCTCTTGACAGAAATTGGACCGCTCGCGACGACACTCATGACAATCGCCATCCTATTGTTTGCGTTCAGTTCGATTTTGGCGAATTACTATTATGGGGAAACGAACATCGAGTTCATCTCCGAACGAAAAGTGTATCTGGTCATCTACCGGATCGCGGTCGTCGGGATGGTATTGTTCGGCTCGGTTCGATCGGCGGGGTTGGTCTGGTCGATCGCCGATATCTTTATGGGCTTGATGGCGCTCGTCAATATGTATGCCATCTTCCGACTCAGTAAGGTCGCCAAAGCGCTGCTCGACGATTATGTGGCACAGAAGCGGGC
This sequence comes from Exiguobacterium sp. s36, assembly GCF_018618345.1. NCBI lineage: Bacteria > Bacillati > Bacillota > Bacilli > Caryophanales > Exiguobacterium > Exiguobacterium sp. s36. The sequence goes on from NZ_JACSLW010000008.1 coordinate 29,716, forward strand.
CGGACGTGATCCGGTGTTCAATCGTGATGATGTGGATTTACCTGGTAAAGAACATGTCGAGGCGTGGGAAGCGAAACGAGAGAACATCAGTTAAAATCGGGGCAAGAATCGGACGCGTCGCGCCATTCTTGCCTTTCGTTTATCGAATTTTTTATTTCAAATACCGTATTTATTTAATAAATTATAGAAAAGAGTGCAAGAAATGATACAACCATTCCTTCATACATTCAAACGATTTTTTGCCGAACGATTTTTTGACCAAGCCGCCATGTTGGCCTATTATTTCATCCTGTCGACGTTCCCGTTCTTACTGTTCGTACTCGGGATTGTCGGGTGGCTGCCGTTCTCGAGCGGAGACGTGATTTCCGCACTCGCCCTGGTCATGCCTGAAGCCAGCTATCGATTGCTGGAAGGGAACATCGAGGCGATTTTTGATGATTCACGGTTGCGGATTGCCTCACTCAGCATCTTGCCGGCGCTCTGGATCTCATCGATGGCGGTCCAATCGCTCGTCCGGTCGCTCAATGACGCCTATCGCCTGATTCGGAACAAGGCGTTCTGGCGGGGCGTCTTGCAAGACATCGCCGTGACGCTCGCGCTCATGTTCGTCTTGCCATTCTCGCTACTGATCCCGGTCATCGAGACCGCGCTCAGGGAGTTGGCGACACATATCATCTTTATTGACGACATCGTCGAACGCTATGCGCAAATCTGGTTCTATTTCCGTTGGATTGTCGGCACGCTCGTCCTGTTCAGCGTCTTCTTGCTCGTCTATAAGTGGTTGCCGAGCCATCGCGGCACGTTCCGCGACAGTTGGGCCGGGGCAGCGTTTGCTACCATCGGCATCTTGACAGTTTCGAACGTCTTCAGCTACTATTCACAGTATGCAAACTATGAACAGTTTTACGGTCAACTTGGTGCCTTCATCATCTTGCTGATCTGGTTTTATTTGGCGGCCTCGGTCATCCTTCTCGGGGGGCTGTTAAACGCCACGCTTATCGAACGAAAAGAAATATCCGGTTGACGTGTAAATGCTTGTTATCATTTTTTGATTCAGGGAATGATACGGTTAAGGTCACATCTTTTAATCGGAGGTGGGAAACATGGATATGCAACGGCTCGTACACAATCGTCGTTTCATCGATCAAACATTGTTTTACCTCGCCTTACAATTATGGAAGTGGGTTATGTTACTACCGGTCTTGTTCTATCTAGACGTTTCGATGAGCAGTGCCCCGTTTTCCCAGTATGTGGCGGTCAGTCTGTTGCTGTATGTGGCGTTCCGTGTCATGCAATACGTGATTGCGAGCCGGGCTTCGTTGATGGAGTTACTCGAATTCGGCTATGCGGTGCTATCGCTCGTCCTCGTCTTCTCTTTACTGCTTGAAGTCTCAGCATCGCCAGGGGCCATCGCCTTTGTGCTCGGCGTGTTCTTGGTCCATCCTTCGCTCGCCTTACACCATTACCGTGACTTCACAGAACGGAAGTGGTTGAACAAGCAGTTCCAATTGTTCAGTCCGATGCTTCGAAAAGGTGAGATTCCAGTACACGTGCTCGTGTTGACAGAGGATGAAATTATCATCACGGCAGAGAGTGGGAAAGAGTACACGTATCGGCATATCTACTGGGGCGGATTCTATATCGAAAATGTCTCATGAAGGTGGTCTAATCATTGAATAGTGTGATTGTGATGGTATTTTGGGTAGTAACGTTTATTGTGTTTTTCAAAGGGGCGTTCGATATGTGGCGAGAATGGCGTGCCACGAAACAGCGCTCGGTCCTATATTTCTTTATCGTCTTGTTGCTCACTTGGTTCTGGTTCAACCCTTACCAGCTGACGGCGCTCCATCCGTTCGTCTTGATGGCGTATTATTGGAACCGGAATCGTCGGATGCGCAACGCGATGCTCGTGCTCGTCCTCGTGCCATTCTTCATTCAACTATGGTTCATGGCGAGAGCGATGTAATTTATTCAGACCACAGACAAGATGTCTGTGGTTTTTTCTTTAATCCATTGTCACAGTCATTTATAAAACGAGCCGCGTTAGAATAAGGATACGTGACCGTGCGCAACAAAAAACGCGAGCCGAACGGCCCGCGTTTTTTGATTGATGTTATTCTTTTTTCGCAACGGCGAGTTCAGCTTCCATTTCACTGAATTCACGGGTGATCCGTTTCTGCTCACTTTGGCTCGTGAACGTACTGACGAGCACGATGGCGAGCATACTGAGGAAGAAGCCTGGCACCATTTCATAGATGACCGTCGAGAGTCCGGTGACGATCCAAACGATGACCGTGATGGCCCCGACGAGGATACCGACAAGTGCACCTTGGCGCGTCATCTTGTTCCAGTAGAGTGACAAGAGAATCGCTGGACCGAACGCTGAGCCAAAACCGGCCCAAGCATAACCGACGAGCGTCAAAATCGTGTTCGACGGGCTGAGCGACATGAGTGTCGCGACAAGTCCGACCGTCAAGACGCCGATTCGACCGGCGAGGACCATCGTTTTTTCACTGGCATCTTTATTGAAGAACTTGCGATAGAAGTCTTCTGTCAAAGCCGAAGATGTCACGAGAAGCTGCGACGATACCGTCGACATGACCGCTGCCAGAATTGCAGCGAGCAAGAATCCAGTGATGAACGGGTGGAACAATACTTCTGAGAAACGGATGAACACCGTCTCCGGGTCAGCGAGAGGATTGCCTTGACCACGGAAGTAGGCGATCCCGACAAGTCCAGTCATGACGGCACCGATGATTGAGACTGTCATCCAGCCCATACCGATACGGCGTGCCGTCTTCAATGATTTCACATCACGAATCGCCATAAAGCGGACGATGATGTGCGGTTGACCGAAGTACCCAAGTCCCCAAGCGAGGAGACCGATAATTCCGAGCGTCGTTGTTCCTTTGAACAGGTCGAACAATTCCGTGTTGATTGTCGAAGCCGTATCGACGGCGTTTGATACACCACCGACGTCAGTCAAGGCGACGACTGGGACGAGGACGAGAGCGAGGAACATGATGACACCTTGCGCAAAGTCCGTCCAACTGACGGCTGTGAAACCGCCGAACAGTGTATATAGTGCGACGACGCTAATCGTCACGATGACACCTGTCTGATAGTCGAGCCCGAATGAGCTTTCAAACAACTTCCCGCCAGAGACAAGTCCGGCTGACGTATAGAACGTGAAAAAGATGATGATGACGGATGCAGACAGGATCCGTAGCCAGTTCGAGTGATCTCGGAACCGATTCTCTAAAAAGTCAGGAATCGTGATCGAGTCATTTGCCATCTCTGTGAAGACACGTAGACGGGGAGCGACTAACAAGTAGTTCAAGTAAGCTCCGATGACCAATCCAACGGCTAACCAAATCGCTGATAATCCCGTGGCATACATTGCGCCCGGAAGTCCCATTAACATCCAACCACTCATATCCGAAGCTCCGGCTGACATGGCGGTAACACCTGGCCCCATCTTGCGGCCACCTAACATATAATCTGATGAATCGGTCGTCCGTTTATAAGCGACGTATCCGATGAGGAGCATCATCACGAGGTAAAGCGCGATGGATACCCATTCTTGCCATAACATTTGATTACCTCCTGTTTGCTTTCAATTGTGTCGATTCAATCAATCACGGTTCAATCATGTGTGTGTCTCACACAAATGAGTCAAACTTGAATGACTAGGCGAACTTGTGACTAACCATAACGGACCACGGAAATCATTGCAAACTGTCATGTTTTCATAAAAACGGCTCTAAAGCGCATAGTATCAACGGATGAGTGCATTATTTTTCGTGATTAAAGTTTAAACATTCTGACAATTAGTTATGTTCGTGACACTTCTGTGTCATCTATTTGTCATATAACTCGTCATATTTTATGTCTTTAAACGCAAACGACGGCTTCTCCCTTTGCAGAGAGAAACCGTCGTTTGATTGCTTAAATCATTCGGTGGTGAGATTGAACGCGATTTTTTCGACAGAACGCATCGTCGGGAACGTCTGTCCGGATTTGGCTTGCATCGTTACCAAGGCATATTGTTTCCCATCCCGCTCCATCAAGAACACCATCGTATAGCCCGATTCGTCGGTATAGCCGGTCTTGGTCGCTGTGACGAGTTTCGAGTAATGGATGCTCCGTTCATTGACGGCCGATCCGAGATGATACCACCAGCGTCGCTTTTGATTTCCGGCAGCATCTTTAAACTTTGCCTCATATTCATACGTTCCGGCAATCTCGACGAGTTCAGGATAAGTGCCGAACGCATACGTGATGCGAGCCATGTCGAGCGCGGTCGTATAATGATTCGGGTCGGAGTAGCCATGGGCATTCCGGAACTGGGTCCCGGTCAGTCCAAGCACTTGGGCGCGTGCGTTCATCAGTTCGACGAACTCATTCGTCGAGCCGCTCACGTACTCGGCTAGACTATTGGCCGCGTCATTTCCTGATTCGAGCAATGTCGCGTATAAGGCCTGGCGAACGGTCAAGCGGTCACCGACCGCGAGATGGACAATATGGCTGTCCCATGGGATATCCAAAGTAGATTTTTTGACGATGACGACGTTTTGATCGAGTTCTTTCTCGGCGACGGCCTTCTCATAAGCGAGAAGTGCGGTCATCAGTTTGGTCGTACTGGCCGGGAAGACGCGGTCGGCACCATTCTTGTCAATCAGCACCTGGCCATCTGTCAAATTGACGAACGCCATCGACCCGACGAGAAGTTCGGCCGTATCGGGCGACACGAGCGGTTGAGTCGTCCATGGTTTGATTGGAATCTCGGGGAACGACGGTCCTTGTTTGACCGGTACGGCGGCCGCGGCCGGCGCAACGGTTTTCGGTTCTGCTTCTTGTTTAAAGCCGATCAATGCAGGGATGATGGCAAGTAATCCAATCATGGCGAGGCCGACAAAGAGTCGCCTCATGATGTACGTGTTTCTTCGATGTCTGTGGTTTCGTTTCACTAGATAATCGCTCCTTCATTGTTTACTTTTCTACCATAATGGATGAGGCCTCCTGAAATCGTCTTCAAAATCAAGAATCAGGTCAATAATTGAGGCGTATGAAATGAATCGGAAGGGGTATACACAGTAACAGACACTTATCTTATTAGAGGAGGTACGTTTATGCATCGTCATCCGTTCACCAATTCACTCTGGCGTCAGCACAATGCGGCAACACCTTATCCGCGACTTGAGAGCTCTATTTCGTGTGACATTGTCGTCATCGGGGCAGGAATCGCCGGGCTCGTCACGGCATATGAGTTGCAACAGCGCGGCAAGCAAGTCGTCTTGCTCGAAGCGACTGAGATCGGCCGGGGGACGACCGGCCACACGACCGCGAAATGTTCCGTTCAGCATGGGACCGTCTATTCCAAATTGATTCGGACGTTCAATCAAGAGACGGCGCGCCTCTATTACGAGTTCAACGAGCAGGGACTCGCCTATTTGCGGCAACAGGTCGAGGCCGGGTTCGACATCGATTTCGAGACAAAAGATTCATATTTATATTCAATCGATGGGTCGAGTCAACTCGTCGCCGAGCGCGAGGCGTATGCACAACTTGAGCTGCCCGGGGGAGACGCGACCGAGGAAGTGAAGGCGGTCCTCCCGTTCGAGGTCAAACAAGCGATCGTCATTCGCGACCAGGCCCAGTTGCATCCGGTCAAATACTTACACGAGCTCGCCAACCGCTTCGTCGGGGCTGGCGGGAGACTCCACGAGAAGACACGGGCGACCGAAATCAGTTCGGGACCGCGCCCGATCGTCACGACGTCGACAGGGCGACGGGTCCAGGCGAATCAGGTCGTGGTCGCCACCCATTACCCGTTCAACGACATCCGGGGGCTGTACTTCTCGAAGTTTGAGGTCGAGCGTTCCTATATCGTCGCTTGTGAGACGGAACAGAGCGTCCCGGACGGTATGTATTTGAGTGTCGATCAGCCGAGCCGGTCGTTCCGTACGTTCAAGGATGGCGACAAGACGTATATGCTCGTCGGAGGCGAAGGACACTTGAGCGGACACGTCACCGAGACCCGCTCGCGCTATGACCGCTTGGACCGCTTCGCCCATGATTCGTTCGGGGCCAAGAAAGCGAGTTTCCGCTGGTCATCCCAGGATCTGATCACGTTGGACCACCTCCCGTACATCGGGCAAATGTTCAGCCGTGAGCCGGACGTGTTCGTCGCCACCGGGTTCGCCAAATGGGGGATGACGAACGGGATTGCCGGCGGACTGTTGCTGGCCGATCGACTGACCGGGCGCCCGAATCGGTTCAACGACTTATTGGACCCACAACGCTCGAAATTGAAACCGGCCGACGTCGGGCAATTCTTAAAGACAAACCTCGACACGGCCGTTCAATTCGTCAAAGGCTCACTGGAAATACCGGGTACACTCGACGACCTGCAACTTGATGAAGGCGGGATCGTCCAGGTAGACGGCAAGAAGGTCGGCGCGTACCGTGACCTCGACAACGAATGCCATCTCGTCTCGACACGATGCACCCATATGGGATGTACCGTCAATTGGAACGATGCGGAACGCTCATGGGATTGTCCGTGCCACGGTTCACGGTTCGACACGAAAGGAAACGTGTTGGAAGGACCGGCGACACAACCGCTCGCCTATGATCGGAAAATCGATGTGCCGAAACAATAGGCAACGCGGGTCGTCTATATTAAAGTAAAGAAGTAACGATATAACTGTCATAGGGGTGGAATCAGAATGGAACTAACAAAGCAGTGGCGTGACCATTTCAAACAATTGCGTGCCTTCGACGAGGCGATTTCTTTACTGTATTGGGACATGCGTACCCAGATGCCGGAACAGTCGGCACCGCTACGGGCCGAGACAATCGGTTATCTGTCGACCGAGGCGTTCAAACGCCAGACGAGCGAATCCTTCAAGGCACTGTTGGCCGAGATGACCGAGACGGAGGACTTGACACCGATCGAGTTACGTTCGGTCGCGGTCGCCAAAACCCAATATGAACGGAATGCCAAAATCCCGTCCTCAGAATATCAGGCGTATGTGACGCTCGTCTCTGAGGCTGAGACGGCGTGGGAGAAAGCGAAGGATCAGAATGACTGGCACATGTTCGCCCCATATCTCGAGAAAATCATCGGATTTCAGCGGAAGTTCGCCGACTATTTCGGCTACGAATCGCATCCGTATGACGCCCTCCTTTACGATTATGAGCCAGGGATGACCGTCGACCAGCTCGATGAATTGTTCCGGACGCTTCGTGACGAGCTCGTCCCGCTGATCCGTCAGCTGCCTGAACCGGTCCAAGGGCTCGACTGGTCGATGGACAAGGCCGTTCAGCAACGACTGTGTGAGGACTGGATGCGTGTCGTCGACTATGATTTGACGCGCGGCCGTCTCGATGCCACGGTGCATCCGTTCGAGATCACGATCAACCGTCGCGATGTGCGCATCACGACGAAATATGATGAGACCGATTTCCGTAACGCCTTGTTCGGTACGATGCATGAGGCCGGACACGCGACGTACGAACAGCAAATCGACTCGGAACTCGACGAACTCGGTCTCGGGGGCGGTGCCTCGATGGGCATCCATGAGTCACAGTCCCTCTTCTTTGAAAACTTTGTCGGACGAAGCGAGGTGTTTTTGAAGAGCGTCTATCCGCGCCTTCAATCCGAGCATCCACAGTTGCAGAACATAGATTTTGATACGTTCTATGCCGGCGTGAACGAGGCGAAACCGTCTCTCATCCGGATCGAGGCGGACGAACTGACATACAGCCTGCATATCATCATCCGCTATGAGCTTGAAAAGCAACTCATACAAGGCGATTTGTCGGTCGAGGATTTGCCAGCGGCATGGAACGCGCTCTATAAGGAATATCTAGGTGTCGATGTGCCGAGTGATGCGAAAGGCGTCCTACAAGATGTTCACTGGGCCGGCGGGTCGTTCGGCTACTTCCCGAGTTACGCCCTCGGTCTGATTTACGCCGCTCAATTGACGGAATCACTCAAGAACGAGCATCCTGACTTCGAGTCGCTCGTCAGCACGGGCACGTTCGGTCCAATCAAACAATGGCTCGAGGACAATGTCCACCGCCATGGTAAAGCGCTGACACCGAACGAACTCATCAAGCAAGTGACCGGAGAGGACATCTCGGTCCGCCCGCTCATCCGCTATTTGACGAACAAATACAAAACGAACTGAGGCGGAAACGAATGAAACTTTTCGCGCACCGAGGGGTGATGGCCCATCATCCGGAGAATACGATGACGGCGTTCCGGGCCGCACTCGACGCACAAAGCGATGGGATTGAGGCGGACGTGCACATGACAAAGGACGGAAAGCTCGTCCTTATCCACGATGAGACAATCGACCGGACGACGGACGGACACGGTCAAGTCGCTACGATGGGCTTGTCGGACCTGCGCCGCGTCAACGCCGGCGTCAAGTTTGAGGTAGAGGAGAAAATTCCGACGTTAGAAGAGTTGCTCGAGCTATGCCGGGGGACATCGCTCCGTCTCAATCTCGAGGTCAAGACCGATATCGAACGCTATCCCGGAATCGAGGAACGGCTGATTGACGTCATCGTCAATCAACGCCTCCCTGTCGAGCAGGTCGTGTTCTCTTCTTTCAACCATACGACGTTGAACCGGTTGAACCAGCTGGCACCAGAGTTCGAATGCGCCGTGCTCTTGGCGCAACCGCTCTACGATCTCGCCGCATACTGTGAGAAGATCGGGGCGACGGCTGTACATCCGCACGTCCGGACGTTGACCGATGATGAAATCCTCCAGCTTCACCAGGTCGGGCTTGTGGTACGGCCTTATACCGTCAAAACGGTGCCTGATCTCGAACGCTTCCGGCGTCTCGGCGTCGATGCGGTGTTCGTCAACGACATCGAATGGGCAAAAGCATATTCAACCCCGTAACGTTACGCGTTACGGGGTTTTTAAATAATAGGGAAGGGGAAGTCTGATTAATGTAAAGAAAGCGGTTCCAATCGAATGCGCTCACCAGCATATTGAGAGCACACCGTCACCTTTACGCCGTTGCTCCGTTGTCTTAAATTTAAGATGTCACCAGCTACATAGCAATCAGATGTAGCACACATTGCAGCACCGCATCAAACTTGTTGTATACAGTCAATCGGTCAACCCAAGCAGAAAAAGGAGGAAATTTCACATGAAGAAATTGATGTCTTTACTTGGTACACTCGCCTTGGCGTTCGCACTCATCGTGCCGGTCAGTGCAGATGGACACGAGAACGCGATGGTACGTGTACTCCACGCTTCACCTGACGCACCTGCAGTAGATGTGTACGTCAACGGTGAAGTCGCGGTCGAAGGCGCAGAGTTCAAAGCGCTCACAGACTACTTGACTCTCCCGGCTGGAGATTACAACGTGGAAATCAAGCCAGCTGGTGATGCAGAGACGGTCGTCGTTGCGGCAGACCTCTCAATCGAAGCAGGAAAATTCTACACAGCGGCAGCAATTGGTCAACTTGAAAACATCGAGATTGCAGCAATGGAAGACGATGCGAACTTCGAAGATGGAAAATCGAAAGTCCGCGTCGCTCACTTCGCACCTGACGCACCGGCAGTCGATGTCGCTCCTAAAGGCGGCGACCCACTCTTCTCGAACCTCGAGTTCAAAGCAGTAAGTGACTACGGTACACTCGACGCTGGCACGTATGACCTTGAAGTTCGTCCGGCCGGCGCGACTGACGTCGTGAAGGCACTTGACGGTGTCGCTCTCGAAGGCGGTAAAAACTACACGGCATTCGCCATCGGACTCCTTGAAGGCGAACCAGCGTTTGAAGTCCTTCTCGCAGCAGACGGTGGGGAAATGGCTGGAGCACCTGACACAGGTCAAGGTGGTCTCGCTCAGACAGCATCGATGAACTGGTTGCTCGCAGCAGCGGTTCTTGGTGCAGCAGCAGCTGGCTTCTACGTCTTTCGTCGTCAGAAGCAAGACGCTTAAACTACTCTTCATCGGATCGTTATCGTTCCTTATGATTTCACCGGGCGCAGACGCACCGGATGCGGACGCGAAATTGACGACGGTCGGCTTCGCCGAACCGCTCGTCCTAGAAACGACCGAAATTGATCGGCAGTCATTCCGTACCGACACATTTATCCCAAAACGACTGAAGATTCCGTCAATTGATGTCAACGCGGTCATCCAACCGGTCGGGAAAGACCGACTCGACCGGATGGATACCCCGACGGAGACAGATGAGGTCGGCTGGTATCGGTACGGGGCGAAAGCAGGGGCGACCGGAAACGTGGTATTATCTGGTCATCTCGATGACCTCAGTGGTCCGGCCATCTTCGCGAACCTTGGCGACTTACGCCTCGGAGAATCGGTGACGCTCCAGCGTGGCAAAAAGGCAATCGCGTATGAAGTCGTTTCCGTCGAACGGTATCGGCTCGAAGACGTCCCGCTCGCCTCGATTTTTGCGGCGACCCAGGCGGAACGGCTCCAGCTAATCACTTGTGCGGGCCCTTATGACCCAGAGTATGGATACCGGGACCGAATCGTCGTCACGGCGATCGTCAAGTCTTGAATCAAGAATGAACCCGAGTGTGGTCCAACCATACTCGGGTTTTTTGTTGTAGCGTGGCGAAACAAAAAACGACCAGGCCGCAATAATCGGCCCAGTCGTTCTTATGCGTCCATTCGGTCAAGCAGTCTTGACAGAAGAATCAATTCGTCATCTGAGAAATCGGTGAACACGTCCATCAAATACTCGATTTTCATGTCTTCCAGTGTCTCGAACAGGGCACGGCCTTCTTCAGTCGCTTGCAATTCGACGACACGACGATCACGTTCGCTGCGTTCGCGGGAGATCAACCCTTTTTTCGTGAGTTCATCCGCGAGAGCGGTAATCATCGAAGCCGAGAATTGGAACTCGTTCGATAGAGCCGAGGCGATTTGAGGACTGTTTTGACAAAGCGAGCGGAGAATGAAAAATTCGTTTCGCGTCAAGTATTGTGAGAACATCGACCGGAGGTTCTTTTTCACTCCGCGATAGTTCATGCGAATCCCTCGCTCAGCATCGGCGACGAGCTGACGGCGGGATGCTGTTTGTACAGGTGTTGTCATCCTCAAGAATACCTCCTACATAAAATATCATTATTTGCATATATTTCAGAACATAAAAACATTCTACAACAAAAACATGAAGTCTGTAAAGTTATGATGGCTCTTCGCGGGTACGAAGTTCTTGGATGACCTCGTCGTAATGTTTCAAATCCGGATAGAAGCGTCGGAAGAAGAACTCGATCTGCTGGTCATCGCCTTCTGCGAGCAATTTCGCGAGGACGGCATAGACGACACCCATCCCTTGACGGGGCAGGAGAGACGATGGCAACAGCGTCGCACATTGGATAGCCCGATTGAAGTAAAGGTCGAGCGTGTCGCTCAAGTCCTGGAACGTGCGAATCTCCGCGTAATGGAACATACGCGTCAGCTCGATGATCGTCGACAAGTCGGTGTCGAGCAGCCAATCGCTCTGGAAGATGGCGTTGTCAAGCTTCTCGACGGTGACGTCATTGGCGATATAGTAATTCAAATTATCTCGCGTGATACTCACCTTATCGGGCGATTCGACGATCCGTTCGACGGTCTCTTGTTCGAACGTCCGCAACTGTTTGCGGATATTGACGAACTCGGAGTCGGCAATCTCGAGGAGCCCGGCGACACGGCTGAAGCTGCGCTTGATTTCCGGTGGCACGGCGTTCGGGTTCTTATAACCGAGGTCATGCTCGATTTCGGCCCACGCGTGCTGCAAGATGGACCGGACTTGAATCTCGGCTTCTTTGTCCTCATAGCGACGGTACTCCCCGAGGGCGAGCCGCGTGTCGCTCAAGCCGACGACGTAATGGACCGACAAATAACCGAACTCATTCGGGTCGAGCAACGTGGATTTATCAATCGACTGTTCGCGGTCTATCCGGAACTCATCCTCGAGGATTTGGGCCACGGCACGGACATCGTCGTGGAAATAGGTCACGATCCGAATCCCCGCCAAATCCTGGACGTCGCGCAACGACCGGTATTGATACGGTTTGCGGGATAACTTGGCATACAGGCTCTCGGCTTCCTTCGCCCGGGCGACGATCGAGTGGAACTGGATGCCGGCGTCGTTCAACAGCTCGCTGAGGAGTAACTTCAGCTTGGCTGCGAACGCCTCGTAATCTTCTTTCTCATTCATATAGTCGAGCATGATCGTGTTCATATCCTGTCTCGGCATCAACATCACTCCTTGTCTCATTATATGTAGTATAGCATCAAAGAAATCGGTGTCGCATCTGTTGTCCGCCCCTATGATACAATACGGTTTGGAACGGGAAGGAGTGTCACGGGTGAGAGTGAGCCATACGTTGAAATCGACCGAGCGCGAGAAGCTCGAGATTGTTGCCGGGTTGTTACAACAAGCAGGCTATCGGTCTGGAAAGATCGACTGGCAGACCGGCATCAATATCGTTCGGGTCAGTCGCGAAGATGTGTCGTCTGAATCGGACGAACGGACCCGCATCCAAGGCATCGTCGACCATTTCGGGATCGAGGACTGGAGCGCCACGTTTTCTTGAACCCCTCTTTTTCAAATCGCTGGACGAAATGGGTTTTGTGACTCATTTTTCGGGAATAGTATATTATTCGATTATAGATCAGCGGACGTTTAGGAGGATGAATATGTTAGAAACAAGAATCGTGCGGGATATGACCTCGGTCGACCATGAAGTGAACGGGATGGTGTCAGGGGGATGTGTCAACGAGCACATTTACTTATTTGCGAGAGATGAAGAATTGACGGTGCGGCTCGCTGCAGAAGCGGGTGTGCAACCATACCGCATCACTGAAAAAGGGCTGTGGGAGTCGCTCATGTCGAAGTTTACAAAAAATTCGGATGACCGGATCGAGCAGCTCGAGAGCCTCGGTCTGACGAAAGAGATGGTCGAATCGCTCGAAGGAGAGATTCAGGCCGGGAAAATCGTCCTCGTCTGCGACAAGTCATAAAAAGAGCCGGAACTGACCTCGTCAGTTTCGGCTCTTTTCGTCATTTCGTCTCGTAATAGGCGTTCACGATCCGGCGTAGCGACCGTTCGTTCAAATCGAGCGGTTTGAACCCAGCGTCCTGCAACAGACGTTTCGTATTGGCGTCGTCGAACGCGATATCGCGATTCAAGTAAGGATTGAACACCTTCACCATCTCGTTGAACGTCTGCTCGGCTTGGCTGAGCGAAGACGTCGCCGTCTCCGTGATCTTCAAGTGCGGGAACGCAAGTGCTTGCTTCATATAGTCGAGCATGGTCACGTTGCGCGGCGGGGCATCGTTCGTCACGTTATAGATGGTGTCCGGTTTGGCGTGTTCGATGGCAGCGAGGAGCACATCGGCCACATAATCGACCGGGACGAGGTTCGACGTGCCGGTCTCAGAGCCGAGGAGACGGATCGGTCCATCCGGTGCCCCACGGCGCTCGAGGCGGCGCTTGAACACCTCGAGGGCGCGCATATAGCCGTACATCGTGAACTTCGAGTCGGCCTCACCGGTTTTCGAGTCACCGACGATGATGGCGGGACGGAAAATCGAGACGTCGAGGTGGTCCCGTTCCGCCCAGACGGCCTGTTCGGCGTGCGCCTTGCTCTCCTCGTACGGATTATGGAACGTCTGGTCGGTCGCATACAACGTCTCATCGCCGACCTCGCGTGCTCCGAGCGTGTACGCCGTGCTGACGTGGAAGAAGCGAGGGCAATGCAGCGCCTTTGCGAGCGCGAGCGCTTGTCTCGTCCCGGTCAAATTCGTCTCGAACAGTTCCTCACGGAGCTCCTCATCGAATTTGACGAGGGCCGCCATGTGGAGCACCAAGTCGAAGGAACGGTCATGGTCGGTGATGAACCGCTCGTCTGCTCCGAGGAACGGGGCCGTCAAATCCCCGGCCAGGACAGTGATGGAGCGACGTTCGTCCCGTGAGAACATCGCCTCCACTTTCTCAGGTGTACGGGCGAGGACGCACAGCGTATGCCCACGATGAATCAGCTCGCGGGCGAGCCGTCCTCCCAAAAATCCGGTCGCACCGGTCATAAAAATATTCACAGCGTTCTTCCTCTCTTTTCAGTCTCTCCCCATCATAACAAGTGGCAACGGAATGAGCCACTTTCAACCTAAAGAATAAAATTAGGGGTTTAACAATTTTTAAAGTCGGTTATGACTTAAGGAGAAGCGTACGCAAGGTACGTCATGACAGTGTTGATCTGTCAAATAACTTAAGTGAGGTTTTTTAGAATCATGGCTAATCTATTCGGAACAGACAAGGATGGCAACAGGAAGAAGCAAGAAGAGATTGAAAAAACGGTTCAGGAGAAAGGGATCACACAAATCCACATGTACTTCTCCGACGTGCTTGGAGACTTGAAGCTACTGACTCTCTCTGCAAAATTGTTGCCGGAAGTCTTTGAAGGGAAGACGATGTTTGACGGTTCATCCATCGCCGGTTTTTCTTCCATCAAAAACTCAGACCTATTCTTGAGACCGGATTTAGATCGTCCACGCTACGAGCAGGATGGGGACGAGAGCATTCTCGCCTTTTTCTGTGACGTCTGCACACCGGACGGCGAACGTTACGAGTTCGACCCGCGCAACGTCTTGAAGGATGCCCTCGAGCGGGCTGCACGTGACGGCTACTCGATTTTCGTCGGCGCTGAGCCGGAATTCTTCATCTTCGACGAGAATGGTGAATTTTACGATGAGGCGGGTTACTTCTCGACACGTTCGGAAGACAAAGGGTATGAGGTCCGCCAACATATCGCCAACCGCTTGAGCGAAGTCGGTTTCAACATCGAGGCGGTCCACCACGAAGTCGCACCGGCCCAGCACGAAATCGGCATCAAATATGATGACGCGCTCCACACGGCCGACAACATCCAGTTCTTCAAAGAAATCGTTCAATTGGCAGCCCAAGAGAAAGGTGCAAAAGTGTCATTCTTGCCGAAACCGCTCCGTGACGTGAACGGTTCGGGGATGCACCTCAACATCTCGGTTTGGAAGAACGACAAGGACGGCAACCCGACTGTAAACGCATTCGAAGAGCCGGAGTCGGATTACGGTCTATCGCTCACGGCCCGTCACTTCATCGAAGGGATTCTGAAGCATGCCCGCGCAACGGCTATCTTCACGAACCCGCTCCCAGAGTCGTACGAGCGTCTCGTGCCAGGTTTCGAGGCACCGGTCAACATCTGTTGGAGCCCGTCGAACCGCAGTTCGATGATTCGGATTCCGGCGTCCCGCGGAAGCGCGACGCGCGTCGAAGTCCGTAACCCAGACCCGAGTGCGAACCCGTACTTCGCGCTTGCGTCATTGATTTATGCCGGACTCGAGGGCATCGAGCAACAGCTCGAGCCGTCGGCACCGAACGAGGACGACTTGTTCGAGTACTCGGCGAAGCAGATTGAAAGCCAAGGCATCTCGTCACTCCCGGCGACGTTCCATGAGTCGATTCAATCGCTCAAGTCGGACCGGTTCCATGATTACTTCAACCATGACTTGATCGACCGCTACTTGTCGCTCATCCAAGTCCGTAAATAAGCAACGTATACAAAAGCCCATTCCTCGGCCGAGGAATGGGCTTTTACGCTTAATGAATCCCGCGCATATACTTTTTGATGACCGGGGCGAGAGCGAACAAAATCATACTGAGTACAATCGCTGCTCCACCGATAATCCCGAAGTAGAGCATCTCGTTCTCTGGTGAATAGAAACGAACGAGCTGGGCGTTAATCCCTTGTGCCGCCGCGTTCGACAAGAACCAGAGTGACATCGTCTGGGCCGAGAAGGCAGCCGGGGCGAGTTTCGTCGTCGCCGACAGACCGACCGGCGACAGGCTGAGCTCACCGAGCACGACGATGAAGTAACTGAGGACGAGCCAGAGCGGATTGACGAGCGTGTCCGGGCCACCGAAGTAGGCCGGGAGCAAGATCACCAAGAAACTTAACCCTGCGAACAAAATCCCGAAGGCGAACTTCGTGGGGATGCTCGGCTCACGGTCACCGAGTCGGACCCAAAGCCATGCGAACACCGGAGCGAGCATGATGATGAACAACGGGTTGAGCGACTGGAACCAGGCCGGTGACAGCGTGAACCCTAAAAATTCAAGGTCGGTCCGCTTATCCGCATAACTGGCCAAAATCGTTGCGCCTTGCTCTTGAATCGCCCAGAACATGACCGAGGCGATGAAGAGCGGAATATAGGCGATAATCCGTGACCGCTCGACTTCCGTCGTTTTCGGGCTGCGATACATGACGATGAAATAAATCGTCGGAATCGCGATCCCGAACACACCGACGAGACCGATGAACGTGTTAATCGTGAACAACCCTTGTGGAATCAACACGGCCAACAGACCACCGATGAGCACGACTGCGATCGTCGTATACTTGATTGCGTTTTTCTTTTCAGACGGTGTCAACGGGTTCGGTACGTATGAACCGGCGAGACCAAGGTTCTTTTTCTTCGTGACCATGAAGACGACGAGACCGATGAACATCCCGACCGCGGCGAGCGCGAAGCCCCAATGGAAGCCATAACTCTTTTGAACCCCTCCGACGATCAAAGGCGAGATGAAGGCACCGAGGTTGATCCCCATATAGAAGATACTGAACCCGGCGTCACGACGACGGTCCGTCTCATTGTATAAATCACCGACGATACTCGAGACGTTCGGTTTCAAGAGACCGGTCCCGATGACGATCAACGCCATTGAGATGAACAAGAACGTCAGGCTACCCGGAATCGACAGTACGATATGACCGAGCATGATGAACACACCGCCGAAGAAGACGGCCCGGGACGTCCCGAACACACGGTCAGCGAGCCATCCCCCGATGACCCCCGACATGTAGACGAGTGCGCCATACACCGACATGATGGACAAGGCGACGTTCTGGTCGAGACCGAGACCGCCATCTGATACCTCGTAATACATGTAGAAGACGAGGATGGCACGCATCCCGTAATACGAGAACCGTTCCCAAAACTCAGTGAAGAATAGCGTGAACAACCCTTTCGGCTGTCCGAAAAAACCTTTTTGTGGCACGCTGTCCACAATTTTCTGTTTATCGATCCTTTCCATGAAAGATCCCTCCTTAACCGTATTATCATAAAAAGAATCATTATGTTTGTAAAGAATAATAGAAGCAAATATTCAAAATTTAACGAATTTGCAACGAATTAAAAAATCACACTAAACGACTAGGTTCAGTGTGATTTATATAGGTCAAGCCGTCTTTTGTTTCGCTTCGGCCGCACTGACGCGACGTCCGAGCTGCCAGTAGATGAGGCCTGACACACAACTGGCCGCCCCGACGAGGATTAAGGCGATATGTCCGGCCCGCTGGTCAAAGAACAGGCTCGCCATGATCGGAGCCGTCACCCCGCCAATCAACCATTGGATACTGGCGGCCCCATTATAGGCCCCACGCATATTCTCCGGAGCGATCAAGGCGATGAACGTCTGTTGGACCGGGGACATGATCATCTCGCCAAGCGTATAGAACGCGTATACCGCGAGCAAGACGCTCACGAGGACGAGGTACGGTGTCCCTATGGAGTAGAGGAGACGCGGCATGACCGCGATCAAGATCATGCCGACCCCGAAGATGATCGCCCCGGCGAGCATGACGTTACCGAATGGCTTGCGTCCAAGTTTCGAGGCAATCGGGAACTGGAACAACACGACCATGATGCCGTTCAAGGCGAGCATATAGGCGAACGGGTTTTCACGGTCGGTGAACGACGGCATCGACTCGCGCAAGAACAGCGGCAGCATGCTCTCGATGAGCGAGAAGCCCATCGAGATGAACACACCGGCGAAGATGAAGACGAGGAACACCTTATCGTTATAGAACACCCGTAGGACGTCCCGGTTAGACGGTGTATCGGCCTCGGTCGTCTCCGGGAGCGACTCCCGGATGAAGCGGCCGAGGACGAGCGCATAAAGGATAAAGACGAATGACGCCGAGAAGAAGATATACTGCCGGTCGATGAACAGGACGGCGCTGCCGAGGAGCGGGCCGAGCGCCGCCCCGATGTTATGGCCCATCCGCAACAGGCCGAACGCCTCGTTCATCTGTTCGGGCTCGGTCACGTCCGCCACCATCGCGCTCGCGGCCGGATGGAACAACGAGTTCGTCAAACCGAGCATGGCGTTCAAAATGAGGAGCGGCCAGAACGTCTCGGCGAACGCGAAACCTACGAGCGCGAGCGCGTCGCCGAGGATGGCGATCATCATGATTGGTTTGCGGCCATACAAATCTGCGAGCCGTCCGCCGACGACCGAACCGATGAGGGCCATGATCGGACCGGTCGCCATGATGACACCGACCTGGATATAACTGTCGAGCTTGTCGCTGTAATAGAGGACAAGGAACGGCGCGATCATGAACATCATGACGCCGGTGATCGTCTCCCCGAGGAAGCGGATCCAAATATTGCGGTCGAGTCGTTTGAGTGATTGAATCATTAGGTTCACCTGCTTTAATTATTGGAATGTAAAAAGGGACGCAGCATGCACAAAGGCATACGCGTCCCTACGATCTTAGACATGCCTCGGAAGGCAGGCGAACGTCACGGATTCAAATCACGGAGAGGCGCCTGCCGGTCA
The DNA here is from genome assembly GCF_018618345.1 of Exiguobacterium sp. s36. Classification (NCBI taxonomy): domain Bacteria; kingdom Bacillati; phylum Bacillota; class Bacilli; order Caryophanales; genus Exiguobacterium; species Exiguobacterium sp. s36. The sequence continues at coordinate 48,371 of NZ_JACSLW010000008.1, forward strand.
ATATGGACTTGGACGTGCGAGCGTTGAATGACTGACATCGGTACCTCTCCTTTCTGCATTGGACTGTCTTCTCTTCAAGATTATGATATTTCTGTGAAATGTGTCAACCTAAATCATCAATGTGTCATAACAATTCATTCAAATTTTTGCGACTGAGCCGGTAGTCGATCAAGCGTGAGAACACGACTTGAATCATCGCCGTGACCGGCACGCTGATGAACATCCCGACGAGGCCGAACAGGCTGCCGCCGATGATGATCGACGTGATGACCCAGAACGGCGTGATGCCGACGCTGTCGCCGAGAATCTTTGGGCCGAGCCAGAGTCCGTCGAATTGTTGCAACAAGAAGATGAACAAGAGGACGATGAGCGCCGTGAACGGGTCATAGAAGTAGGTGATGATGAACGCCGGGATCATCCCGAGCAGCGGCCCGACGTACGGGATGAAGTTCAAGACACCGACGATGACGCCGAGGAGAAGCGCGTATGGCGCCCCGATAATCAACAGACCGGCGACGGCCAGCACCCCGATGATGAGGCAGTCGAGCGACTTCCCGATGATATAGCGTTTAAAGATGTAATCCATCTCTTGGAAGATGTCGATCGTCGTCTTGGCTGACGCGACCGGGAACATCGCATACAACAGCCGCTTGAACATGCGGGCAAAAATCTCTTTGTCTTTTAAAAGATAAATCGAGATGACGATCCCAATCAAGAAGTTGATGAGCGTCATCGTGAAGCTCGACACGTAGCTGACCGACGACAAGACGGCCGTCTCGACCCAGCCCGAGTAGCGCTCCTCGAACCGGCTGAAATCGATGGCCTGGGCGACTGTCGCGTTATACTCTTTCAAATACGTGTTCAACTGTGACAGATACCCGTCGATTTGCCGGATATAGGACGGGAGTTCCTCGATGAGCGAGGCGAGGCTCGAATAAATGCGTGGGAACAGCGTTACCGCAGAGATGACGAGAATCCCGATAAAGATGATATAGACGATTAGCAAGCCTTGATATCGTTTTAGTTGAAACCGTTCTTCTATATAGGACAGGACGGTATTCAGGAGCAGCGCGATGGCGATTCCCATAATAATCGGCGTCAGCAACTGGAACGTATAATGCATCATCTGCGAAATCGTATCCGGTTCGCTGATGACTTTCCAGAGCACGAGCAGGATCAGGCCGATCACGCTCAACTTCCAAATCAATTGACGGTTTAATTCCAAAGGTCCATCCCCTCATGTTTTAAATTTTGTAGAATAACGTTCACTTTCACTATGAACGTTTTTTTATCGGGATTCAAGAGGACATGCTCATTTTCAAAAAAGGATTGACAAGATTGGTAACGTTTGGTTAACTAAGTGACATATTACAAAAAGACAAATCGCATATAAAACACTTTCTATCAAGAGAAGCGGAGGGACTGGCCCGATGAAGCTTCAGCAACAGATTGATTCAATACTGTGCTAATTCCAGCAAGGTGACCTTGAGAGATGGAAAGGTGGTTGTTTGAATACGTCCGTATCTCGACACCCCTTTCCGCGGAAAGGGGTGTTTTTTGCATAGGAGGACTATTCATGACTGACAGACGCTCACATCTACTTAAAACGTTACCACCCCAACATTTCGTCGGACTCGCGAACGAGGTGGCCGAACTCGAACAGGCCGGCCATGACATCATCCGACTCGGACAAGGGACGCCCGACCTGCCGACGCCTGAGCCGATCTGTGACGCGCTCCAGACGGCGCTCCTCGACGCCTCGACCCATCAATACGGTCCGTTCCGCGGTCAGGCCCGCCTGAAGCAAGCAGTGGCGACGTTCTATTTGAATGAGTATGGAGTCGAACTTGATCCCGAGACAGAAGTAGCGATTCTCATCGGCTCAAAATCTGGTCTCATCACGTTACCGCAATGCGTGCTCGAACCTGGAGACGGGATTCTGTTACCGAACCCGGGCTATCCCGATTATATCTCGGGGGCTCGTCTCGCCGGAGCCGTCGTCCGGGACCTCGTCCTCCGGGAAGAGAACGGTTTCTTGCCGGACTATGAGACGCTCGATACGCAAGATGCAAGACTCATGTATTTGAACTACCCGAGCAATCCGACCGGAGCCGTCGCCTCACCCGCTTTCTTTGACGATACCGTCCGTTTCGCCCGGGAGCGGGGCTTGATGGTCGTCCACGATTTCGCATACGGCAGCATCGGATTCGATGGCCATGTCCCGCCTAGCTTCCTGCAGGCGAAAGGGGCGAAAGAAGTCGGGATCGAGGTATATACGATGTCGAAAGCGTTCAACATGTCCGGTTGGCGCGTCGCCTTTGCCGTCGGGAACGCGGACATTATCGAGGCGATCAACACGTATCAGGACCACGTCCACGTCAGCGTGTTCTCGGCCATCCAGGCGGCGGCTGTCGCTGCGCTCGAGGCGCCCCGTACCATTCGCGATGACTTGGCACGACTGTACGAGGCACGGCGTGATCGCCTGATCGACGGGTTGAACCGGGCCGGCTGGGCCGTCGAACCGCCGGAAGGCTCGTTCTTCGTCTGGGCGAAAGTGCCTGAGGGTGATGCCAAGTCGTTCTCGCGGAAACTGCTGCATGAAGCCGGTGTCGCCGTCACCCCGGGCTACTTCTTCGGCTCGGAAGGGAACGGCTACGTCCGCTTCGGTCTCGTCTCACCGGAACCGAAGATCGATGAGGCCGTCGAACGGATCGAGCGGTTGTTCGCCGCCTACGAGGAGGTGCGCGCATGATTCGTCAGGCCGTTCTTGAATATGATCACGCCGATGACGCGCTCGAACGTCTCGATGACTTGATTGCCGGTCGCCGGGCCCACGTCCTGCACGGTCAGAACGGCTATGGCGTCGTGCGCGCCGTCTATCCTGACATCGTCGACTATCCGGCGATAGCGTTCGGCGGGGAGTGCACGGACGCCGAAGTCGAACGGCTCAAACCGCTTGACGCCGATGTGTTGATCGCCATCGGGGGTGGCAAACTCGTCGACACGGCCAAACTTGTCGCCTATCAACAGAGCGTCCCGCTGATCGTCATCCCGACGCTTGCCTCGAACTGTGCCGCGTTCACGCCGCTCAGCGTCGTCTATCAGGAGGATGGGAGCTACGACCGTTATGACCTGTTTCGCGTCGTCATCGAGCGGGTCATCGTCGACTCGCGCGTCATGAGACGCTCCCCATACGAGTACTTCCGGGCCGGTGTCATCGACACGGTCGCGAAGTTTTACGAGGCACGCTATTTGAGCGGGGACAGCTCGATTGATGCCGGCGTCAACACCGGGCTCGCCTTGGCCGAACAGTGTGGACGACTCGTCGAACTCGACTTGAGCGAACATGCCTTCAAGTCATATAGCGACGACGTGCGCTTCGCAATCGATCATGTGCTCGCGATCGGCGGTGCCGTCGGAGGATTTGGTGACGCCGGGACACGGGTCGCCGTGGGGCATGCGGTCCATAACGCCTTGAGCCGATTCGACTCGACGCACGCCTTCTTGCATGGGGACAAGGTCGGCTTCGGCCTGATCGTCCAAGAGCGGTTGCGGGGCTCGGCCGATGCGCCGTACTTAGAGGCTTGGTTGAAGCGATTCGGTGCCCCGACGACGCTCGAGACGCTCGGTGTCAGACCGGGTGACATCCCAGTTCTCGTCGACTCCGTTATGACGGAGACCGAGCTGCAACAGTTGCCTGCCCCGCTCGACAAAGATTTTTTGAAAATAATTTTTGAAAATTTACAATTATCTATTTACAATTAAACCAATTAAAAGTAAGATGATAACAACTTAATAGACCGATTGCTTATCAAGAGTGGTGGAGGGACTGGCCCTGTGAAACCCGGCAACCAGATCGTAATGATCATGGTGCTAATTCCAACAGACGAAATCGTCTGGGAGATGAGCGTGTCCGACTTTGACTTGTCGTGCCCGCCACTCTGAATGAGTAGCGGGCTTTCATTTTGGAGGAGGAACATACATGAACATCAAACAGAAAACAGTACTCGCAGGAACATCACTACTCGCCGCCATCGCGCTCTCAGCATGCGGACAATCAGACGCGAGTGAGGCGCTCAGCACGGAGTCGCTCACGATCGGCGTCACGGGCGGGCCGCACCAACAGATCGCCGAGAAAGTGAAAGAACTCGCGGCCGAAGACGGCCTCGAACTCGATATCAAAGTGTTCAACGACTATAATACGCCGAACACGGCGCTCGCCGAGGGTAGCCTCGACGTGAACAGTTATCAGACGCTCTCATTCCTAGAACTGCAAAAGTCCGATAAAGGCTATAAAATCGACGACGTGTTCAAGACCGTCGCTTTCCCGATGGGTCTCTACTCAGAGAAATTGACCGACATCGAGGACTTGAAAGAAGGTGACAAGGTCGCCGTCCCGAACGACCCGGCGAACGAGCTACGCGCGCTCCGTCTCTATGAGACAGCGGGACTCATCACGCTCAAAGAAGGATTGACAGACAAGGCGACAAAACGTGACATCGCCGAGAACCCGCTCAACCTTGAATTCATCGAACTCGAGGCGTCGCAGCTCCCGACCCAGCTCCCGGAAGTCGCACTCGCTGCCATCAACACGAACTTCGCGATGGGTGCCGGCCTGTCGATCAACGAGGACGCCTTGTTCCATGAAGACACGGTCGACAACCCGTATCCGAACTACGTCGTCGTCCGTACCGACAACAAGGATGATGAAGTCGTCGCGACACTCAAATCGTACTACCACTCGGACGAAGTTCGGACGTTCATCGAAGAGACGTTCAACGGCTCAATCGTCCCGGCGTTTTAAGGAGGATCTATGATCGCACTTAAAGAAATCACAAAGACGTTCACTGTGAATAAAGGTGCCGTCACCGCACTCGACGATGTCTCGTTAACGATTGAGAAAGGCGAAATCTTCGGTATCATCGGCCGAAGCGGTGCCGGGAAGAGCACGCTCATCCGCATGATCAATCTACTCGAACGACCGACGTCGGGTCAGGTCGAGATCGAGGGACAGGACATCACGAAGCTCGACAAGCGCGGCCTCTCGAAGTTGCGTCATCGAATCGGGATGATTTTCCAACATTACAACCTGCTGAAGACGGCGACCGTCGAAGAGAACGTCGCCATCCCGCTCCGTCTTGAAGGACTTGATAAACAGACAATCCGGAATCGTGTCGACAAATACCTCGACATCGTCGGATTGACCGACCATCGGACACATTATCCTGAACAACTTTCAGGAGGGCAAAAACAACGTGTCGCCATCGCCCGCGCCCTCGCACATGAGCCGGACATCCTGCTCAGCGACGAGGCGACGAGCGCGCTCGATCCGGAGACGACCGAGTCGATTCTCGACCTTTTGCTCGATATCAACCGCGAGCTTGGACTGACGATCTTCCTGATTACCCACGAGATGGAAGTCATCGAGCGCATCTGTGACCGGGTCGCGGTCATCGAGGCAGGACAGATCATCGAGGAAGGGGACGTGCTCGACGTGTTCTCGGACCCGCAACATGCGACGACGCGCAAGTTCTTGAAGACGAACCTCGATGTCCCGAAAGAGGTCGTCGAAGAATTGAGCACGCACGGGACGCTCGTAAACTTGTCGTTCATCGGCCATCAAAGTGAACAGGCCGTGCTCGCCCAATTGACGAAACGGTTCGGCTTGCTGCCGAACATCATCGGGGGCGGCATCAAAAAGCTAAAAGGCGGTCTCGTCGGTAATCTACTCGTCCATTTGGACGGCGATGAGGGCCAGACCGACCAAGCCGTCCGCTTCTTAGAAGCGAGTGGTGTGAAAGTGAAGGAGGTGACGAACCATGCTTCAGTTTTGGGAAAATTGGGGTGACTTGATTTGGACGGGGACGATTCAGACGCTCACGATGACCGGCATCGCGCTCGTCATCTCGACGTTGATCGGACTGCCGCTCGGGACGCTACTCGTCTTGACGCGACCGCACGGGCGGCTCGCCAACCGTTATTTCTACGGCATCTTGTCGAGTGTCATCAACGTCGTCCGTTCGATCCCATTCATCATTCTCTTATTCTTCATCCTCCCGTTCACCCGTTTCATCATGGGAACAACGATCGGCGTCCAAGGCGTGCTGTTGCCGCTCATCGTGTTCACGGCGCCGTATATCGCGAGGCTCATGGAGTCGGCGCTGCTCGAGGTCGACCGCGGGGTCGTCGAGGCGTATGAAGCGATGGGCATCTCGACCCGGAAAATCATCTGGTACGTGTTGATCCGGGAGGCCCGCTCTTCAATCGTGCTCGGTTTGACGATTGCGACGATCGGTTTGATCGGGGCGACCGCGATGGCCGGACTCGTCGGGGCCGGTGGACTCGGCGATATCGCCTATCAATACGGGCATCTCCGATTCGAGCCGGAGGTCATGTACGTGACCATCTTCGTCTTGATTCTACTCGTCCAATCGATTCAGTCATTCGGCAACCGCTTGGCGGCCCGGCTCAAGAAGGCATAACAAAAAGAGCTCTGCTTCGGCAGGGCTCTTACTTGTTGTCGAGTAATCGTTTCAATTCGGCGATGCGGTCATGGCGCGGGATGAACGTCCGGATCTCTTTCTCGCTGAACCCGATTTGAATCCGGTTGTCGTCGACGACGATGGGACTTTTTAAAATCTGGGGATGCGACGCCACGAAACTGTACAGCTCACGGAGCGACATCTCGTCGAGTTGATCCGCCGCTTGTTTATACACGCTCTTTTGGACGGACAGCAGGTCGGTCGTCCCGTTTTCGGTGAGGCGGAGCATATCTTTGAACTCGGTGAATGACATCCCTTGGTCGGTCAATTTTTTCTCGATGAACGGGATGTTCTGTTCGCGTAACCAATCGATCGTCTTACGGGAAGAACTGCAGCTTGTATGTGTGAATACGGTGACCGTCACGGCAACCACTTCTCCTTTACGTAAGTATGGACTTCTTTATTTTCTCTCATACATACGTGACGGACATCGAATATGTTTCAAATCACATATACTTTTTTCGACCAAACAGACAATTTGTCGGTCCTCACTTCGGGTACAAAACGAGAGAGACTACATCTTAGGAGAGGTTCACATGTTTGATTACACGGTCAAGACCGATCAGACGGTCGAAGCGGTCGTCGAGAAGCTGAAAACGACGCTCAAAGAGGAAGAGTTCGGGGTGCTTTGGGACTTCAATTTGAGTGAGACGCTCGAAGAGAAAGGTCAAGCGATTGATGGGGACTACCGCATCCTCGAAGTGTGCAATCCAAAAGAAGCGAAAAAAGTCATCACGGCGCACCGGGAAGGCGGTTATTTCCTCCCATGCAAGCTCGCCGTCTTCACGAAAGACGGGTCGACCCATGTCGGGATGCCAAAGCCGACGAAACTGATCGAACTGATCGAGGATGAGGCGCTCCAAGCTGTAGCACGCGATGTCGAGACGAGATTGACCCGAGCCATCGATAAAACTGTGTAACGGTCATTGAACCCGTCCAGGTCGTCGGACGGGTTTTTTCGTGTTCCCTCCTAAAGTAATATAATGGTAAAATTGGTACAAATAAATGGTGAGGGGCGGATGATTTGAAAAAGTTAGTCGGTTTATTTGTACTATCCACAGGCTTATTGGTTGGTTGCGGTGTGGAAAAGCCGGACGTCGTAAACTTGTCTTACGTCGACGCGCATTGGACCGTCAGCAAGTATGCCAAGGAGGAGTTGATTTCCCTTCATTCAGCCGACGAGACGCTTGAAGCCTGTAGCGGTAAGTTGACGACCGAGCTGGAAGGCGACTTGATCGTGTTCGATACGATCGTGGCGAACCGCTATCCGATGACGGACACGGGTGAGGAGTATGCGTTCAAGGCCGTATCATATATGAAAGGGGATGAGAATTATGTGCTTTGTCGTGACATGGCCTCGAACCGCTTCTCGGCGGAAGTGATCGAGTCGTTCCCTGACGATGTGGACGTATCAACAGGGACACCGATCGGTCGTTATCCAGTCGTCGGTCCGGCCGATAAGTCCGCCAAAACCGCCTTACGGGATGCCGATGAATTGAACGAGTCAGGCAACCCGATTGAACCGTTCCTCGAAACGCTCGTCGCCTTTTCCCCGGCTCTGTACGGTGAGATTGAAGTAGAAATCGGGGGAATGCCGAGTCCATATCCGTTGTTCTCGTTCGATCCGTCGATGGCCAGCATGAAAGATATCAAAGTAGCGATCGGTTACGACACGATTACTGAGAAACCGTATTTGCTGCTCATGTTTGCGGATCTTTATTTCTCGGTGACTCCACTCGAGTCGATGATTGACCAAACCGCAGAAGGGCTTACATATGAAGCGTTGAGCGTCGAGCGCATCCCCCTCGAGGCGGAGCTCGTCCCGGACCAGACTTATCCATTGTATGAGTTCACCTATACTCGTGATGGAAAAGTCGTCAATGAGACGATGACGTTCACATACCGCACTTCTGACTTATTATCGACAGCGGAACGAAAGCAGCTCGAGACGCAACCTGACGAAGACTACATGCCACTTGTGGTCGGTCCGCTCGTTTATCTTCATCAACAGCCGTTCAACCCGGAATCTCCGTTGTCATACCCGGTTCTTTTAAAAGCAGCGGGGAACGAGATGGATGACCTCGTCCAAGCGATCAATTCCGCTGAACCGACGAAGCGTCAAGGTGATGAAGGCGACTATCCGCTTTTAACAATCGTCGATGGACACAAGGGACAAGAGTTCGAGGTGACGTATAAACAGCGCTCGAAGAAGCTGGATATTTACGTGACCGACCGCTCGACCGACGAAACGTACAAACTGACGAGCGAAGGGGCCGAGACGTTCTTGTCCTACTTCCCTGACTTGAAGAAGAAATGAGTGGGTTGAATATGAAAAAACGAGCGTTGATGGCATTGTCACTGTTATGGTTGACGGCAGGCTGCTCGGAAGACGTTGACGTCGTCCGCTATGGCCATATCGAGGAGCATTGGCAGGCCGAGCGGGTTACGATGAACAGTCAGGAGCCTGTAGTGGATGCCGAAGCCATATTGAACCAATGTGAAGACGGTGAACCCCTGTCCGAACTGAATGGAGAGACGTTTTCCGTGCTTGGAATGGCGTATGCGACCCGGGCCCCGCTTATGAATGATGACTATTATGGATATAGTTTTAATGAAGTGACCTATGTCGAGGGGGATACAATCTATGCGCTCTGTAAATCAGACCGGATGGACGGGATGGAAGGGTATCGGGCCGTCGAGCTTGCAGAAAGACCTGCCTACTTGAAAGACGAGGTCGGAACTGAAATGTCTGCTCTTCCGACCGTCTATATCGCGACCGAAAATGAACGGGCTGCGTTACATAAGCCGGACGCCTTCTATGACAATGAACAAGACATCGAACCGTATCCGGTCACACTTATGAGGATTTCGCCTGGATTTAGTGGCACGGTCGAGATTGGGATTGAAGAAGGGGGCTACTTTACCCCATCTTTCCACTTTTTGCCGAACCTTAGACCGTCCGATGTGTTTATCGCATTAGGACGAGATAAGGCCACGAACATGCCTCATCTGCTCCAGTCTTATGGTGGAGACAAGGCTCGCTATTCCTCCTCCATTTTACAAGATGCCGATTTGCTCAACGGGGCTGACAGTTTAACCTTCCGTCGAATCCATAACGGTGGCACGATGGAACCGATGACAGCCTATCCGCTATATGACGTCACGATTGACGTGGACGGACAAAACGTAACAAAAACCGTGTCGATGCGCTATCGAACGAGCCCTCTCTTGACCGATTCTGCAGATCAAGACGAGATAGCGGTCGCTTACCTCCATCAGTATCCGTATCACCGGGAAGTCCCGCTCCCTTACCCTGATGCTGTGAACGTGAGCGGCAAAGCTTATGATCGGTTGGTCGAAGCCGTCGAGACCGCGCGCCCGTCGACGAAGAGTGGTGAAATGAATGACTATAAGTATTTGACGCTGTTGCGTGGGAATCTCGGTCAACAGTTCGAAGTCAGTTATCAGCAACGGTCGAAAAAAGTCGATGTCTATGTGAAGGACGTGAAGACCGGGAAAGTGTTCAAACTGTCGAGCGCCGGGGCGGTGACGTTCCAACAGCTGTTCCCGCAGGCGTTCGAATGAATGGATTGGACGTAAATCGAGGAGGGATGCCCTGTTGAAACGCATGTTGTCAGGATGTGTCATCTGTATGGGACTGCTTCTTGGCGGTTGTGCCAGTAGCGAGGAAGACTTGGATCCGTCTCGCATCGACTATCAGCCGTTAAACTCGGATGGTGCCTATGGACCGATACGCACCATTACCGACGCTGAGACGATTACTCAGCTTGATCGAACGACGGATGAGGTTGAATGGGAAGACCAACCCGTTCCAATCGAGCGGGACCCGGATGTGAGAGCGACGTTCGTCTATACGCCGGACGATGCGCCCGAGCGTTCGCTCGACTTCGGGATTTGGTACGAAGAACAGATAATCGGCGGCATCAATCCGAAGGACAGCCGGGGCGAACTCACGGCCGAACTGGTCACTCGGTTGCAAGCCATCTTCGATCAATCGAAATGATTGAGGGCTCGTGCAAAGCACGGGTCCTTTTGATTGTGGTCTCATCGAGAATGACTGGAAAACACTTCAAATTCAAGATATTGACTCGATTTCAAAAACTGATGCTATTCAGGACTTTTCGCACAAGGTACACTAGAATTCCGCTACATTACAGGAGGAAAGCACTACAGGAAATCGAGAAAAGAAGGTAGAAATAATCGGAATGCAACTGACAACAACCGCTAGTCTCTCATCCCCTGACGTGCTCCGCGCCCTCGAAGCCAATGTGGCGATGATCCGATTCGACCGTCAACGACGCGTCGTCGATGTGAACGACCTGTTCGCCAAGGCGATGAAATATAAACGTGATGAAATGATTGGGATGCACCATCACTTGTTCTGCACACCAAGTTTCGTCAGCAGCTCCGACTATCAAGCGTTTTGAAACAAGCTGTTCGACGGATTCAGTTCGGCCGACAAAATCGAACGGATTGACGCCCGAGGTGACTCGATTTGGCTCGAGGCGACGTATATGCCAATTTATGAACAAGACGAGGTCGTCGGTGTCGTAAAAATCGCCTCCGACATCACGAGTCGCCAATAAACGATTGAAGAATATGGACGTTCATTCCGTGACATGGCCGCTAATCTTGACGACCGGGCCCAACGCGGCATGGAAGAGAGTCAACAGCTGAAGCAGACGATCGAACGTCTCGACGCGGACTCGAATCAGAACTTGAAGATGCTTGCGAACTTGCAGGAGCAGGCAGCCGAGATCACGAAAATCGCCAGTACGATTAAAGAGATTGCCGCCCAAACGAACCTGTTGTCACTCAACGCCGCCATCGAGGCCGCGCGGGCAGGGGAGCACGGACTCGGTTTCAATGTCGTCGCGACCGAGGTCCGGAACTTGTCACGTCTCGTCGAACGCGCCGTCATCGAGGTGCGTGCGAACACGGACGGGATGAACAAAGAACTCGTCTCGATTGTCGACGGTGTCACTCGCTCCAGTGCAGACATCCAAGAGAGTGTGCGCATCATGGAACAGACGCTCGAGCGGTTTGCACATATCGAACAGTCGGCCGAATCACTGAACGGCACGGCCGAGCGGTTCACGTCCGCCATCTAAAAAACCAATCGGACATGCCCCGTGAGAAGGGAACGTTCAATTGGTTTTTTTGATTTGCAGTGTATGGCCATACTGTTTCAACCAGGCCATCGCGCCGGTGACATCAGGATAGACTGATGCGAGCGTCGACCAGAACGCTTTCGAGTGGTCGAAATGGACGAGATGGGCCCATTCGTGGGCGATGACGTAATCTATTACTTCTTTTGGAGCGAGCATGAGCCGGACGTTGATGGAAATCGTACCGGTCGAGCTGCACGACCCCCAGCGCGTCTTTTGATGGCCGATGCGAATCCGGTTCGCCTTCACGCCGAGCATACGTTCATAATGGGGCGCACGCGTCGTGACATAAGTGAGAGCCCGTTCGCGAAGCCAGGCCTCGTACGCTTCCCGAAGTGATGACTCGTCCCACGCGAGTGGACAATAGAATCGCTCGCCATCGAAGCGGAACGTCGTCTCGGAATCACATTTGATGAGCGGGAACGTCTCCCCATGAAGAAGCAGTCTGTCATCGGGCAAGACGTCACGCTTAGGTAGTGCCGCGATGCGTTCCGCGATCCAGCCGGCATGATTCGATAAAATCGTCTCGACGACCCGGTTCGGGAGTCGCGCCGGAATCCGCAGCTCGATGCCGTCCGGTGTCACGAAAAAAGCTGCTCGTTTCCGGCGTTTATGGCGGATGACGGTCACGGTCATCGGGTTCACCTCCTTGAAGTATCTTGGTCGATTATAGCCGACACGCCCCGAATCTGCCATCGTTTTGCGGACTCATGCGCTCGTTTTTTGTTACAGTAGATGTAGGAGGGATGAACATGAAATCAATCTTACATCAATCGCTTGACCGGACGGGAACGGATTCAGTGAAATGGGACGGGCTCGACCGGTGGTTCCACGTCAAGGACGACGTCCTGCCGCTCTGGGTCGCAGACATCGATATCCGCACAGCGCCGTCCATCTCAGAGGCGCTCACGGCACGGGCAGCGACAGGGGAGTTCGGGTATACGCTGTTCTCGAGAGACGCGCAAGCCGCCGTGAGTTCATGGTACGACCGCCGTCACAAGCTCAAGGTCGATGCCGATCACGTACTGTTCTCGAACGGCGTTGTGCCTGGATTGACACACATCGTCGAGGCGTTGACCGAGGAAGGAGACGGAATCGTCATTCAATCGCCCGTCTACCCACCGTTTCATGAACTGGTGACCGGGTTGAAACGGGAGTTGCTCGATGCCCCGCTCCGTCAAACTGATGGCCGCTACGAGATGGACTTTGATGCGCTTGAGACGCAGATGCGCAAGGCGAAACTGTTCTTGCTCTGCTCGCCGCATAACCCGGTCGGACGGGTATGGACCGAGGCCGAGCTGAAGCAAGTTGTCGAACTGGCGCGTCGCCATGACGTCATCCTCGTCGCGGATGAGATTCATGCCGACTTGACTTATCCGTCACAACGACACACCGCTCTCAACCGCCTCGATGACGATGTCATCACGGTGAGTGCCCCATCGAAGGCGTTCAATATCGCCGGGTTGTTCGCATCGTATATCATCTGTCCGGACGAAGCGATGCGCAAGCGGATTATCCAAGTACAGAACAAACACCATGTGCTGCCGACACCGTTCGCGAACACGGCCATCACCGCCGCCTATGCGGACCCGCGGGCCGAACGTTGGCTCGACCAGTTGACGGCCGAACTCGAGGAGCAGGCGAGTTACCTCGTCGAGCGGTTCCAGGAAGAGCTGCCCCAATTGAAGACGTTCATGCCTGAGGCGAGTTATCTCCTTTGGATCGACTTCGCGGCGCTCAACTTAGAACCGGAAGCGCGAAAGAAGTGGCTGCATGAGGACGTCCGCCTGTTCTTGTCGCCAGGTCGCCCGTTCGGCGAGTCGGGCCAGACGTTCGAACGCCTCAATTTCGGGACGTCCCGCGCTATCATTGATGAGGCACTTCAGCGACTCACCGAACATGCTGGTGGAAAGGCGTTTGTTTGATTCAAGAAACGGGAAAAATTTCACAATGAGCCAGACAAGACCGATGGCAACGGAAAGCGAGTGAATGCGAATGGAGACGATCAATTGGAAAAAGAAGATGGAGGAGCAACTGAGGCGTAGCGGATTCACGTTACAGGTCGAGAACATGGCCAACCTCGGTCTGACGGAGATTCATGCATCTTCGTCCCCATTGATCTCGTATCCGCTCCGGATTCGCCTGTACGTACGTATGGGGTGGCTCATGTGCACAGTCGATGCGACATCGGTCGACCGGAACGAGGACCATCCATTGTTCGAGCGAATGATTGCCGCCGTGTTCGAGCGCATCGTCCGACACTTGTATCACGCCTACGACTTCCATGTCTTGACGTATATCGGCAATACCGGCAACTATATCTCACCGAAAGAATCCGAGACGGGAGAAATCGTTAACCTGCTCGCGCAACTGTGGACCGACCGTTCCTATCTGCACCTGGAGACGTATGAAGAGTATCCGGCCCTATACGTGACGCCGCCTTGGGCGCACCAAGCCTACGCGTTTGAGAGCACGGATGACGAATGGATTATCTACGCGGGCCGAAGCGGCCGTCCGGCGACGGATTATCGCGCCGACGGGACGGAACTCAAACCGCATCGCCTGGCTGAAGGGGACTTGTTCTTCCCGGTGCATCGCATTAAAAAAGACCGCGGCACGCTCGCGCTCGCCGAATGGTTACGGCTCGAGCGTCGTGAAGTCGAGGATTTCATGCTCGCCTTCATGAAGACGATTCAGAAATTCGACCCTGCCTTCGGCTATTCCTGGGGTGGGACAGATACGTTTTTCCACGGGGTTCCGGTTGAGCCGTATGCACAAGTGCTCCGGCTCGAGAGCGGAAAACGGCGCTACCGGGCCATGAACAATTCGGCCAAGCGGCTGTTCGCCGTCGCGAACGACCCGCTCGAATGTTTGAAGGAAGTGGAGAAGACGCTCCGGACGGTCCGTTTGCCTGAGCGACGGGTCTCATCGCTCGGACAGCTCGTGATGGGCATTTGGCAACAGTTCGAGCCTGATGAATCGACCTATATCCAAGAAGTCGCCTATCGTGGCATTTCCCAGTTCCAAATTGAAGAAAAGATTGGCCACGCGTTGGCGAATCGCCAACGCGTCCGTTGGGTCGAGAAGACCGATCCTCACCAATCCATCATCGAGTTCGCCCATTTGCGGATTTCATTCCCGAAACGACCACCCGGTATCGTCACCGTCGAGCCGGTTGAATCTTCCTATGAGAGAGGTGCCCTATGAGAATCGTTGACGCACGTGCCATGCCAATCAGCCATGAGGATTTGATCGCCGTCACCGAAACGTCCATCTACTATCGAGAGAAGACCGGCGAGACGAGTTTCTCGATCTATCGCTATGATGAAGCGGACGGTACCGTCACGCCGATCAGTCATCGCGCCTATGAAGACTATGGGATCTCGAAGCTTTTCGTCAGTGACGCCCGCGTCTATTTCTTGAATGAGATACCAGACCGGACGGGTGTCGTCCGCACGGAGTTGATTGCGTTCGACTATCGCTCTGGACGAGAAGATGTGCTCGCGACGTTCGAGAAACGTGGTAACAGCACACTCTATTGGGTTCTCGCGGACCGTTACTTCCTCTTCCTGACGAGTTTCGGAGATACCGATGAGGCATGGTTGTATGATGCGGAGACGTCGTTCCAAGAGCGAATCCGTGACGAGCGACTCGTCGGACATGCCGGTAAGTTCCGTGAGCTCTATCTGTTCTCGACCGAGCTCGATGGCATTCCATATATCGTCTGCAACGCCCGCTTGGACGAGTTTGCCTATTACGAGGCACTCGAGGACGGTCGGGTCTCCCCGGACGATGCGATCGACCATTCGGAGGCGATTCTGATTTGTTCGCTCGACGAGGCGGTCGAGGCGATCAGGTCCCGTCAAAACGAGATTCCGTTCGAGGACTTGATTCGTCTGCACGGGGAAGGGGACACGGTCCAATACTTGGGTGAACGGGACAAGCGACTTCGGTTCTCGACTTTCGTCGACGAGGCGAACGAGGAGACGATTTATGAATTGACCGCTCCGGACGTGCTCCGCGAGGTGGCGGTGGTCGACTGGGGCGCCTACGAGCCGATTGACTTCACATATGACGATGTTAGTTCGACGATTTTCATTAAAGTGGAAGAATCAACGGACCACACCGAATTGATTGACGCGACGACCGGTGCCCGCTTCCTCGACACGGCTCCATTCGAGCGCGTGCTCGCCTCGAACTATTTCATCCATGAGTCGGCGGCAGATGGGACAGGTGGGGGTGTGACCGTGTTCAATCTCGAGACAAACGAGCGGCAAACGTTCGAAGATGCCTATTATACGGTCCTCGATGAGACGATTGTGATTCTATAGACGAAGCAATTATAACTAAAACACCTGAACCAATCGATGTGATTGATTCAGGTGTTTTATAATGGTTTACATAATAAGTTATCGTAAACCTATCACAGCTTGTTTTTTCTTCTCGTCGCCGATATGGGCATAGACTTGTGTCGTCGCCACTGATTCGTGGCCGAGCAACTGTTGAATCGTCAACACATCGATTCCGCTCATGGCGAGCCGGGAAGCGAACGTATGCCGGAGTTTATGCGGCGTGACCTGTTTATGCGTCAAAAACGGCAAATACGGTTTCAAGCGGTCGATGTGCCCCTTCAACGTATGTTGCACCGTCCGCACCGAGATGCGCTTGCCTCGCTCCGAGTGGAACAGCGGACCTGACCCGTGACGTCGATAGGCGTCGAGGAGCGGCTCGAGCGGCGAGGCGATCGGGATGACCCGTTCCTTATTGCCTTTCCCGATGACGCGAATCGTCCCGCTCTCGCGGTCGATATCGTTCCAATCGAGGCCGACGAGTTCCGAGACGCGCATCCCGGTCAACCCGAGCAATTGAATCATCAAGAAATCCCGGTCCCGGTTACGCTCGTACCAACTCGCCTCGCGGTCGGACATGCCGACGTTGCTACGGACGAGCGTCGAGAAGTCGAGCCATTCCTGCTCCGTCAAATAGACCGGGTTGCGTTTGGCGCGCTTCGGCCGCTCGACTGCCTGGAACGGGTTATGGGCCGTCACGCCCGTCTCAATCAAATGGTTGAACAGTGACTGCATCGTAGACAGTTTGCGGTTGATGACACTCGGCGCGTTGTCGAGCTCGAGAGCGAGATATGTCGCGTACGCCTCGGCCCCCGCGTGGTCGAACTCGACGAACGAGTCAATCTCGACCGACGCTGGGTCGACCTCGGATGCGCTGGCGGCCTCGACCCAACGGAAAAAGTCTAAAAAGTCATAGAGATAGCGCTGCGCGGTCTGTTCGGAGTAGTGTTTGGCAGCCAGGTGGTTCAGGAAACGTTGAATGAAGCTGGGCATGCGTTCGTAGCCGCTCAAGTTAAAGCGTTTCGTCGTGGTCTTGGTCGGCGCTTGTCCGAGCTTGCGAAATATACTCAAAAGATCTCTCCTTGCTTACTGATGGATTGACGTGACGATTCGGTCCTTGCCTTCCTGTTTGCCGGCCCGGAGCCTGTCGTCCGCCTCTTTGACGAGTGTGTCGACGGCCTCGAATCCGCTCCGCGTCGTGACGCCGAACGTCATCGTCACGCTGAGTCGGCGGCCGTCATAAATCGTCTCGAGTGATTTGATGCGTTGCCGCAAGCGGTCAATCGTCTCCGTGGCTTCTGTAGCTGACTTGTCCGTCAAGAAGATGAGGAACTCCTCGCCGCCCCAACGGATGGCAATCCCATCGGTTCGGGCAAGCGCGGAGGCGACTTGTTTGAGGACGAGATCGCCGCAGTCATGACCGTGTTGCTCATTGAACGCCTTGAAATGGTCAATGTCCCCGAGGGCGACGGCATATGGCCGTCCATTGATGGCGGCTTCGCGAATCTCATCTTCGACCAAACGGTAACCCGTCGTCCGGTTATACAAACCGGTCAGCCCGTCCCTTGAGGCGAGCGTATGCAACCGTTCGTTCGTCCGTTCAAGCTCGGACGTCACCTCGACGACGGAACCTTCGAAGACGAAAGATAGCCCAGCAATCAAGGCAATCGTCGACAAGAGGCAAAAGAGGCCAAATATTTGCTCGAACGACGACGTGAGCGGTTGCGTCCCTGTCGTCACGTTCAGGTAGAGGAAACCGTAAATCGTCATGGCGAGCATCGTCGAGACAATCCGGATGGACCGACTGACGTTCGGCATGAAGAATACGCCATAGGTGACCATGATGATGAAATAGTGGACGTTCGCACCCCAACCGAGCACGACCGTCGAGATAATCGCGTTATAGACGACTTCGA
This sequence comes from Exiguobacterium sp. s36, assembly GCF_018618345.1. Classification (NCBI taxonomy): domain Bacteria; kingdom Bacillati; phylum Bacillota; class Bacilli; order Caryophanales; genus Exiguobacterium; species Exiguobacterium sp. s36. The sequence continues at coordinate 66,367 of NZ_JACSLW010000008.1, forward strand.
CGAACAGACCGACGAAGAACGCCCGATACAATCGTTTATGTACAAAATAAAAGGATAACGTGTAATAGAGAATGCTGAGTAGATTCGACCAGGCGAGTACCGTGACGCCGAGTTGCCAAAACGTGATCAAGAACACGACGTGGATGAGCCAAGCGAGCGCGTTCCCGTAAAAAGTGATGCGGTAATTATATAGTGTACCGCGACGTTCCTCATAGGCAGTTCCCACGCGAACACCTCCTGAATCTTAGTATACCGAACCGTCATCGATTTGCCCATGGGCATTCGAGAATCAAGTCAATCCCAAACTCGAAAACGTCTTGAACACGTCATTATGATTGCGTGAAATAGATATTTCACGCAACGTTCGTTTACACGTCATTTTCACCCGAGACACACATCGACCTGCGAACCGGAGAAATCACGTCATATAATCCGGTTTACATAATTAGTTATGGTGAACCAATTGATTTGTTTTAAAAATTTGAAAGAGTTACAGTTGTATGATAAAAGAAAATAAAGCTTGAAACGGTGATTCAGGTAAAGGTACACTGAGAACGTAAACAAAAGGGGGATTTCAGGATGGACGATCAACGTTTGAAACAATGGCTCACCGAGGCGAAGACGATCGCTGTCGTCGGCGTGTCAGCGAACCCGAACAAGACCGCGAACCAAATCGCAGACTATTTGATCTTGCAAGGTTACACAGTCATCCCTGTCAATCCAACGCTCGAGTCGTGGAACGGACGCAAAGTCTATCCGACGGTCGAGAGCATCCCGGGGCGCGTCGATATCGTCGACGTCTTCCGACGCAATGAGTATTTGGCCGGCGTGGCCGAAGATGCCGTCCGACATGGGGATGTCGGTCTCGTCTTCAACCAGCTCGGGCTCACCAGCCCGGACGCCGAGCGGATCGCTCGCGATGCCGGACTCGACTACATCGAAAATCGATGCATCTATGTCGAGCACGCCCGCCTTCTCGGTTAAGACCTACCTCCTTGGTAGGTCTCCTTTTTTTCACGAGCCCCGCTCGCGGAGGGAGGCTTGCCAGAATCCAAAAACAGCTATACAATAGGATAGAAAAACGAACGTGTGTTCGAAATTGAGGTGACGAAGATGTCAACAGACTTATTTAATTACAATGAAGACGCCATCCAGGTGCTCGAAGGACTGACTGCTGTCCGGAAACGTCCGGGGATGTATATCGGTTCGACCGACCATCGCGGCTTGCACCATCTCGTCTATGAGATCGTCGATAACGCAATCGATGAGGCGCTCGCCGGATTCGGTGGCCAAATCGATGTGACCATCCATAAAGATGACGCGATCACGGTACGAGATCACGGGCGTGGGATGCCGACGGGGATGCACGCCTCCGGGAAACCGACGCCAGAGGTCATCTTCACGGTCCTTCACGCCGGCGGTAAGTTCGGCCAAGGCGGCTACAAGACGTCAGGTGGACTCCACGGGGTCGGCGCCTCGGTCGTGAACGCACTCTCGAGCAAGGTCCTCGTCACGATTTATCGCGACGGCAAAGTGTTCGAGCAGACGTTTGCCGACGGCGGGATCCCGCAGACGACGCTCCTCGAGACCGGAAAGACGCGTCAGACAGGGACGAGCGTCTACTTCAAACCGGACGCCTCGATTTTCTCGACGACGACATATAACTACGACACGCTCGCTGAACGGCTCCGTGAATCAGCATTCTTGTTAAAAGGATTGACGATCACGTTGACGGACGAGCGCTCGGATAAAGAAGAGACGTTCCATTACGAGGAAGGGATTGCCGAGTTCGTCCAATATTTGAACGACGATAAGGCGACGCTTCATCCAATCGTCTATTTCGAAGGGACGGAGAACGATATCGAGCTCGAGCTCGCCTTCCAGTTCACGGACGCCTATTCCGAGAACGTCCTCTCGTTCGTCAACAACGTCCGGACTCGTGACGGCGGCACGCACGAGGTCGGCGCCAAGACGGCGATGACCCGCATCGTGAACGAGTACGCCCGAAAGAACGGATTGTTGAAAGAAAAAGACAAGAACCTTGACGGCGGTGACGTCCGCGAAGGCTTGACGCTCATCGTCTCGGTACGGATCCCGGAAGAGTTCCTCCAGTTCGAGGGGCAGACGAAATCGAAACTCGGTTCGCCCGAGGCCCGTACGAGCGCTGATGGTGTCATGGCCAAACAACTGACGATCTTCCTCGAGGAGAACCCGCAGATGGCGACGATGCTCATCAAGAAGGCGATCCGCGCCGCCCAGGCCCGCGAAGCCGCCCGGAAAGCCCGGGAAGAGGCGCGCAACGGCAAGAAGAAGAAACGTTCGAGCATCTTGAACGGGAAACTGACGCCGGCGACGTCGAAGAACGCCGCCAAGAACGAACTGTTCCTCGTCGAGGGTGATTCGGCCGGCGGTTCGGCCAAACAGGGCCGTGATCGTACGTTCCAGGCCATCCTGCCGTTGCGCGGGAAGGTCATCAACTCGGAGAAGTCGAAACTCCAGGACATCATGAAGAATGAGGAGATCAATACGATCATCCACGCGATCGGGGCCGGGGTCGGCCATGACTTCGACCTTGAGGACTGTAATTTCGACAAAATCATCATCATGACCGATGCCGATACGGACGGGGCTCACATCCAAGTGCTCCTATTGACGTTCTTCTTCCGTTATATGCGCCCACTCGTCGAGGCCGGCAAAGTGTTCGTCGCCTTGCCACCGCTCTATCGGATCTCGAAAGGGAAAGGCAAGTCGGAACAGTTCGAGTACGCCTGGGACGAAGAGGCGCTCGAGAAGCTCGTCAAAGTGTATAAGAAGGGCTATATCCTCCAGCGCTACAAAGGTCTCGGTGAGATGAACGCCGACCAGCTATGGGAGACGACGATGAACCCCGACACACGGACGCTCATCCGTGTCACGGTCGACGACGCTGCCGTCGCCGACAAGCGCGTCTCGGTGCTCATGGGAGACAATGTCGCCCATCGCCGGGAATGGATCGAGGAGAACGTCGCCTTCGGCCTCCAGGAAGATGATTCAATCATCGCCAATGAACACGTGACTAAAGCGATTGAGGAAGTGATGTAACGATGTCGACGATTCAACACATTTTAAACTTGTCGCTCGAACAGGTCGTCGGTGACCGCTTCGGGCGTTACTCAAAATATATCATCCAGGATCGGGCCCTCCCGGACGCGCGCGACGGACTCAAACCCGTTCAGCGCCGCATCCTGTATGCGATGCACCATGAAGGCAACACGAACGAGAAACCGTACCGCAAATCGGCCAAGACGGTCGGTAACGTCATCGGTAACTATCACCCGCACGGTGACAGTTCCGTCTATGAGGCGATGGTGCGCCTATCGCAGGACTGGAAGTTGCGTTACCCGCTCATCGACATGCACGGGAACAACGGCTCGATGGACGGCGACTCGGCCGCCGCGATGCGGTATACCGAGGCCCGTCTGTCGAAGATCGCCGGCGTCATGCTGACGTCGATCTCGAAGAACACGGTCGACTACACGCCGAACTTCGACGATTCGACCGAAGAGCCGCTCGTCTTACCGTCACTCCTCCCTAACTTGCTCATGAATGGGACGACGGGGATCTCTGCCGGTTATGCGACCGAGATTCCGCCGCACAACTTGACCGAGGTGCTCAACCTCGCCATCGCTCGCTTGAAAGGTGAGGTCGAGACGACGAATGACGCGTTCCGTTATATGCAAGGACCTGACTTCCCGTCTGGCGGAATCGTCATGGGCAAAGACGGCATCTTGAAGGCGTTCGAGACCGGAAAAGGCAAGGTCATCATCCGTGCCAAATCGGTCATCGAGCCACTTAAGGGAGGTCGTGAACAGATTACCATCACCGAGCTCCCGTATGAGGTGAACAAGGCGAACCTCGTCAAGAAGATGGAAGAGCTCCGTCTCGACCGCAAAGTCGAAGGCGTCGCCGAAGTCCGTGACGAGACCGACCGGACCGGTGTCCGCGTCGTCATCGAGTTGAAGAAGGAAGCCGATGCGGAAGGTGTGCTCCATTTCTTCTTGAAGCATACCGACCTTCAGCTCGCCTATAACTACAACATGGTCGCCATAGTCAACCGGACACCGAAACAGATGGGCCTCTTGTCGATCATCGACGCATACTTGAAGCACGTCGAAGAGGTCGTCACTCGACGCACGACGTTCGAGCTCGACCAGGCGAAGAAACGCGCCGAGATCGTCGATGCGCTCGAGCAGGCCATCTCGGTCCTAGACGAGACGCTCGAACTCATCCGTTCGGCCAAAGACAAGTCTGAGGCGAAACAGAAGCTCATGGAGCGGTTCTCGTTCACGGACCGCCAAGCCGAAGCGGTCGTCATGCTCCAATTGTATCGTTTGACGAACACGGATATCGTCGAACTGCAAAAAGAGGCGAAGGCGCTCCAAAAAGAGATCACTCGCCTCGCCAACATCTTGAACGTCGACGCGACGAAACGGAAGCTCATCTCGAAAGAGTTGACCGCACTCCGTGACGAGTTCGGCGACGCACGCCGCTCGGTCATCGAGTCCGAGGTCGAAGAGTTGAAACTGAAGACAGAGGTCATGATCGCCGTCGAAGAGACGATGGTGTTCGTCAGCCGCGACGGGTACGTCAAACGTTCATCGATGCGCTCATATGGCGCCTCGAGCGACGAGATGCCGGAGATGAAGCAGAAAGACCGTCCCGTCCTCGTCACCCAGGCGATGACGACGGACCACTTGCTCGTCTGGACGAACAAGGGCAGTTACTTGCTCATCCCGGTCCATCAGATTCCAGAGTCGAAATGGAAAGACGCCGGTCAGCATGTCGCCAACCTCGTGCCGATCGAAGGCGAACAAGTCGTTTCGGCCGATGTCGTCTCGACGTTCGACACCGACGCGCACTGTCTGTTTGTGACGCGTGAAGGCATGGTCAAACGGACACCGCTCCGTGACTATGACGCCCAACGCAAGTCGAAGGCGCTCATGGCGCTCAAACTGAAAGGCGACGACGAGGTCGTCTTCGCCGGCATCAGTGACGGGCCTGGCCAACTGTTCCTCGTCTCTGAGCGCGGTTACGGCCTCTGGTTCAAAGAAGATGACGTGCCGGTTGTCGGTCAGCGCGCTGCCGGCGTCAAAGCGATGAACTTGAAGGATGGGGATATGGTCGCAGATGCTTTCGCCTTCTTCACACCGCCACTGTTCGTCCTTGTGACGCAACGTGGAGCGGTCAAGAAGATGAAGCTCGAGGATCAGTTCGACTGCACGAACCGCAACTTGCGCGGGACGATGCTCATCCGCGAAGTCAAATCGAAACCGCACCAGATTCGTCGCGTGCTCCCGGTGCATGACGATGAGACGCTCCACATCATCGGGAAAGAGAAAGCGAAGACGGTCAAGACGAAGCAGTTGACGCTCTTGGACCGCTACGCCAACGGCTCGTTCGTGTTTGATGAAGAGACATTCGGAGAGATTGAGGACGTGTATCTCGATTGAGATCGAACTAAAGAAAACCCTGTACCAGAGACCATTGTCTTTGATACAGGGGTTTTCTTATGGATTCAAAGCTCGGCCTCTATCAGATAGCGCTCCAAATCGGCCTGTTGGCGCAAGTGATGCCGGGTATGCATCTCGATGAGGTCGTACCACTCCTGTGCGTTCAGCCAGCCAAAACCACCATGCCGGGCTTTGACGTAACGGTTCGCCGAGCGGACGAGCGGTTCAAGTCGCTTCAAACGCGCAGACAACTCGTCGAGTCGTCGCTCGAGCGTCTCACGCTTGTCCGAGTTGTTCGGAGGTTGGTTCATCTCATCAGGTAAACGGATTTTAATCGGAGGGAACCCACCGGCCTGAAACAATCGTTCACCGAATTCGGTCTTCCCGAGCGGTTGCTCTTCGTGTGAGGCGAGACAACGTTCAATCTCATCCGCATATTCCTCGGCCACCACAATGATATGGTCGTACATCTGTCCGATTGACCAGACGTCTGTAGCTTCCTGATAGCGCAACTGCCGTTCGGTATAGCCGTCCAAGTCTTCTTTGAACTGGGATAACACTGCCATCGACATATCGTTCCTCCTTTGCCACCGTTCTCATTTCAGTATATCACGGGGAGGATAGGTACTTTCTTATGGGAGCGGGTATTCCTAAAAGGAACAAGTCCATCGTTTGGCGAATGGGGTAAGAGGAAAAATCATGGGGGGATCACTATGTCTCAATGGCTCGACTGGGCCAAACGGCTCCAGGCGCTGGCACAGGCCGGCTTGACGTTTACGAAAGACGAGTTCGATCGCGAACGTTACGTCGAGCTCCAACGAATCGCGACCGAGATGTTCGAACGACAGTCAGACCTCGCCTTGGAGGAGGTCACGAAACTGACGCACGTCGATGGATACCCGACACCGAAACTCGACGTACGCGGTGTCGTCTTCCGGGACGATGCGCTCTTGCTCGTCAAAGAGCGGTCGGACGGGCTTTGGACGTTACCAGGTGGTTTTTGTGAGGTCGGGTTGTCCCCGGCCCAAAATATCATTAAGGAGATTGAGGAAGAGGCCGGGTTTGATGTCGTACCGGTACGGCTACTCGCGTTGTTCGACATGCATCATCACGACCATCCACCGCTGTCGCAGCATTACTATAAACTGTTCATCGAATGCGAGCTGATTGGTGGAGAGGCGCAGGTGAGCCATGAGACGAGCGAGGTCGCGTTCTTCACGCGGGACAACTTACCACCTTTATCGACCGCGCGGAACACGCAGGAACAGCTTTATATGTGTTTTGAAGCTAGATGGCAAGAAGATTGGATCACGTTGTTTGATTAAGGGAGGGGATATCATGAAAGTCACACGGATTGACCACGTCCATCAACTGACATTCTATGCGCCTGTATTACCGATTAACGTCCAGTTGATTGAGCGGGAGCTCGGACTCGTCTTGATTGACACCGCCCTCGCGCGCAATGCGGAAGCGATTTTAGCGTATATCGAGGCACAGGAGCGTCCGCTGCTCGCCATCTTGCTGACGCACGCCCATGGCGATCACGTCGGTGGTGTCGACGCCATCTTGAAGGCGCATCCGCACGCCGAGCTTTACGTCTCGAGGCGCGATGCTCGTCTCCTCGAAGGGGACAAGACGACCGACCCGGATGAGCGGTCACTCAAACTAAAAGGATCGCTCCCAACAATCCACTCCTTGCCGGATAAATTGCTCGACCCAGGTGAGCGCTTGTTCGGTCTGAGGGTCTATCCGGCAGCGGGTCATACGCCGGGCTCCATCGCCTATTTCGATGAAAAGGAGCGGAACTTGTTTGCTGGTGACGCGTTCCAGACCCGTGGGGGAGTCGCCGTGGCAGGGGATGTACGCCCGTTGTTCCCGCTGCCGGGCGTCGCGACCTGGGACAAACGGGCAGCGGTCGAGCATGCGGAGAAGTTGATCGACCTGGCACCGCGCCACACGTTCGTTGGACACGGACAGCCCGTCGCTGGGACACACCGGCTCTATTTGGCGCTGAAACGGGCCAAACGCAAGCAAGCACGTCTATTTTCACGATAAACCGGAGGTGCTGATAGATGGAGTTACGCGAGATTCAGACGACAGATTATCAACTGGCCGAGCAGATGCTCGAGATTCAACGGAACGCTTATGCGGTCGAGGCCGAGCTGTTCGGATTCGATGAGATTCCAGCGCGTTATGAGACGGTCGAAGTGATTCAAAATCTGCCTGGGACGAGCTATGGCTTATATAACGACGAGCGGTTGATCGGATTCATCACGGTCGAAGCGGCCGAGAACACGGTCGAGGTCACGAAATTATGTATCGATCCGACGTATTTCAGGGCGAGGCTCGCGACGACGTTGCTCGAACATGTGCTCAGCTTGCATGAAGACAAGCTTGTCTATGTGCATACGGGAAAACATAACGGTCCGGCCAAGAAGCTGTACACGAAGCTCGGATTCAAACCGAGCGCCGAGTTCGAACCGGAACCAGGTGTCACTTTGATTCGTTTTACACGATCTTGAATCCCTTTCCTCAAATTTCAAATCCCGTCTCACTACTTTAAGTATACTAAAGTATTGAGACGGAGTTTTATTTTTACTGATAATATATGTTATGTTAACTAGAAGAAAAACAGAGAAAATCGATGTCAGATGTGACATCTCTCCTCTCGAAAAAAATCAGAAAATCTTGTACCAATACAACGTCATGTCGATGTTCGGATTGCCGGTGTGTTTGAGCGTATCGACACCGCCGAGCGCGAACCCTTCTTTCGCATAAAATCGACACGCGATCACGTTATCGTTCTGCGCTTCGAGTGACAATCCAAGCAACGATTGCTTTTTTGCCCACGTCTGCGCAGCTTCTATCAGCAAATGCCCAAGCCCGCTGTTGCGATGGCTGCCACGGACCGCGATGTTCTCGATATACGCAAAACGGTTCCAGTCTTTCACCACACGGATTTGTCCAATACATGTTGTCTCGTCGAATGCCAAGAATATTTGTTTGTCCTCACTGTTGATGTATTCATGCCAGTCCAGTGAATCGTCCGGGAAGCTCGTCTCATAGGCTTTCTCATATACCTGTTCCTCATACATCCAAACCCCGTCACAAAAGCTCGGGATGATTTTCCCGATGACTGGAAACGCATTATTGGCTTCGTTTACGACGCTGATGGAATACTCATCTAACGCTTTGATCGAGATGTTCGGTGCTTCTTCCATTGCATCTTTCTCCCTTCATATGTAATGACCGCTCCATGCCAGAACCAAATGGTCTCACTAGACTAGCCATAAAGTGGCGGTCATGAAATCAAAGTCGGTGGTTCTGTCGACAACACTTCAATTACATCATTTGATGTCAGGAACACGTAATGCTGAATATTATAAACCGTTTCGTAAATGTTTGTTGATTCTTCAGCTAACCATTTTAAATAGCTGGAATCGGTCACTTTAAAGAGTGTCCAGTCGCCAAAAAAATCAGGGTCATGATGTTTGTATAAATGTTCTAGCGTTCTAATAAGCGTTCCTTCGTCTGTATGTCGATACGACAACACAAGTCCGTCAAACAAGAATGTATGTGTGTTCTCATGGGCATCAATAAACACGAGTGTTAATCCGTCTTTATCATTAATTAGCGCCTGCAGATATAGTTTATCTGGTATCTCTGGATTGACGGTCCATCTTTCCCATTTCTCCATTTGTACCCCGCTCTCCTCATTTTAATATGTTACGAATATGCCTTTACTATCTATCATACATGAATTATTAAAGTTCACGTGGGTTGGAGTCGGCTGATCATCACGATGATATTTTCGCTTAAACCGTATTGTTCAAACCGACATCCATTGATCTGTTTCATCATAATTACTAAACTGTGTCATTCGATTGAATCCTTCATTCATCAACATGTTAGCGCTTTATGGATTTATGTTTCAAAAATAACTTTAATGCTGTTCATCCGCTCTTAGGAGTTGCCTGTAAGCGTATGTCATGCTATTTTTAGACAGATGATAACTTAAGGAGGAACTTGAATGAAACGTATGACAAAAGGTTTGGCAGCATCGCTATTACTGGCTGTCCCGCTCGCGGCGTGTGGTGATTCTAGCACCGATCAGGCCGAAACTTCGCGCTGGGACGAAATCAAAGAAGACGGTACACTCACGGTCGGTACAGCGGGGACACTCTACCCGGCCTCATTCCGTGAAGAAGATAGCGATACATTGACTGGGTTTGACGTCGAGCTCATGAAAGAGGTCGGGAAACGTCTTGACCTTGAGGTTCAATTCAAAGAGATGGCGTTCGACAACATGTTGACGAGCGTCCAAAACGGACAAGTCGACGTCGCAGCGAACGATATCTCGGTCACAGAGGACCGGAAAGAGAAGTTCGCCTTCTCAACACCGTACAAGTACACGTACGGGACGGCCATCGTTCGCAAGAGCGATTTGTCTGGCATCGAGTCAATCGAGGACTTGAAAGGCAAAAAGGCCGCTGGTGAAGCGACAACCGTCTTCATGGACGTGGCACGTCAATACGGGGCGGAGGAAGTCATCTATGACAACGCGACGAACGACCAGTACCTTCGTGACGTCTCGACAGGACGGACCGACGTCATCTTGAACGACTACTATCTTCAGACACTCGCCCTCGCTTTCTTCCCGGACTTCGATATCACGATCCACCCGGATATCGCCTATAACCCACAGGAAGTCGCGTTCTTGATGGACAAAGAGAATGCAGAGCTCCAAGAGAACATCGACCGCGTCCTTGGCGAGATGCTTGAAGACGGAACGGTGAAAGAGTTGTCAGAAACGTTCTATAACGGAGCCGATGTCTCGGTCGAACCGGACGTCGACGCGACGATCGTCGAATTGGACTAAGCCATCATGTTCGAAGGTGTGAAATGGGAAGCAATCTTTGACGTCGACCTGGCTGTGCGCTCGTTCCCTTATCTGCTAGGCGGCTTGCCGAACACGCTTTGGATCTCATTCGTCAGCATGTTCTTCGGCTTGTTGCTCGGTCTCGTGCTCGCCCTTGGGAAACTGTCACCGTCGCGGTTGTTACGGTTCCCGTCGACGTTCTATATCTCGTTCATGCGGGGTGTACCGATTTTGATTATCCTGTTCATCTTATATTCAGGGTTTCCATTCATCGGCATCGAGTTCGCAGCGCTGACGGCGGCAATCATCGGGTTCAGTCTGAACTCGGCGGCCTATATCGCGGAGATTGTCCGGGCTGCGATCCGTGCCGTCGATCCAGGACAAGTCGAGGCGGCCCGCTCGCTCGGGATGAACAAGTGGTTGACGCTGAAAGGGGTCATCTTACCTCAGGCGACGCGGATTGCCCTCCCCCCGCTTTCGAACGTGTTCCTCGATTTGATTAAAGCGAGTTCGCTCGCCGCCATGATCACGGTTCCGGAGATTTTCAATAAGGCGAAAATCGTCGGGGGTCGGGAATTCGATTATATGACCGTCTATTTGGTTGTCGCCTTGATCTATTGGGGCATCTGTACGTTCATGTCGTTCTTCCAGGACTGGCTGGAGCGGCATTTCGAACGCTATTTGGATACACCGAAACGATGACTGACTTGCCTCATACAGGCAGGTCAGTTTTTTTGTCGGGCGGTTATTGCGAAAGTGACATGGTATAGTCAACCTATTCCATATTGCGATTCAAAGGAGAGACGTCGCCTATGTTCTCAAAATTATTATTCGGATCATCCGTTCTTATCACACTTACGTATATTTTGTTCGACGGGACAACATGGGTCAGCGTCCTGCAACCTTTCACAAGCATGATTGTCTTGTATTACTTGATCATCGAGTTCCCGAGCCGTAAGAAAGCGAAAAAGTCTTCTTCGGATTGACCATGATCGACCTACATATTTAGCAACACCGTTCTTTAGCGTTCCATCTCGGTCCGCGAGTGTGCTATGATTTTTATAAATATTCAGAAAATAGACGGGGGACTTACATTATGGTGCAACAATGGACGACACATTTAAACGATCAAGTGATCGGGCAGTCGAAGGCGATTAAGCTGTCGACGATCGCTCTCCTCTCCGGGGGCCACGTGCTGCTCGAGGACCGGCCTGGTACCGGCAAGACGACGCTTGCACGAAGCCTGGCCACATCGGTCTCGGCCGCGTTCCAACGCGTGCAATGTACACCGGACACGCTACCGAGTGACATTTTAGGGATGGAGCTGTTCAATCCGACGACGGGAACGTTCGAACGCCGGACTGGACCGATTTTCACGTCAATCTTGCTCGTCGATGAGATTAACCGGACGACACCTCGGACACAGTCGGCACTGCTGGAGGCGATGCAGGAGCGACAAGTGACGCTCGGTGAGGTGTCGCTTCGTCTACCGGACCCGTTCTTCGTCATCGCGACGCAAAATCCGTTCGATGGGCAAGGGACGTTCCCGTTGCCGCAGGCTCAACTCGACCGCTTCTTGTTCAAACTGTCGCTCGCTCCGTTGTCTCGGGAGTCGGAACGCCGGTTGCTACGGAACGAGCATTTGAGTGCGGCCCCGTTCACGTTGCAACAGACCGAACTTGCCGAGATGCAGCAAGCCGTCCGTGATGTCTTGTTTCACGAGGCGATGGAGGACTATCTCCTCGATTTCGTCGAGGCGCTCCGTCATCACCGGGATATCGAGGTCGGACCGAGCCCACGGGCGACGCTCGCCTACACGATGGCGGCTCGGGCGCATGCCTATATGGACGGACGGGATTACGTATCACCGGAAGACATCCGCGCGCTCGCCTTGCCGATTCTCGGACACCGCATCGTCTTGACGGTCGAGGCGTCGCTCAAGACGAAGCCGTCTAAATTGATCAAGTCCGTTTTGGAGACCATCCCGGTCCCGTCAGAGGTGTGATATGCAACTCGTCAGCCCTCGCTACCTCGAGTCCGGGTATATGTGGCTCTTGTTCGTCGTCGGGGTGTTCACCGCCCTATACGGCAACGTCTTCCTCGCGAGTGTAATTATCGGTTTCAGCTTGTATGCGCTCATCATGCCGGAGTTGTTGTTCCGGCTCGCTGAATACGTACATGTCGAAGTGACCGACGAGCTGAAGCTGTTCCCGAACGATGAAGAGACGTATACAATCAAATTGGTTTCAACGGCGCCTGTCCCGCTCGGTGTCGTCCGTCTGTCAGGATATCTCCATCCTACCGTCGAGTCGGAGGAACACGCCTTCTGGCGCCAAGAGAACTATGTCGGACGCGAGGCGGTCGTCGCCTATACGCTCCCGCTCAAGGCGATTCGACGCGGACCAATCCGCATGGAGGCGATCGGTATGGAGATTCGTGACCCGCTCCGTATGTTCTCGCTCTATAAGGAAGACCCGCTCGACCGCATCGGCTATGTCTTCCCTGAATTCCTGCCTTATCCGATTCCGAAGCGCCCTCCGACGTTACCTGGGGAGGAGATGGTCCGTCATAGCGCCTACCGTGACCCGGAGACGTTCCAGTCAGTGGCGCCGTATCACGGCCAGCCGATGCGGCAACTGTATTGGTCGGCCTATGCGAAGACCGGCGAGCTACTTGCCCGGACCGAGCAACCCGTCCAAGCGAACGAATATGTCGTCGTGCTCGACTTGCTGACGAAAGACGGACGCGCCCTCACCCATCAGATGGAGCGGTTGATTTCGCAGGCGGCGGCGCTATGCCGCGACTTCGAGAAAGAGAACGCGAGCTATGGGCTGATTGTGCCGACATTGACGAAGGAAGGGATCACCTATGACCTCGCCCCGGGGAGCGGTGAGACGCATTTCCGCAAGGTCATGACGACGCTCGCTTGTCTATCGGAGCGTGACTTCCCGCTCGCCCGGTCGCTGTTCGAACGGAAAGTCGCCAAATATGGCGGCAGCCAATCGATTCTACGGCTCGGAGGTGACGGCCGATGAAACTACTTTGGTGGGTATTTGCCGCTTTCTATGTCGGTCACGCGTTTCCACTCGTATTTCTCTTGACGCTCCGCTTGCCGCGCAACTGGCAACTCGGTGTCCAGACGGCACTCAGCATCGCCGCCCTTTGGTTTTCTTATGAGATGAGCGTGACGTTGCTCTTGTTCACGTACGTCCATGCCTTTATCCGGACGCTCGACTGGACGGACCGTTACGCGATCGCCAGCGTGCTCTTCCTGATCGTCGATTGGTTGTCTCCGCCGGCGTCGCAGCCGCTCGCGATGATCGTCTTCCCGTTCTTGTTCTTGTTTTGGCAGCGGAGCCTATATTACCGCCGTGACTATAAACGGATGCTGTCGACGCTCGTCGTCGCCCTCGCCGTCGGTCTCGGACTGGCTGTGATCATCCGGACAATCAAAGAGTTATTGTTCGGTAACCTCGTCGCCTGGATTCGCCCCATCTTCGTGTGGATCGGGGGTTGGTTCGATGGGTTCAACTTGGATCCGACCGACCGCGTCAACCGGATTCTCGTGCCGGACAATCCGAACATTGATGCCGAGACGATTTCGAATGAGACGTTGCTCGAATCGGCGACGAATCAATCGCTGTTCTTGATTTTGGCTTTTCTCGTCCTTCTGGTCGGGTTGGTCGCCTTGTTCATCTATTTGCAACGCCGTAAAGAGATTCAAGAGGCTGTGACGGTACCGAAACAGCGCCATCAAGCAGCGGATGCCGGGCGTCGCGTCACACGGGCCCCACGGCACGTCCGCTTGCTCGATGCCGGGCGCCGGCTCGAACAGGCCCATCCTCGCCATCGTGAGGAGACGGTCATGGAATGGTTCGACCGCATCGGATTCAGCGAAGGGAACCGCTTCGCCGTCTGGCTCGAGGCCGCCGAGTACGGGGAGAAAGAAGCCCCGGTACCCATCGTCGAGGCGTTCGAACGACATGTCACCCAGACGCTCAAAAAATAAGAGACCAGTCAGTTCGCCGGGCACTGCCGGACGGTCTTGACTGGTCTTTTTTAAAGGATTGGGCTGAGCAAGCGTGACACGCTCTCTTTGAAACGGATCCATTTCGTTCGTGTCTCATAACGCTCAATCGTTAACCTGTCGGCACATGCGAGGTCTCGATTGAATGCATCGATGACAGACTGGGCAACGACCTCGTCATAAACGAGCGCTGAGATCTCGAAATTGAGACGGAAACTGCGCGCGTCGATGTTCGTCGTGCCGATCGAGGCGACCTCGCCATCGATGACGAGCGTCTTCGCATGGAGGAACCCACCTTCATACGTATATACTTCGGCACCGTAGCGGACGAGCTCGGCCGCATTCGTATACGTCGCCCAATAGACAAACATGTGATCCGGCTTGTTCGGAATCATCAGGCGGATCTTCGTCCCAGACATGAGCGCGTTGCGGCAGGCGTCAAGGAAGCTAGCGTCAGGGATGAAATATGGGGTTTGGATGTAAATCGTCTCTTTCGCCTCGGTGATCATCTTGACGAGCATGTTTTTCAAATGCTCGGTCGACGAGTTCGGGCCAGATGTGACGATTTGTACCGGTGACCGAGACGTCTCGAGTAGAGAAGTCGGCCAACGGAAGTCCTCTTTCTCGGCCCGGTGTTTCGTCGGTACGGCACGGTTCCAATCGAGGAGGAAACGCTCGAGCAATTCACGAACCGCCTCCCCTCTCATCCGCAGATGCACATCGCGCCAATAGCCGAACTGACGATTCGTCCCGAGGTATTCATTCCCGACGTTGAAACCGCCGATATAGCCGATCTCCCCATCGATGATACATAGCTTTCGGTGATTCCGGTTGTTGACGCGGAAGTTGATACCGAGGCGTGACGGGAAGAACGACTTCACCTCGCCGCCGTGCGCGAGGAGTTGTTTGAAATGGGAGCGTCGCAATCCCCGTGAGCCGACGGCGTCATAGAGCAGACGTACTTTGACGCCTTCTTTTGCCCGGCGCGTGAGTGCCTCGATGAGCGCTTGGCCGAGCGAGTCATTTTGAATGATATAGTACTGGATGTTGATTTCCTGCGTCGCTATCTCGATGTCATGGAATAACGCTTCGAACTTCTGCTCGCCGTCATGGATGACCTGAATCGTATTATGATACGTCACGAGTGCATTCGTGGAGGATAAGTTCAAGCGGGCGAGCCTTCGATATTTTGACAAGAGCGGGTCATGGGCGAAAAGCCCTTCATGCGCATCAAGCTCGGTCAATTGGTCGTCGACGTGTTTGGCGTACTCGTGACGACGCTCCTCGTCGACCTGATAAAAGTTGTTCGATTTGATTAACCGTCCGAAGAAGATGTAGATGAAGAAACCGAGCAGTGGGATGAAAAACAGCACGAGCAACCAAGCCCATGTCGAACCGATGTCACGCCGCTCGAAGAAGATGATGGTGACGGCGAACGTCACGTTCAGGACAATCAGTACGATACCAAGAATACTGATGATGATTTCAGTTGGGACCATCTCGACGCCTCCTTTATCATCTAGTTTACCCGATGATGGGCAAAACGAAATGCTCGTTTGCAGACACAGTCATAGACACACAAAAAAACACCGCGCCTGCGGTGTTTTTGGAGTAAATCGATTAGTTTAAGACTTTGATTGTGATTGATTTACGACCGAAGTTGAGCGCTTGCTCTTGTGTCGGCATCAAGATATCGATTTTGTTACCTTTGATGGCGCCACCAGTATCTCCAGCGATTGCTTCGCCGTAGCCTTCAACCCATACTTTAGAGCCGAGTGGGATGACTGAAGGGTCAACCGCGATGACTTTTTGGTTCGGGTTCGAGCGGACGTCGATTCCTGTTGCCGTGATTCCTGAGCATCCTGCACAGTATGGCGTGTAAGCCGTTGCTTCCACAGTCATCGTCTTACCTGAAGCCGGAGCTTGGGTTTGCGTTGTAGACGTAGACTGTTTCGTCACTGGTGCAGATGTTGATGCTTTTGGTTTAGCGGCTGGTGCACTGTTTGCAACCGATGCTGCGTTGGCACCTTTTACAGAGAATTGTTGACCAGGGAAAATAAGATCTGATTTAAGACCGTTCCATGTCATCAATTGGTTGACAGATACGCCGTTGTTTGTCGCGATGCGATACAACGTGTCGCCTGCTTTAACTGTATACGTTTTTGAAGCGCTTGAAGCTTTAGCTTCTGACTTCGCAAGCTTCAATACTTGGTTTGGATAAATCATATTAGAGTTTAAGCCGTTCGCTTGTTTGATATCATTTACAGATACGTTGTTGTTCACGGCGATACGGTAAAGTGTATCCCCAGACTGAACTGTGTGTGTTGATGCTGCCGAAGCTGGAGCAGCGACTCCTAAACTAAGGCCAGCGAGTGCCGTTAGTGTCAATAGTGGTTTTTTCATAAGAATATTCCTCCCTTTTCTAACGCCCCCTTACTGTAACACCTGTATATTTCACTGCCGTTACAGCCTGATATGAGAGTGATATCAGTTCAGTTACAGAAGCTTTCAGCGAGATGAGAGGAATCTGATTTTTTACAATCCAAATACAAATGGCTTTGTTGAGCCATTTTCGTCTATACTAAGGAGAAGAGAAAGGAGGTTTTAGTCTTTGGAACTATTACTGCTATATTACATTGTGACTAATTTACTAGCGTTTATGTCATTTTTCCTCGATAAACGCCGTGCGAAATCAGGGGAATGGCGAATTTCAGAACGAACGTTACTCATTCTTGTTTGGATTGGAGGAGCATTTGGGGCTTATATTGCGATGCGCCTCTTCCGGCATAAGACGTTGAAGCCGATGTTTCGGATCGGTGTCCCGATTGCCATCTTGGTGCACGCCGGTATCACGGGCTGGTTCATCTTCTGACGCCATTATATAGAAGGAACTTGTTAGCACTGTCCAACGGAGATGGAGTCGAAATGTCTGGATTGACGCTTGATAACGAGAAAACGAAGTCTCCACCCGGTGCAAAACCGAAATAAATATTTGATTGTTGAGGTGAAGAGATGAAAGTTGAAGCAGACATGATTGATGTCCAGTCGTGGACCGAACGGACGATGGAGATCGGGTTCACGACCAATGAGCAGTTTCAAATCTGGCTGGTCACCCAAGGTCAAGTCGAGGTCCGGATCAACGGTACCCGTTTAAGGCTTCGGGCCGGGATGGCATTGATGCTCGACCGCGGACAGGTCACAAAAGTCGAACGGACAGATGACTCGTTTCAAATGACGATGCTTCATGTCGACCCGTTCGACTTGATGGCACCGCCGCTCGCGGAGCAATATGTCACACCGTTCATCGAGACGATTGGCCATCACATGCTGCATCCGGCTGAACCGGGTGACAAGGCCATCCTCGAGACGCTTCATAAAGTAATCAGGAGTTTAAAGAAAGACTCGGCTTTCGCGTTGCTCGATGCGACACTGCAGCTTGTCGTCGTCTGGCGCTATTGGATTCAACGGCCGCCCGTGACGAGGCGGCATGGACAGGAGCGCATGCAACGCATGATTTCCTATATACACGACCATGACACGATGAAGCTGTCGCTCGAAGACATCGCTGCTGCCGGTGGACTGAGCCGGGCCGAGTGTTGCCGTTACTTTTCAAAATGGGGGGACACATCGCCGCTCGCCTACGTCCAAGACGTCCGGATGCAGCGGGCCGCACGTCTGTTATGTGAGACGGACAGTCCAGTCGCTGAAGTAGCGAACCGGCTTGGCTTTACGAGCGTGAGCCATTTCGTGCAGACGTTTAAGAAAGTACATAACCGAACGCCGCTCGCGTTTCGCAAGCAGAAGACATAACAAAAGCCGACACGCGCGTGTCGGCTTTTCTCGTTAACGGGCGGTCCAACCGCCGTCTGCTTTCAAGACGTCGCCATTGACGAAACTCGAATCGTCGGAGGCGAGGAACAACGCGACCTTGGCGATCTGCTCCGGTTCACCCATCGGTGCCTCCCCTGCCCCTTGGATGGCCCGCATCCCGAGCTCGCTCGGCGCGGTGATGGTGGCGCCGATATTCGTATTGACCCCGCCCGGTGCGATGGCGTTGGCCCGAATCTTGTTGAACGTACCGTACGTGGCGGCAATGTTTTTCGTCAGGCCGATAAGTGCGTGCTTCGAGGCGACGTACGAGGCGCCGCCCCGTGTCCCGAACAGGCCACCGACCGAGGCGTTATTGATGATGACGCCGCCCGTTTCTTGCTTGTCCATGATGTTGATCGCGGCCCGGGCCAGTTTCATCGGTCCGGTCAAATTGACGGCGATGACGCGGTCCCACACCTCGTCGGTCACTTCGCCGACGGTCAAAAAGTTGTCCATGATGCCGGCATTGTTGACCAAGATGTCGAGCGAACCGAACGTGCTCGTCGCCGTCTCGACCATCTTGTCGATATCTTCCTGCTTTGTGACATTCCCGGCGACGCCGACGGCTTCCCCACCGCTCGCTTTAATCTCTGACGCGACTGCTTCGACCGTATCCCCGTTCATGTCGACGGCGACGACGCGTGCCCCTTCCTCGGCAAACAGTTTGGCGATGGCCCGTCCCATGCCTGACCCTGCCCCGGTGACAATTGCCGTTCTACCCGATAATTTCACACCGCATTCCTCCTTGTTGAGACAACTCAAGAACGACAGAGAAAACGACAAGTGCAATTTACTCACGTGTCATTAGTCTTTACCCGGATTTGGAGGAAAACGTATCTCTGTTTGGAAGAATCTGCTTCTGTTAAAGTTGTCAGTCACGTACAATGAAAAGATACAGATATTGGAATTTGAGAGGCGGGGTTCGATTGAGTCGTTATCATGCGGAAGTGATTGGAAGCGGGACACCTGTTTTATTTTTACCGGCTGGAGGATTCACTGGTGAAGAAGGCCGTTCGCTCGCCGAGGCGTTGCGCAACGACTTCGAAGTTCATTTGTTAGATTTGCCAGGGTTCGGGAGAAGTGAAGGAATCGAGCAGATCGTGTCGTCCGAACAATTGGCGGATTGGGTCAACGACTATGTCGTCACACATCGACTCGGACCTGTACACGTGATGGCGCATTCGCTAGGAGGTACGGTCGGTCTCGCTTTCGCCGCTCACTATCCCGAGCAAGTGGAGCGGCTCGTCTTGCTCGACCAAGGCCATAAGACGTTCCCGCGCGTTCCGTTGAGAGAATATGGGGTGTTGGGCCTTGCCGTCCCGCTCCTGAGCGGACTTTATCGTCTGTTCGGACCTCGACTCGTCCGGAAAATCGAGACAAAAATCATTTCAGACAACGTGTCAGCTCCGATGCCAGAGGAACAGGTTAAGGCTTTCTGCGCACAGACAGGTCTCACTGAACGAGACGAGATTCGACGTGCGTTGAACGACCCGGCTAAGCTCGGACGAGGCGGATTGAATCTGTTGTTCACCTTCTATCACCTTGACGTGCCGCAGCTCATCCGTTCACTTCAAGTCCCGACGTTGCTTATTTACGGCGATTTTGTCGGACTGGACGACAAAGAAGCCCGATTGACGAAGTCAGCCATGATGGACCTGCAACGGCATGAGCTGCCGATCACTTACATACGAATGACAGGCGGCCACTTCGTCCATTGGAACCCTGCGTTCCCGATTGAACAGGTACGACAGTTTTTACAAGTTGAGAAAGTGAGCAGTCTGTCATGAACCGTCAGCAAAAGATTGTCCTCATTCTTGTGTGCTTATTGTTGGTATCAGCCGGAGTGGCCTGGGCATTTGATTCGACGAAGCAGCCACAATTGCCCGAAGGAGCGGAACCGATTCTCACCTACCCTGTTGATGACCGTAATATGAGTCTTCGCTTTTTCATGAACAGTTACACCGTCGAGGAATGGAGTGAAGAGCCGGTTGCGCAAAGCATAGGTCTTGAACTTACTGTCGACAATCAGGTTCGGTCGATTACATCTGAATCGCTGTCCGAAGCAGGCATCACGTGGGCCACTTTCGGCCAATCGTGCGGGGATACGTCAGCATGTTCCCCGTACGATATCCTTTACGGGATGAACCACGGCGAGACGACAAGAGTCGTCGTCGAGTTGAACGGGGAACGGTTCGAACCGGAACTGTTGAAGACGAAGGCCGGGAATGATGTCTGGTTCGTGCTCGTCGACCAAATCGAGTCGATTGAGTCGATCACCGGTTACGATGCTGCGGGAGACGTATCCTACCGCTTCAACAACTAAAAAAGAGACGGAGGACGGCTGTCCTCTCATCTCTTAGCGTTCACAGGCGATGCCGTCCTTATCACGGTCTTTTGATTTGTTCGCTTCGTATAACGAACTGTTGGCGTAAGGCTTGTACTTCGTCTTCCCACCTTTGTTTTTCGTCGTCTTCGTTTTGGCGACACCGCCCTTGTACGTCTTATTCAGTTCGGTGCAGTTCTTAAATTTTTTCGGTGCAGCGTCCGCGGTTTCTGACGGCGCGATGCTCAGCGTGAACAACGCGATGCCGGCGATGGTCGCACGAAGTAGCTTCTTCATAGTTGTTTCCTCCTTGGTAACAAACGATATGCGTATTAATTCTTGTTTATTATAAGGGCAGTTATGATAAATATCCTGATTTTAAAAAAAGTTAAAGGAAGGTAACCATCTATGGACTTACTTATTCTAATGCAGGACCGGGCCCTCCCGTTACTGTTGCTCGCACTGTTTCTCATGCTGAACGTGGTGTTCGTCATCGGGATTTGGAAACGACGACGTCACTTCTCCAAAGCATTTCTCGTGTTCGCGAGCTCGATTGCGTTTCTACTCATGACGTCATCGGTCATCCTCATCATGTTCACGATGTTCATCGGCTACAACCAGTGATGCCTTCTATCCGATGATATACGTATCAAAATCATCGAGTGCCCCTACGATGTTCGAAGTATGATGAATGCAGAAAGGAGGGAATGCTGATGCTTGAATCACTGAACCGATTGATGGACCACATCGATCAACATCTAACAGAAGACATCACGAGTGAGGATATCACCCGCATCGTCGGGGTGTCCGACTATCATTTTCGACGCATGTTTTCCTATATGGCCGGGATGACGCTTAATGAATACATCCGAAATCGTCGGCTGTCAGAAGCAAATAAGGACTTGATTCATGGGAAATCGGTCACGGACGTGGCCTATACGTATGGCTACCAATCCGTCGACGGGTTCTCTCGATCGTTTCGAGACTGGTGTGGCTTTTTACCGTCTGAAGTGATCAAGAACAAGATTCAAAAGTCATTCCCGAAATTCACTTTCTACATCGACATCAAAGGAGGAATTTCAATGGAATTCAAATTAGAACATAAACCTTCATTCAACGTCGTCGGCGTGTCCAAACGCGTCCCGATTCAGTTCGAAGGCGTGAATCATGACATCGTCGAGTTGGCGCAGTCAATCACGGAGCAACAGCGAAGCGAGATGCATCAATTGGTGGACCTTTATCCAAATCAAGTGCTCAACGTGTCGTACGACTTCGATGAAGGCTATTTGGACGAAATGGGTTCACTCACGCACATGATTGGCTTCGCGACGACACAAGATAATCCGTATGAGGATCTTGAACAGATTACGATCGAGTCGAACCTGTGGGCCGTCTTCCCGAATACCGGCCCGTTCCCGGAGACGCTCCAGGAGACGATGGCCAAGACGTATGCCGAATGGCTGCCGACGTCGGGCTACGAACTGGCCGACTTGCCAAGCATCTCGTTCACGAAGCATGACGGACCGTCGGACAACGTCTATAGCGAAGTCTGGGTGGCGGTCAAACCGAAAACGACGTAAGCACAGAAAAATACCCCTTG
Source organism: Exiguobacterium sp. s36 (assembly GCF_018618345.1). Taxonomy (NCBI): domain Bacteria; kingdom Bacillati; phylum Bacillota; class Bacilli; order Caryophanales; genus Exiguobacterium; species Exiguobacterium sp. s36. The sequence goes on from NZ_JACSLW010000008.1 coordinate 88,555, forward strand.
AAGACAATTGTCTTCAGGGGGTATTGTCGTTTACTTCGAAGGCTCGTACGCGAGCGCTTCCCCGTTCGTTTCAATCACATGCTTATACCAATCGAACGAGTCTTTCTTCATCCGCTCCATCGAGCCGTTGCCTTCATTGTCACGGTCGACATAAATCATACCGTACCGTTTCTTCATCTCGCCCGTCGTGAACGAGACGATGTCGATGATGCCCCATGGCGTGTAGCCGATCAAGTCGACGCCATCATAGACGACCGCTTGTTTCAACTGCTCAATATGCGCCTTCAAGTAGTCGATGCGGGCCGCATCATGAATTTTCCCGTCGACGATCTCATCGACAGCACCGAATCCATTCTCAACGATGAAGAGCGGGATTTGATAGCGGTCGTACAATCGGTTGAGCACATAACGGAGACCGACGGGGTCGATCGACCAGCCCCAGTCGCTCGACTTGATGTACGGGTTCTCGACGCCGTTCGGCAGACCACCGTTGACGATGTCGCCGCTATTATCGGCGACGACGTCACTCTTCACGGTCGTCGACATATAGTAACTGAAACCGAGGTAATCAACGGTCCCATTCTTCAAAATCTCTTCGTCCCCATCGAGGAACGGGATTGAATAGCCTTCACGTTCAAATTCGTTCAAGGCGTAGCTCGGATAGACTCCGCGCACTTGCACGTCTGGGAAGAAGTAACGCTGACGCATCATTTCTTCGGCGAGCATGACATCGTCCGGGTTTGACGAGAACGGATAAATCGGAACGTGTGATACCATCGCCCCAATCTCGAAGTCTGGGTTGATGGCTTTCCCTTTCGAAACAGCGAGGGCGCTCGCGATCAACTCATGGTGCCCCGTCTGATACATCACTTCACGGGCGTTCTCCCCGTCTTCGACGATGACGCCTGAGTTCGTCCATAAGAAGAGCGGGTTGTTGACGTCCATCTTGTTGTTGATCTCGTTGAACGTCATCCAATATTTGACCTTGTCTTTATAGCGGTCGAAACACACCTCGGCGAAGCGGACGAAATGGTCGACGACGGCACGGTTGCGGAACCCGCCGTACTCACGTGCGAGATGAAGCGGCATCTCGAAGTGAGATAGTGTGATGATCGGCTCGATGTCGTGCTTTAACAGCTCGTCGAACAAGTCGTCATAAAATTGGAGTCCTGCCTCGTTCGGTTCCGCATCGTCCCCGTTCGGGAAGATCCGGCTCCAACCGATCGACGTGCGGAGACACTTCAAGCCCATCTCGGCAAAGAGCGCGACGTCCTCTTTATAACGGTGATAGAAGTCGATCGCCTCATGGTTAGGATAAAATTCGTCCGGCTCGACCTTGTCCGTGATGCGACGCGCGACGCCGTGAGCGCCTGCTGTCAACACGTCGACGACGCTCGGCCCTTTGCCGTCGGCGTCCCAGCCGCCTTCAAATTGATGCGCGGCGAGGGCGCCGCCCCATAGAAAGTCTTTTGGTAATGTCTTCATCGTAGTTCCTCCTTATTGATTAACAATCGTGAGCATTGGTGTCGTCGTGTCTGTCTGATTACTTGCTTGGACGAGTACGTCAGCGTATGTCGCGCTGTTCGTCACGATGACAGGCGTGATACTTGAAATATTATGTGCAGCGATCATGTCACGGTCGAACGTCGTCAACACATCGCCCGCTTTAAAGCTATCCCCGTCTTTGACGTGTACGGTGAACGGTTTCCCATCGAGCGTCACCGTATCGAGACCGACGTGGATCAACAACTCGATTCCCGTGTTCGAACGGAGACCGATCGCATGTTTCGTCGGTGCGACCATGACGACGGTCCCGTCAAACGGTGCAATGACCTTATTCCCGTCTGGATCGACGGCATAACCTTTACCCATCGCCCCGGAGGCGAATACATCGTCCGGAACATCGCTCAAGGCGATGACTTTTCCTGAGAGCGGTGAAGCAATCGTCTCTTCCTGGACGAGCGTCGCACTCGCTTCTGCCGTCGCAGGTGTTTCCGTCACTTCTGTCACTTGTTTGGCCGTGTCTTCTCCGAAACCGAAGATTTGAATCAAGACGACCGGAAGGATAATGGCGATCGCTGTCCCGATCAACAGTCCCCAAATCGAGGTCGGCACGTCTTCACTGATTCCGTTCACAAGGGTGAGCGGACCCGGGAGACCGGCGTAAGCGAAATAATACGGGTTGAAGAAACTGGCCACGATGGCTCCGACGGCCCCCGAGATACATCCAAAGATGAACGGTTTCTTGAAGCGGAGTGTCACCCCGTAGATGGCAGGCTCCGTGATTCCGAATAGTCCAGTAATCCCAGCCGAGACACCGACTTTTTTGATTTCTTGGCTCTTCGCTTTCAAGATGACACCGAGAACGGCGCCGACTTGGGCGATGACGGCAATCGTCTGATATGCCTGGAATGAGTCACGGCCATACAAGTCGAAGTTTGCGAGCACCATCGGCGTCACGCCCCAATGGACCCCGAAGATGACGATGACTTGCCAGAGACCACCGATAATTGCGCCAGCGAGCATCGGGGCGTTCTCCGCTAAGAAGTTGTAGCCGTTGGCAATCCCGACCGCACCCATCGTCGTGATTGGTCCGATGACGAGAATCGTGAGCGGCACCATGAGCACCAAACTGAAGAACGGTACGAACAAAGGACGAATGACCTCGTTCATGTGTCGGTTCAAGAACCGCTCGACGTAGGATAAGATCCAGACGAGGAAGAGCGGTGGTAATACCGATGACGTATACGTCGTACCTGACAAGGCGAGACCAAGGAAACTGATCGTCTCCCCTGACGTGATGCGAGCCGCCATCTCGGCCCATGTCGGACTGACCAACGCCGCACTGGCTGCGACAGAGATGAACGTGTTCGTCTTAAAGTGTTTCGATGCCGTGATGGCGATGAAAATCGGTAAGAACGTGAACGGTGCCCATGAGATGAAGCTGAACACTTCGTACGTCCCCGTCTCGGCGAAACCGTCGAACAACAATGTCGTGATGATGAGTACCCCTTGCAAAATCCCGGCTGCGGCCAAGATATAGATGAACGGTGCGAATACGGCGGACATCGTAGCGATGATGCGGTTCAGGACGGTCCCCTTGTTTCCGTCTTCGACCTCAGTCCCTTCGATTTGCACCAGTTTCGTGAACTCATCGAACACTTCCCCGACATGCTGCCCGATGACGACCTGGAACTGGCCACCCGTCTCGACGACCGTGATGACACCTGGCATCGCCATGACTTGTTCTTTCGCTTGCGGATTCGACCGCTTCAAGACGAGACGGAGTCGCGTCGCACAGCGGGCCGCATTGATGACGTTGTCTTCCCCTCCGACGGCCTCTAAAATATCCCGAGCCAGCTTTGAATAATCCCGAACTTTACTCAACTGAAAACCCTCCTTTGATGTAACGCTTACATTTTGTACACTCTTACTATAATTGTACCGGTACAATTAATCAATAGCGATACAATAAATAGTTTGTGAACGTTTCGTAGACATGTGTGTGGTATAATGAAGGCAACATTTTCAAGTAGATGAGGGATGAGCGTGCTTAAATATCAACAAGTGGCAGCAGAGATTGAACAGTACATCAATCAACATGATTTGAAGCAAGGAGATAAACTACCCGTCCTTGAGCAGTTGATGAGCCAATATGCCGTCAGCAAGAGTACGATCACGAAAGCACTCGAATTGCTTGAGCGAAAAGGCGTCATCTTTCAATTACGGGGGAGCGGCATCTTCGTCCGGCGCCACAACCGTCCGGGCTATATGAGTCTGTTCTCGACACAAGGGTTCAAGAGTAACCTCGGTGACCGGGTGTTGACGTCGGACGTTCTCGACGTCTCGGTCACGAAACCGGACGCGATGGTCGCACAGAACCTTGGCATCGACGTGACAGATGACGTCTATCGCGTCGAGCGGGTCCGCTTCGTCGACGGCGAGGTGTTCTGTTACGAGGAGTCGTACTATGTGAAGGCGATCGTTCCGTATTTGAACCGAGAAATCGTCGCCGACTCGATCTTCGATTACGTACAAGGCGCACTCGGTGTCACCATCGGCTTTTCGGACATGTACATGCAGGTCGGGCGATTGACTGAGACGGAATCCGGCTATCTAGGTTTACAGACGGAGGACCCGACGCTCCGCATCGAGACGATTTTCCATCTTTCGAACGGGAAGCCATTCGATTATTCACGCATCACGTATCATTACGAACACTCACAGTTCGTCGTCCAGGCGAACGGACCGTACATGTGAAAAAACACCGCTCGACGCGATGGCGTAGAGCGGTGTTTTTGTCGAACCGTAATCTATTCGGATTGTACTTGAGTCAGATGTCGATACGCATCGACTGAATACGAATCAATCTTACACGTCTCATTTATATGAGTATGTATCTCCGTTTCGGTAGGGAAACTGTATGGAATGAATACGATATCACACGTGGCCTGGGCGACATGATGCAATATCTGTTCGACGACTTCATACACTTCCGCCAAGTGTTCCGGACTCAATCGGACGTCCGGAGTGACGAGATAACTGACATGAATCATATTTTCTTTTGACTCAAATTGAGAAGCCTCATGTTCAGAAAACCATGGATAGTCGGTGAGCTCGCTTCGTCTTTTCTCATCTTTAATCACGAGGAATGCGTCACTCTCGTCAAGTAGTACTCGCCAAACCTCACTATCGATCGATTTGAATTCTCTAAGTATGTTCAAGTCACTACTCCTCGTACGGGTTTTCGAGATACATTCCGATCTTTAAAAGCTGCTCTTTCAGTTGTTGAAGATTTGTATTCGTATGAATCCCCATCAAATATTCGTATCCGATGAACACTTTGAATGGTTCACTTTTATGATCCGGTTCATTACCGACGAGTTGCGCATAAAGTTCTTCTCGTAACATCAAGCGAATCATGTGTTCGATTCTCCATCCGGTCAGCACGGTTCTTTTTTTAACACTTTTGTACAAAGCTGCCGTTTTTAAATCATATAGGTTCTTTGGAAAATTAGGTGAGTTATATTCGTGAGCTGAGAGAACTCCTCTCTTCTCAATATATGTAATCTTTAGCGCAGTCACCTTGCAATAATCCATAATCATTTTCACCGATTTCACATATGCATCTTCCACTCTCATGTATTTCTCGAAATTAAATATAACGCCATCAAACGACTTTCCAACATCGGATATTGATGTCCACTCGTTTTTTTCGTAGCCACCGAACTCATCTCGGTATTCTGGATTGTATTTGATTAATCTATATCGATGCATCGTTTCCACCTGATTTCTCCATGTTATCTTACTCTAAATACCATGCAAGTATAATCTTATGACATGATGCATTGTGTAGTTTTCAAAAGAGTCTCTTATTCTTCAGATTGAACAAACTCTCCGCCAAAAGTCCATCCATTTTGTTTCAACATTTTTTCAAATTGTTCATTGAACCGATTGATATCAATATTCTTGTTCTTTTTCTTACAGAAGACATTACCATCAATTAAAATTAACGACGATTGAGAGTTTTCTGTTTCCCATATGGGTTTCCACATCACATCTTTTTGATATTCCTTCGTACTGTACTCGTTGACGTAACATTCATCGGATACGCCAAACCGAATCACATTTCGCTGCGCCGTTCGTAATGAAATACCATTAGCTCCTCCCCAACAATCAGGATTCACACCCTCATCTTCCCAAAAACAGTTTGGACAAATCGCAAACGTCCCTGGCGGCTTCTTTTCCATCGTTTTGTAGCCACAACAGATACACGTGTATATTTTCATTTGTACAGCTCCAATTCGTCAAAATAATTTGTGACGCGCTATGCACAAGCTCCACTCACGAAGTTAAAACCGCTTGATTGACCCGTTCACATGATCAAGAAAGTGATACACATCGTCCGCATCATGCGCCAGTACGAAGTTTCCGAAGATATGAGGATGAAGCTCTTCTAAGAACGTCTCAAGTGTCTGTTCAGATATGGGTGAAGAGAAAGGTTGCCAAAACCCTTTTGTTTTCGGAATCTCTAGTTGAGGCAACAACCTGTCTTCAATCAACTTCTCCCACGCTGCGTCATGTAGCATCAATCGATAGACTTTCTCTTTTGGTCCAAACGTTCCTTCGAGACAGAACGTCAACTCGATTGGAAACGACCCTCGTATCACGTGGTGAAAGAACGTCTCGTAATCCGCTGTGTCAATCGACTCAACAGATTCAATTGTCGTCCCTTGGAGTGTCAGTCCCTCACGGTAAGAACTCACAAGCCAATCCGTTTCATTTGAGAAGGTGACGACGTCTTCACGCTGGTCGTCACGGGAAAGTGTCAGCCATGGCTCAATATCCTCATGATTGCGAACAATTCCGAATGTGACAAACTCCTCTTCTGAGCGTTCAAACGCGAAAAGATGTCGCTTCGGCAACCGTACTGACGTCTTTCGTTCCACGCGTAACGGGAAAGTCGCGCCAGCAAGTTGTCGGTAAATCAGGCGATTTGCTTCTCCCTCTTTTAATGCATGCCGCGGTAAAATAAGCATCTCATTCTTTTGATAGATGATACGACACGGTTTCAAGTCCGGCTCGTTCTCGTAGTCCGTAAAACATGTTGCGAGCGTGTTCGCCGCCTCAGGCAAACGTTGCTCTAACTCCATCCAACCATACAAATCAACGATATCCGGCAATCCGTTCTCATCGGTGATAGCGTCCCAAAATGCGTTCCAGTTCATGTCATAGTGAGCAGGGAAATGGAACTGTTCTTTTAACAGGTGATGCAAGTCGGTTTCCGCCGCGATGTTCGAGACATCTAGCGTCACACGAGTGATTTGGTCTCTTTGTTTCCACACCTCAATCGGATGCATCCAGACATACACCGTCTCAACGACCCCAGATGGTGCGGCATCGACATAGACGGCTCTTGTGAACGGATGCAAGACGAGGAATCGCAATATCGTCTTATTTGTAAAGCGTTCATCGATTTGTAAGCCATCCGGATGAAAAGAGAAGATGTCAGCAGCTTGTCGACGAATCGAGCGATACGTGTCATCAAGCGCTTGATTATAAACTTGGTCGAATTCGTAACGGTCCACTTTCCATAACGTCCCATCATTCGAACGTGATAAACTCTCCGTCTTTTGTTCAAACTTATTCGTGTGCACCGCATGTTGACGCACAAATAAAGCCGTGGTCGCATCGACTTCATGCAACCACGGACGTTTCAAATTCATCTTTTTCCTCGCCTCCGGTACAAAAGATAACCGAGCGGGAGCCCCGCCAACAACGCGAGGCCAAGCATCCGATATGATGTTGGCTCTGTCGTCTGAACGTCACCTGAACCACCAGTAAGCGCATCCCCTGGTTGCGCTTCGGTGTTGGATTGTGTCTCGACCAAGCGTTTCTGATACATCTCGAGCGTGATCGTGTCTCCTTCGATGAACCGTTTCGCATCGGTCGTCAAGGCGGTCAACGTCTTTCCATCATAGTCAAACCAGGCATTCTCTCGCGCGGAATGGACCAATGTACCGGACACATCAGCTAAGGCAATGGCCAACTCGTCACCATACCCGAACGTGGAGAAGGCGAAGAGGCCCGGTTCTTGCTCGTACGTGCCGATGACGTTTCTTGGTTCTCCGTCCTGTAAGACGGTCGACACGTACTCGTCACTCGGAACGAACGTACACATTTCGTCCGACGAATAACAGGATTGCGCGGCAATCATCACTTCATGGAGCGAACCGAACGAGATGGCGCGACTTTCCGTCAAGTGATAGTTACTCGGGTCGTCACCTTCGATATGGTCGAGGACGATCGACTCGAAATGTTTTTCAGCAAAACGCTCCGCGGATCGTTCAGTCGGCGCCGCAGCTGCGGACGTGGCAGCGAGCGCGAGGGTCAAGGCTAAAGCAAATGTTGTGAGGTGGCGGAACATGTTGTTTCTCCTTTCAACCGACAGACATCTGTTTGAGAAGTGACGCGTCAATCCGAATCAGTTCCGCATGGGGATGTTTTTGTCGGTCGATGATTTGGTCAAATCGTTTCGAGGCGACGGATCGATTGGATTCGTGAATCCACGCCAAACGCACGAGGGCGCGGCGCAGTTGCTTACGGCCGTCACTCATTCGCAGGTGATCAATCTGATTATCGGCATTGAGCCGATTGATGAACAGTTCGACTTTACAATCTTCCTTCACTAAATAGGATACCAAATAAGCGGCTTGTTGAATCAATTCCTCATAGCGCGCGTGAAGACCGTTTCCGAGCGGCCCGCTCAAGTCGAGCATGAGTGTAAAAGTATCGAGGTTTTGGCGTTGATACACTTTCGCCTGCATCTTCCCTGTCTTAGCTGTTGCGACCCAGTCGATTTGTTTGACCGGCTCTTGCTCATACCGTTTTGTGCTTTGAATCATCAACGGGTCGTTTAGCGGTGAATGCTTGACGAGTCGATGCCCCATCCGCAACATGCGTGAGTCGAACCTGTTCTGTCTCGAGACGGATGGGAGGATGATCCAGGACGGAAGCGTATGATCTGTGACGAAGATGGTGCCAAGTCCAAATGGGAGTCTGAACTGAAGTGTACATTCATCGATTTGGACGGGCCCGCGCCGTTTCGCGTGGATTGGAAACAAATAGGTCGATTCATCACGAAGTTGAATGACATGTACGCGCTGATCTTCGTCAAACGTCAAGCCGTGTCCCGTGACCAGGCGGACCGATGTCGGGATTCCGAGTTCTTTGAGACGCTCGACTCCTGTCACCTCCATTTTCAACGAGACGCAATCATTCATGAACAACAACTGTTCTTTTTGGTGGAACGATAGACGTGTCACCTCGACGATTTTCTTCGTCAACCACTTTCTTACGAGCATCAACCCTAAAATCGCGCCAGACAGATAAGCGAACGGCCAGACGTACGGAAACCAAACGAATAGGACGAGGATACTCGTGTAGGCCGGCCAAAGCTTTTCATCTAAGAGGGATGGTGTACTTACTTCGACCTGACGCATCTTCACACCTTCTCGACTGGGACGTCGACTCGCTCCAAGATGTCAGTGAGGACTTCCCGTTTCGTCGATTTCACGTCCCCTTCGAGCGTGAGTGTCAATCGGTGCGCTAACACATGCGTCGCGACGGCTTGAACATCTTCCGGCGTCACGAATTCTCGTTCCTGGATATAGGCGTAGGCTTGAGACGCCTTGACGAGGGCGAGCGTCGCCCGAGGACTGGCGCCGACTTCAACGAGCGGATGGTTTCGCGTCTCTTGGATGAGCGCGAGCAGGTAGGTCACGACGTCCTCGTGGATGCGGACATCTTCAACTTCTCGCTGTGCTGCTAAAAATGTCTCGGACGACATGAGGGCATGAACGACGTGCCGAGTTTTTGAAATCGTCTGTAGAATCAACTGCAGCTCCTCCCCCGCTTCAGGGTAGCCGACTTGAAGGGACATCAAGAAGCGATCGAGTTGTGCGTCCGGCAAGGCGAACGTCCCTGCCGATTCGATCGGATTTTGTGTCGCGATGACGAAGAACGGTTGCGGCAGTTGATACGTGACTCCGCCAATCGAGACTTGCCGCTCCTCCATCGCCTCAAGCAAGGCGGATTGCGTTCGTGGCACGGCCCGGTTCACTTCGTCAATCAAGAGGATATTCGTGAAGATTGGACCCGTCCGATTTTCGAACGTCTGCGTTTGCACATTAAAGAAATCTGATCCGATGATGTCTGACGGTAGTAAATCGGCCGTGAACTGGATTCGTGTGAACTCGGCCTCGAAGCTCTTCGCGATGCTCTTGGCGAGCAGTGTCTTCCCGGTACCCGGTACGTCTTCTAACAAAATATGTCCGTTTGCGAGTAGCGCAGTGCAACAGAGGCGCGTGATTTCAGGTTTTCCGAGATAGATTCGGTCCAATTGTTCCAATACGCGTTTGATGGTCATGGGGTAGACTCCTTTTTAAAGCGAAGTAGGTAGGCATCAAGCTGTTGTTTAAACACTTCTTCACGTTGTGGTGTGATCTCGACTTTGTCATAACGGGTCTCTAAATAGCTCAGTAGTGAGGCATCGAGTTGGATGCGTCTCGCCCAGGCGGATAACGTCTCGAACGGTCGTCGTCGTTGTTGTGGTGGCAGCGCTTGTTCGAATTGAATCAGATGTTGCCGTAACGGAGAATCCGGCAGCGGATGGACGGGGCGTTTTTGTTCTTCGAACGTTCCGTCTGGATTTTGCTTTGGGTAAATCCTCTCGTCTGTCGGAACGGCTTCCCTCACTTTTTTCATCAAGCGATGCCTGCGCCACATCCATGCGCCAATCAACAGAAGGAGTGCGCTGAGGATGTACGGGAACAAGGAAAGGCGATCGGCTTCGTCATTGGATGGTTTCCCATATGACGGAGACAGGTCCTCCCGATTTCCTCTCGGTGAACCGCCTTCCTCATCCGATGGTCCAACAATGCTTCCACTTCCAGAAGACTTGGACGCAGAATCTTCGTCAGCGCCACCTCCGCACCAACGATTGGTGTCAACCACTTCGATAATCCCAAACAACTTTCGCTTGTCATGACAATCCGTGACCCAGCTCGTGATGGGGCTCCCGGAAATGTCCAATCCTTTAAAGTATGTATATGCGACTTGACCTGAGAATGAAATGAGTGCGACAACCAGTAACGAAATCAAAACCGTGAATATAAAAAGAGCTTTGGCCTTTCTCATGCAACGATCCGTCTGTGAATCTGTTGATTCAACCGCATCCGATCTCACGGCTCCCTTCATTCATCGATTCCATTTAATCCTTTTTATGGAAAATGGATTTGGAAAGATTATAGCATACGGATTGATAGAATATTCAGTTTTTAAATAAAAAAATTGCCCGTTCATTGAACGAGCAACCAGACTTCCCCACTACGCATATAATCTTCATCTTGAATCAGCTCATGGAACCGATGAACCTCGATGTCTGCCGACAGGTTGAGCCTTTGTCGGAATACATGATCGTTAGGCAACCGCGTCCACACCTGCTCTGAAGTGTCCCGATCCATAAATGCTTTCAGTCTTGCGTCACTTTCAAACACGAGAAGTTCGGACTGCCAAAGCGACGGTAGGTCGATCAAGACGACGACCCGGAACCGCTCCTCTTCTCGGAGACGTACGAGACGTGAAGAACCCTCTACCATCGCTTCGATGATTGCTTTCTGAATTCGGCTGTTCTCCTCTACCGATAGTAAGAACGGTTGATCGATTGGGATTTTGTTATGCCAATACCCGTCGTGGAACGTCGTCGGGAACGAATGGGTCTGTTCGTCGACATACATGCGCAACCGTTTCAGTCTTCGTCTGACACCGCGTACTTTCGCTCGTCTTTTCAAGATGTTCTTCCCAATATGGCGTTGACTTGTTGCTGGTGGTGCCGGTCATGTTCGATGAACTCGGTGACGATATAGGCAAGCGTATACGGGACACTTTGATGCGGACAATGAGTCGCTCCGTTCGCCGTCGTCTGCGAAGTCAGCGTCTCTTGACGAAGTGACGTTAGCGCTTCTACGAGCGAACTCCGACTTGTTTTGGCTAATTGGAGCACGTTTTCTCCCGAGAGACGTTTTGCTTTTTGGGTCGCTCGCGCGTTAAACGAGTCGAACTCAGGGAAGATCATCCCTTCCCCGTTCTTGATGGCCGGGATGATGACGTTCAACAGATGGTTGTCCCAATGGGCGATGTGAAGTACGATCGTTTTGATTGACCATTTGTTGGTCGAAATCGAGTTCTCCCACGTCGTTTCATCCAATTCCGTTAGCGTGTTAAGCCATTTTGTATAGGATGCAAACTCGTCGATGACGTTTGAAGTGTTCGTCATGAAAGTGTCCTCCTTCGGTTATAAGCTAAGAAAATTGTATCATGTTCCGGCCGCTTAGCTCTGAGCTTCGTCAATCAAGAAATGCTTGGTGGGGGTGATTGAGCCTCACTTATGCATCCAAAGGGATAGACCTCTTCTTATTGGTTTGAGAAGTCATCCCGTCGATTGAAATTGAACCGTAAGTTACCGCCACGCTTTGTGGTGACGGGACCATAGAAAGAGGGAACGTATCCAACCAGTCCGCTGATGTCGGAAACGCATCAAGTGCCCAATCGAGCTCAAGTTCGTGCCCGGCAAGCGCGTACGAGATTGGCATGTGGCGATACACGTCAACGAGCAGTCGTTCGATTTCCTGTGTGAACACGGGTCTCGATGCAGGGGGTGAAACGACATCATTCCACTTTATATCGATGAGAATCCCGACATAGGTGTCCAGCTCTTGAAGGGACGCGGTCATCGTCATGTCCACGTCTCCAAAATAGTTGCTTTGTAAATGGATAGATCCGTAATGCCCGATCTGAGCAAAATCGGTATCTGTCGTTGTCGTCCAACTAGTGCCCGCCTCATTCTGACTGTATGTCACGTTTATGATTTCGCCACCGCTACTTAACAGTTCCGCACATACATTTTTAGCAAGTTCAGATAACAGATAATGGCTCGGATAAGCTATCCCGATGGAAATGAATCCGCCTGCTTGATCCATTCAAACACCCCCTTTGTTTCATCATCCAAAAAAGCGGCACCGTATACACGGTACCGCCCTATCTCATAGCCAGACTGGTAAAGAAAAGAAAACTAAGAACAATACGGTCAAGACACCGACGACCGGACTGAGCGACCGATAGCCCTTCTTGAACAAGACGATCATCGTGTAGGTGATGAATCCGAGCCCGATGCCATCGACGATGGAATACGTGAACGGAATCATGATGATGACGAGAATCGCCGGGAAGGCATGCTCCCAATTGTCGAGCGGGAGATGCTTCACGTTCTGGAACATCATCATGCCGATGATGATCAACACCGGCGCGATTGCCGTCACCGGAATGATCGCGAACAGCGGCAACAACAAGAGCGAGACGACGTAAAGGCCTGATGTGACGAACGAGGCGATGCCGCCCCGAGCGCCGACCGAGATGCCGGCCGCGACTTCGACCGTCGAGACGGTCGGGCTCGAGCCGAACATGGCACCGGCCATCGTCGACAACCCTTGGGCGACGAGCCCTTTCGGTGCGTCCGCATCCTTGCCGATGGCGCGCGTCTGATTCTGGATCAGGCTGATGTTCTCGATCAGCAAGACGAGCGTCAATACGCCGACGGCGACAAGGAAGATCGGTGACGCCGACTCGGCGAACGAGACGTTTCCGAACACAGTGCCGAACGACTCGAAGAACGGCATGAGCGCGAACTCACCGGTCCAGTCGAGCGTGCCCATGACGGCGCTCAAGCCGACTCCGAACGCGATCGTCCATAAGAAACTGCTCGGTCCCATCTTCAAGAAGAGCAGGATGGCCACGAAGAGCGACAGGAATGCGACCTGTACCGGCCGTTCCCCGAGGTCTCCGATATGAAGCAGTGCCCCGCCACCGCCCGAGACGATCCCCGCCGCCTCGAGTCCGATCAAGATAAGGAATAGGCCGAGCCCGACCGTCAATCCGTCATGAATGATCGGCGGGAACGCGTTTGCCAGTTTCCTCGCCACCTTCGTCACCGTCAACAGTACGACGAGCGCCCCTGAGACGAACGAGACGGCAAGCGCGCCTTGCCAGCTCAGTCCCATCTGCAGGACGAGCGTGTACGTGAACAGCGCGTTGATGCCCATCCCTGGTAACAGGAGCAGCGGCAAGTTGAACAGCCCTGCGATGAACGTTCCGATGATGCTTGTCAAAATCGCTCCGACGAGCGCTCCCTCGAACGGGAGTCCAGCTTGTGTCAAGATTGCCGCGTGAACGGCCGGGATGTATGCTGTCGCCAGAAAGTTCAGCACGCCCCCGTATGTTTCTGTTTTCCATTCTATTTGTTTTGCCATAGGAATCAATCCTTTATTGGCACCCTCACCCACCCATGTGGTTATACACACGAGATTGATTATATCCTGTCTGACCTCTGACATACAAGCTAATATTGTTTCAAATCCATCTTTAGACCCAGTCATGAGACCCATTCGGACGAAAGGTTCAATTTCTAAAATAAGAACAAACGTTCCTGTTTTTAGCATCTTTTTAGGGGATAATCTGCTATAATGAAGAGGCAGGTTAACGCAGCAATAGTGGGGTCAGCCGCCAAGTCCACAATGGAGGAAGGCGGTGGTGCGGATGGAACAACTATGGACCTGGGTCGGCGATTATGTGATCGTCCCGATCCTCGCTCCGATCATCGTTCACTTGGTATTACACCAAACATCCGATCGTGCAACGTCTGAACGCACAAAAAAATGACCCCCTCGGCGCAATGAGATGGGTCACTTTCTGATTCACTAACCATTGTGGCGGCTGGGACCACTCTTAAAGTGGTAGCCTGTAAGCCAGAGGCCGGTGTGTCCAGCACCGGTCTCTTTCTACTTGCATCATACCATACTTGTTCCCATTTTTCAGTATCAGAAACACGAAACCGGTGAAGTTGACGTGACGAATGATCGCAAGACGCCCGGCATCGATCCGAGACCAAGTTTCTTGGTCGATGGTTCAACTGTTCGAGGCAAGGCGGGTCGCTTTGCCTTTTTTAGATTTCATTTATGACTCCTTTAAGAATTCTTTAGATCTGCCATCTACACTGAAGACAGTTCAAATTCTTAGGAGGTTTACAACCATGTATAATCAAGATTATTCAATCATGTTCACCATCGAATCAGGGATTGTTCTGATTCCGCTCGCAATTATCGGTCTCATCACGTTACTCGTCTGGTCATTTCGGAAGCAACGTGTAAAAGCTGCTCAAACTATTTTGCTTCTATCATTCGGGATATACTTATTAGGTGTCCTGCACTTTGTGTTCTTCCCGATTGACGTCAATTTAGGAAAATATGCGAACCAAATCCAATGGTGGAGAACAATCAATTTCATTCCGATTTTGACCATCGACTTGTATTCATTTGTACTGAATATCGTGATGTTCCTCCCGTTCGGATGCTATCTTCCATTTTTAAAACCGTCAATCACGAAAAAAGAAGTCCTTAAATTAGGATTTCAGTTTAGTCTGATCCTTGAACTGACTCAATTATTGGTACGTACGACACTAGGCAGTGGACGGAGTACGGATGTGAATGATTTATTGGCGAATGCGATTGGCGCACTTTTAGGGTTCCTGCTCGTTCGATTCATCGTCCAATATGCTCCGTTCCGACGTTTATATCAAAATTTCCAACTTTAATCCGCAAGGGAGTTTCCGGCATGACAAAAATCTTGGTAGTGGATGATGATGTCCAAATCGCAGAACTGATTGATGTGTACGTAAAGAATGACGGCTATCTCACGACGATGGCGACCGACGGAGAAATGGCGCTCGCCTTGTTCAACAAAGAACCGTTTGATTTAATTATTTTAGATTGGATGATGCCTCGGATGGATGGGCTTGAATTTTGTAAAAGGGTGCGCCAGACGAGCCAAATCCCGATCCTGATGGTCAGTGCCAAAGTGGGTGACATGGATAAGATTCAGGGATTAACGACAGGGGTCGATGACTACATCATCAAACCGTTCAATCCGCTCGAGTTGATGGCACGTATCAAAGCCTTGTTGCGTCGTTCAAACTATAACCGACCAAGCGAGTCCTCAAGTGTACAAGCTGGCCCTTTCCTCATCGATCGAGCCAGCCACACCGTCATGATGCAAGAGCAGACGATTCGATTGACTGCACGTGAATTTGAGATTTTGTATTTACTGGCGAAACATAAAGGCCGGGTGTATAGCTCTGAAGAAATATTTGAGGCTGTCTGGCAAGAGCATGGCGTCGGGTCGAATCAGACGGTGATGGTTCATATCAGTAACATCCGCGAGAAATTACATGCCGTTGTGCCACATGAGGTCATCATTCATACGGTGTGGGGAGTGGGATATAAAATTGAGACATAATATATGGCGCGTCATAACGTTCATCCCGATGTGGAAACGTCTGCTGTATGTGGTGATTGCGTTTGGAGTCGCTACCCTGAGCGGTGTTATGTTACTGCCTGCCGTCTGGTACTTTGAGGAGTCTTCACGATTTGTGGAGAGTCTGATCATCGTATTGTCGTATTTCCGGGAAGGTGTCATCGTCATGTTTTACAGTCTGATGGTCATCGTTTGTCTCGTGTTGATCTATCAATATGAGCGTAAACGGTATTTACAGTTTCACATTGAGCGGATGACTTCACTTGTCGAAGAACTCCATGCCAATCGGGATTTGGTTGAACCATCGGTCCCGCCAGAGCTAGAGCAGTTGATGGCGACCGTTCGCGCCATCTCGGACAGTGCTGCAAAAGCGGAGCAGGAATTGGTTCAAGCTGATCGTTTGAAGCACGAGCTCGTGACGAACGTCGCGCACGACTTACGCTCCCCGCTCACGTCGATCACGGGTTATCTTGACTTGATTCACAGCGACCGTTACCGGGACGAGGTGGAATTGCGTCATTACATCCAAGTCATTCATGAGAATGCGATCCATCTGAAAGGCTTGATTAACGATATCTTTGACTATACATTTCTACAAAACGACCAAATCGCGCTGCAAACAAGTGAGGTCCGTCTCGATGAATTGCTCAATCAGCTCATCATGCAGTCGACGTTACGTCTCTCGGAAGTTGAAATGGAAGCTCGATTCAGTTCCTCAGCCAAGCGACCCATC
Organism: Exiguobacterium sp. s36; assembly: GCF_018618345.1. NCBI lineage: Bacteria > Bacillati > Bacillota > Bacilli > Caryophanales > Exiguobacterium > Exiguobacterium sp. s36. The sequence goes on from NZ_JACSLW010000008.1 coordinate 105,212, forward strand.
GTTGAAGGTGATGCGTTGAAGCTCGTCCGTGTGTTTGAAAATATACTCGAGAATGCGATTCGTTACGGTCGTGACGGAACGTATATCGATACGTTCATTGAAGATACGGATGAAACGGTTCTTATCAACATGACGAATTACGGCGAGGAGGCCATCCCATCACGTGACATCCCATACGTGTTTGAACGATTTTTTAGAGTGGAAAAGTCACGCGCACATTACACCGGCGGATCAGGTCTCGGTCTCGCCATCGCCAAGTCCATCATCGATTTACACGAGGGCGAGATTCACGTGACGAGTCAACCAAGAAAAACGACGTTCACAATCATTCTCCCAAAAGTCTCTTCCAATGCTGTTCATGAACAATCATGGCACGTGTGACCTACACGTGCCATGATTGTTGCATTCACACAAAAGAGGATCAACTTCAAGCTTATGTCGGAGCGAGCCCCTCAAGCCGATTTAAAAAGACGAGCCCACTTGCAACACGCGAGTGGGCTCGTCGATCACCTGGCCGGGCTATCTGTTAGCCCGGTGTTTTCATATCTTCCTGTACCGTATAGCGGGAGAACCAGTTCAGCATGGCGTCCGCCTCTTGTTTCGGAATATCTTCAATCAATTCATGTGATAAGACACCGCGCGTCGAGAATAGGACGTTGCATACATCGAAACGGCGTTGAAGCGGCGTCTGCGTCACTTGAATCTGCTCAATCCGCGGCTTGTCAGTCAAAAACGATGTGACGGTGAAGGCGCCGGTCCGTAGTTCGATGAACCGACCATTCTGGGCGTAGCACGTCGTCATATAGCTCAACAGTTTGCCGCCGATGATGATGGCCCACAGGAGGATGAGCCACCAGGCGTAATCTCGAAAGAAGTAAAGGACGACGCCCGAAATGATGAGACCGACCCAGTTGATGCGCAACAGTTTGATCCAGAGCGAGCGCTTCGGCAGACGATGAAGCGCATCAGACCAGACGAACTGATCGAAGTGCTCGTTCAACACATTCATCGCCCGTTCTCGTTTCACGAACGGGAGGATGGTCGAGGACTCATCTTTCACCTCGTCCATCGTTCCAGCCGCGACGAGTTCGACACCGACGATATTGAACCAGCGCCGGATGAACGTCTCTTTGATGCGGATTGCTTGGATTTTTTCATATGGGATTTCTTTTGCCGAACGATTTAAAAGACCTTTCTCGACGCGGACTCGATCGCCGCGCCGTTCGAGACGGAAGTTCCCATATTTCAAGAAATTGATGACCATGCCGATGACAATCGACAGGAGCAAGACCGACAAAACGAGCACACCGATGGCGATAATTGACGCGTGGACGACCCAATCACCGACCGTGTCAAACGTCCCGTCGAGATTGATGAAGTCATCAATCGACGAGATGATTGTCGAAGCGACCGGGAAGATCGCGAAGACGGATAGTGACGTCAACGAGGCGATAATGATCTCTCTTGTCGATAGTGCATATAACAACCGACTTGCCGGCTTTTCGATTGATAGCGGTTCTGACGTTGCTTCAGCCTCTCCTTCTATCGGTGAGGCAGTTTCTGTTTTCCGATGACGGACGTGGTCGAGAATGTCCTCGAGCCGCTTCGCCTCGTTCGGGAAGACACCGGCCAGCTTGAACGAGGCATCGTCACTGTTCGCGTTCGTATCGAACGTCAATTCGACGACGCCGAGCAACCTGTACAAGAACGGGCTGTTCGAGTGGACGCTCTGAATCTTATAGAGCGGGAGCGACTTCTCTTTCTTGATCCAGTTGCCGTCGATGACATATACCGTCTTCTCATCGAGCGCATAGCGGAAGTTGAGCCAACCGAAGAACTTCTGCAAGATGTCGAGTCCGAGGAACAGCAAGATCCCGACGCGTAGGATGATGCCGAACGTCGACTCCCAGTCGTTGTTCAAAACGAACAAGAGCACGAGCGGGATGGCGAACGACTTGATGACCTCTAACACTCGAAGCATAAGGACGCGACTCGGCAGTCGATGCCACGTGAGGGCGGCTTCCGTCATACGACATCCTCCTCTTCGATGCGGGCATAGACGGCAATCTGTTCCCGAAGCGACTTCGCGAACGATTCCTCGATCGCATAGATGTCATGTGACCCGGCCGCCGTTCCAATCGTGATCGTCTGCAAGCCGTACTTTCGTAGCAGCGGGCCTTGCTGGGCGTGGACGTATTGTACTTTCGTCATCGGGATCAACACGTCGTTTGTCGTGATGACGCCATGATGCAAGCGAATCTCGAGTGGTTTCACATCATACGTGAACCGCTCTTGCTTCCATTTTTGGAAGACGACAATATCAATCACACTATAGATGAGGTCGATGGCGAGTAAGACGTACATCGTATATTGCAGCCATGTCGGCCAGTCAAAATAAAGCGCTGCGGCGACGAGGCCCCCTGTGATGACGAGCCCAATGAGATAAAAGATGGCGCTCGACAGTCGGAAGACGGTGCGTGCCTCGATTGGCAATGTGCCGCTGAATGATGTCGGTGTTGTTTCTATGTCTGACATTGGTGTTTCCCCCTATTCGTTCGGACGTTTGTCCTTCTCTCTCTTTAGTATACGCCGTTTTTCTGAAAAAGTTTCATTTCGACACGGGGAAAGTGGCGAGCTGTTCGTTGATTAGCTGAAACCGATGCGTATCCTCAGGCTCGACTTCCTCGACGATTGTGGTTAACGCTTCATGGGCAGAACGTTTCAACGCATCCGTGATTCGTCCGGTCAGTTTGATTGAAGCGAACGCGCTCGCGAGGATGACGACGTCACACACGAAACGATCTCCGTTCAACATCCAGTCGTCCGGCGTCGAGATGTCTTCCTCGAGCCAGTCAGACAGGACGGCATACGCCCCTTCCAGAAAATCGAAGTCCTGCTCTTTTCGAAGCGCTTCTCCGAACATGTCGAGGACGTCGGCCCCTTCATCGCTCCCGAACGGCGCGTACTCGTCCGTACAGTCTAAATAAAAGTCTTCCTGGAAATGTTGCATAAACGCCGGGTTGGCCGTCAACGGATGCGGGCCGACCTCTGGGTCATCTAAGTAAAGATGGTTGTCCCAGTCGTACTCGACCTCAACGTACCCTTTCTTTAGTTTTTGACGGACGAGTTTGTCGGCTTCTTTCTTACACTCTTCTGCCGTATCAAAAGACTTTAGTTGGACTTTACCGACCGTACCGAGCTTTCCATACTGGACGACGAACTCGTCTGTGCCGACGCGGATGTTCCAAAATTTTGTAGTGTGCAGTAAATGGACCTTCATTTGCCACTCCCCAATAATATTTATTATGTTTTCATTATTCGGTGAATTAGCCAATCTGGTGATTCGCTTTTTAATGTATTATTTTTCAATTGTTAACATTTTTTTATTATAAAGGAATATATAAGTATACATTGAATTCCTTTAAGAAGACTAAGTTATCATAGAGACTAATCGATGAAGGAGGGCTTATGCAGAAAAGAAAAATGTATTATTTCATCATATCGACCTTAATCATCGTCGCTTTATTTAAAATCGGGGGTACTTTCCTTTATACAATGATTGTAGATCGCCCGACCCAACAAGACATGTCGGGAAATCCAAGGTACATCGACGGTGAATTGGCAACCTTTAAAGATAAAACAGAGAATCTAGAGGATACTAATGATATACCGAAGTGGTATGATCTTTTGTCGAAAGAACGGTTTGAGAAAAAGACGTCTGGTGAAGACCAAGGGGATACTTCAGACGTCCTGAAATGGGCCGTTATAGCTTTCTTGCTCATTTTATTTCTCAAGAACTACAAGCGCGTACACGATTGGTGGGATAAACGGCGACGCAAAGCGACATCGTCCTCAGCTGACGAGAGACCATTATCATCTCGAGCCAACATGAACACGGTGACCAATACAACACCAACCTTTCTCTATGCCTCTGATACTGAGCTTGGGAAACTACTCGTGGAGTTGAATGACACCTTGAGCGACACTCAAAAACGAAAACCTCACGAGACCGTCTCAGAGTGGTTTGCACGCATTCGATTCGAACAATCTGTGAAACCTTATGCCGATGTGCGATATGGAGAACTGAACGTGATCGACGAGCGCTCACTTCATGATTTCAAAGTATCTGTCAGACAGTATATACAACACTACAAAGGAGAGAAATCTTGATGAACATTCGTACGATGATTGAGGAAATCAACCAAGTCTATTTGGGCAACCCGACAGTAGTAGAGTTGTGTGTGACGTCGCTGTTGGCAAACGGACATGTGCTCTTAGAAGATGTACCGGGCACCGGGAAAACGATGTTGGCCAAGACGTTAGCGACGAGTTTCCACGGCGACTTTTCAAGAATTCAGTTCACAGCCGACTTATTACCGTCAGATATTGTCGGTTCAGATTTTTTCAATCTAAAGACGCAAGAGTTTGAAAACAAGCAAGGCCCGATCTTCGCCAACATCGTGCTCATCGATGAAATCAACCGGGCCGTCCCACGTACCCAGTCTGCATTGCTTGAAGCGATGGAAGAACGACAGGTGACGGTCGGGGGCAAGACCTATCACCTTCCTACCCCATTCTTCGTCATCGCGACGCAAAACCCGATTGAATCATCTGGTACCTTCTCTTTGCCTGATGCGCAGCTTGACCGGTTCATGATGTGTCTACATACAGGGTATCCGACCGAAGAATTCGAACTTCAATTGCTGGAGGAATCCGTCACCGAGACCCGTAAGGCGGTATTGGCGAATGTCGATTTCGAGCAACTCCTGCAATATCGAGCCGATGCCATGAAAATCCACATCTCGAAAGACGTGTTACGCTATATTGTCTCGATCGCGACCGCGTCACGTAGTCACCGGAACGTTCAGACGGGGATCAGTCCACGTGCGACGATCGCGCTCTCGAAAGCCGCTCAAAGTTATGC
>NZ_JACSLW010000009.1:0-89174 GCF_018618345.1 Exiguobacterium sp. s36
TTTTTGAAAACTTTTTTGTGTTAATTGAATTTAAGTAGAAAAGAGAAGAAGCTTTTGGGCTTCCTCTCTTCCGATAATATCTCATATGTTAACTATAAAAATATATTTAATTATCCAAAGTCTTCAAACCTCCGTTTGACTTTAACCTAATACAAAACTGTGCCCCCAAGGTTAAAGAAAATTCAACTTTTGGGAGGCAGCACTTTTCGTGTACGACAATTAAACACGGTGTTAAACAGCTCTATTTCTTAGTTTCAATGTCATCGCATTGATAGCCACGATAACCGTGGACACGGACATCAGAACTGCTCCTGCGGCAGGAGCCAACGTAATCCCAATGGAGGCTAGAACACCCGCCGCTATGGGAATGGCAATAAAGTTATAACCGGCTCCCCACACGAGGTTCTGTTTCATTTTACTGGTTGTTTTATTGGCCAATTCGATAAAGGATTCAATATCGCCTGGATCCGACTGAGTCAAAATCACATCAGCGGAATCGATGGCGACTTGAGTTCCGGCGCCGACTGCTATCCCAACGTCTGCTATTGCAAGGGATGGTGCATCGTTGACGCCATCGCCGACCATGATAACCGTTTGTCCATTATTTTTCAGTGATTCCACTAAACCATATTTATCTTGCGGTGATTGATTGGCTCTGTATTCAATGCCCAGTTCCTCTGCTACTCCTTGGGCAGCCGTTTCATTGTCACCTGTAGCCATAATCGGTTTTATATTGTAATGCTTCAATGCCTGTATGAGCGTTCTGCTCGTTTCTTTCAATTCATCGCCTAATGCGACCGTACCGATCGGATTCCCGTCCTCAACTAGTATACTTAATGTTGCCCCTTTGGGAACATCCACCGCTACATCTCTTCCAAGTGCCTTTTGGCTGATCAATTCGTATTTGCGGCCATTGGCGTTTCCTTCTATACCCGCACCCGACACAACATCAATCGAATCAAAGTGGACAGGCTGAATCCCTTGTTTCTCAGCGTATTGGACGATTGACTGGGCGATTGGGTGGCTGGACCCGCCTTCAATCCCTGCCATTAACGCCGCGATTTCGGCTTCGGTATGTTGACCATCCAGTGTTTCCATGTTCAAAACTTTAAATTCGCCAGTAGTCAATGTACCCGTTTTATCCAGTATCATTACATCAGCCTTAGTTGCCAGCTCCAATGCTTCGCGGTCTTTCACCAACAGCCCGCGGTTTGCACCTAAACTGGTGCTTCGTGCAATAACCAGCGGAATGGCAAGGCCGAGAGCGTGTGGACATGCAATGACTAATGTCGTAACCGTAAAAAGAACAGCGGTTTGAATGTCAGCAATGTACAGCCAAACGACAAAAGCGAGGAAAGCCGCCGCAATGGCGATATAAAACAGCCAGCCGGCTACTTTTTGAGCCAGATTTTCAGCTCTTGAAGGTTGATCCTGCGCCTGGCTTATCAGGGTTTGTACTTGGGAAATGAACGATTGGTCGCCGGTTTCCTGTACTTCAAGATATATGATGCCTGCACCGTTCGTGGAACCGCCGATCACTTTGTCTCCGGCTCCTTTTTCAATGGGTTTAGATTCCCCCGTCAGCAAAGCTTCATTGATCCGCGAGGTGCCTCTTTTGATGATGCCATCGGCAGGGACGTTTTCTCCGGCCTGAACCCGTACAAGGTCTCCGACTTTCAGCTCATTTACGGGACGCGTCTCGATCGAATCATCTTCCAATACCACATGTGCATCTTTCGGCACCAATTCGGCGAGCGATTTTTGCGCGTCTCCTGCTTCTCCGATAGCCTTCATTTCGATCCAGTGTCCAAGGAGCATGATCAACAGCAAGGACGCGAATTCAAAGAAGAAATCCATGATGTGATCGCCGGTTACGTAGCGTGCCAGCACGGCGTAAATGCTGTACAAATAGGAAACGGATATCCCTAATGAAATAAGGGCCATCATGCCCGGTGCTTTTTCCTTAAATTCAGCGATTGCACCTTGATAGAAGGGTTTTCCGCCATAAACCAATAAGATAGTTGCTAATACAGCGACCACAATATCCGAGTATGGAAAAGTAAATTGGAAAGGAAGCCGAACGTCCATCATCGGCGACAATAATAGAATGACAATGCCCAAGGGCAGCGACTTCAGGAAAATTTCTTTGAAATTCCCATGATGGTGATGTCCATGGTCACTATGATCGTGGCCACCATGATTGTGATGGGCATGATCATCATGAATTTTGGCAGGATTGCTGTCGTCTTGAATGCCTTCTTTCACTTGGTCTTCATGGTACGAATGCCCAACATGTTTGGAATGATCCATTTTACTGTGATCTACCTGTTCGTCTTGATGGTGGTGATGGTCTTTATCATTTTTAGCCATTCAGTGCGCCTCCTCCAAACTAGTGGTTCTTATCCTATTTAACCCTATTTACATTCTTAACATTCACAAAGTTCTTGCCGAATATACCACGCGAGGGTATATTTCATTTAAAAGTAAAGTGTGCTGTGAAAGCACCCTTATACGACGTCATACCCTTGTTCTTCAATCGCTTTCTGAATTTCGTTTAATGATGTCTTGGCAGTATCATAGTCTACTGCCACTTCGCCTTTTTTAAGATCAACTGTCACAGATGAAATCCCTTCGAGTTCACCGACGCCCGTTTCAACCGAGTTTGCACAGTGGCCGCAGGACATACCTTGTACTTTTAATGTTTCAATCATTATTATTCCTCCTAAAGTAATATTTCCTTAAACTTAACATACCCCGATAGGGTATATCAAGTGTTTAGTATCATTTTACTTTATCGCTGTTTCCATGACTCTAATTTAGAAGTTCACAATGACCCCCCAAAAAAACCGCACCATTGATTTTAATATTTGATTACTTGTCTATAAAATGTGCAGTTTCTATGGAGTTTCGGTATTTCTGTTTAGTTTGGAAAGGAGAGGGAAATCCAGTAAATGAAGCAAAAATAAGAAATGGAGGTTTTAACATGGCTCATGAACAACATCAGGAATTGATTCGGGCATTACATGATTGTGCAGCGGAATGTAACCATTGTTTTGACGCTTGTCTGCAGGAAGACGATGTGAAGATGCTAGCACAGTGCATTCGATTAGACCGGGAATGCGCGGACATTTGTGCATTTTTGGAACATGCCATTACTCACAATTCACCGTTCGTTTCCGAACTGGCAGCCGTTTGCGCAACCATTTGCGAAGCTTGCGCAGAGGAATGTGAGAAGCACGCCGATCATCATGAACATTGCAGACGCTGTGCGGAAGCTTGCCGTAGATGTGCAGAAGCTTGCCGTAACGCCGCATAACCTTACTCAAAAAGGCCCGTCGGAAATATTTTCCGACGGACCTTTTCTTTTATCAAGCATCATTCTGCTTCATGGATCCATTTGTAGCCGATTCCCCAAACCGTGAGAAAATGATCATCGACCGGAAAACCGGACTGGCGGATTTTTTCCCGAACATTTCGCACATGCGAATCGATGGTCCGCCCTTCCGTCTCTGAGTCGAATCCCCAAATTAACTGGATCAGCTGCTCCCTCGTAAACACTTTGTCGGCATTCTTCATCAGATGGCCCACCATCAGAAATTCTTTTGGCGTCAATTTGATGATATGTTTGCCGTACGTAAGTTCAAACCGGTCTTCGTCCCACACCAAACCGTCCACTTCAATGGTATTTTTCGGAGTTCTCCTGCGAAGCAGCGCCCCCATCCGGGCCAGCAACTCATCTTCATTAAACGGCTTTGTGATGTAATCATCCGCCCCGATATTCAATCCCTTAACAATATCCTCCTGTTGTTCCCGCGCCGTCAGCATAATGATTGGCACATCCGAAAATTTCCGGATTTCGCGGCACAGTTCCCAGCCATCCATTTCCGGCATCATGATATCCAGTAAGACGAGATCGAAAGGTTCCGATTCCAAATAGTCGAGGGCTTCATGAGCTCCCAGTGCTTTTTTACAGAGGTACTGATGCGGCTTCAAATATAAAGCCACTAAATCCAGCATTCGTTGTTCATCATCAACCAACAGCACTTTCTGCAAGCGAATCCCCCCTTTTCAATTCTATCAGGACGGTTGTCCCTTGTCCGTACTCACTTTGAAGCGTCATGAGACCACCGTGCGATTCGACGATTTCTTTCGCAATCGCCAGGCCAAGACCGCTTCCTCCGTACTGTCTGGATCTGGATTTATCGACCCGATACAATCGTTCAAAGACAAAAGGAAGATTTTTTTCCGGTATGCCCTCTCCTTCATCACGGATGCTTATGGTGATGGTACCTTTATCTTGGACTCCCTGTAATACCACTTGTGTTCCTTCAGGAGAATGCTTGCGGGCGTTGTCCAAGACATTCAGCAATACCTGCTGAAAACGTTCGGGATCAACGAAGGCGACAATCTCATGTTCACAATGGACAGCCAATGAAATCTGTTTCTCGTCAAAAGCTGGCCGAACCAAGGCAACGACGGATGCAAAAAGCATCTCCAGTGAAAATTCCTCTTTTTGAATGGCGAACTGGTTATGATCCATCTGAGCCAGCTCAAACAGCTGCCGGATCAATTCCGTCAAATGGGCCGTCTCTTCCCGGATGATGCCAATGTATTCCTTTTTCTCTTCCTCGGATGCATCCGGCCGGCTCGCGATATCGGCATATCCTTTGATATAGGTCAACGGCGTCCGCAACTCGTGCGAAATACTCGCCAAAAATTCATTCCGCTCATTTTTTAAATGTTCCAAGTCACTGGATAGAGCAGTGATGGCGTTCGCCAGCTCTCCCAACTCATCGTTTCGGCCAATATTCAGGCTGACCTCGTGGTGCCCTTCGCTTAACTGTTCCGTCGCTTCTTTCATCCGAATCAACGGCAACGTAATCAATCGGGATAGCAGAAAAATTGTGATGACGGTCAACCCGACAGCAATCAGGCCAACAATCAGGAATTGGTTTCGCAAATGACTGACCATCCCTTTGATATGATTGGTTTCCGCAAACATGAACACGTGGCCTCTATGTTCTCCTTCAATGGTGATTGGGCTGTCCGTCGCAATAAACTCTTTTTTGTCCCATCGCTCTTCCACGACCTTCCCTCCCTGCAGAACCTCATCAAAATCGGTGTGTTCCAACACTTCCCTCATTTCAGGTTCAATCAGATCGGAATGGGTCAATTCGTTGCCATCTGCATCCGTGATGATGACGATGAAATCGGAGGCCGATTCCATCAACGCCACATGGTTCAATGTCGCCGGTTCAAAACTGTCTTCCAATACTTCGCTGTGGGTGTTCCCTCTTGCAAGCAGGTTGGTCATGACTTCATCCACCCGTTCATTGACAAAAGTAACGTACAGGGTTAAAAACAAAACCAATTCAATGATGATAATAAACACAAAAAACAGCAAACCTATTTTCAATGCAAGCCTGTTTAACATGGCATCCCTCTTTAAGTCGATTGGTTAGCAGCAATCAAGACAAAGACTGCTGCCGAAAGCTGTTGGATTCGGTTCGTCTTTCAAACGGCTAGCTGGTTTCTACTTGGTTTTTCCCTCTTCCAGCAGCGTTTTCCAGGTCTGTAATCCGTCTTCCGACAAGTAGGCATTGCCTTCAAATGTGTAGATCGCCAGTTCCATTCCATCCATCGGGTTTTGTGCAATAAAAGCGACGGCATCTTGTGAAAGGTCCGGTGTATCCACCGGCTCGAGTTCTTCATTTTCCATAGTATACTTCACCAGAGCCGCCGCTGTCCCGTAGCTTCCGAAGTACAAATGGTCTTCGGTGAAATGCACCGCTGTGCCTGTTTCACTTCCGTCTGTAATGGCTTTAAAATTTTCTCCGCCATCCCGTGAGAAATAAATCCCTGCAGCCGTAGCTGCAGCGACGAAGTTTGAGTCAGCCGGGTGAAGAGCGAGCGAAGTCACTTCGCCTTCCAGCCCTTCAGCCTTCACAGTTTTCCATGATTCGCCTTCATCACCGCTTTTATATACGCCGGCTTCCAATAGGGAATTCTTGGCCGGATTGATTAGGAAAATGTCGTTACTGTTATATCCCACCGCCATGGCATGAAAATCCGTTTCTCCTTGAAATGCAATCTCTTCAATCGATTTACCGCTGTCGATGCTTCGCTGTATCCCTAGGGGATTGGGTAATTCTGAGTCTGCACTTGGGTGGCCCGACGTAATAAATCCTTCATTTGTTGCATTAAAGCCCATATAATCATGAAAATTATCCGCCGTTTCGAACCAGCCCTCTTCCCGGTAAATTTTCAGCCCGGTATGCGAGGCAAAATACAGTCCGTTCTCATTTCCTGCATAACCCATCCCATGAACATGGTTCAGTTCCCCTTCAAACGGCACTTCAAATGAATCCGTTGTATCATTGCTGCAGCCTGCCAGCAAAAGAAAAGCCGACAGCACTGCCGTTCCTATTCTCTTTTTTTTCATGTAGATGCCCTCCGAATATGTCATTTTTTATTTTTTATTTTTTATAAGTATAACATTCTTAAAGTTTAACGAAAAAGTTTCGACTTTTTGTGCAGATATCTTGATTTCAAAACAGCTAATCCATTCCCTCTACAATTGACCCAAAAGGAATAATCCTTCCAATCGGTCCGGTGGAGGATCTTTGCCTGATTTTTATTTATAAATTTTCTACACCTGACATTTCTTTTCTTTCGGTTAGTCCACTTTAAAGAAATGTTTTTTTCTCGTTTTTTCTTTGCAGCATTTTTCAAAATAACGTGGCCCGCATTATGCTTGGGAAATTCAGAGGTATCAGCACGGTTTGATCTGTTCCATATAACTCGCGATATCCTCTTCGGACATTTCACCCGTAATAATTTTCTCGATTTTGCCCTCTTGATTGACTAACAGAGTAGTCGGCAATGGACGGATATTATAAGCTTCCATAACACTTTTGTCCTTATCGATAACAATCGGGAACGTTAAATTTCGCTGTTCAGCAAATTGTCTCACTTCATAATCGGATTGCGCAATATTGACAGCGAGTATCTCCACACCTTGATCCTTGTATACCTGGTACTGCTTTTCCATCAGCGGGAACTCTTTTTCGCACGGTTTGCACCAAGTACCCCAAAAGTTCACGAACACCCCCTGCCCTTTGTACTCAGACAGCTGATGCCGTTCCCCGTTCAAATCCGTCAACGCAAAATCGGGTGCCGAATCTCCAACTTGCAGTAATTCGTTTTTCTCTTTTGTTAATCCGTTTTAGATGGTAAATGCAATAGTGACAACCAGAATCAACAAAATACTTGTCCTCATAATCAAGCGATTTCTCTTTTTATCCTTTTTAGCAGCCATACACTGTCACGTCCTTCCTAGATGCTGGGTTGAGTCCATTAAAACCCTGTAAATCCACCCGTAAATTGCGATAAAAAAGCGATGATTTCTGTCAGCATGTCAAAGTAAAGTAAAACGCCCATCAGAATCATTAATGCTCCTCCTATTGACATGAAAAGAGCGCTCTTCTTCTTCAAGAAAGTCATTTTCTCAATAAAAAACGACATCAAGAGAAAAGGAATGGAAATCCCAGAACGTAAAACAGCATATAGAGTAAGCCACTGTCCGGATCCGCTACTCCGAGTGCAATAACTCCTGCAAGTATGGGACCGGTACACGGGGTCCATCCAGCTGCAAAGCCAATGCCGATCAGAACAGAACCCGCGTATCCGGAGGGCCTTTTCTGGAACTGTAATTTCTTATCCGTCAGCAGGAAGTCGAATTTCAGAATACCGGTTAGGACCAAGCCAAAAAACACCATCAAAATAGCGCCCAATTGACGTAGAAGAACTTGATATTCCAAGAAGAAGTTTCCGATAAGCGAAGTCGACAAGCCCAACGCTAAAAAATGATGGAGAAACCTATCAAAAATAGAACCGTATGAATCAAAGCCGTGCTCCTCATCATTCCCTTGCCCGTCTTTAACTCATTGACTGAAACTCCAGTAAGGTAGGATAAAAAAGCCGGATACAAAGGAAGGGAGCATGGAGAGATAAATGATAAAAGCCCTGCGCCAAAGGCAAGATACAAACTAATTTCCGCCACTTGTACACCTCCTATTACAGTAAGTTGAATCCTCTTCTTTATCATTTTTGTATCCCTTAAGGAATCAAATGAAATTTTCTATATAAGACTCGGGGAATTTCAAGGTATGTAAAATTAAATACAGCCCCTCTCTTAACTTCTACTTCCCCGTGCTTGCTTAACCGTTCCAGAAGACGTCAACCAATCCAGTTTACCGATTAATTCTTGATTTTCTGTGCAGTTTCTTCTATTCCGGTTCAGGTGAAGTCCCGGATGATTTGCAGGAAGCCGAAAATCCAACCTTTGAAGTTGGAAGCCAGGCGATTATTGAAACCGATCATATGGAAGGCATGAAAGGTGCTGAAGCCACAATTGTCGGGGCTTATGATACAACCGCCTATGCAGTGACCTATACGCCGACGGACGGAGGCGAGCCGGTTGAAAATCACAAATGGGTGATTCACGCAGAATTGGAAAATCCAGGTGATGAACCATTGGAAACGGGCGATGAAGCGGCCATTGCCGCTGACCATATGGAGGGAATGGACGGCGCAACGGCTACGGTTGATTCTACCGAAGAAACGACCGTCTATATGGTTGATTTCGTCCCGACCACCGGAGGCGAGGAAGTCACCAATCATAAATGGGTGACTGAAAGCGAACTGTTACCCGAATAAAAGCGCCAAAACCCAGGATCTTGTCAACAAGATCCCGGGTTTTTATCTGTAATGGTTCATAAAGGATTCGATTTCGTTTGTATTACAAAAACATTAAGTTTTAGTAGTTAGGCTTCCCGTATAAATTCTGCACATTTTTTCAACATTTTTATAATAGAATAAATCAAATTTAAATAGTTTTAGAGAGGTCACCAAATCTATGAAAACAAATCAGCTTTTGAACGAATCCGGTCTAATCTCCCGATTAGATTCCAGAATATTAGAATTAGACATCAAGGGGATTGCCGATAACTCAAGCGATGTGGAAAAAGGTTTTGTGTTTGTTGCTATTAAAGGATTTGAAATTGATGGTCACGGGTTTATTGACCAGGCAATTGAAAAAGGGGCAGCCCTTGTCATCGGAGAACAAGAAATTACCCGGTTAGGTGTCCCTTATTTACAGGTGGAAAATAGCCGGAAAGCGCTTGGCATCCTGGCCAGGAATTTTTATGGCCGTCCATCTGACCAGAAAATAATGATTGGAATTACGGGCACCAACGGAAAAACGACGACGAGCTATATGCTCCAGCACTTTCTGGAAAGCAACGGTATGAGTTGTTCTGTCATCGGTACCAACCAAAATATTATCAATGGCGAAAAAATGAAAAGCTCGAACACCACACCAAATTCACTCGCTCTCCATAAACTGTTGACCCTCAGTCAGGATGAGGTCGTCATTATGGAAGTTTCTTCTCATGGACTGGCCCAGTATCGGTTAGAAGGCATTGAATTTGATTACGGCTTGTTCCTCAATCTTCACCATGAACACCTGGATTATCACAGTTCCATGGAAGAATATTTTCAGACGAAGCTTACAATGTTCAATCAGATGAAAGAACATGGGATTGCTGTAGTGAATACAGATAATGAGTGGGGACGAAAGCTCTGTGGAATCCTGCAAACAAAGGGAAAACCGATTTATGCAATTGGCACATCCACTGAATGCAACCTGCGTGTTGCAAAAATTCATTCACTGTCCTCCACTATGCGGGTGATTGAAAGTAACGAAACGTATCAAATGGTCGCTGCCATGACCGGAATGCACAATATGTATAACACCTTAATGGCCTACGGAACATCATTGTTGCTGGGTATCCCCAAAGAAAAGCTCTTAAACTCCATTCACCATTTCAAGGGAGTCGATGGACGCTTTGAGATCACGAAACTGGACAAGGGCTCGATCGTTATTGTGGATTATGCCCATACTCCGGATGCCATCTCTTACTGCCTGGAAACTGCAAAATCACAAGGGGCCCAACGAATAACCCATATTTTCGGCTTTCGTGGAAATCGAGATGCCAGCAAGAGAAAGCACATGCTATCCATATCTGCTGAAATGAGTGATCGCTACATTTTAACGTTGGACGACCTGAACAATGTTTCTCCAGGAGATATGCTGGAAGTTTTAAACCAACTAAATGAAACATACGGCAACTCAAAAGGCAGCATCGTTCCAGACCGTACACTCGCCATTCAGCAAGCAATCCATGAAAGCAAGGAAGGCGACTGGATTGTGATTACCGGTAAAGGACACGAGAAATACCAGCAAACCTTTCATTTACCGACTGATTCGGACCGGGAAACCGTCAATTATATAATAAAGCAGAACTAAAATAATCACTCAGGAGGGAGTAGTTATGAAAAAACTAAGTGTTGTTTCAACCATTTTAATCATGATCAACACTTTAATCGTTTCGTCCGTTTTCAGTAAAACTGATGACCCTTCCCTGCCAAACGTATCCAGTGAAGCAGCTATTGTCATGGAAGCAACGACTGGAAAAATCCTCTATGAAAAAAATGCACAGTCGCAGATGTATCCTGCCAGCCTAACAAAAATTGCCACAGCCATTTATGCAATTGAAAACAGAAAATTAAATGATGTTGTAACCATCAGTAAAAAAGCACGCAATACGGAAGGCACCCGTGTTTATTTGGAAGAGGGAGAACAAGTGACTTTAGAAAAACTGTTGCTGGGCCTCTTAGTCAACTCTGGAAATGATGCCGGCGTCGCCATTGCTGAACACATCAGCGGCAGCGTTGAGTTATTTTCTGCTGATATGAATTTATATTTAGAAGATGTAATTGGCCTGCGGAATACGAACTTCGAAAATCCCCACGGTCTTTTTGATCCCGAGCATGTTACGACAGCCGAAGATTTAGCGAAGTTAACCCGATATGCGATGAAGAACGATGAATTCATGAAAATATTTGGAACAAAAGAACTGCCCTGGAACGGTGAATCCTGGGATACCACGCTTTATACCCACCACAAACTATTAAGGGAAAAACCTTATGAAGGCGTTACGGGTGGTAAAACCGGGTTTGTGCCAGAAGCAGGCGTCACGCTGGCCACGACAGCCAAAAGAGAAAACCTGAATTTAATTGTCGTCACCTTAAAAAGCGACACAGAGGCAGAAGCTTATGCTGACACTATTCAACTTTTGGATTTTGGATTTGAAAATTTTAAAACAGTGAGCATTCCGAAAGAAAGCAGCTTTTTTGCCGGTGATGTGGAATACATTACGCCAGGCGATTTCTTTTATACACACCAAACAGATGAGCAAGTGACAATCGCTGTAAAAGAAGATGGACTATTAAGGATTACTGATCAGGATGGCACTCTTTTGTCTTCTTATCAGTTTCCCGTTGTCAGTGCTTCTGAGACAAACCTTCCTTCTAATTCTGAAGACGTTCGCACATTTTTCCCACCTGGGATTTTAAGTTCAATCTATTTGTTCCTCCTCGTCGTTGGCTTTTCAGGATTAGTGTATTACCGAATTCGAAAAAAACGGATATAGAACGCACTTCTCTATCTTAAAATTTCATTCAACTGAACTTTTATATACCATCAATTTTTTAAACAGCGCAGGAGGCGGATTATACCATAAACACTCAGTTCCCCGTTTTAGAATTTCTGCTGCTTCTCATTTTCAACATAAGTATGGGTGCAGTTGGCTTTTTCCCAAGCTTTTTGCTCACGTCTCTCAATATCAGTTCTTTAGGGTTAACCATTGGCGTCATCCTTTCTTTGTCGGGGGAGATTTTTGGCGCTATCGTCGGATTTTACCTATATCGATATGGGTTTTCAAAAGTTAATCCAAAGTGGTTAAAGCGGCCGTTCTGGAGGTACATCCAGAGTTCTTCAATAAGCCGCGTCTTCTGGGCAATCATCTTGCTGCGCTTAATTCCTTTTGTCCCATCAGGTCTGGTAACAGCAGGGGCGGCCTTGACGCCCATTCCAGGTGGCTTATTCATTATTGCCAGCACCATCGGTAAAATTCCGGCCGTTTCTCTTGAAGTGGCTGTTGTTTATGGCCTTGTAGAATCCATACCTCCCGGTTATCAGTACGGCTTATTTATTTTGATCTTTCTATCGTTTCTAGTGATCTGGGCAAAGAACAAAAGAAAAAATTCTTTGTAATTTTACCCCCTGTTTGAGAAAACTTCGATAAATTCATCCTCTTTTTCTGGCTCATCACCATAACTCGTGGTTGCTATTTTGACGACCGATCTCGAGGCGCAATCTTAAAAAGAATCGTTCGAGGTTTCGATAGCCATAACCACGGCGTTTGATGAGCTTGATCTTGTTGTTCGTCCCTTCCATCTTCCCGTTCGACAGCCTTGACACGATGGTCTGGCGCATCGCTTGCTCCCGGACCCGGATTGCTTTCGCGATCTTCGCCAGGGGCCCGCACGGATGGAACTGATAACGGTCCAACCAGTCCGACAGCCGCCGTTGCGCCTGTATCTCGCACGTCGCCTTCAGCACATACCGGATATGCTGGAGCCCTTGATAGAGGTTCCGAATGAATGGATCTTCCTGAATACAGGAACGGACGACCTCCCGGTCTTCCCCAGTCAGTGTTTCCGGGCGACGCGCGAGCGAACGATCGATCACGCGAACGTGGTGATGGCGTCTTGCCTCGTTCAAAAAACGACGCCGTCGGCGAAGGGCGTCCGTGACGAACTGGACGAGGTGGAACCGGTCCAGCACATGTTCTGCCTCCGGGAAGACATGGTTGATGGCCTTCGCCATCGCCGGTGCAAAATCACTGACGACAGAACGGATATCCCCGGATATGCCTTGAAGTGCTGCCGTGATGGCTGCCACGTCCCGGCCCGGGACAATGGACAGAAGCTGGCCACTCTTGGCATCGAGGACAATCGTCGCATAGTGGTGCCCCTTTCTCGTGGCGAACTCGTCGACCAGGACTTGCGTTGCACGCTCCATCGTCTCCACCGAAGCGTACTGATAGAACCAGCGCTCCACCGTCGTATAAGGGAGGCCGTACTCGCGTGCGACATCTGAGATCGTCCGTCCGTGGCAACGTTTTGCGATGCCTTTCCGGAAAACCTCGGTGGAAGTGCGGACGAGCCCGAGACCGTAGTCATACACGAACGTCAAATCACAAGAGGTGCATCTTTGACGTGGGACATCCAGTTCGATCCAGAGTACACCGACGTTCCACGCATGACCGTGTCGAAAGCGACGCCGCTTTTTCGAATGCAGGATGGTCTTTCTCTGGCACAGCGGACAAGGGATGTCATGTCGATCCGGGATGATCGGAAAAACGTTTGGTTCTTCGTCTGATGACATTTGGATCTGAAAAAGGGCTGGAAGTGGAAGAAGTAATTTGATAAACTGTTGGGACAAAGCGAAAACTCCAATCGTGGTTTGTCTAAGCAACAATTACGATACCGGGGTTTTCGCTTTTTTTCTATGTTCAATTCAAAATCCGATGGATTTTATGTGTCAACCACACCTTACGGTGATGAGCCCATGAAAAGTCATTTCGGATAATTACTTCCTTTATTCTACACAGTTATGTAATTCTCCATTACAAATGACTTTCGTACAACATCAAACTTATGTAACGGGAGGAATTAGGATGCACAAAAAAGATGATTCTCTCGACAAGAAGGAATTTCAGGAGTCAGAGTTAAAGAACAAACGTCGTCAGTCTTTAGCTTTAGAGCCAACCATTCCGCTTAGTGAATTAACACTAACAGACCCTATCATGAAAGTGACGCTATGGATCGGGAGTTTTGGCGTTTATAACGAGTCCATTTTGACTTTTCATTCGAACGGTTTCGTTAAACGAGAACTCTTGATCCTTCAAACGTTTGGCGAGGAACAACGGATAGAATCCGGTTGGTACAACCAGGATGACTCTGCAAAAGTCTTAAAGAAATTCAATTCTTTTAAGACGCATCTCTGGCCGGAGTTGTTCGTAGAAACAGAAACAATCACTCACGATGGGACCCAGTGGAAGTTGGAGGTCTGTAAGAAGGGGGAGGAGACTAGTTCCTATAGCGGCAGCAATGCTTACCCGCCGAAGTGGAGGTCCCTCAAAAAATTGTTCGGCCACTATTGACGTCCAATCGTTTGTTGACCAGCCCTTACAGGAAGGTGTGAGGATGCTACATGGGAAAAAAACGAAAACCAATCCGCAAAGTCGTCAAATATGCCCCTAAACTTGTTTTAGAGTCTGCTGTGTCACTCGGTCATTACGGAGCCCTTGCTTGTGAAATAGCAACTAACCCAATCAAACTTCTCTCGGTCAGTCTTTCCGATGAGCTCGAAAAGTCTCCTTATGTGAGATACCGACACCGCTTCATGGACTATCTCGCATGGAAACTGTATTCGGAGGGCGATATGACCCTCGAGAACATGTCCTGACTCATGGATGAGTTCAAGACACGCGATGATGTCGTCAAACTGTTCATCGCCCGTGCCAAAGAGATTTCGGAGACCAATCACTCTTATCAGTCGACCATTCTATTGGCCATCTACTCTGCGAAAGTGTTCGCCCGGCCAGAACTCGCTGCGAATAGTGAGTCCGCTTTCTTCTTACATCTTCTGTCACAAGTGAATGACAACGACCTTCGCCATTTTGAACTCATCTATGACCACGCGGCTGCTCTCGAACTTAAATTTACACTAGTTTACGCTTGTGACGCCTATTATCAATCGATCGGTGATCCAGTCTTTCAACAACTTCCCCCTCAAGAACGTGAGGCTGCCCTCCTGGCGAGGCTAAGCGACGACCCGGAATTCGTATCGTTTTACACGAGTACAGACAAGCTGACGTTCCTGGGTGTATTGATGCAGCGTTCGTTCAGTTTTGGAAGCATCGGATATACTCAAATCTCATTGAACCCGTATAGCAATACGTTAAAAGAACTATTAGAAGAGTCTCGGTTGTTGGAAGAGTCCTTGATGCGTTCATCGAGCCCTTCTTAACCTTACGCTCGTACCGCCTAATCTCGATAATTACCTCTCCTGATCAATCTAGATTTTTGTATACAAAAAAATGATATATGGTCATATATAATCAAAAGCGACGACAATACTTTGAGATGTGTATATTTCTAAAGGGACAGAGTGCTTTCCAGACAATCGATTCGACTCCACTTTGATGGATATATAAAAGAGTGTATACATTTCGACGTCGAAACGTGTACACTCTCTTTTGTTGTCGAGTCATGGCATGTCGTGACTCAATCATGTATATTTTTGTATGTACATCGCATCATCTGCGACCAAAATCAGTGTCTCTAGTGAGTCCCCGTCTGTCGGATAAGCAGCTTCTCCAATTGAAGCATCGAGCGTCACCGGCACATCTCCGATTGAGAGCTCGTATTTAAATGTCGCTTTCTTGAAGTCCAAAGGATAAGGCGAAAGGATCACGAACTCATCTCCGCCGATGCGACCGAGTACTCTTTCGTATACAACTGCTTAATTTCCCACTCTAACGCAGAACGGCAGTTCATCCCTTTTCGCGCACGTTCGACCGCAAAATTAATGTGATCACCTAGTCCAAGGAGAGCCATGTTGTTGACCGTATTCCCTACTTCAGTTTCATAAAGTTGGAGATTATCGCCGGCCAATTCGATGTCCTTCACATCGATTCGTTGTAGAAGTGCTTCCAGTCACTATTTCTTCAACATTATTATCATTTTCAATCAAAAAGACATTATTGTTAAAAACTTTCACAACTTTCATATTAGGTCCCTCTCTTTTAGGTGCTTGTCCACACAAAAAGGCATAACCTAAAAAAAGCGGTACACTCAGAATTCATTATAGCGATTCGTGCGCACACGAAAAACCCCGAGTGAGGCACTTTTTTCAAGTGTCCATCATTCGGGGTTCAGTTCATATATACCTGTATGGTGTCTATATAGAGTGACATATCGTTTTTTCTTTAAATTATATTTATATATAAAATGTATTTTGACACACTAAAAATTAAAAACTATCATACAAGTAGGGTATATCTTTTAAAATGAGACCCTTTGTTTAAAGAAGACTATTTAGAGTGAAAAACACAAGTACTGGAACTTTAAAAGGAATTGAAGGACAAGTTCGAGGTATACATCAAACGATTGATGACGATTCATGAATTAACTGAATCAATGAAAACTATGTCAAATGAATGAATAGGTATTATCTTGAACAGAAAAAAGAGCTACTAGAAAATACGAAAAATGCTAATTCACACGCTTTGTTTTGCGCGCCTACAAAATTATCTCGAGGGAGAATCGAATCGTGAAACTTAACATACTCTTAAAAAGAGTAAGCCTTATTAGCCTGTCCTTGATCGCGGTCGGCTGTGCTCAAGACACGACGAAGTCTTCTACTCCCAATCATTCAAAGGAAGCCGATCATGCGAAACATTTGAGCGGTGACAAGATTGAAGAAACATCATCATCGGTGATACTTCCTACATTTTTAAAAACTCAACCTGAAGATGTACGAAATGTTTATCAAGCTGTATCAAAAAATCGTAAACTACTAGAGAAAATGCCTTGTTATTGTGGCTGTGGTGAAACAGTCAATCACAAAAATAATTATGATTGCTTCATAGAAGAAAATACAACGGATGGGTCGGTGAAATGGACAAGCCACGGAACAACATGCAGCACATGTCTTGAGATTGCTGTAAAGTCTATTTTGAAGCAACGGGATGGAGAATCGATTAAAGATATTCGTTCTGAAATC
Organism: Exiguobacterium sp. s36; assembly: GCF_018618345.1. Taxonomy (NCBI): domain Bacteria; kingdom Bacillati; phylum Bacillota; class Bacilli; order Caryophanales; genus Exiguobacterium; species Exiguobacterium sp. s36. The sequence continues at coordinate 16,760 of NZ_JACSLW010000009.1, forward strand.
GATTCTTCGTATAAAGATGGCTACTCGAAACCGACACCACTCCTTTATGATTTTTATAATGACACTTTTACTTGTATAGCAAAGGGGTCATTTTGTTTCATCCTCACTCCAACGATATCCTCTCCCCCAAATTGTTTTCAGGTGGCTATCAATTGGATAATCTAACTCTCTTAACTTCTCTCTGATCATTTTAATATGAGAGTCCACTGTCCTTGGATCCGATTCTGATGTATAAGACCAAACGAATTCATAAAGCTCCAATCTGTTGAATAGCCTTCCAGGATGTTGAAGAAATAATCTCAGTAACGCATGTGCTTTGGGTGTGAAATCAATCGACTTACCATCTAACACAATTAAATCGTTGCTCTCATCGAACGTAAGTCCGTGGTATATAACGGGTTCTTTTGCTTTTCTTCTCATGACAGATCGAACTCTTGCTAAAAGTACGTCCCCATTAAACGGCTTTGTGACATAATCTGTAGCTCCAGCATCTAGTCCTTTGACGATGGATTCAGCATCATTTAGAGCCGTTATCATGATGATTGGGACTTCCGGGTGAGAATCCGTTATTTTCTTACATACTTCGACTCCATCGTACATTGGCATCATGACGTCCAATAAAATCAAATCAAAAGTTTCTTTTTTCACTTTCTCCAAAGCTTCGATCCCATTATTCGCCATACTACATTCATATCCTATTGGTTCTAGATAAAGTCTTAATAATTGCCTCATTCTTATTTCATCATCAACAATTAATATTTTATCCATCCTAGCCACCACCTCTTACATTAGAATTTTTTAATAATAAATGATTGTCAATCTATTTCCTCATTATTTTCACGAACTTTCTATATAATCAACTCAAACTATAGGATGGAGTTGATTATATAGAAAGCATTTATGAAGAGTTTAATCGTTACTTTCTATGTATCCTTCTTTTTTCTCACCATACTACTGGTCTATAAAGGTTATGAAATTTTTCATAACTAAGTACCGTAGTTTTTATAGATAAAGGAGCATCAGCTTTTTAGCTCATACCTTTTTCGGCATGGCGACATAGATGCTCCTTCATTTTTAACACTTCGCTTTAAGCAATTAATTTACGACAGATTTTTGCACATTCATTACAGGCCTCAGCGCACTTCTTACAATGATCATGATCATGTTTCGAACATTCGTCGGCACATCTTTCACAAATTTCAACACAGCTTCTTGCAAGAACATCAATATTGCTGCTGTTTCGAGAAATAGCTTGTACTAAAAGACTACAAATTTCAGAACAATCTCTGTCTAGACGTATACACTCTGCCATCGAAGAAACATGATGTTCACTCAAACACGCATCAAAGCATTCATTACAAGTCACTATACAGTTGTGTAGGGCACCTAAGATTTCTTGTTGTCCAGTATTCATTCTAAAATACCTCCATTTTCCGTCTTTTTTGACTTACACAAAGCCTATTCCCTTAGTTTGTGAAGAAAAGATGAAAACATTCACCTATTTTTTAGTCCACTTTCAACTGACCCATCATTCCGTTCTCTTCATGTTCAAGGATATGGCAATGGTACATGAATACCCCTTTTTCCTTGAAAGTCATCTGAATCTTAACTCGTTCGTCTGGTTTTATAGCGATAGTGTCTTTTAGACCTGTTTCTTGATTATCCAGTTTCTGTCCGTTTCGCTCTAATACTTTGAATTGGACTCCATGAATGTGAAAGGGATGAGTCATTCCACCCATCATGTCTTTTTTATTATAGACCTCCCAAATTTCGGTTTCTCCTTGTTTCGCTTTAATATCGATTCTCGTCTCATCAAACTTTTTCCCATTGATTTCAACATTTTTGCCCATCCCGAAAAGAGTTAACTTTTGATTCACTGTAGACAAGGTCTTTAGCGGCTTTTCATATCCACTTTTCGGCGCCAATGCACTTAGGTTCGTCCCTTGTTTATCCTTCAGCTTGAAGTTAACGACCCTTACTCCATTCGTCTCAAATGAAACAGTCTCACCAATTTTTCTTTTTGAAAAGTCTACCAATACCTCTATACGTTCGCCTGGACTTAATTCAATTTTCTTCACGTTTTTCGGTTTTGAGATGTAACCACCATCATCAGCAATTTTTTTAAAGGATGAACCGTCAGATAGCTTCACTACGTAGTTCCGTGCATTGGAGCCATTTATCAACCTGACCCTAAGTTGCGAATATTTTACGTTGAAATATGGATTAATCGTACCGTTTACGAGGAGGGTATCGCCTAAAGCCCCATCTGTTTTTTCTACATCAGCATATCCAAGGACATTCCTGTTTTTAACTTTTCGATCTTGAAGAATTAATGGAATATCATTTTCACCATATTTTTGAGGTAGCATCGTCTCTTTAGTTTTTTCATCTTTTACGTACAACAATCCTGCCAACCCCTTGTATACTTGTTCAGCAGTCTTACCCATTGGATGTGGATGAAACCACAATGTCGATTCATTTTGCTTCACTTTAAACTTTACTACCTTCGTCTCACCAGCTTTCACGACCTGATGTGGTCCACCATCTACGGATGATGGTACAACAAGACCGTGCCAATGGGATGTAGTGGCTTCTGATAAGCGATTCACCGTACGGATTGTTACTGTTTTCCCTTTTTTTAACTCCACTACAGGACCTAAATAATTTCCGTTATATCCTAGAGTTTTAGTTTTTTTTAGCATCTCGAAAGAACTTTGTTTCCCCTTGTTTAGCGACAATCGTGTATTGAATGGAATTCTTGGTTTCACGATCGGCTTTTAGTATCTTAGGGATGTTTAATCGTCGCTCTTTTTCTTCAGTTGATTTTAAATCGACACTCGCACCATGTCCCATACCTTCCATCATATTCTGATTTGTAGTAGTGTTTCCTCCATTCATCATAGATCCCATGTGCTGTTTGTTGTTTGACATAGTACCTCGGGTAAGAAGTAAATACGAACCGCCCACTATAATCATGAGAGTGAAGATACCGATAGTTGCGATTAACCATGTTATCTTCATATGGATCATTCCTTCCAATCAATTATTATCTTTAACTTAAAGAATGATTGTGAAAGAACTATGTCTTTCTCCCCATGAATTTTATAGTTTTTTTCAATGTGTTACTTTTCTGCTCTCTGCAATGTTTCTGCAAATTTATGTGATAGAGTCTATGGAGAGCATAAAAAAGCAATTGGAGGTAATTTTTATGAAATTAAAGAAAAAGATTATTATGACAACTATGGCTGCTTCGCTTTCTTTAGCACTCGCTGCGTGCGGAAGCAATAGTGATGATTCTAAATCAACAGGAAGCATGGATAAAAATATGGATGGTATGGATCATTCGACGATGGACATGTCTGGATCGAAAGAGGTTCCGAAAGGGCTCCAAGAGGCTAAAAACCCTAAATTTAAAGTTGGCGACATGGCGATGATCAAAGAAGCACATATGGAAGGCATGAAAGGGGCCGAGGCTAAAATTGTAGGTGCTTATGATACTACTGCTTATAGCATTTCTTATGACCCTACAAATGGCGGGAAACGCGTCACGAATCATAAATGGATTATTCAAGAAGAGATTGTAGATGCCAAGTCATCTCCTTATGAAGTAGGCGATGAAGTAAAAGTAGACGCGGATCATATGGGAGGAATGAAGGACGCTACGGCCACTATCGATTCAGCTAAGCAAACAACAGTGTATATGATTGATTTTGAATCGACTACAGGTGAAGAAGTGAAAAATCATAAATGGGTGACTGAAGACGAACTATCTGCAGAATAAACGATATACAAGAGAGGAACGGTTTTTTAACCGTTCCTCTCTTGTCTTCTTTCTCCTTATTTAAGGAACCCACTTGTAACCAATTCCCCATACTGTGCGAAAGTGTTCTTCAATAGGAAACTCGAGTTTCCTAAGCTTTTCTCTTAAGTTTCTTACATGAGAATCGACCGTTCGTTCATCTGTCCACTCATTTGCTAACCATAAACTTGAGAGCAGTTCCTCTCTTGAATAGACACGTTCTGGATTTTTTAATAATTTAGCAAGTAATGAAAATTCTTTTGGTGTGACTTTGACTAAATGATTATCGTAATACAGCTCATGGGCGTCTTCATTTAAGATTAGACCCGACGATTCGATTTTTGATCCTGAAGAAACTGTAGTTCGTCTGAAAATCGATTGAATTCTTGCCTTCAATTCCGCCTCGTCGAACGGTTTCACAATGTAATCATCTGCTCCCAGTTGCAATCCTTTTACGATTTCTTCTTTTCCGTCGAGTGCTGTCAATAAAATGACTGGTACATTCGAAACTTCCCTTATCCTTTGACAAGTCTCAAAACCATCCATTAAAGGCATCATCACATCCAATATGATTAAGTCAGGCTCATCTACATCAATCAAGTTCAATATCTCTTTTCCGCTGTTCAGCTTAATACAGGTATAACTGTCTTGCAGATACAGTTCAATCAGTTCTAACATTCGATTCTCATCATCTACCAAAGCAATGGTTCTCATCCTGGAATCCCCCTCAAGTCAATGACAACCTTCAGCCCGTTTTCTACATTAATAGCTACGATGGTCCCTTTGTGCGCTTCAACTATTTCTTTCGTGATAGCCAGACCGAGCCCAGTACCTCCTGTTTCACGATTTCGTGAAGAATCTACTCGATAAAAACGATCAAAAAGATACGGGAGTGATTGTTCATCCACACCACCACCTTCATCCGTAACTTCAATAAAGTTTTCATCAAGTTTTAAAAATACGCGTTTGTTCGCATGTGTATATTTCAGCGCGTTATCCAGTAAATTTAAGAGAACCTGATCGAATCTAGCTTGGTCTATCTCTTTATAAATGGGTGTTTTATTAATTTGAAGGATTAATTTCACTTGTTTCTCCTCAAATTTAACAATTATTCTTTCACTGATCTGTTTTAAGAAATCATTCATCTCTGTGATCTGAGGATCTATTTGAAAATGTGGCTCTTCCAATCTAGCAAGTTCAAACAAGTCCTCAATCAGTTCTTGAAGTCTTTCGGACTCCTCATAGATAATATCTCCAAATCTTGATTCGTCTTTTTTGAGAAGTCCTGCATATCCCTTAATATAGGTAATCGGCGTACGTAATTCATGTGTGATCGAAGTCAGAAATTGCTTTCTTGTATTTTGAATATGACGTAAATCAACAGATAACTTAGTGATTGCTCGTGCTAAATCTCCCACTTCGTCGCTTCTCTCAGCTTCTCTGATTTTCAGTACCTCGCCTTGACTTAACTTTACCGTCGCCTCTTTCATTGATAGAAGTGGTTTTATAATGATATAACTCAAAAAATAAACACTTACTAATAGAAAAAGTACTAACAAGAATAGAGAGAACACTACTTGTTGTTTCAATTCCCCCATCAAATGCTGTATATACTTCGTCGGCTCTAACATGATTATTTGACCGCCATCTTCAATATTACTCACCGTCACTAAAAATTTGCCTTCTCTCCAATTACCTTCTACGATTCCATCCTTTTTTTGAATCCAATCCAGGTTCAAAAATTGTTCAGCGTCGTTAGATGAATCGACGACTTGATTATTTTTGTCTAAGATAATCACATCAGTCATCGCCTTTTCCTCCATTAAAACAACGTGTTCAACCGTTTGCTTGTCGAAGTTAGTGGAAAGAACATCTCGATGACTATTTCCTCTCTCTTGAAGGCTCTCTAGTTCCCTTTCTACTTGTTGATGTTCAAGAATGTTGTATATGATAGCAGATGAGAGAATGAAAATCATGAGAATCCCGAAAAAATAAAATAGCGTTATTTTAAATGAAAGTTTATTCATAAAGTACCTTTCTCATTTAAGATGATTACATATAAAAACAAACTGTTGAGATTTAGAAAAGAAAGTATTCTTCATTTAGGCGATACACAAAAGAGCTTTTATCATTTGATTCTTTTAAAAGGACAATTCCTTGAATATTGCTCCACAAATAATTAGCGAAATCATAATCACTAAAAATAGCCTCACGAGTAGAATGCGTCATGAAACATTCTATTTTTGTAATCGTATACATTCCCTCCGAATCACGTTGATAATCGAAAGAAAAAGAACCCTTTATATTAAGCCTTTGAGCAATTATTGCTACGCACTCCTCTAAAATCGAGTTGGCAAACACCTCGTATGAAAGAACAGTATCTTGGTACCGTTCATACTCTTCTCTCATAAAACAGCAAATCACTTCATCAGATCGATAATCGATATATGTATCAATTTTCCCCAGCTTTACACCTTCAGGCGCATTCTTTATTAGGTCAAAAGAGTAAGTAAAGGTATTACCTTGAACCGAAAATGAATCATGAAGTATTGTTTTATCCAAATCAAAGGATGTTATAAACATTACGTTATTTTCTCTCATTTTTAACTTGTGTTTCGATAGCGTAGTTGCTTCTTGTTCGCTTAAAGGAATAATCCAGCCTATTTTTTGAGAAGTACAATATTCAATGAGATTACTAATATACCCTTCTTCTGATTCTTTTTTTGAAAATGAATCAAAATATTTAAAATCAGGAAGTAGTTTTCGAACCCATCCTTCTTTTGAAGAAATATGAATATCTATACCTGAGGGTTTAAGTTGTTTTATGTTCTCCATCACTTTCCAGTTTTCCTCTACTCCCATCATCAGGACATTTTTACGAAACATTTACGATGCATCTCCTCTTGAAATAGAAAATAGAGCGTCAGAACCCTCTAAACCCTGTAAAATCAATCAATATTGTAGTTAGTTTCGTTAGACCATCGAAATACAATATGATACCTAATAAAATCATAAACCCTCCACCTATTTTTGTAACCTTTGAAGAATACTTCATTAAATATCTTGATTTCCCGACCAAAAACGACATTAAGAAAAATGGAATGGAGAAACCTAGAACATAAAAGAGCATATATAAAAATCCATTACCAGGATTTGTGGCAATCAAAGCAATAACTCCAGCGAGAATTGGTCCTGTACAAGGAGTCCATCCAGCAGCTGATCCGACTCCGACCAAAAACGTTCCGATATAGCCACGCTTTCTTGTTCCTAAGTTCAATCTTCGCTCTTTAAGTAAAAATGTTGGAGTCCATAGACCAGTTAGAATAACACCAAATATGAATAAAATAAGTGCACCGCTCATCCGTAAAAAATCTTTATACACTATAAAAAAATCAGCCAAGTATGACGTTGAAAAACCCATCACTAAAAATACGCTCGAAAATCCAAGTAGGAAAACTAATGTATGGGGAACTCCATTCCAGTTCCACTTTTCATTTTCTTTTAACTCTCTAACTGAAACCCCTGTAATGTAAGATAAAAAAACGGGATATAAAGCCAGACAACATGGCGAAATGAAAGATAAAAACCCTGCCCCAAAAGCTAACAAAAAAGATAATTCCATCAAATTCCTCCTACACACAAAAAATAAATCTATTTTTTGGAATATTTATAAAAAAGAAATGTGTTTAACTTTTATCATAAAATCCGTTTGTGAAAAAAATATGCATTTTTTGATTAAATCTCTTGTCAATTTTTGAAATGAATTTGATATACTTTTTTGTAATATAGTGATGCTATACTCCTTTTAACAAATCGTTCGTCACTGTATCTTTAAAGGAGTACAACTAATGAAAAACAAGGTAATACTTATCGCTTCTAGTGTCTTACTCACAACAACTTTTTCGATGCATAGTCCAAAAGTCGAAGCAAGTAGTGCATATAACGTAAAAGTGAAGACAGACGATCTTCGTGTTCGGACTGGTCCTTCTCTCAATCACAAAATTGTCGGCATCACTAACACTGGGCAGACCTTTTCTTATTTAGGAAAAAAAGGAGCTTGGACAAAAGTACTTTACAAAGGAAACACACGGTATATCTATAGTTCTTACCTAAAAAAATATAAGAGCCACGTTGCCAAAAAAACATCATATAATAACTCTCTTTTTGCTTCTCCTACAGAAGGTCGGCTGACCCAAGGATACGGAAACTCTAATGGTGCTTACGGTTATACATTCCATAATGGCGTTGATCTAGCTGCAGCAAAAGGCACACCCGTCTACGCTTCTGCCAGTGGAAAAGTCATTACATCTAAAAACAGCGGTGCATACGGTAAACACGTTATGATTTCACATAGTCTACAGAATCAAAAATACGTAACCGTTTATGCTCATATGAACAGCCTTTCGGTAAAAAATGGTCAGACAGTCTCTAAAGGTATGAAGATTGGAACAGTTGGGAATACAGGAAACTCGTTCGGAAATCATTTGCACTTTGAGATTCATAAAAACAGTTATAAATACAGCAGTTATTCTGCAGCGAATAGTGTCAACCCAATGAACTATTTGTAACCTAAAAAAAAGAAAAGATTAGACTGACCTAGCTATATGAGACACTAATAAAAATACCTTGATTAGGCTACCGCCACACCATATTTTATCGGTGTGAGGTAGCCTAATTTTTCTTGGATACGTTCTTCGTTGTAGTAAGTTAAGTAATTATTCACCCGCTCACGCACTTCATAGTCGCTTAACGAGTTGAACTTGACGTACTGGAACACCTCAGACTTCAAGTTCGAATGAAACGATTCGATCACCGCATTATCCCAACAGTTGCCTCTTCGAGACATGCTGCTCGTCAGATACTTCCTCTTTACGAAATCTTGAAAGGCATATGATGTATAGACACTTCCTTGATCTGAATGGATGATAACCCCTTCGGGATTGTTCCGACTCTCCAACGCCATCCTTAACGTATCGATGACGAGGGGCGTCTGTTGATGATCGTATAGCTTATAGGCAACAATCTCATTGTTGAATAGGTCGATGATCGTGGAGAGGTACTTCGTCGTGCCCCCGTATTGGATGTAGGTGATGTCCGTCACCCACTTCTTATTCGGTCTACTGGCAGTGAAGTCTCGCTTGAGAAGGTCAGGGGCGATGACGATACTCTCGCCCTGAGACTTCCATTTTCGTTTGGGTTTGATCCGACACTGGAGATGGTGCTTCTTCATGATTCTCTGTACGGTGTTCCGGTTTGCTGCCAATTCATAGGTTTGTTCTAACAGGGCCTTTATCTTTCGATGTCCATATCGATACTTTGTAAGCTTACATACTGCGACGATTGTTTGCTCTAGCACCGAAGGGTGCTTCACCGGTTCTCTGGCCCAACGGTAATAGGTTGCCCGCGGAACGTCTATCACACGTAGGATTGTCGTGACTGTATATTTGCTCCTCAGGAGCTCTACAACCTTTAGGACTACTTCTTTCTCAACTCTCTTTCGATCTCCATGAATTTTTTTAAGATTTCGTTCTCCGTCTTCAGGTGGGATAGTTGACGCTCTTTCTTGTCATCCTCGCTGGCGGAATCAGGACCGAGTCCGTAGGTGTACTGCTTCCCGATCGGTTGGCCGAATCGATAGATTTCATTGGACCGATACCATCTCATCCATGTGTGAATCTGGAATTCATTTTTGATTCCGTGTTTCTCCATAATCTCTCTAGTCGTCAACTCACAACTTAGTTTGTCTCTCACCACTGCCCACTTCACTTCACTTCACTTCACTTCACTTCACTTCACTTCACTTCACTTCACTTCACTTCACTTCACTTCACTTCACTTCACTTGAATATACGTTTTTGCCCACGCAAAAACACCTCCGATGCCAGCACTTTTTTAAAGTGGACCACTGCGAAGGTGTTTTTATATTGTCTCAAAAATTTAGGTTAGCCCAAAGTTAGATTTTTTTATGTCCAATTTTTATGGGGCAGTTCACAAGAATTTGAGCTTTTTCATAGAATTAAATGATTTTTCTAAGGTGTTTAACTGTCTCTATCAACTTTTGTACAGCTAGCGATATATTTTATACGTCTTTTATTGGCGAGAGACGCCGCTTGATTTCGTTGATAGACAAGTAAAGCGTATAATTCCCGTATTCAAGAATCGAATTTAGAAAGAGATTCAGTTCTTCCTGAGATGTCACTTTTATTTTTAGGTGGTAACATCCTTCTCCTGATACACGATGGGCTTCCACTACTTCTTGGCGCTCGTTTAGAAATTGAATAAACTTCTCATGATTGGACGTTTTCATAATGCTTACAATATTGAAACCGATGAAGAAGATATTCGTTATTCATGATTCATCACACATGTGAAATATTTCGCTGAACGCTTTTATGCTGGAAAAATGTTGAATGAAGAATCCGATCAACTATTTGAGCAGATGGCGAACATCTACCCAAAGGCCATGAATGGTTCATTCAAAGTACGGGACTACCTTAAACAGTTGCACGGTGTGACAATTCCTAATGAGGAACTAGCTTATCTAGCCGTTCATATTCATCGACTGACAACTAATATGGATTTGAATAAACAATAACTTTTTTAATTACCTGGTTCTTTTTGACGAAGACCAGGTTTTTTCTATATTGAACAAAAAAATATCCATTTTTTATAATCGAGCAGCTATAGGCCGCATGACATATGTGTGTTTTTCACCACTGATTCGATTTCTTTAGGTCGGCGTGACGGGCTCCTTTAATAACTTTTTCAGAAAAGATAAAAGGAAAGAACAACTTTGCTCTTTCCTACAATTTCAGTCAAGTGTTAATAATTATTTATACATCGCACGTCTTCATGCTTGGTTTTGGGATGACAGGGCTTCTGCGGTTCGGATTCCACTACAATCCAACGCCCTCGGCTGAATTGAGTCCAAAGGACGATCGCCTTAAAGACGATGTCTAGACCGATGGCGATCCACACTCCTGCAATGCCCATCTGCATCTGAATCGCCAATACATATACTGCCCCAGTCCGGATCACCCACATACCGATCGTGGTCAGATACATTGGAAACTTCGTATTGTTCGCTCCTTGGAATCCACCGGTCAATACAAGGACGACTGCTAGGAAAGGCTGGAAGACCGCTGCTATTTTTAACGCGACATCGATGTCTTTGATGACTTGGGGATCGTCGGTGAAAAGTGAACCTGCCCATCCTCCGAAGAAGAATAAGACGACCCCGAATAAGGACATGAAGCCCATCGCCATGAACGTGCTCAATCTGGCATATTCTTTGGCGGTCTCGTGGTCTCCCGCTCCGATGTTGCGACCGACGAGAATGGTTGCTGCTGTCGCGAAACCATATGCCAACATATAAGAGAACACCTCTAGATTCCCTGCAATTTGATGCGCGGCGAAGGTGTTCGTCCCGAGTACCACGATGAATCCGAAATACACGATCTGTCCGGCTCTCATGACCAATCGCTCGATAGCCGCCGGGCTTCCAAGATTCACGAGCTCCAACTGGTGTTCGAGATCCGGTCTCCAGAAATCTTTCCTGAAGGCGATCACTTCCGTCTTACGAATATAGTTCATCAATAAGAGCGTCCCGACGAGCCGGGCGATGACGGTCGCGAGTGCCGCTCCGACGAGACCAAGTTCGGGGATGATCCAAAAACCGAAAATCAACATATAGTCGAGCACAATATTGACGACATTGATGACGATGCTCACCTTCATCGGTGATTTTGTATCTCCCGCACCTCGTAAGATACTACTGAGCACAAACATCAATGCCATCACGATCGATGGGATCCCGACAATTTTGAAGTAGGTGCTACCAGCTTCTAAAACGTCATTCTCCACCCCCATCAACCGCAGGAGAGGCTCAGCGAAAAATAGCGTCACGACCCCAAAGGTCACCCCGACCACGACAGATAGGACGATGGCCTGCTGCGCGATATGTCTCGCGCGCTCGATTCGTTCTGAGCCTAAGTTATTGGCGACATAAACGTTTACTGCCACACCGATTGCCATAAAGACAGCAAAGTAGATGGCGAGGATGGCATTCGTCACTCCTACCGCTGACACTTCTGCTAGGCCGATTCTTGAGACGAACAGCGTATCGACAAATCCGAGCAACGTTTGGAAAAAATTCTCGGCAACCGCTGGTAACGCGAGTAGAAGGATGAATTTCATCTTGGTTTTTCGATCACCATGAGTGTCCAGCCGCTCACTTTCTATCATCTGAGTCCTCTCCTTCGAAAATTATGCTTACAACGATTACAGGAAAGCGACCCAACGAGGAACCATGGGTCGCTCATGGTCAATCTGAGACACGAATGACGAAAGGATAGGTGTGCACAGTCCCATGGAACTGGAATTCGGCCCAGACCTTGTATAGGCCAGGTTTATGGAAGACCGTCTCAAATTCCGTCGTATCATGAGAAGAAGGATGCACATGGATAAACTGTTCTCCGGCTTCATCCAAGATGACGACATGACCAAGTGCTCCAAGGTATGGCTCCGGGTTACTTTCTTTGGTGTCATAGCTGAAGACAGTCGGGACATGCGCTTTTAAAGAGTCAATCGACAGCTCGACGGTATGACCTTCGATCGTCTTCGTCAGACGCTCATCCACTTTAAGTGACGATTCGATAGAGGAAGAGGACTGATGATCAATCTGTAAGTGAACCGGCTTCACTTGATATGCCAGTCCCTTAGGCTGAATATCCACGAAGAGTTTATACGCCCCTGCCTCAAGTTGGACGGGGTGCTCGAATCGACCCTCACCCTTTTTAAACGGATGGAGGTGTCGGTACTCAGTTAGGTCTTCGTTCACGAGAATCAAATGGAATTCCTTTTCATGGCTGACTTCGAGTTCCGGGGCTTGCTGATGTTGATCCTTTAACTCGATACTGATTTTCCCGAATTCATATTTAGCTTCTACAGACACTTCATTTCCCGTCAAGTTCTTCATATGATGATGTCCATGGTCTTTCACGTTTAACACTCCTTTGTGTAGTCCTTGATCGCACCGTCACTCGACCTCCATTACTTGCAGCAAGAACAACCGATTTTAACGGCCGCCTCCGTTACCTCGTAGCCAGTCTCTTGAATTGCGGTTTCAATCTCAGAAAGTGTGAGTTGGCTTTCATCGAACGTCACGTCCACCTCTCCCGCCGAAAGATTGACCTTCACTGATTCAATACCCGCTAACTTTCCAACGTGTCCTTCAATCTTATTGATACAAGATCCACAAGACATACCCGCTACCTGAAATGTTGATTTTTTCATTATATGTTCCTCCTGATTATTTAATTACCATACATGGGTAGGGTGTAAAAGTATCGATTTTTTTACACCCTCGCCACCTTATGTTCGTGTCCCTCATTGCGCGACACGCTTTCAACAGGTTCTGAGAGTGAGCTATCGTTGCTTATCGTAGCAATGTTAGAATCTCCTCTTTGTTGTTCTCGAAGCCAACAAAGTACTTCACTACTTTTCTCTTTCTGAGCATCCCTTTTTTGTAGAAGACAAACAGTGGCACGATTCGATTTCCTGATATCGCTACCATTTCTTGTTCAAGGTCAAGGTTCATACCCACATCTTTGTTCACATAAGAGACTGAGATTGTTTTTAAGTATTTTTTGGCATCCTGACAATCTGAACACGTCGGACGCGTGTAAAGTTCGAGCTGTAGATCTCTATCCATCCCAATTCCTCCTTTTATTTGATCATCGAAGGCTTGAATCGTTTCAAACGGAGTGCGTTCACCAGGACCGAGACTGAGCTTAAACTCATGGCCGCTCCAGCAAGTATCGGGTTCAATAAGGGCCCACCAAGTAGATAAACAATCCCCATCGCAAACGGGATACCCATGACATTATAGGCAAATGCCCAAAACAGGTTCTGTTTAATATTGCGGATGGTTGACTTGCTCAATTCGACAGCTGTAGGTACATCCATCAAATCGCTTCGCATCAAGACGATGTCTGCAGATTCGATCGCAACGTCAGTACCCGAACCGATCGCGATTCCGATGTCTGCTTGGGCCAAGGCTGGTGCGTCATTGATTCCATCACCGACCATTGCGACCTTCTTCCCTTCGGCCTGTAACTTCTTCACTTCGTTCGCTTTGTCTTCAGGTAACACTTCACTCAGTACCCGATCGATCCCGACCTGTCTCGCAATCGCCATGGCCGTACCTTTGTTGTCTCCGGTGATCATGGCTACTTCGATACCCATTCGTTGAAGTTTCTGAATGGCTTTACGACTGTTTTCTTTGACGGTGTCTGCGACAGCGATGATCCCTGCGATTTGTTGGTCAATCGCGATATACATCGGCGTCTTGCCTTGGTGTGCGAGTTTGTCTGAAGCGCCTTCAAGGACATCCAGTGAGATGCCGCGGTCTTTCATCAATTTTCTGTTTCCGGCAAGCAAGACTTTTCCGTCGATCAGGACTTCGATCCCGTGCCCTGGGATGGCTTCAAAACGATCGATATCCATGACACGCATCATTCTGTCCTCTGCCGCTCTTACGATTGCTTCGCCCAATGGATGTTCAGACCCTTTTTCAGCGGAAGCGGTCAAGCGTAACAACTCATCTTCTTGATGTCCATTCACTGTCACGATATCTGTCACTTTCGGTTTTCCTTCAGTGATCGTCCCTGTCTTGTCGAACACGATCGTCTGGACTTTATGGGTCGTCTCCAAGGCGCCGCCACTCTTGATCAACACACCATTCTCAGCACCTTTGCCCGTACCCACCATGATTGCTGTTGGTGTGGCCAAACCTAGTGCACAAGGGCAGGCGATGACCAGTACTGAAATCGTGATCGTCAAGGCGAAGAGGCCGGTCTGACCGCCTAAATACCATGCAATTCCTGAAAGGATCGCGACGACGATGACAATCGGTACAAAGTATCCGGAGATGATATCGGCCAGTTTTGCGATAGGAGCTCGAGAGCCCTGTGCATCCTCGACCAATTTGATGATTTGAGATAGCGCCGTATCCTTACCGACTTTCGTGGCTCGGTATTGGATGATCCCGTTCTTGTTGATGCTGGCACCGATGACTTGAGCACCCACATTTTTTTCAACAGGGATACTTTCACCGGTCAGCATGGATTCGTCTACAGACGTATTACCTGATAGAACCACGCCATCCACCGGAATCTTCTCACCAGGCTTTACGATAATCGTGTCGCCGACGATGACTTCGTCGATTGATACTTCTAACTCTTGTCCGTTGCGGACGACCTTTGCCGTCTTAGGTGCCAGTCCCATCAATTTTTCAATCGCTTCGGATGTTTTACCCATCGACCGGACTTCAAGATATTTACCTAATGTGATCAGCGTGAGAATGACTGCGGCTGTCTCATAGTAGAGGCTATTCACGTATCCCTCATAACCTGAGAGGATAGCCATGGTGGCACCGACGCTATAGAAGAAGGCTGCGCTCGTCCCTAGGGCGACAAGTGAATCCATATTCGGATGCCCTCGGAACAATGTCTTAAATCCGACGAAGAAGAATTTCCATCCGAACAACATCACTGGGATGGTCATCATGAGCTGCAAGACAGCGAACAATTCTGGGTTCATCGTTGGATGCAATGCCATCGGTAGGGGTAGGCCGATCATATGCCCCATCGCCACATAGAGTAATGGAATCGTGAAAATCGCCGACCCTACAAATCGGTTCCACATCGATTGAATTTTTTTCAGTTTCTTTTCTTTCTCGGTATCTTGACTATCCGCTGATTCTTGATCTTCTCTTGCCTCATATCCGGCGTTTGCCACCACTCGGATGACATCTGATACAGTCACCAGCTGAGGATCATATCGAATAACTAATTTTTCTGTCGCCAAGTTCACATTCGACTCAGTCACACCCACCATTTTCCTCGTGGCCTTCTCAATCGTCTGCACACACGAGGCACAAGTCATCCCTGTGATGACAAATGATCTTTGCTCGGTCTCGGTTGAGGCCTTGTAGCCAGCCTTCTCGACGGTCGTCTGAATATCCAGCGGCGAGATTTTCGTCTCATCGTAATGAATGCTCAATTTCCCAGTCGCTAGGTTGACGTTGGAGGTCACTACGCCAGGCAATTTTTTTGTTGCTTTTTCAACTGTCTGAACGCAGGACGCACAGGTCATCCCTTCCACGGCAAATGTCTTACTCTCCATATCGTCTTACCTCCATTATTATTGGGCTGATTCGACTTCGTAACCGACCTCGCCCACAACTTCTTTAAATTCATTCACATCTAGTCGTGTTTCATCGTACTTCACTTTTGCAATGCCTTTCTTTAAGTTGACTTTCGCACTTTCAACCCCATTCAGACCTTCAAGTGCTGACTCGACTTTGTTGACACAATGAGCGCATGACATACCTTTAATCGTTAAAATCGTTTTTTTCATCTTGAATCTCCTCCTATTCACTACCTTCATGACATCATTTCAAACTCAATGTCTGGATCCACAGGAATGGTCCTGACATCTGCATTGACCCGGGGTACAGGTGCATGGAATGTCCTCCACCGCTTCACTTTCCTTCATCTCAAGGATTTTTTTGAGATTCTCGATATCCTGTACACTCAGTGTCGCCTGTGTGATCATCGTTCCGATTGTGTTACCGACATCCCTGTCACAGATATGATCGAGTAGATCGTGTAACGTCTCTCTGATGACGTCACCTTCAACGACGTTCGCGGAGTAGATGAATTTCTTCCCCTCGGCCTCGGTTGAGAGCATCCCTTTTTTCACGAGCCTTCCAATGAATGTCTTCGTCGTCGCAGGCTTCCAGCTCATCTTCTTTTCCAATACCTCGATGATTTCTTTACTGGTCACGTGCTTTTGGGCCCAAACGACACGCATGACTTCCCATTCTGAATCCGTGATTTGTTTTTCGACATGTTCAGCCATTTGTCTAACCTCCAATTTTAAGTTTACAATCGTAAACGTTTTATTTGTTTTCAGTTTACATTCGTAAACGTCGACTGTCAACCATTATGTTTTTGGGTTCGCTATTCAGTCTTCATTGGCTATATTCTTGTCTAGAAAACGCATCTGGATATCCTTCAGCAACGCTTTCAAATAGTAGTGCGAGCTGACGGCATCCCGGGCACCAATCGGCGGTGAACTTTAAGACTACAGGCTGCGTAGAGTGATTAACCATTTGCAAATCAGATAATTGAAATTTCGAAAGCATTTTTTCTCCTCTCTTTTCGTTTACGTTTGTAATCGATTTAAATTTACAACTGTAAACGTTATTTGTCAATCTATATATTCGTGTCCATTTTGTATGTTTCTTTAAGCTTATTGTTTCTCTCAAAACACTAATTCGATTCGTACTTAGTTGGGTCGTATTTATTTTGAACTCATACAGCTTTAAATTGTTAACTACTGTCATCTCTTATGTGATGTAATAAAACAAAGTAGGAATTGTCTTAAGCGTTTTGTTGCTTAGTCGCTAGGATTAAATAGATGATTCGACTACTAGCTTACTATTGAGACATTCTCATAAGTAAAAAGTGTAGGAAGGTATACATTTCGACGTCGAAATGTATACCTTCCTACACCACAAAGTGCCAGTTTATGAGTGATTTTTTTTATAACAACTTGTATTTAAATGATTTAAATATAGGAACTACATATGCTGTATACAAAATAATAACCAAATGAGGGATTAGAATTGGAATCAAACGAGACCAAGGTGACGTCATTCCGCGTGTCACAAGAAGTGAAAGAACATATTCAGCGTTTAATGGAGCAACGTCAAATATCAACCAACCAATTATTCGAGCAATTAATATCATTGGCCGATAAACAGTCACCGGACCCCTTAGTCGTCAAGGAGAACGAATCACTCGAAGCAGCACTGAATCAAGTGCTTGCCCTGTTCAATGAACGAGCCACTCGACTAGAAACGCAACAAAAAGAACATGAGCGAATCAACGCGCGATATAAAAATACCATTCATGACCTTGAACAAAGCGTAATTGCAGAAGCTGAACGACTCCAAGAGGAGTATGAGCGAAAGGTGTCGTCACATGAAATTGCACTCACTCAATTACAAGATCAAATCAACATGTCCGCACGAAGAAGTTCATTCTCAAGCTCCATTTGCTGGATACGGCGCTTAAGCTTCTCTTCTTCGCTTAGTTCGTCCTCTGGCTTCGTACGCCCACGGCGGTCCACGAGCGCCTCTGCCCCGCCCGTGTCATACTTTTTGATCCAGCCATAGACCTGGGCATAGGACACCTGAAATTGTTCCGCGGTCTGCTGGTAGTTGCGTCCATTCTCCAAACAATATTTCACGATCTCAAGGCGCTCTTCGAATGTAGTTTTTCTTCCTTTTGTCATAGCTCGATCCATCCCTTTTCTCGAATCTGTTAACTCGCTATGACTAGTATACTTCTTAATCCATTTACGAAGAACAGACCAATCACTGATCTGATACTTGGAGAGTGCCTCCATTCTAGTGAACCCGTCGAGATAGTCGCGGACGGCCGCGATTTTCAGTTCCTTGGTGTAAGATTTCCATGCCTTCGATTCCTTCAACGCATCGATCCCACCGGTATCGAATTTCACTTTCCACACCTGGAGGGTGTGCCTAGAGACGCCATGAGCCTCCATGATTTCTTTCCAAGTATATGTTTCTTCTTCCATCATGCGCAGCGCACTCAATTTTTGTTCGATCGTATGCCGACTTCTCGCCATAAAAAACACTCCCCAATAGAATAAACAGATTTGTTATTTCATCTGTCTACCTATTGGGGAGCATATCAATGTGGGCAGCGGGGCTTGGCGTTATTCTGTTATGCTGATACCATTTGGAACACCTTTCACTTCGATCGTTTCGATTACCTTGTTTTGCCCTTTGTCGATGATTGACACTGTATCTTCAAACATATTGGTTACATATACTTTCTTATTGTCCGGACTGGTTACGACTCCGTGCGCCCCTTTTCCGGTTATAATTTCAGCAGTTGCTTTCCTTAAGGCAAGTTCAATCACTGTGACGGAGTTAGATGGAGCGTCTTTTGTACCCTGGTTTGCCACATAGGCAAATTCATCATTTACATCAACATAAACCTGTGCCGGACCAACGCCAACTTCGATTTTTTCAACCTTTTCAGTCTCAAGGTCCACTACAGCCAACGCATTTTCAGCATTTAAAGTGGCCACAAGGGTTTTTCCATCCGATGTGACACCTGCAGTAACGGGAACTGCACCGACTTTGATCCGTTTTTCTTCCTTCATCGTTTCTAGGTTCACCACACTGACTGTGTCTTCTCCCATGTTCGCAATATAAGCCTTCTGGCTATCGGCTGAAATCCTGAATCCATGAGGGCCTATTCCTGTCTCTACCGTATTGACAACCTCGTAGCTTGCCATATCTATGACAGAAATATTGTTATCCTCATTATTCGTCACGACCGCAAAGTTCCCGTTCTCAGTAAATACGATGTGGGCAGGGTGATTTCCTACTTCAACTTCCTTGATTAGTTCATCACTTTCCACATCAAAGAAAAGCGCTTTTCCACTATTCCCCTCTCCGTGGCCGCCCTCTTCTTCATGGCTTTCATCCTCTTCGTCATGGCCGCCTGTTTCCGGTACAAGGGTTGCACCAATGATTTTTCCATCTGGAGATACTTGGACATTATGAACAGAACCTTCCAGCTCAATCGTATTTATAATTGTGTTGGTTGCGGCGTCAATTTTGGAAATGCTTCCACCTTCATTTGCAGTATAATAATATTGGGCAGCTGTTTTCCCAGCCATTTCTTCAGTATTCTCCCCTTCTTGCTTCTCATTTTCTCCCACTGCTGCAACAAGCTCCTTTTTGTTGGGGCCTTCATCAACTGCATTGTTGCCTAAACTACACCCTGCTAGTACAACTCCCAGAACTCCCAGCATTAATAGAAAAATAAATATACTCATTTTCACTTTATTCATGTAAAGCTCCTCCTTTATCAATGTAAGGCAATCATAACAGCTGATTTTTGTACCAACTGTGATATATTTCACTTGGCAAATAAAAGGTTTTTAAAATCGTACAATTTGTTGAAATCCATTAAAACTGCATATTCTGCCTATAAGATAGAAGGTTTTCAAGTCATAAAAAAAGAACATGGCCTGCATTAAGGGCCTGTTCTCTAGGGGATATTTGTAGTTGCTCATTTAAAGTAAAGACCAGCCAGTCCGGCGGCCGCAACTACTAGTGACCAGAAAATAAAGAAAGCGAACGGCGAGAGTTTTTTTCTTCCTTGCTTTTCCTTTTGATTCGAACAGCATGCCATAGAGCACCTCCATTCACTTTTTCCGCTTTTCCCTCACCATAGGGCTGAGAATGGCAATACAAACATTTTTATCCTCGATAAAGGATTCAAAAACATCCAACGACCTTGGTGGAGGCCCTCCTACATTGATTCCCTGCTCATCATACTTGCCTCCATGACATGGACAATAAAACTCGACTCCTTCATTTTCCTTCATGGACACTTCTGCGTTTCCTGCTGCACAGCCCAGATGTGTGCAGATAGGTGACATAATTAACAGGGAATTATCCTCCTTGTTTTTATTGATATACAAAAACCCTTCCATTTCCTGTTCAACCCACGCATCCTGAACCGTTGTTTTATAAAACACTTTTTTGGGAAAGTCACCTTTCTCCAGTTCACTGAGCGGGCCCAGGCTGGCCATTGCACTAGTATCCACTTTCTCTCTATTGCTGCACGCAGATAAACTGAGGGAAGAACTGATATAGCAAATAGACCCGCTGCTCCTTTAAGGAACTGGAAATGAATGTTCCCCTATTCACCTTCTCCATTTTAACCACCCTCCTATTTAACTTTTAATGTTGACCCTTAAGTTTGCAGAAATTTCATGCTTTCTAAAATATAGGCTTGGTTAAATTATGGAGATTCTGTTAACTTTCATATTTTAACTGCGAAAATGTAGTGAATGAGCTATTTTAATCATTTTTATCCATACTTTCTGCAACATTTTTTACTATTGTTAGGATGAAAAACAACAGGAGGTATGGTTATGAAAAGAAAATTGCTTGCTTTGTTTGCATTTGCTGTCCTTTTCCTTGCTGTCCTTTTCCTTGCTGCCTGTTCCAGCCAGCAGAGCGGCGATATGGAAGGCATGGATCATGGAAATACGAAAAAGGAAGAAGGAACTAAAAATAAGGTTAATCCTGAAAAGGTTGATGGTGCTCAAACTGTAAGTTCCGAGACACTTACAGGGAACGAATTTACCATTGTTGCCAAAGAAGGAACACATCAGTTGAATGATCGTGTCAGTGTTAATGCCCTTGCTTTTAACCGCTCCGTTCCCGGCTCCCAGATAAGGGTAAAACAAGGGGAAAAAGTCAAAGTGAATTTGAAAAACGAACTTTCTGAACCGGTTTCCATCCACTGGCATGGAATTACTGTTCCAAATGAAATGGATGGAATTCCGGGGGTAACCCAAAATGCGGTTCAGCCTGGTGAGTCCTTCACTTATGAATTTACGCCTGAGGATCCGGGAACCTATATGTACCATACGCACCAAAACGCTGTAGAACAAATGGATAAAGGCCTCTATGGGGCCATTATTGTCGAGCCTGAAGAAAAAACTTATGATCGCGACTATACCTTGATGCTTGATGAATGGATGAGCAATCCCGAAGAGGAAAGCGCCGAAATGGAAGGTATGGAGCATAATAATATGAATAACAATGAAGAAGCAGAAGGCGAAAGCAACATGGACCACAGCAATATGAGTTCCGAAGCAGGCAATGAAGAAGAAAGCAAAATGGAGGGCATGGATCAAGGCGGCATGGGCGGAATGGGCCATGACATGAGTGCTTATGATATCTTTACGATAAACGGTAAAAGTGGGGATAGCATTGAGCCGCTGATGGTGAAAGAGGGAGAAAAAGTCCGCCTCCGTCTGGTCAATGTGGGTTTTATGTCCCACAAAATCCATTTGCATGGACATAAATTTAAAGTGGCTGCCATTGATGGGCAAGAGTTGAATGAACCACAGGAAATTAAGGATCAAGTAATCTCTATAGCACCAGGCGAGCGTTACGATATAGAATTTACGGCTGATAACCCTGGTGAATGGTTCATTGAATGTCATGGTGACATGGAAGGCACAGCAGGCATGAAGACTCTAATCAAATATGAAGATACAGAAGGGTCCACTGACACTTCTAACCAGGAAATGCAGCTCCCAGAGTTTAACTATATGAATTACGGTGTGTTTGAAGATGCTGAGTTCACACTCGAACAGGATTATGATGTTGAGTATACAATGGATCTTAATACAAAAATGGATGGAGAGGGGCAAGTATTTACCATCAATGGAAAGACCTTTCCTGAGACAGACAATATTAATGTTAAAGAAGGAGATCTTGTAAAAGTTACTTTAACCAACAGTTCGATGATGGACGACCACCCAATGCATTTGCACGGACACTTCTTTCAAGTCCTGAGCAAAAACGGCAAGCCGGTTGAAGGCTCTTCAATCATTAGGGATACCATAAATTTAAAACCGGGAGAAGAAGTTGTCGTAGCATTTAAGGCAGACAATCCTGGTAACTGGCTATTCCATTGCCATGATTTGCATCATGCTACAGCCGGTATGGTAAATATGGTGAAGTATGACGGCTTTACACCAAGTTTTACACCAGATCCGGATGCAGGCAATAAGCCTGAATAACAGGGAGATACTGCCTAAGCCCTCCTTGGGCAGCTATCCTTTCATAATAAATCGAATGAAAGGGCTGAAGTATGGCCATTTTAAAGAAAATCACAAAAAGCGGACAGGTTACCATTCCCAGTCACATTACCAAATCAATAAGAATCGAAAATGGAGCATATGTGTTTATTTACGAAAAGAACCGCCGAATCATTATTAAAAAGACCCATCACGATAAGACCTGAACTGAACCCCGAATGATGGACACTTGAAAAAAGTGCCTCACTCGGGGTTTTTCGTGTGCGCACGAATCGCTATAATGAACCTATTCATTCAGACGGGAGAAACAGTCATGAGTAAAATCATCTTCAACATTCAACAAATCAATCAGCTCGAAGAAAATCCAAACGTCGCCTCCGTATCAGAACGTTCGATTCAATACACCGCCGAGTTTAAGGTCAAGGCCGTGCGTGAGAACATGGACGGCAAAGGACCTCAACAGATCTTCACAGAGGCGGGGTTCGACCTGACGGTGATTGGGAAAGAGAAGGCGAAGTCTTCGTTGAAGCGTTGGCGTCGGACGTACCGAACGGACGGAGAAGACGGTCTCCTGAACAACAAACGTGGGAAGACCCTGGGAGGCGGGCGTCCGAAAAAAGACGAGTCGATGGAGCGACGGTTGGCGAAGGCAGAGGCACGGATCAAATATCTGACGGCCGAGAACGAACTCTTAAAAAAGCTAGAGAAGTTAGAAGGGCAGGCGAAACGAACGAACTGACACCGGCAGAGAAATATCAGGTCATCAATACCATCATCCGAATCGCGCAGCTGGAAAACCTCGTGCGCCCACTATGTGAAATCGCTGGTGTGAGCCGGAGTGGTTACTATGCCTGGTTGAACCGAGCCGAGGCAGAGTCCCTCCGGGAAGAGCGTGATTATCTAGATGCGACCCTACTCAAGCAGATTCACGACAGCCACGGTGGCAAAGTCGGTTATCGGGCACTGTACATGGAGGTGCGCGCAACCCTCGGGATCCGAATCAACCATAAGCGCATCCTCCGACTGATGCGCAAGTATAACATCGTCACCAAAATCCGAAAGATGAGCCCTTATCGAAAACTAGCTAAAGCGACGCTCGAGCATCGCGTCGTGCCGAATCTATTGAACCGTCAGTTCCGGCAGAGCGAGCCCGGGAAGGTGTTCGTGACCGACATCACCTATCTCCCGATCGCCTCCGGCGAGAACGTCTATCTGTCTTGTGTGAAGGACGTCGCCACACGCGAGATCGTGGCACATAAGCTGTCCACGGGCCTTCACATGGACCTCGTCTTTCAGACGATGGAAAAGCTCGAAGAGCATCTCCAAGGGAACCTACATCCCGAGGCGATGATTCATTCGCACCAAGGCTTCCACTACACACATCCGGACTACCAACAACTCGTCGGCGACCTCGGACTGGTCCAGTCCATGTCACGTCGGGGCAACTGTCTCGACAACGCACCAATCGAATCGTTCTTCGGCCAGTTGAAGGACTATGTCACCAACCGCTCGTGCAAATCGCTCGAGGAGGTCCGAGAAATGGTCGGGGACTACATAAGCTATTACAACTGCGAATGAGGTCAATGGAACCTAAAAAAGATGACCCCGGAACAATATCGGGGCCATCTGATCGCCGCATAGAAAACGTGGGCTTTTTATTAAACTGTCCATTTTACGGGGCTCAGTTCACTTTCACGTGTAGGAGCTTCGTTTATTTGACGGATCCGTTGGCCATCCCATCGATGATGTGGCGCTGGAAAAACAAGTAGACGATGAGAATCGAGACGATCCCGACGACATACGAGGCGAAGGAAGGTCCGAAATCACTGAAATACTGTCCTTGATAGTTGAATTGGAACAACGGGAGCGTCCATGTCGATTCATCTCGGTTGAGTAGAAGCAACGGAAGCAAGAAGTCGTTCCAAATCCAGAGTGCGTTCAGGATGAGGACCGTCGCATGCATCGGCTTCATCATCGGGAAGATGATTTTAAAGTACGTGTTGAACTTCCCGCTGCCGTCGATGGCCGCCGCCTCATCCAACTCTTTCGGGATCACGGTCTTGACGTACCCCGCGTACAAGAAGAGTGACTGCGGGACCGCGTACGTCAGATACAAGATGATCAACCCGAGTTTACTCGACAACCCCAAATCCGACATCATCGACGTGATCGGGATCATGATGACTTGGAACGGGACGAATATCCCGATGATCAACATGATGTAAATCCCTTGGAAGACGCGATTACGCGGCATCGTCCGTGCGAGCGCATAGGCTGCCATCGGGACGATCAAGATGATGAGCGCGATGGACGCGATGGTGATCGTCATCGAGTTCGCAAAGTATTGGACGACCCCGTCGTCTAAGAGACGTTGAAAGTTCTCGAGTGTGAACGGGTCCGGCAATTCGAAGAAGCCGCCGGTGATTTGCCGTGTTTCTTTGAACGAGTTCAAGACGGTCAAATACATCGGAAGGGCGATCAAGACGAGCCCTACTGTCAGAAACACATACGTCGGGATATGAATTTTGTCCTTTTTCATGATGCCCCTCCTTACACTTCAAATTTTTTCGAAGAATTGATTTGGATGACCGAGACGATGGCGATGATGATAAAGAGGACGATCGCGATCGCACTGGCGTATCCGAATTGGTTGTTTTTGAACGCATAGTTGTACACGAGTAGTCCGAGTGACGTCGTCGACCCGCTCGGTCCCCCGCCCGTCAAGGCGTAGATGAGGTCGAACGCCGTCAATCCCGCCTTCATCGCCAAGATGAGGACGATGCTGATGGCTGGTGATAAGAACGGCAATTCGATGCTCTTGAACGTTTGCCACCGGTTCGCCCCGTCAATCGAGGCCGCTTCCCGAATCTCGTTCGGGATGCTTTGTAAGTTCGCCAAGAAGATGACGACCGGAATGGCGACCCCTTGCCAGAGGGCGACAAAGAGGAGGCCCCAGAACGCCGTCCCTTCGTTCGCGATTAGACTTTGCGAGAGCCATTCGATGCCTAAAAATTCACCGAGTGGCGCCAGCCCGTAATTGAAGAACTGTTTAAAGATCAAGCCGAGTGTGACGGTGCTGATGACCGCAGGGAAGAAGTAGGCAGTCCGGAACAGCCCGACCCCTTTAATTTTTTGATTCAATAGCAGTGCGATCGCAATCCCTAACACGATTTGTCCAACGACGAGACCGATCGTGAAGAGTAACGTGAAGCCGATACTCGATAAGAATTTCGCATCTGAGAAGATGGCCAGATAATTATCGATTCCGATGAAATTGTACGAACTTGTTAGCCCTGTCCAGTCCGTGAAACTGTAGATCACACCTTGTGCGAGCGGTATGAAGAAGAACACGATTTGAAGCAAGAGCGGCACAAGAATGAACAGGTACGGCCAGTAGCGGTTGACAAACCCTTTCTCTCTCATGGTGCAACTCCTTTAATGTTTTTATTTCATACCGTTGAAGAAGGCGTTCAAATCCTTGGCGAGTTGGTCTTTATCTTCTTTGTTCATATAATCGACCGTGAGGTGCCAGAACTCTTCTTCCGATGGCCATTCAGAATGGAGCCAGATGATTTGTTTGTCTGTGAACACGAGGTCCGAAACAGCTTTCGTCTCTTCGAACGCGCCATCTGTATCGACTGCCTCGACCGACGTCGGAGAACCGTCCTTGTCATAGTATTTCTGCATGACTTCTCCTTCCGTCATGTACGCGAGCAGTTTTTTCGATGCTTCTTGTTCCGCTTCCGATCCAGCGCTCGACACAGAGAGCGCCAAGTCAGCCGCACCGACCGTCATCTCTTGGCCTGCTTCTTGGCCTGGGAAGGCAAACATGCTCACTTCGAAATCAGGCTGCTGATCACGGATGACCGGGAGCGCCCAAATGCCGTTCGGGAAAATCAACGCTTCTTCCCTTGCGAAGAGTGCGACCGCATCGCTGTAAGATGCCCCGTTCGCATTCTTTTGCGTGTTACCGCTGACGAGGCTTAACTCATCTGCCACAGTCTCAAAATCTTCGTTACCGACTTTGATGCCATCTTTCGGGCTATTTTTCAATGCGTCTTGCGTTTGGTCGAAACCGCCTGTCGTTGTCGCCCAAGCCAATTGGTGATAACCGTTCATCGTCCATGAGTCGTCTGTCGTGAGTGCTGCCGCAAACGGTGTCTCGCCAGCATCTTTAATTTCTTTGACCACGTCTTCAAACTCGGACCATGTTTTTGGCGCCTCCAGTCCTAGCTCTTCAAACTTCGTCTTGTTATAGAAGAAGCCCCACGCGTTCGAGTTGAGCGGCAGTGAGTAAATCCCTCCGTCGACCGCGTACGATTCAGCCGCCCCTTGCTTCAAGTTGCTCAAGAAATCTTCGTCAGACAGGTCGAGGAACTTCCCGTCAGCCGCCCACCCTTTAAAGTCTGGGTTTTGCGGGTATGTGTGCACGATATCCGGGATGTCCCCGCCGGCGACCCGCGTTTTCAATACGGTCCCGGCATTGCTGACGCTCGTCAATTTGACGTCGATATCAGGATTCTCTTTTTCAAAATCAGCGATGATCTCATCGAGCGTCCCCTTCATTTCGACTTTTTGGGAGAAGAATTCGATTTCTGTCTTGTCCGACTCCGCTCCGCCCGAGCAACCAGCTGCGAGTACGAGAGATGATGCGACGAGCCCTACCATGCCTAGTTTCATTGTCTTGTTCATTTTGATTGGCCTCCTGAAAGTTCGTTTACTTTTTTCAGCACGTACAACTTACTTACAAAATCACCTTTGACAATCGGCTCGATGTAAAGCCCGACGTGCATGAGCTCATCACCGCCGTAATGCTGGCCTTCTACTTCATAGACGGCTGTTGTGTTCAATCCTCTCAATTTCAACAAACGGATGAGCGGTGCGGTTTCGCTGAGCACGCTATAGTCACAGACGATGACTTCCTCTTCCGATACGAACATCCAAGAAGGATGATTGCTGTCGAATGCGCTCTCCAGCCGGTAGAACGTCCCATATTGGAACGTACGACGATGCTCCTGATAGAATGCGACTTGCTGTTTGACGATCGCCTTCTCGTCTTCTGACATCTCAGTCACATCGAGCTCATAACCGAACACGCCAGCCATCGCGACGTTCCCCCGCATCTCGAGACTCGTCTCACGGTGTGTCTGGTGGTTTGGCACAGCCGAGACGTGTGCGCCCATCGAGGAGATGGGATACACTATGCTCGTCCCATGTTGAATTTTCAAACGCGCGATGGCGTCCGTGTTGTCACTCGTCCACGTTTGAGGCATGTAGTACAACATGCCTGGATCGAACCGACCGCCGCCGCCGGAGCAGCTCTCGAACAAGATGTTCGGATAGCGTGATGTGATCGTCTCGAGCACTTCATATAGTCCAAGGACATAGCGGTGTAACACTTCTCCTTGACGGTCACTCGGTAGTGACGTCGAGAACACCTCGGTCACGTTACGGTTGAAGTCCCATTTGAGATAATCGATTGGGACGCGGTCCAACACCTCGGTCATCTGCTGCACGATGTTATCTCGTACTTCTTTCCGACTGAAATCGAGTACATATTGATCTCGTCCTTTGGATAGACCGCGTCCCGGGATTTGAATCGCCCAGTCCGGATGCTGTTTGAAGAGTTCGCTCTCTCTCGAAATCATCTCCGGTTCGAACCATAGACCGAATTTCATGCCTTTGGTGTGAATGTAGTCTGCGAGTCCTTTCAATCCGTTCGGAATCTTTTGCTCATATTCGAACCAGTCGCCTAGTGACGTGTAATCATCATCGCGACGTCCGAACCAGCCATCGTCCAGCACGAACAACTCGATTCCGAGCTCGGCACTCTCATCGACGATCGATTTGATTTTGGCTTCGTCGAAGTCGAAATAAGTCGCTTCCCAGTTGTTGATCAAAATTGGTCGGTCTGCGTCACGGAAGGTTCCGCGTGCGAGCCGTTCACGATACAGGGCGTGGAATGCTTGTGACATTTCCATCGTCCCGTTTGCACTATAGACGATGTTCACTTCCGGCGTTTGGAAACATGCGCCTGGATCCAAACGCCACTCGAATCCAAATTCGTTGATGCCGAGTTGCACACGGGTCTGTCCGTATGGGTCTCGTTCGAGCAACATTTGATGACTTCCGCTATAGACAAGGCTGAAGCCGACTGCTTCTCCCGCATACTCCGTCGTCTCGGGTGAAACGAGTGCGAGAAACGGGTTCATCTGGTGACTACTCGAGCCACGTTTGCTGTCGAATACTTTCACGCCACGTTTTACTGGTTCACGCTCCATCATTCGTTCTCGGCCCCACATCCCGTTCAGCGTGATGACCTCGAGCTCTTGAAGCGGAAGGTCCAATGAGAGGCTCGCTGCTTTTTGAAGGTAATGGGTCTCCGCTCCTTCATTTTCAATTCGAGCGGATCGTGCCAACACCGGACGGTCACGATACACGGTATAGACGAGACGAGCAGTCAGTCGCTCTTTCGGATCTTCGAGTGTGATGATCAGCGTCTCGGCTTCTTCATCCTGTTCGACATACGTCGAAGGCATGCCATCAAGACGCGGTTTTCCTGTCACAATCTCATAGGACTTGTAACGGAAATCCGTGACAGTCGATCCGTCTTCGTGGCGGATGACTTGGGCCGGCGTCCGATAATCTCCCGTCCCGTAACCTGGATATTCTTGCAAGATCGTATCGAGGGAATAAAGGCGATCCGTCGCCTCCGGAAAGTTCGGGGAAAAGGAACGGTCGACGCGAGGATACTTCCGTCCACCGCGATATGCCGAAATCGCCTGACCAAAATATTCGTTGGTCAACACGTTGCCTTCTTCGACACGGAGCACATAGCTAAACACTGCATTAGACAAATGGAATACTCTCTCTGTTTCGTTAACATGAATCAACTTCATGGCTCAACCTCCCAATAGTGGTTGCGCTTTCATTAAAAACTAAAATGAAAGCGTTTACTAAACACATCTATAATTTAACGTTTAGTAAACACTTTGTCAATCGCTTTTATTCAATTTTTATAATGGACACTTTCTCGCTTGATCAGTTTGGCCGGAATCATGACTCGTACGGGAATATCTCGTTCTTCGCGGATCCGTTCCAACGCCAACTTGACGGCAAATTTCCCAAGTTCTTCGGTCTCTACCTTCACGGTCGTCAACGAAGGTGTCAGGAATTCAGCGATTTCAATGTCGTCGAAACTAGAGATCGAGATGTCCTCTGGGATGCTGTATCCTTGTTTTTGAAAAGCGCGATACACACCGACGGCCATCGGGTCACTCGCGACCAACACCGCTGTCGTGTCGCCACGCTCCGTCAACTGTTCACCTAAACGCAGTCCTTCCAACGTGCTCCATCCTCCTAATAGCCCATAGCGGAGATGCTGCAACCCTTTGTCGTTCATCCAAGATACATAGGTCTGATATCGATCCTCGTCCTCATTGAAATAGACGTCACCCTCTTGGTTCATGACGACACGCTGCCCTCCGATATAGGCGATGTTGCGATGTCCGTTTTCGTATAGATGTTCTAGACTCGCTATGGTCGCGCTTTTGAAATCAGAATATACGGCGTCAAACCGTGCGTCGGCATGCGAGTCATCGATGACGACAATATTAGGATTCTCGTTATAGAGCGACTCCAATGTTTTCGGGTCGACCGTACCGAGGACGAGGATTCCTCCGAGATGGTTCAATCCTTCCCAGTCCGCTTTTTTATCAGACAGACGGATCACCCGGTTGACACTCACCCTCAGCCGTTCGGCTTCTTGTTCAATACCGCGTCGAATCGCTCGGAAATATGGATCATCAATCTCTTGAATCTCATTGACCGTGGTCACGAGCCCAACTGTCGCGATCCGGTTCTTATGTGTTTTCTTCTCTCGTGGGCTGTATTTTAATTGTTTCGCTGTTTGCAACACTTTATCACGTGTTTCTTGACTGACGGATAACTTCTCATCCGAATTCAATACGCGGGATACAGTCGCAATCGAAACGCCCGCCTTCTTCGCCACTTCACGAATGCTTGTCAAAGTAATCATGCCTCCAATATTGAGTAAAATGTGATTTCATTTTACTAAACAGAATGATTTGTTTCAACCGTAAAGTAAAAGGCAGACAAGTCTTCACCTGTCCGCCTCCCTTTAGTCCCGTGATTGAATTACTTGAATAAAGCGCTGAAGTCCTCGTTGTCCATTTTCGTCCAACTTAAAGACGCCGCAGTCCTCAAGTCCCTTAACAAATTTTTCGGCTACGGCCATTTCGATGAAACGTTCGATATTCTCCCTTCCATCGTATGCTCGTTTCAATTCGCAAGCCCAATCTTGATGGAGATCTTGTACGTTGTCCGTTTCTCCTACAATAAATCTCTTAACTTCGTCCATCTCAGCTTGGAGCCTCGCCGGCAGTACAGCAAGCCCCATCACCTCGATCAATCCGATATTTTCTCGTTTGATATGGTGAACATCTGCATGGGGATGGAAGAGTCCGAGTGGATGTTCCGATGTCGTCCGGTTGTTTCGAAGAACGAGATCCAACTCGAAGAACTCACCTTTTTTTCGTGCGATTGGTGTGATTGTATTATGCGGGGCGTCCGTGTGGGCCAAGATGTGACATGCTTCGTCCGAATAGTTGCGCCAAGTCGACAAGACACGATCCGCGCACGCGACGAGGCTGTTCTGATTTTGGCTACGCAACCGAATGACCGACAACGGCCAAAGCAACGTGTGTCCGCTCACATCTGGGAATTCCTCAAAAGAGAATCGGCCTGTCTCGCGCGCCTCCGCCATCGCAAACGTGTATCGTCCTGCTTGGTAATGGTCGTGCGATAAAATCGAGCCGCCCACAATCGGCAGGTCGGCATTCGATCCCGCGAAGTAATGCGGAAATTTCTCTACAAAGTCGAGCAGACGGACGAACGACGAACGGTCGATCCGCATATCTCGATGCTCACCCGACAATAAGATGCAGTGTTCGTCGTAATAGACGTAAGGCGAGTACTGCATATACCATTCCTCGCCTCTGAGTTCGAGCGGCACAAGCCGATGATTGGCTCGCGCCGGATGATCTAAACGCCCTTCGTACCCTTCATTTTCCACACAGAGGAGACACTTCGGGTATGGGGCCCCCTCTTTCTTCACGCTCTTCTGTTGCGCGATCTCTTTCGGATCTTTCTCTGGCTTCGACACGTTGATGGTGATGTCGACCATTCCATATCTTGTATCTACTTGATAAGAGATATTCTGTTTCGTTCGCTCTGTCTGAATATAGTTCGAGTCCGTCGACAACCGGTAAAAGTAATCCGTCGCCATGACCGGGTCCGTCGCGTACTTGCCGTAAAACACCTTCTCCACTTCCGAGGGGCGTGGCATGAATTGGTTCATCATGTCTGCCGCGAATCGATCCCGCTGTGACCGGCCGTCCTCAGTCAAACCGTTCCGGACCGCCTCGTCCACCAATCGGTCGACGAGCTCCGGGATTCGACCGTTCGTCGTCTCATCGCTCGGTGTCGCCCCCGTCATGGCGAGCAACCGGTTCTTCACGTAGATAACATCCCGCTCCTGGATGAGTCCACTTTTTAGCGTTGCCGCCACGAGTCCATTCACAAGCGCACTCATCGTCCCACCTCACGATATCCGTCAGGGTGGGCGGCATGCCATGCCCATGCATCTGCGATGATACGGGTGATATCGGTTCTTTCAGGAGCCCACCCCAGTACTCGCTTCGCTTTTTCCGCAGAGGCAATGAGACGTGCGGGGTCGCCAGCTCGGCGTGTCGTCGCCTGAGCAGGAATCGCGTGTCCCGTCACTTGACGGGCCGCCTGAATCATCTCATTGACAGAGAATCCCGTATTCGATCCCAAATTGAACACGTCACTCTTCTGACCGTCACGCAAATAGTGGAGAGCACGCACATGTGCATCTACCAAGTCTTCGACGTGGATATAGTCACGGATGCATGTCCCGTCTTCTGTCGGATAATCTGTTCCGTAGATGGAGATGTGGTCCCGTTTCCCGTTCGCCACTTCCAAAATGAGCGGAATGAGATGTGTCTCGGGATGATGGTCCTCACCAATCTCTCCTCCCGACCTTGCCCCCGCCACATTGAAATAGCGCAGAGCCACATAGCGCAGTCCATGGGCATTCCCGATCCAACCCATCATCTTCTCCATCGCGAGCTTCGTTTCACCATACGTCGACGTCGGATGTGTCAGGGCCGACTCGGCAATCGGCATGATTTCCTGATCGCCATACGTCGCTGCCGTCGAAGAGAAAACGATCTCAAGCACACCGTGTCTCACCATCGTCTCTAACAACACCTGGGTCCCATAAACGTTGTTGTCATAATAATCGAGCGGTTTCTCCATCGACTCGCCGACGAGCGAATTTGCCGCAAAATGGACCACTTGGTCAAACTGACCTTGAGAGAACACCTTGTCTAAAAAGGCTTTATCTCGGATATCCCCCTCATAAAACGTCGCATCAGGATGCAACGCTCGGCGATGTCCCGTCGACAAATTATCCACGACGACGACATCTTCGCCTCGATCAATCAGTTGATAGACCGCATGAGAGCCGATATAACCGGCGCCCCCTACAACGAGAATACTCATGAGATGCTCCCTCCTTTGATTTCATGGGCTCCTTCCCCGATAGAAGCGACGTAGCAAGTCGGCGCATATCCGATTTGACGTTCATAGTCCGCACTCACTTCGTCGATAAAACGAGCAATCTCATGTTCCCGTACCAAAGCGATGGCACAACCTCCAAAACCGGCGCCCGTCATGCGCGCCCCAATCGCTCCATGTCTCCATGCGCTCTCGACCAATGTGTTCAACTCGACACCGGTCACGTCATAATCCTTATCCAATGAGCGATGAGAGGCATCCATCAGTTCTCCGAAGCGATGGACGTCACCGGCCTGAAGCGCGCGGAGCGCCTCACGTGTGCGCTCATTTTCACTGACGACGTGTCTTGCTCGGCGATAGATGGTCTCATCTTCAAATCGACCTTGTCTTTCTTCTAGTGTGTCACTGTCCAAATCACAGAGCGCACGGATATTCAATTCTTGATTGAGAACTTCTAGTGCCGTGTCACACTCTTGTCGCCGCTCGTTGTATTTAGAGTCGGCCAGTTCACGCCGCTTATTCGTATTCATGATGACGACCAATACATCCCCAAACTCAAACGGCGCATACGTACATTCAAGCGTATCGCAATCGAGTAACATCGCTTGATTCTTCTTGCCCATCCCGACCGCATATTGGTCCATGATCCCGCTGTTGACCCCGATGTATTCATTCTCGGCGCGTTGTCCGAATTTGACGAGATCAAGTTGATCAAAGTTCAAATCATACACCGCATTCAGAGCGACCGCCGTCACCAACTCAATCGAAGCCGACGAAGACAAGCCCGCACCGTTAGGGATATCGCCAAAATACAGAAAGTCCAACCCGAACGACGGTTCACGTCCATCAAGCATGTAACGGAGCATCGCTTTCGGATAATTTACCCACCCGTGAGCGTCTTGATAATCAAGCTCACCTAACGGCACAGTGACCACTCCAGCTTCCGGAAAATTCATCGAGTAAAAACGGCACTGTCGATCCGTCCGACGTCGTACCAACGCATATGTTCCGAACGTCAACGCCGCAGGAAAGACGTGTCCCCCATTGTAGTCGATATGCTCTCCAATCAAATTGATTCTCCCAGGCGCAAAAAATACCCGCTCGAACTCCTCGTGAAAAGTGTTTGTAAATGCTTCAGACAGTTTCATCATATCTTTCATAGCCATTCCCTCCTCATCAGTTTCACCACACTCTGATTCTAACGCATTCAATCTATAAAATAAATAATGTTTAGTAAACAAATTATGAGTTTTTTTCATTTTTACGAAGAACTAAAATAATTTAAAATTTACAATTTAACTATTGTTCAGTTAACAAAATCGATTGAATCCGATTATAAAACCCGCACTGGTTCGCCAGTGCGGGTTTTATATGGAGCTTATTCACAATAGAGATATCTCACTTGTTTGATATCTCATCTCTCTTTAACGAAGACTCTTCCCATTCGTTAGAATGACGTGACGATACCACTCGTACGAATCTTTTCGATAGCGATTGAGCGTCCCCTTCCCGTCATTATTACGGTCCACATAAATAAATCCGTAGCGTTTTTTCATCTCTCCTGTCGTGAATGAAATCGGTTCGATGCATCCCCATCATAAGCTCTCCATCATCTTATAATGGTTGTATATATTAAATACGGACCAAGTTCATTTTTATGAACCTGGTCCGTTTGACGGAATTTATGAGTATAGTCCGATAAAGTAAGCAGCGACCACCAACAGGAGCACGTATGAGAAAATGACTGTCGGAGGAGAGACCGTCTCATGTTCGAAGCGTTTAAACAATCGTTCTGCCAGATGGCCACTGATGAGTACACTTACCCCCACCAAAGCTCCACCCAAAAAGACATTTAATTCTGTCGTCAGAGCAAAGAATACGCTCAACATGATAAATACCGTGGTAAATAGAGTTGAGAAGACTTTAAGTTTATTCACAATGACACACCCCATCCTTTTTTGATTGCGAGAGTGCGCTCGTACTCACGAGTTTATATACTTACGAGTTCGACTTGAAAGAAGATTCATAGATTTTGACGGATGATAAGAACGGCTTTAATACAAAACCGGACAACCCGTACTCATTCACTGTATACATTTCGACGTCGAAACGAATTAGGCTTGTCAGCAATGCCTCGTCTTGTGTTTACGTAGTAAATACGCGAAAATGGAAGTGAGATGAATGCGAGTCCATATGCGTTCAAACGAGAAAACTATCAAATGGTAAAGTGGTGAATGCTGTGCAGTCTAATGAAACCAAAGTGACCTCTTTTCGAGTCTCACAAGAGGTAAAAGAACACATCCAGCGATTGTCGGAACAGCGGCAGCTGTCGACAAATCAATTGTTTGAAGAACTGATCACCTTGGCTGATAAACAGGTGCCAGATCCATTGATCAGTTTGGAGAATGATGCTCTCCAGGCGGCATTGAATCAGGTGCTGGCCCTTTTCAATGAACGAGCCACGCGGCTCGAGCTTCAATCAAAGGAACACGAACGGATCTGTTCGCGCTATCAAAAGACGATTCATGACCTTGAGCAAAGCATCATCATAGAGTCGGAACAGCTCAAAGAGGACTATGAGCGTCAAGTCGCGGCCCACGACCAGGAATTAATTCCACTTCAACATCAAGTGGAGCTCCTGTTCGCCGAGAAACAAAACGCTCAGGACGCCCTCGAGACCGAACGTGCTTCTTTCAAAGAGGAACTGAAGGCTCAGAAGAAGTTGGTCTTTAATTTAGAAGAAGACGTCAAGAAGCTCGAGCTAGAGCGCAGCCAGCTCAATCGTCAAAACCAGAACCTGATGGACACGCTTGACGAGTTGAAGGCACGAACGCGACGAAGCGACCAACTCGAAGAGGAGAACCAAAAACTTCATTTGGAAGTGCAGCTTCTCCGTCGTGAAAAAGAGGCGTTCGAGAACCGGTTACAGGAACAGGTCGAGCTCGCGGTCTTGCGGGAGCGGAACACCCAACAAAATAAACAATGATACGAAAAGGGTACTAGATTGAGTCAACCAGTGACTAAATCTAGTACCCTTATATTTATTACAAAGTAAGGATTTAACGGTTCGCAGAAATCGTATGATACATGTTCAATGACTTGACCAAAGATGCTTCCTTCGCACGTAGAACCATAACCTCATGAGAGTATAAAAATGACTCCACTTGGTCCAATTAAGATTTTACCCGCAATCCACGCATCTTGAATCGATTACGCTTTTCTTCTAATTTCACTTTCATATCTACCGAGAACGTACTTTCAGGAGTGTTGTAGGCACGCCGTGCTGCCATACTAAGCATTTTTGCCACATCCTCTGCCCGGTCGTCCTGTAAATCATGCAGTGAAGATCGAACATACTGGCGAGCCATTTCTCGGTCACGTAGCGATTCAGGGACCGATACATGACGACTTAATGCCAGGGCCAATTGAGCCGTCTCTAAGCGATAGCTTGTCCCGCCTGCCTGCATACGATTCAGTTCATCCGCTAGCTCGCTTTGCAGAAGTACATGATTACTGTCTGACATCGGTCACCCTCCTCTACTCTTCTTTTGATTTATTATATACCCTTTTCCTGAAAAATTCGACTCAAGTCATGCACGTTACAAAATGGATCGTCCCACGTCATGTTTGCTTTGTATTCCTCTACAAGGTCGAGAAGTTTATCTTTATCGCAAAGTGCCAATAGATTCGTTTTTTCGAGATCCTCTAGATCCTTTTGGCGAGAGGAGAAAATCTTGGTACATGCTAAAAGTTCAATGTCGGGGATATACACATCAATCGCCTCGAACAGCCCTTCAATCTTATGCCGGAATTCATTCTCCCTAAAGTCTTCACGGGGTGGGAACTGAATCACCCCTTCGACAATTTCAATTTCATATTCATGAAGCGCCTCTTTCAATTCAGGTGTCACAACGCCCTCTGTCACGCGAATATCAATATCTCGCGTCGGACGATACTCGGCATCTTTATTCATCATTTCAATGAACAGAAGAATCCCCGAAGCGCCAACCACGACAAACTCGACTTCGATTCCTCTTGAGGCACAAAATGTATCTAGGATAAGCAAGGTGTCAATAATACTCTCTACATCTTTATATTGATTGGAGTAAGTCATGTATGTTCCTCCTAATGAAAATGACCCACTCTGATCCGATATGTTAGGAGTCTTCGTGGGCCATGATATATTTCGCTGCTCTCAACTTAATTCGTATTCAAATAGGCACTGAGAGCCCGCCGAATAATCTCGTCTTCTGACACATGTTCTTTTTGCGCGGCTTGCGTTAATCCGACGTATAAAGGATCTGTCAAATCAGCAAAGCGAATCTGTACACGCATCGGTTTCACAGAGTTAGTTTCGACTTCGAGCACGCGTTGTTCCTGACGTTCGATCAACATCCGTTTCACTTCACGGAGTTCTTCACGTGTCATCTCGTACACCGTCTTGTCTCCTGAAGCTGTATAGTATTTTTTATTCTCGAGTAGCGCGAGCTTCGGATCTTCTGGCCACGACAACAACTCAGCAAGTTTCGTCGCGCTAAAATCCTGCTCGAGCGTCTTCTCCAAGATGTTCGGACCAAATGTATTCCAAAATGAGACAAATCGATTCACTTGAGAATGTGACATGCCAATTTTGGCTAAGAAGTCTTTCCAATTTCCTTCTTCTTGTTTGAACTCTTTTTTCGTCTCAGGATCACGGAACAGACTATTTGCGTGTGCAAGAATACGACATTTTTCGACAAAACTCGTTGCTTGAATCGCATCGATGTGGTTATAATACTGAACGATTCCATCCATGTCCTCGGGCAGCTTCTTCGTGATGATACGTGACAACCCCGTCGCCGGGAGGGCCTGATAAGGGTTCGATACGGTCGTCGTCGCGGAGAATTCTTTCACAGCCTCGACTTGTTCCGTACGGCTATCCGTCGCTTGTTGATTTTGATTCACCGGAAGGTTGGCACTGAATGTAGAAATCTTCGGTGTATGTTTCTTTCGGTTACGTGTCATAAAGCAAGTACCTCCTGAGCGAGTTGTAGATAGGCATCGGTTGCTGGGCTCTTGTGATCAATCACCGGACGAGACTCACGTTGTAGTGTCTGTACCTTCACCGCGTAAGGTATCGTCGTCAAAACCGGAATACCGACTTCTTTTCCGAGTTCTTCAAGTTCCTCGACTGTCGTGACATCCCCTTTTGAGCGGACGCTCACCATTGTCGGGATGAACGCTGCGATATGGATGTCTTCCCGGAAGCGTTTCATCTCTTCCAATTCTTCAGGTGCAGAGTAGACGGCATCCATCGAGAATTTCTGCATTTGGACAGGCATCACGATTCGGTCTTGGGCGACGAGTGCGCAGCGAGCATACGGGTTAAGCGCTGAAGTCGATCCTGGGCAATCGATGAGACAGATGTCAAACAGCTCGTCAATCTTGGCGAGCTCTTCACTAAGACGATATTCATATCCGATTTGACTCGTTAAGTCACTCGGTGAGGCCGAACGTCTGGTTGGCACAAGATAGACGGTACCTGTCTCATACTCGCATGTCACAATGACCTGTTCGATTGGTGTGTAGAATGGGTCATTCTCTTCTAGTAGACAATCGAGTAAGACTTTTCCTTCGTAATCGTTCGTGAGACCGAGTCCATTCGTCGAAGAGGCCTGATCGTCCGCGTCGATGACGAGTACACGTAATCCATCACGAGCATAAGCATGAGCCAAGTTGATGGTCGTCGTCGATTTCCCGACACCGCCCTTTCGATTGTACAATGCGATTTTCTTCATGATTCGTCTCCTCGCTTCTCGTCTGTGACGTCGATGATATTGTCGTTCACAGTCCGCTCGATGATTTCCGTCAACAGTTCACTCACACTACGATTTTGAGCATGTGCATACTGTTGGAATTGATCGGACAGGTCGGACGGGATTCGTGCTGAAAGAACGGCAGATGGTTTCTTTGTTTTTTGAAACGGGCTGACCTTAACCTGTTGCACAGGCTCACGGGTCTTACGGGCCTCACGGATTTGTTTGACCGTCAACTCGTCAACGCTTCGTGACTCTCCATCAATATAGAGTCCCTGTTCGACTACCTCTTCGACGTTGTCGAGATACATCAGTTCAAACAGTTTGGAAGCCGGTAAGCTCGCAAGTGATGATTCGAGTGGATGTAACGTCTCATAGGCTTTGACGTACCGTGATGCAAGCGAACTCGACATCGAGACAGCCTCGAGGAACCCCATCCATTCTTTTTTGTCATGCATCTCAGAACGAGCGATGACGAGCCGCTTCCCGATCTCGAATACAGAAATCGTTTGAACTTTTGAGAGCTCATTGATCTCATGAACAAGGTCTTCGACTTCTTTAGAGACCGGAAGTTTTTGGACGAGCGCGCTGATATTCGTCAAACCGCTCTGATACGGGTGCTGCTCACTCGGTTTGATTTTATGAATATTGCGGTTCCGTGCCTTCATGATGTCTCACCTGCCTGTTCGACGACTTGCTTGGCCAATAGTCGAAACGGTTCAGCGAGTACCTTCGATTCCTTGGAGCGGTACTGGATGACACTCTTCCCACTATCGGCAGCTTTCTCGATAAAGGTGGATCGCTTGATCATCGGAAGGATGTCTAATGCCTCTTCCTTCGCGATGGTTGCCATTGCTTCATAGTACTCCTTGTCTGCCTTTAAAGATGCATCCATCGCGACAGGAAGAATACCTGTGATGACGAGGTCTGGGTTGTAGAACTTTTTCACTTTTTGTACGGTTCGAACCGTACTCGCAAGTTGGTCGAAAACGAGCTTCTTCGGCATGAAAGGGATGACCGTCATATTTGATGTCGAAAGCACGACTTTCGAAAGTTCGTTGATCGATGGGACTGAATCTAAGATGATCCAATCAAACTCCTCTTCGAGCGGTGCAATCATGTCCTTTAATAAGAAGAGCTTGTCTTGCTCGGAGATTAGGTTGATCAACCGGGCATTTCGTTCATTCGAAGGGAGAAGACTCACATGATACGTTTCATCATCAAACAGGACTTCTCTGATATCAAGATTACGTGTATGTACGTCAAACATCGTCATGTATTTGATCGTGTCGGATTCTTTTAACATCAGCTTGCTGAGCGAGCCTTGGGGATCCAAATCAATGATGAGGACTCGTTGTCCCAGCTCACCCAATGCGTAAGCCATATTCAAAGAACAGGTCGTCTTGCCTGACCCACCTTTCGATATGTAAAACGTGAGTATGTTCATCTTATCTCCCCTTTCTCTTTCATATCATGTCACATTCACTCTTTGCATTCAACACAAAAACAGCA
This sequence comes from Exiguobacterium sp. s36, assembly GCF_018618345.1. Classification (NCBI taxonomy): domain Bacteria; kingdom Bacillati; phylum Bacillota; class Bacilli; order Caryophanales; genus Exiguobacterium; species Exiguobacterium sp. s36. Next base: position 57,224 of record NZ_JACSLW010000009.1, read on the forward strand.
AAGACACTGATAAATTCAATACAAAAATGTATACAATAATAGTTTTGGTTTGTATACGATTTTTGCATCTAAATATTTTCTGTATACGTTTCGACGTCGAATTGTATACAGAGACATTTTTGGACTATGTATTTATACAAAGTTCCTGTTGTGAACGTCATTCATATTTGTAGATCTTTTCTATAGAAGAAATACTTGGCACATCTGGATATGATTTAAATAATAGAAGAAGAGATAAAACCATATTCTTCTGAGTTAAAAAAATATAAATAGATTAGAGAGAGTTAAATAAAGATTAATAGAATTAGAAAAAGAAGAGGGTCTCTCAATCCAGTCATACCAATCCTTCTGACGATTTAAGTGAAAAGAGATATTTCAAAAGGGCCATCGTTTCGTTCACAAAGGTTCATTTTTTTTCAACTCTGATTTGAGAATTAAAAAACAAGAGAAGATTTAATTCAGTAAATCCTTGATTACTTAACTACTTGGTTTGATTTTTTTCCTAAAAGTAAAAAAAGCAGATTCAGTATGCAATGATGACTTAGAACGAATGAGAAACAATATAAACAGAAGGAAATACCTGAAAAAATGGGTCGTTTTCATATATATTTTCAAAAATGAACATGACAAATAGACCATCATGCGATAGCCAATTTTGCCTGGTTCTCTTTTAGTCGTTGGTGAAGATAGAAAATTGGCTCCTCAAAGAACAGCTTATGGGTGCTCGAGTGGACCAAGTCCTCACGATGGTGTAGGAATGCTTGTTTTAACTCTTCGACGACCTGTTTGAACGTCTCGGCCCCGAAAGTATCGCTCATCGAGAAGAGTGAGTCACGGTTGACTTTGAGGGCGTCAAAGTCGAAGAACTCCCCGACTCGCTTGCGCAACTCGAACCAGAGGAGTTGAACTTCAGTGCGGTCTTTCTCTTTGATCTGCTTACTGTCTTGCGCAGCCGATAGCTGGACTTCGAGTAAGAGCGGTCGCGTCACGTCTTGGACTCGTTTCTTGAGCGAGATGTTCTGTTTGACCATATTTAAGAAACGCTTACTGTCTTCAACAAGCGACACTTGGAGGAATTTGAGACCAGACATCATCTTTTGGATGGCGAGCTTATGGCCACAGTATTTAGGAAGGAATCCTTTGATCTCATCGTAGGTCAGGATGGCCTGTTCATTTGACTGGACATGGACATCTTTCTCGACCTGGACGATTGTCCGTAGCGCGAGTCGCAACGTATTCACATTATCGAGTGCGACCAGTTCGGACAAGAGGCCGTGCCAAACAGACGTATACCCGGTCTTCGAATCGACCGTAGCACCGTCTACAAACAAATCACGATAGTTTTCAAGGTAATCCGTCAATTGGATTGAGATCACTCCTGGGAAGTGACGGACGACCGTCATAAGACCATTCTGTTCAAATGTTTTTAAGTTATTATGTAGGGAGCGGATCGACGTGCATGCAAAATCCGCGACCATGTGGTCTTCGATAAATTCTATTTTCCCTTGGTCGTCAGCGTAGGCGAGAATAGAGAGCATATGGCGGATCCGAGACTTGGTCCATTTGAAGGCCGTGAAACAGGCCGGGATGTTATAATGATGCTGCTCATAACGATAATGATCGGCTCGTTTTGTCCAACGCGTCAATCCGCTCATCGCGACCAATAGTTTATTGGCGACCAAAATATGTCGATTCGTCTCTATCATCTCTCCTACACCTCCCCTATCCTAAAATATGCTAGTTTCAGTATCCAGCTCTTTCAAGATAGTGTCAAAGTGCGTTTTCAGTACGGCATTTTGTTACCAAAATGAAAAAAACGTTGGTATGAAGCCATTTTGAACGAATAAAAATATGCACTTTCAGTACGGTCATTTGTTACCAAAATCGATTAATCCGCTCTATAATGCCATTCATATTGAAAATAAAGTAGATTTTTTTAGTCAGAAAAGAGAAAAGTGTAGTGTCAGTACGGCATTTTGTTACCAAAAACGAAAAAGTGTAAGTTTGGTACGGTCGTTTGTTACCAAAAAAGAAGAAAATGCAGTTTCAGTACGGTCATCTGTTACCAAAAAGACAAAAAGAGTCTCGAAAATTTATTTTTTATAGGGCGACGAATCGGTAAAAGTGTGGTTTCAGTACGGTGTTTCATGACCAAAATAAGAAAATGTAGTTTCAGTACGGTCATCTGTTACCAAAAAACAAAAAGTGCAAGTTTGGTACGGTCGTTTGTTACCAAAATCGTTGGAATCTGATATAAATGAACGCCATACTCACTAAAAAAGGTGATCAGATTGAATATCAACCGAATCTAAAAAGGGAAATTCGAGTGAAAAATTTTCAAACTACCTCATTTATAAAGAAGAAAGAGAGAAGAGTGTAAGATTGGTACGGCATAATCAAAAAATTGTTTCATGACGTCTCATGAGTCTGGATACTAGTTGAGCGTTTTGGCCCATTTTCATCGTTAAATCGATTCATGTGAAACATTGGTGCAGCTAAACTGAAAAAAGAACCCAGATAGACTGGGTTCTCCACGATATCAATTACAATAATAACGTGTCCACATGACCTGGCAATTCCCAAGACTCCAACGGGTAGAAGGTGAAGAAATAATAATCACCAGAGCGATGCCATTCCTTCAGGATGAAATCATGTTCCTTGATTCGATCCAGATTCAACTCAAGCTCTTTTAGGTTATCGGCCTTTCGGACCTTGTTGAATCGAATCGAATAGGTGAACTGACGCCAGTGCCTACGGACGGGTTGTTGCTCCCCTGTCTGGATGGAGCTCATCCGCTCTTTTTGAAGGACGAAGGCCAGGTGATAAGCGAAGCTGCCTTTCAACTGTTCGATTTGTTCCCCATAGATGCTGACGATCTGTTGTTTCAACAGGTCGTCGTAAATCTCCTCACTGACCGTGACGATGACCTGGCTCTCGGCTAATGTCGTCGCATTTTTAATGGTAACCGAGGAGAACAGGCCTCGGATGAAGAAGTCCCCGTCCTCGTTGTGGCCTGCGACCCGATAATAACCGAGCTTCATGAGACGTTGCGTCGTCAAATCGTAGCTTTTCCCACTATCGTTCGCATACAGCTTCTTGACGAGCTGCGAGAGCGGGAAGATGATTTTCCGGCTAGTCTGGAACGTCATGTCCCGATACGCCAGAATCTCTGTGAAGGCCTCGAAGTCTTTCGAGTCAAGGTCTGGCACTTTCCCGTTCAATTCTTGGATGAATTCTTTGCTGACAAGGACCGAAAGGTGGTCGGGAATCCCCTTCTTATATTTCGGGACCACCGTGTCATAGTTCTGAAGCTCGAGATTCAACTGCGACGCTTCATTCAGTTTCTCATCCAACAGGTCCGTCTGGTTCTTGATGCGGTCAGACATGCCGAAGAATGGGATATCGACGGCGAGCGTCGGAGAGTGGTGCGCCGTCGGTTGGTTGAGGTCGACCTCTTTGGCGACCTCCCAAAGAATCATCAAAACGTCCGTCTTGAGTGAGGTCTTCTTCTGATTCACCGTCTTTTGGGACCAGTAAGGATACGTATGGATCAACAGATTCGGATTCTCAGCCCATTCCTTCAACTCTTGGATGCATTGTTGCATATAACCTTCGATGGTTTTCACGTGAAACTCTTTCAAGAAGGCTTCAGGGCCGACCAAATGATGATATGCGGTAATCATCTCGAACCGGGCACGCAATTCTTTTTTCGGGCCACGCCCCTCTTCGTAGTTTCGGATGGCAGCCTGCACCCATCGCTTCTTTAGCTTGTTGAATGAATGATAACGTATCTTCTTATAAGAAGCCTCTAAATTTTCGAATTGATAGTGCTCTTGATAAAGTGTCGTGACGAATTCCTGGATATCAAAGATAGACACGCTGTGGAGAATCTCCTCCATACGATGTCTTTGAATAGCCGTGACCGCTTGAGAAATGATGAGTTGTTGCGAGCGGCCATTGGAGGTTGATTGAGTCTCCATATTGATCACCTCTTCTAAGGATAAATATAGCACAAATTTGGTGGCACTTAATTAACGATTTTAAATTATTTCAAATACCGTAAGTCCCTTTTAAAAGTGTGTGCCGGCACACACTTTTAAAGAATGTAAGTAAGATAATTTCTTATTCTTTGATTCAGTCCACAAGAAATCAAGAGGTTAAAAGGCGAGTTTCGAATAAATAGAAATAAGGATGTTTCCATGTTTTATCCTTTTCGCCGGTGATTACCGATGAAATTCGACGATGATCTTTCTAAAGTGAGTTTTTCACGTCTTCAATCCGTTTTGCTAACGAAAATTAGTGAAATTCTTTAAATCCTGTTGAATATTTATAATTTCAATAGGAACAAAAAGTGTGCGCCGGCGCACACTTTCTAGTCTATAGACATAACATCGTGTGTAGTTTTTTTATTTGACCGACCGGGCGCAACTCGCTGCTATAGGGCCAATTAGTGAGCTGAATCGCGGACCTTATCGCTGCTCGGTCTTCCTTTTCTCGCGAAACTCTTAGAAATCTAGTCATCCTCTCAATTGATGCACTCAGTGATTTCTATTTTCGTACTGCCGTCGCAGTGTCTCCGCTTATTAAAAAAATCAGCCATTGCTAAGCTGTAAATCTACCGCGGAATCCAGCCGGCATTACACGAATTCGCCCGAGGGGGAACGGAAGTACGTCTCGAACCCACCCTCTGTGTGAACTGCCCAATGCTCGATTGATCTACAAATCCCTAGAAGTACTAGCGTGTATTGGCAGATGCAATGGAGAAGCATGTTATGCTTTGTACCGTCATCGGGGACCTAAAAAATCAATTGAGGCTGTGTCTACTTTTACTGTCCTCAATCACACGAAGGTGGTTGCTGGGTATGGAAGATGCTCCGCCTGCCTAAATAAAGGTTCGACCAGGGCACATCAAGGGCCGAAAACGACAAGTCATATTTCAGTTCGTCCGAAACGTGACTTTATCTATAATCTAAAAAGTGTGCGCCAGCGCACACTTTTTAGATTATAGACATTAAATGGTGAACTTAGGGCGCATAAATAGAGGAGGTTGAAAAAATAGATAACAGAACCGCCCGTGGGTACTCGAATTCTAAGGTTAGCAGTATCGCGTTTGAAACATGATACTCTAATAAGAAGAAAGGAAGGGTGATTAAATGAATTTTGAAACAAAATATTTGATTAGGTGGGGAATTCCCGGGTGGGTGTTCATATTTTGGTTATTCTTTTATTTTTCATTCACGCAAAATAATTACTCCGAATTCGTAAAAAATGTTCCGTTGCTGATATCTTTGATAGTTGCAGGGGTGCCTTTAGGATATCTAATTTATCAAATCTATTTTGTCTTTTTTTGGAGTATTAGAACAAAAGACAGTTTGAACAAATTTAGAACCGAGCTTGGAGACAAATTTTCTCCAGACACAACCTTTGGTACTCTCTACAAGAATAGAAATAACGATTACTACTATCTTGAGCACGTGTGGCATTCTATGTTGTTGGAACAGGATGAGGGGATCCGGGCTTATTTGGAGGGGCGATATAGACATTTGCTGAGCACTGTCCATGGGGTAGGGACATTGTTTGTCAGTGCAACAGGGTCACTAGTTCTTGTCTTCCTCTTGTTAGTTCGTAGTTTGATCACAGGCGAAGAGCCATTGTTGTTTTACATCGGTATTGCAATGCAAATCATTATCTTAGCTGCGGCTGCTCTAAACTATAGATACTTTTCCGATAATCTTCGTGCGTTTCAAATCAGCATGTTAAATAAATATCTATCTTGAAGTGATGTGCCAAAGGATTTAAATCATAGTTCTAAAAATACAAGATAGACTAGTGATTATAAAAATGCTTATTGATTTCTTTTTCATCTAAAAGGAGAGATGAATCATGTATATTCTTGAATCATCTCTTTTTGATGAAATATCTGTAGTCGTTATGATGAAAATTTTCAGCATCTTACATATTCATTTAATTTATCCAATATAAATATCAACCAAGCAGACACGAAAGCATTCATCATATTTTTGCTGGGAAGTTAAAAAGAGTAGGGGTAGAAGCCGGATTTTGCAAAAACATTTATCACGACAGAGGTTCTTCCTCTTCGTTCTGGTTCATTTCAAAAAAGAAATCAATAAAATCTTTCCCAAACCTTGAGATTTCGAACTGCTCCTTAGATTTAAATTTAGGTTCTTTCAATTTTGGTAAACGATTGGACTTCGGATTTGAAAGTTTTTCAAGGTATGTAAAAATATTTTTGAATGTCATTGAGATTTCTTTGAGATCATCAACGACATTAAGATCTGTGCGAGTTGTCAATAAACCAATCCGAAGCAAATTTCTTCTTACTGCTTCGTACTGCTCATAGGATATCCCATGTCTCTCCATGACATCGTGAAATGTCTCTTTAGAACCCTCTTGGTACCAGAATCGAGTCGAATTCATTAGCCGTAAGACCGAAATATCGATTATTCGTAATTCTTTCAACACGTCGTAATAGGTTAAGACAAAGTCTTCTGATACAAAATCGTGTTTCGTGATTTGTACAAATCCATTGACCATGTACTTAATTTTTTCTTCTTGTTGCTCGTCTATCGCCGAGTCTATTACATATTGAAACAGTCTATCAATCTGCTCTTTTTGTTCACTGGTTTTAGAATCGAGATTAGACTGAATGGATTCCACTTTTAAATTTAACTCTTCAGCGACACGTATCATGTTTCTTTCGAAGCGAGCACGTTTATAGCCTTGAACGGCTCCTGATACCCCGGGGATAAATGAGCTCGCCGCATCTACAGCTAAATCACCTGCCGCACTTGCGATAGACTTCTTAGCTACCTCCGCACTTATTTCGCTTCCTACTGTCAAAAAAGTATCCAGAGCAAATTCACGGCTAGATTGCTTCACATCTTCTTTTTTGTCTCTGCCCATTGAACTCATTCCTTTCATCATAAGTAATTCTATTTTATAGGAAATGTATAATAAACGCTTTAGTGGGAATAGACGTACATATTGCAAAAGTTGTTACTACAGAAACAATAAGTTCAGGAATAAGAGAATTGAGATTGGATAGATAAATATTTAAGGAAAAGAAATCGTAAAAAGTACGAACAAAGTAATAAAGATAATTAATATTGTTGGTGTAAAAAAGAGAATACTTACTGCTGACATTTGATTCTTGGTTTCCTGATGACGTATCCAGATATTTTAACCAGATAGGTGCTCACATTCTGGGAGAACGTCTAGAATCAGCTAGCGTTTCCAACAGAAAAAGTGTTGGTCGTGAATCGGAAAGCCCTAAAGCCTCATTCATTTTCCCATCCGTTCGCCGTGTTCTTTAGGCCTAGCAATGATCTAAAAGATATCATGTCGTTGAGTATACGGGAAAATAAACCCCCCATATGATCGTTATTAAGTTTATATTAAAGTTATTTAGGATTATCCAATCATCGTGAGGAGTGATCTCGTGGCAAAATTAAATCAAATAGTTGAGGAGATTTCAAATATTTTAAGTGGAGAAAAGGCTTATAATTTGCCGAGTGTCTGTGGAAGATATGGATTAGACGAGGGAGAAGAAAGTGAGGCGTTCTCTAGTAAGAGGTTGTATATCCAAAAGAGGTTAAAGGGGAAGAATCAACTCTTTCTTTTGGACCTCTCTAAAAGAATTATTGATGATTATGGAGAAAGTGCCAAGTCTCTATCAAAATTAATGTACAGTGTGAATCCCAAAGGGGTTTTTGAAATCAGTGAAATAACCAGAAAAAACATTTTTGATGAGCTATACAAGCGAACTGATTTATGGGGGAGAGCAGATGTCGTTTCTTTCTTTAAGAGAATTTGGGATTTAGACGCGATGCCTTCAAGAGATGGTAGATTTGATACAGCTGCTCAGGATATTTGGCAACACATGATTAATAATTATGACTATGATGAACAGTTCTTATTGGAGGAATACTTTGAATTGTTGATAAAAAACGATCAAGAATTCATGAATTTTTTGGAGCAATTAGTTCATCCAATGATAAGAAATCAATCCTCCCAAGAGTCATATATCAATTTATTGAATGAACATTTGCATAATGATGGATTTCATCTATATCCTACTAGCCAACTCTCTGGATACCCGATTTATAAAGTTCATAGAATTCAAAACGGAGTGAGAGGCGAAGTAAAGAACCTTATTTTTGCTGCTGTAGGCGCCAAGCCAGAAATTATTATAAATGATTCTCTCAACAATGACATTACCATTGTAAAGCACAAAGACAACTGTTTGGTTTATGAAAAACCAATATCTTCTGATGGATTGTACTGGGCAGAATTAGTTGATTGGTGGAGCGATATGAATCCTACGCTGACATCCTATAAAGAAAAAGAAGTTTCACTGTACAAACGATTGTTAAATTCGTTAGATTCTCCACCAGAAATTACTTTCTTTAAAGCGTATTTTCAGTTACTCAGAGGTCAATATCATCAAAACCTGCCTGCGCTAATCCCTCAAGTTTATCTTCATTATGATCCCTATACAAAAAGACAGCGGAATGGAGAAATTTATTTGCCACGTCAGAGAATGGATTTCTTATTGCTTCTTCCAAATCGAGAAAGAGTTGTTATTGAAATTGACGGGAAACAACATTATTCAGAAGAAAATGTTGCTAGTCCTCAACGGTATGCAGAGATGGTTTCGGCAGATCGGGATTTGAAGTTACATGGGTATGATGTCTACAGATTCGGTGGTTATGAATTAATGAATGAAGATAAAAGTGCTGAACTGATGAAAAACTTCTTTAATAGCTTCTTTAAGAAGTACGCCATTAAAACTACAAATGCCCAATAACCAAAAGTAGAAATTAAACATAGGTGATTGTTAGTTTTTAGAGATTGAAAACAAGATGCCTTCCTGCTCGCTCTTTTTTATAAGTTGCAAAGGTTTTATTGATAGTAGAAAAAAACCTAATACGTCCATAATTGATTTATGTTGCCTTTCAGATGATGATAGGTATCTTAATGTTCAACGAAACAAATTTATCCGAGTGTTCAGGTATTTATTCAAACGGTAAGTCAGCGTTCGATACGTTTGAGAGTCGATCAAGTGATTGCAAGTAACCGTTCGTCGTATTTATCGATTCGTGACCGACCAATTGCATGACCCCAATCAACGAATTGCCGTTTGCTAGGAGCTTTGTGATGTAGGCCCGGCGGAACCAGTGAGGCGGGGTCTTCTCTTCATTCGCTACATGGTCGACTGCCTGATGACTCATCAGGCGCAGGGCCTCATATGTGATGGCCTTGTTGTTTTTTTTCGTGCTAAAGGCGATGAAAGGAGACGAGACTTCCTCAATCATCATCAATGTCTGCAGCCGGTTCACGAGGTGAATCGCCTTCTTGATAACCGGGATGCGGCGCCACTTGTCACGTTTCCCTTCACTTCCAGGTAGTATGTATACTTATTTCGCTTTACGTCGTGAACTTTATTGATAAAAGTTTTGCGCCTCCCATGCCAGTCATTAATAATTAATAGCCAATCGTCTCGTTCCGGAGCTCCATGAGCTCCTTTTTTCTTGCCTGTTTATATGAAACAAGTGCCATCGGTCACTCACTTGCTGAATCGTCTCATCGGCTAAACGGATGGCCTCCCGAAACTCGACGGATCCAAGCACAGACGGTTTTGAAATTCCGAGAAGGAAGTAAGGCGATCGGGCGTCGCGTCTCTAGATCACAGATGATTGTCCCGTACTTTTTTTGTTTTCTTCAGGCTCAGTCATCAATGCCAACCAGCGAGGGTCAGACATCTTTCGATGATGTTGTTAGCGTTTCAATAGTTTGATTAGCGTACTATCGCTGATATTGTTCAAAATACGTTCCAGTCCGATAGCACTCATCCCACTTAAGAGCCTCAGTAGCCCACATTCTAAACGAATCGTTCTGCAGGAGTGTGGTCGATACAGGGATAGAAATCTTTCCGTAAAGATGCTTGAGGGACAGTTTGGTTCGTCGTAGAAGAAACGTCTTGCCTGAATTCGTAGCTGAACATCATATCCGAACACACGCTCATCGTGCAATGTCCTGATGTATCGGCTATGGATACGTTGTGAACCTTTAGTGCAATGGGGACAGGGTGCACACGACTTTTTTCCATGAGAAATGAACTGATACGCTTCATTGCAACGGTTCACCTCGACTACTTCTAGTTCTGGAAGAAACTCGTTTAACATGATTGATCCCTTCAATCCTTTTAGTAAACTAATTCTCGAAGATTACCTTCATCAAAAGTGAGGAAGAACCAATTTTAAACCGCTGTTGACAATGGACAGCATTGCAAAATTAGAACCGTGACATTTATACGATGCGATTTAATTCGGTACCTGGAGATATATTCCTATTACGATTTTTATCTGTTCATAATGTTAATTTTTAAGACAAGATGTAATTGCAGGAACAGTTTAGTCCAAGATGGTTTAAATATGGAACGGTTCATGTCGAACTCCTCCCTATTTATGAACGGTTTTGGTACCTATTTATCCTTTTCTGTTTTCACCAGTTCAGAGAATATGTCCGGGACTCTCTCTGCGACTATCGAGGTCTCAAAAAAAAAACAAGCGGTCACCTAACAGCGACTACTTAGCGATGTCATGTAATTGTTTGGCGATTAAATCCGCATCTTTGAATCTAATATTGTCACGATATTGAATTCGAATATTACAATTTAGAAAATAAATACAATATAAAGAATATTAAAGAAATTTTAACGATTAAAAGAATTTATGATACAATTTAGTAAATAAATAGGAATGGATGTGTTTGGAAATGGTAAAAAGATTTTTAATTAGTATGTTTGGTATGTTCTTAATCGTTGGTTACACTTTACCCTCTTCTGTTGCTGCGAATTCAGAGAGTACAAGTAATTACTTGAATGAGGTTAAAAGCAACCAGATAACAAATTTTGTAATGATTGATGATTCAAACAGCATGTTAAAGTATACATATACTGCAAATGGACAAAGTTATTTAGTCGAAGAAAAATTTGTAAACGATAAAAAAGTGGTTAGTAAGATCTTTGTTAAAAACCAAAAAACAGGGAAATACAAAAAAGAAGATGTCATCACTACTTCGTATTTAGAGAACGAAGGAACGGTAGTTCAAACAAATGAATCTTTTGAAGTAATTAGTAATGTCGATATTGATTCAATGAAAAGTGTTATCGAAAAAAACACTGAAGCTTATGACGACTTGACTCAAAGTCTAAACCTATCGGCTTCTTCGTATACACCATGGACATATAGTAGTACTAGCTATGGAAATAGTACTCCAACGAAATGGTTAGTAGGTGCGATTGGTATAACAATTGCCGCCATTACTAAAGTTCCTGCCACTGTTAAATGGGTTACGAATATTGCAAACCTAACTTTCCAGCTTTATAACGATAAAGTATATTACAAATATGTTTCTTATCATAGAGGATCTGGCTTGACTTCGGAAGTGATGACCCATAGATATGTTTATACAACTAGCAGTTATAGTAAGGCTCTCGGCTACTCTGTTACAGTATCTGGTCGCACGGGCATGCAAGTTGTTTCAACAGTCACGTTATAATTAATATAACATTTTATCAAGATGGCTCTTATTTTTTAAGAGTCATCTTTTTTGACTTTCTTATATAAAACCTTATAGCTAGAATATAATTATAAATAAAGTGATTTCTATTAAAGATAAAAATTATCAATTAATAACAATTTAGTTTTAGCTTTATAAAAATTATTTTGTAAGTGAGAAAAAATGAAACTCGACGCATAAAAAAAGAGAAAAAATAAATCCAATCACAATATGCGATTGGATTCGTCACCTATTTTATAGCTGAATTAAATTTAATTGCCTGCAGTTAGCCCCGTTATTTTAGTTTTATGTAAGTTACAAATTTGCACCATCGGACCATCTGGTTAATCCATATCCAAAAACAAACAATGTTACAAGTAAGAAAACAATCCATAAGTAATAGCCTTTTGTTCCTCTGTTATTTATCGCCATCACTAAAGTCCAAGCAATTAATGAAAGTGGCCATAAAAGAAATAGCCAAATGCCTTTCAAAAAAATAGCTAAAACTCCCAACATCAATGAGGCATATAACAGAATAGTTCCAATTTTTTTCATACTTACTCCTTTGTGCTTTAAAAGTATAGTTTTTAATAATTTAACAAATTCATTTTAGATTTTTGGGTATTTTTAGTTGTTACTGATAGATTAATGTAACCGTATATGTATGTCAAACAATCATTTAAAAAGTGCTTCTTAATTACGACGTAGCGATATTTATGGTACTCAACTACTGGTAATTTTTCACAGGGTTCATATGAATGATTAAGAAAAAATTGATAGTCATTTACAGATGTGTTCCGATGTTATTGGTATTATCTCCTTTATATACTCAAATAAAAGAACAGTATGCTTTCATTACTAAGAAAATGTTTGTATAGCCTTTTCGATTAAATAAGCTCTACTTTTTAAAAGAGGAATAGAACTTATTTAAATGGCAAATTAGCATTAGAAAAGTTTGAAAGTTCGTTGAGAGATTGTAAATAACCGTTCGTTGTATTAATTGATTCATGACCAACCAACTGCATGACTCCAATCAACGAATTTCCGTTCGCCAGGAGCTTTGTGATGTAGGCCCGGCGGAACCAGTGGGGCGGGGTCTTCTCTTCGTGTGCGACATGGTCGACCGCCTGATGGGTCATCAGCCGTAACGCCTCATAGGTGATCGCCTTGTGAGCTTTTTTGGTGCTGAAGGCGATAAAAGGGGACGATACCTCCTCAATCATCATCAATGTCTGCAGTCGATTCACGAGATGGGACGCTTTCTCGGTAATCGGAATGCGGCGCCACTTGTCGCGTTTCCCCTTCACCTCGAGGTAAGATGTATGCTGATTTCGCTTCACATCGGTGAACTTGATTGACAACAGTTCTGCAGCTCGCATGCCTGTCGTCAACAACAAGTACCCGATCGTCTCGTTTCGGAGCTCCATGAGCTCTTTTTTTTGTGCCCGCTTGACGGTATATCGGAACGACTCGGCAATCCGCTCGATCTCGTCGAAATCGATTTCACGCCGAAGCAACTCAGGCCGCTGCTGGTTCTTCACATGGAAGGCCAGGTTATGCAGATGATACTGGTTGACGTGGAGGTAGGTCAGGAGGCGTTTTAACATGTGGTTTTTCCGCTGTGCCGTGCGTGGGGCATACTGTTCGTTCACCTCAAACAAGTAACGATGGATGTCGAGTACGGTCAGGTGTTTTAACCCATCTGTCTTCGTCATCACAAAACTGAGGACGAACTCGAGGTCCAGTTTGTACGCGCGTCGCGTGTGCGGGCTCTTGTCCGCATAGATCGGGAACAGTTCTGTCGCCCAGAACAATTCGATGATCTCGACATCATTCAAGGTCTCGAGATCAATATGGTCCTTCCTTAATGCTTCGGCCAGTTTCGGGTTGGCCCCGGTCAGTTCTCGCAATGCTACCTCGAACGCTTGCTGTTTTTTCTCGATCTCCATGCTTCTCCCTCTTTTCGCTCTCTGTTTTCTACTAAATATCTGTAGTCCTTGAAATATGAGGTGAAATATAAGTAATACATATGTATTTATATTTAAAATACGTTTGTAATTAGATGAATTGATTAAAAAATATGTATTACATTTATATATTTAAGTACAACTAAATTATTAACACTTGTGATAATCTTATATTATCACAAGTTAGTTAGTTAAAATAAAAATAATCTTCAAAAAACGTCTGATATAATGTTAAAAAAGGAGGAATTACGATGAGTGATGAGAGTTTGAAATTAATTGAAAAAATACAAAAATTAGAAGAAATTGTTGAACATCTAAGTTTTAAACAAGATCTTATTTTTTACGATAATAATGTTAATAAATTTTTATACGAATACGATATTAACAAAAATCAATTTAGTCAGATCATGGATGTTATGGATGAGTTTGAAACTAAAATTAATAACAATGAACCAGTTGACCATAGAGCATTTGAAGAAATAATTTATGAAGTTATCCCTCAACAAAAGGGTAATTATCATTTTGCTGAAGCTTTAGCGAGAAACTTTTGGGAAGATAGACGGTGGGAAGAAGTATTTATCAATTTGTACGGTTATATGGAAAAATATAAATATTATCAAAGGGGTCTATGAATCATATGAATTTAAGCACTGTTGCAGATATAATGGGAATATTTGCTGCATTTTCGGCTGGTTTATCATGGTTCAAAGCTCGAAAACATTCTAAAAAAGCAGAACAATCACTTTCAATTATTCAAAACTATAGAACTATTGAAATTTTTACAGAAGTTAATCGTAGAATTGATACCATAAAAGTAAATATTAGAAGGGTAAAAAAAGGATCTAATCCCCAACGAGTTTATGGCGAAGTTGAAAGCTTAATAAATGATATAGTTAATGATATACCAACTACTTACACTCAACTGATAGAAGAACTTAGAAAGATCGAACGTGCTATTCAAAGCTCTAAAGACAAAAATGAACCACTGGTCGACGAAGAACAGTATAAAATTTTAGATAGAATTGATACTATCAAAACAAATACAAAAATAATTGTTGAAGATTTGCGCAAGGGAATTTAAATTAGTAATTTTTTTAAAAATTTCACCCATCACTAAGATGACTCTGGTACTTCTCCGGGTTCTTTTGAGGTTCCCTTTTATGCGTCTAGAATGGTAATAGCCAACTATTACTGTTATTTTCTCAGGAATTCAAAAATATAGACTTTGTTGAGCGCTTAAAACTAGAATTAATTTTAAGCGCTTTTTGAATACGTACTTGGTTTCTTATAGAAAATCTCTTGAAAGTTAGAGGAATTATTTATGCCAAATATAAAAAAAGAAAGAAGCAGTGTATTAGATGCGAGTATATTCATCACGCTCGCAACTGCTTTATTGTATTTGTTGGTATATCAATATGAAATAACTTATATTAAAAATTTTGGACTAGATGATTTTGGCATTGTTACAGTTTCATTTTCAAACTTTATTAAGATATCCTCAAAAATTGTTATTATCTTTATGGTATATGCAGTCATGTACATAACAGTAGTCTTAAATTTAATGTATAGAACGCATCCTTATGCAAAGTTAGCATTTGAATACCATGCTTTTTTTATTATGATGTTAGTATTATATTTTGTTCAATTTAAAGATAATTTTTTTTATTTTTCTGTTTTCTTTGGATCAATTCTATTGTTTGTTATTTCAGTTTCTTGGTGGAACTATAGACACATAAAAGGTCCAAAAAATAAGGTTGAAGCCTATTTAAATAATAAAGTTATAAATTTAAGCGATATTGTTCATTTAATTTCAACTTCAAACGTAGCAAAATTTGTAGTTTTAGTCGCATTTTTGTCATTTTCCTTGTCCATAGTTAGTTTTCTCGCTGATACAGATACAAAAAATCAAACAACTTACTATGTAACTGAGTTCAAAGGAGAAAGTTTTGTAATGATCTATGCCGGAAATGAAAAATTACTATTAGCTAAATTTGACACTAAGACTAACACCTATACAGAAGAAGTAATCGTAGTAAATGTCGTCAGTAATAATGACACTACCATGAAATTAAAAAAATTAACCCTGTCTGACGGCATCAAACTAGATAAGCAAAATTAATTTGAAAGAGCAATTATTTAACTACACTTTGCTATCATGCAAAATGTAGTTTTTTCAATATGACGGCGTGAAAGTATGTAACCATTGATATCTATTTAATCTAGTTATTTGTTAAATTTATTATCATTAAAAAAGTCATTTAAAGAAACATCTAAACCATCACAAAATTTTTGAATTGTACTCACTTTAGGATGTTTTGTGCGTCCGCTCATCAACTCTGAAATCGTAGCTTGATTCAATCCACCTTTTTTGATGACTTGATGGATTGTCATATCACGTTCTGCTGCGAGCTCTTTCATCCGCTCGACGATTGCCTCATTCAATTCCACTTGCTCACCCCACGATCCTAGTACTCTCTCCATCACTTATTCTTTACAAATCCCTCTATTCCTCTACCCTATCACAATCTCTTGAAATCAAAATATTTATCATTATTTTCTATAATCAAAGCGTTATTTTTTTACAATTGTGCGACAAAATCAAAAATATTGAGTTACTGTTACTCATTATCCCTTGTATAGAGCGGATTCGACAAGAATCGTCAACTGTAAAATTTCTGACATATCAGAAAACTGATGATTTTTATTCCTAACCCTGTTATATTGGAACCAACAAAAGGAAACATCTGTTTGTTCGCCGCTCTGGTTTACAGAAAGGGGAAGGCTTATGTATCGATTCGGGGAGTGGTTGAAAGAGAACCGCCGGCTCTCGGGCTGGTCACAGATCGAACTATCAGAGAAGACATTTGGAGAGATCTCACAGCCCGCCATCAGTCAGTATGAACAGAACCGCTCGGTGCCGTCGATTGCGGATATCGACCATCTGGCCCGCGCATTCGGACACACACTCGCGACGGTGCCATGGGACGCCATCGACTTCGGGTACGGAGCGAAGCGTTCCGTCACTAAGCTTGAGCGACGCCGGTTCGACCTGAAGGAACTCCCGCAGGCCGACTCGGTGCGCACGTTCGACGGG
This sequence comes from Exiguobacterium sp. s36, assembly GCF_018618345.1. NCBI lineage: Bacteria > Bacillati > Bacillota > Bacilli > Caryophanales > Exiguobacterium > Exiguobacterium sp. s36. Next base: position 73,868 of record NZ_JACSLW010000009.1, read on the forward strand.
AAGACATACGAACTGCACGGTTTCATCGGTGTCGAGAAAGGGAGCGGTGAGGCGGTCCAGTTGACGCAACTCTATTACCGGATCCGCACGGTCGTCTGTGACGCCCACGTGCTTGCCAAACGCAAGAACCCGGACGACGAGCTCATCCACGTCAAGAAACGGAAAAGAGTTCGACAGTAATCGACATCGACGCAGCAGCACATCCTTAAGGATGGTCTACTCCAATCACATACCGGCGTATCCCTCACCAGTGACCGGGTGGGCGGGATCTACGCACAGATGGTTCGGCGAGAGTCGCCTAAAACTCGCCACAAGGTCACCACATCGTTCCGGGTCATCGAAAAACCCTGTACAGCTCCTTCGATTCAACAAGGAGCGGAGTTCGTGGGGCAACGGCTAGAAACCCACCGCACCGAATCCGACTGTCCTTAATGATGTGCTGCTGCACATCAAGAGATCAAGGGAAGGAAGTGTGTATTGTGGCATCAAAAGAACAGAAACAGAACCGTAGCTTCGCCGAGAAACTCTTACGCATCCGTGGGAAGGACTATGAGGAATGGCTCGACGAACAACATCAACAAGTCATCCAGGACAACCAGGAACTCATTTTGGAGGCACTCGAGGCGAAGCTCAGCTTCAAGTCACCGGCGCACCAGGATTAAGGAGGGAACGACATGGGACTCAATGAGACAGGGCTCAGCTTGCTTCAGTTCTTCCAGGGACTCGCCGTCATCGCTGCGGCCATCGCTTTCGCGATCGGGGGCTTCTACTTCATCTTCGGCGGGGATCGTGGCCGCTCGAAGGCCGTAGGTTGGCTCGTCGGAGGCGCCGTCGGCCTGATTATCGTCATGGGCGCGTTCACGCTCGCCGAGATGGTCGACCAGAACATCAAATTCTAATGCACACGCACGCAGCGTTCCAATCGGAAGGCTTTTTTTGTTGCTTGAAACGAGAGGAGGAACGAGATGCTGTTTGTACGATTCACCGACGTGCCGGACACGCGGATCCAGAACTATGAGCGGCTCACCTTTGCCAAGGCGGTCGTCGCGACACATGATCTGCACCAGGCCCTTAGCGAAGAAGGGACGAGCTGTTCCGGTGACTTCCGGCTCTTTGATCAGAAAGATGAGCTGCTCTATCGGGGAACGTTCACGTTCGGAACCGAAGGAACGTATCCGAACCTGTATCATCAAGTGCAAGACCGGGTACAACGGATCCGGACGAAGAAAGAGGACAATTCGAAGAAGATGTGGCTTCTCGACGAAATCGAGTCCGAGACACCGGACGACTATAAGCGCCCGTCCGCTAAATCGAATCCGATTGTATCGTCGACCTATCAATCAAGCCTGACCCGACTACAGCGCCGCCTCATCTACGGGGCGGCCACGGCCGGGATTCTATTCACCTCACTCTTCACTGCCGCGCAATGGGTTATCGATAAAGAGGCACACGCCGAACAGGGGACCGATGGCGAACAGACGTGGCTGAATGCTTACGAGCAGGCGCTCCAAGGTGAGGAATCCTCACTAATCAATTTACTGGAACGAAAAGACCGGTCCGAGGAAGAGGATGCCCTATTAATCGACCTCTATCTGACGGAAGGAGAAGACCAGAAGGCGCTCGAGCTCATGGATGATCCCATCCTGATCGAGACGAAGCTGGCCAGGCTCGACCTATCCGATAAGGAGAAATTGGAACGGCTCCAGGAGTTCCAAGCGTCACATCCGACCGATGAGGGTGCGTTCGATATCGCCACACTGGAACGAGACCATGAGACCGTGGCCAATACGAAAGACGTGGAGTGGACTGCTCCCCGCATCTCTGCGAAAGTGACCGCCTATCTCTATCTCGGGGACATCCAGTCCGCGAATGAGTGGGCATCCAAAACGAACGACCCTGACGTACAAGAACAAGTCGACAAGTACCAAAATATCACGGCCACTATCGATGGACTGAACGAGAAACTTAAGAAGACCTCTAGCAAGGACACCTCGGCACGTGAGAAGATTCAAGCCGCTATCGCTGCTCAAGAAGTTAACCTAGAAACGATTCTTCATTCAGATTAAGGTAGGTGAAATAATTGAGAATTCAGTCTCTGTCACCACGATTTCCGATACGTCTGATTTTCCCCGCCCTGTTCTGCCTGTTGGTGTTACCGGCCGGGCTTTTTTATCTGCTGAACGGGGTCTACAACATCATTCGACAAATCATGACCCCGATCGTACAAGACGGGCTGTTGGCCGAGGCGACGATTCCGACGCTCTCACCCTCTTTATTCTTGGAGGTGAGTCTTCCTTCTTCGACCGTCTTGCTCGGACTGACCGCGTTCAGTCTGTTCATCGGATTGGTCGTGTTCAGCAAGGTATGGCTGAACTTCCGGGATCTGCGACAGAATCAGAAAGGGAGCGCCCGCTTCACCTCATTCGATGAATTGAAACAACAGTATCGTCGCGTCCCGGACCGGAAGAAACAATATAAAGGATCAGGTGGTGTCCCCGTCGGACGGGTCAAGAACGAGCTGTTCATCGACGACTCGCCCGTCAATAACCTCGTCATCGGGACGACCCGATCCGGGAAAGGCGAGACGTTCGTCTTTTCGACAATCGACCTGTACAGCCGGGCGCGTGACCAGGCGAGCCTGATCATCAACGACCCGAAAGGTGAGCTCTTCGCCGCCTCGAAGGAGACGCTCGAGCAACGCGGTTATCAGGTCGAGGTGTTGAACCTGATGAACCCGCTCCAATCGATGTCGTACAACCTGTTGCAGCTGACAATCGACGCATTCCTTGAGGAGAACTACTCGCTCGCCCAACAGTATGCGCGCTCGGTCGCGTTCATGTTGTACCATGACCCGAAGGCACGGGACCCGTTCTGGGCCAACTCGTCAATCGACCTGTGTACGGCGCTCATCCTCGGGCTCTGTGAAGAGGCGAAGGACAAACCGGAGAAGATCAACATGTACAACGTCGCCCTCATGCTCTCGGATTTAGGATCACGGACGGTGGTGACGCGACAAGGACAGGAGATCTCCGCACTCGACGAGTTCTTTCAACGGTTCCCTGAGAACCACCCGGCCCGGCTCCAGTTCGCGACACTCCACTTCTCGGGTGGGCAGACACGGGCAAGTATTCTGGCCAACACGAACGCGAAACTCGGCATCTTCACGTTGAACGGGACCGGGAAACTGACGTCGATGAACTCGCTCGACATGCGACGCATCGGATTCAACCGCTGGATCAGTGGACGGACTGAACCTTTGACACGGCTCACGTTCACGTTCCCCGATGGGACGACCCATGCGCTCACGACAGACGACGATGGCAGCTTCATCGTGTACCACGCGTGGTCACTTAGAACTGGAGACGCCGTTCACATTTCGACTGACTCAAGCACTGCGACGATCCAGCTGGAAGCGTATGACGAGGAAAGTGGACGTTTCCGTTACGCAATCGATGGGATGATACAGATCCGTGAGGTGATGCACCAGATGCGTCCCGTGGCGGTGTTCCTCATCGTCCCGGACTATGACCCAACGTTCAACGTCATCGCGTCGCTCTATATCAAGCAGGTGTATACGTCACTCGCCCGGGTCGCTTCGCAGACGAAACAAGGTAAATGCGAGCGTCAGGTCGTCTTCCTCCTCGATGAGTTCGGCAACATGCCGCCGATCGAAGGCATGGCCAACATCATCACGGTCTGCCTCGGTAGGAACATGCGCTTCAACCTCGTCATCCAGGCCTACTCCCAACTCGAAAACCTATACGGAGAGGATTGGAAGACGATTGACGGCAACTGTGGGAACACGCACTATCTGTTGACCGCGGACGAGTCGACCGCCGAACTGATCTCGAAGAAGCTCGGTGAGGCGACCATCGTCACGAAATCGCGGTCCGGGCAGACGTTCTCGCTCAAGAAATCGAAGACGGAGAACGTGGACGGCCGTCGGCTCATGACAGCGACCGAGGTCATGGGACTCAAAGAGGGCGAGATGCTCATCATCCGTGTCATCAAGCGTCAGGACACGAAGAAACGACGTATCCAGTCGTATCCGATCTTCCTGAGCGGCAAGACGGCGATGAAATATCGTTACGAATACCTGGCGGACGACTTCGACACGGACCGCTCCCTGCATGACATCGACATCCCATGCCGTCACGCCGGTCTCGACTTCGAACAGATCCGTATCCGTTTCGCGAAGCAAGAAGACGAAACGGATATCAATATTCCATCGAATCAGGAAGATAAGTCATTGACGGTACGTGATGTGTTGCAGGACAGCATCCTCCGCTCGATGTTCGAAGGACATGACATCGGTGGGATGTCCCTCCCTGAGTTCGAGACGAACCTGAACCTAGGAGTATACGACGTCACCGACAGCCAGAAGAGCTTTTTGAGCACGATGATCGCGAAGCGACTCGAGAAACTGAAGCAAGGCACACCGTAGAGAGGAGGCCGAACCCATGGCCGAGAGTGCGAGAGAGAAGCGAATCCAGAACGAATTGCGTGTCGTCGCGAGGATCATCGAGACGCAACGCGTCCGCCTCGAACGGGGCGACGTGCTCAATATCCAAACGACCGATGGCTTTCTGACCGTCTATCAAGACGACACCTCAGACACCCCGAAAACTGTTACACTAATAGATAAGTTCGACTTCCGCGTCAACTTAAAAGTCGCGGATCTATTGAAGGGGAAAATCGTCTGACGGAGGGGTAAACGTTATGAGGAAAATCTTGATTGGTGTCCTACTCGGGAGTTCGTTACTTTTAGCATCGTGTGGTGCCGAGAGTTCGAATTATCTTTCTATGACTTCTGTTGAAGAAATTGCAGATATTAAAACTGGCCAAGAAAGTGCATACGTTCTTGTAGACAGCGATAGTCAAGGTAATGAAGGGGCTTACGTTGATACTGTGCGAGAAGTCGCCACGGAAAAAAAGAAAGACGTTCTCTTATTCAATCCGTTTCAGCCTAATGGGGAAGATCTTGAAGAACGTTCTACCCAAGAACATCCTGAATTTAAAGGTGGCAGGTTGTACGAGATGACTGATGGTGAAATTAGTCGTGAATTAAATGTATCTGCCCTTACAGAAGATGAATTAAAAGACCAAGTCACTAACTTCATTAAATAGCCTCTGAATGGAGGGATTCTATGGGTGATAACGAAGTCGTAAATAAGCTACAAGAGTTCACTGATATCCTTAGCCTCAGTACACTGGTACTGGATGCCCTCCGCTCAATGGGTTGGATTTTAGTACGTGGCTTAGCAGCATTAATTGATGGACTTGAAAAAGTGACTGACAGCATATTACTAACGAAAACATTTTTTAATAACTCTCAAGTGGTTGAATTCGTTTCTACGATTCAACCTTTTTTGTACGTTCTTTTAGCTGCTAGCTTCCTATTTACGGGTTACCTAATCATTTTTCAAAAGAAATTTGATCGAGAAGGATTTTTGATCAATCTGTTTATCACATTGCTCATTCTCGGACTCTTATCCCCAACAATGACGCAAGTAAGTGAATTTAGTGATACTGCGATTGATTTCACAACTCAAAACTCTGGCGAAAATTCTTCCAGTGAATCGATATCAAATCAGATTTTACGAGAACACATTCATGACTTGATTGAATATGACCGAAACGATTTTCCCAGTTTGGAAGGTGAGGCTTTGAACTCTCTGCCTCAAAGCCATTTACGAAATATCGATATCAATGAGGTATTCGATAGCAATGAATTTCGCTTGGGAAGTACTGGTGAACAAATCTCTCAGTCCAAACTAACCTGGAATGGTGAAACGATGGGAACCACGAAACTCGATCAAGGAGGTGTCGAATGGAACAACCAGTATTACTACCGCTATCAGCCGAACTGGTTGACCATCTTCGTGACGCTCGGGATCATGGGCTTCACGCTGTTTTCCATTGCTTATAAACTGGCGCGTCTCTCGTTCGAGCTTGCCTTCAACTATGTCCTGGCGATTCTCGTTGCACCGGCTGACCTACACAGTGGCCAAAAGACGAAGAAGGTCATCCAGAGCATTTTGAACACGTTCCTCGTGATCATCCTGATCTTCGTCTCCATCAAGTTGTACACGATTGGGACCGCCTATCTCGCAGAGACGTTGGACGGGTTCGCCTACCTGATTGCCCTCATCGCCTTCTCGGTCGCCTTGATTGATGGACCGAACATGGTCGAGCGGCTGTTTGGGATCGATGCCGGACTCAAACGGGGCTGGGGTGTTGCGCTCGGCGCCTATGCCGCTGGGAAAGGCGTGACTTCGGCAGGTGCCCACGCCGTCTCGAAGGTCGCGCGTGCCACACAAGGCACACCAAAGATGCCATCGCTCCATGAGGCCGCGACGACACGGATGGATTCAAACTCCGTTCTTCAGAATGGTTCACCGCTTAGTGCGGCGAGCCAAGCTCCACAAAGAGCGGACATCGAAAGACAAACCGAGCCAGATAGTATCGGTCAGACCGCTCAAACCGCCAGTCGCACTCAACCTGAACAAGATAAACCGACAATTCCGCAAGACGTTGCGCAACCAAACAACGGTCAAGAAACCGAGCTTGAAGTGCACGGTTCCCAACACGTGAACGAAGCGTCGGACCGCACGTCTCCAGAATCAATCCATGCGACGAATCCGAAATCGAATATTGAGCGTGGACCCGACTACCAAACAACATCATCGGAGACGCAGAGACCGGAGTCGATTCACGACCATTCAAGTTCAGGTCATCATGCTCCAATCCCGGCTTCGTCGGCTCTCGAACCGGTCACCGGGTCCATCGATGCCGCATCCGGACCAGACCATCGTCACAATGAATCGGTAGCCCGAAACGACGCGACGTCACCGACACCTCATGAGGCAACACATTCAAACGGCTCATCCTCTTCTTCGTCATCTACGAGGGACTCGAGTGATGCGGCTACAGAAAAACGCCAAGGACGCGCCCGACGGACCATCCATCAGGACACCGTGTTCGACGTCGAGACCGAGGTCATCGAACAGGTCCGAGAGAATCAGACGCACCGTCATACACAGAATCATGAAGAAACGCGAAGGATCTATCCGACCTCGCCACCGAAATCTGACAACATGAAGAAAAAGGAGTGATGACCCATGCGCAAATACCGGATCCCGAACGAGGTCACGACCGAGCTCAAGATCAACAAGATGCTCTATCTGCATGACTTCCTGTTCCTCGTCGGGCTCATCGTGCTCCGGCTCGTGACGCTCCCGTTCATCCCGTCGGTGCTACACATCCCGTTCACGGTCTTTCTCGTCGTCTTCGGTCTGTTCATGGTGCTCAGACCGGCGACGAACCCGCAGAAGCGGATGGTCCACGCGCTCTATTACGCGCTCATCAAACGGAAAGACACCTATCTCGCGCTCGACGCGCACACGAAAGGACGTGACTGAGATGGCTTTCATCGAGGAGTCGCTACAAGAACCGAGACGCACGGGCACCTGGCTCGACGAACAGGACTTGGTCGAGAAACGGAAGGTCAAAGACAAGGTCGTCGTCAAACCGACGGTCGCCGAACTGATGCCGGTCGTCGAGATCACCGGTAACGAGGCATTCGAGATGCGCGACGGGACCTATCTCGACATGGTCCAACTCACCTCAAAGGACATCTACTCCTTGAACGAGGAAGAAAAAGACCATGATGTGTTCTCCCTCGCCTATCTTTTGCAAGCGTACACGCATCCGCTCAAAGTCGTGCCGCTGAACACACCGCTCAGTCTCGAGCGGCAGAAGATCAGCATCGAACGACAGATTCGACAAAATCAGACACCGGCCTACCTGCCCTTCTTGTTGAAGAAAAAGCAGGAGCTTGAATATCTCGAGGAGCATCGCACCAATCGCGATTATCTCCTCTTTTTTTATGCCGACGACGAGCGGGCGCTACGCGAGCGGAAGACGCACCTTTATAAACTGCTCCGCCGCTCGAACCCGATGCGCGAGCTGACGCTCGACCAGAAGGTCCATGTGCTGTATCAACTGAACAACCCGAATACGAAACCGCAACTCGACGCTTGAAGAAAGGAGTGACGAACATGTGGCAGCGCCTGCGTGACAAGTTATCCAAACAATCGGACCCGGAGACCGTCAAGATCGAAAAAGGCTACAATCCCAACGTCATCGGCAAGATCCAGCCTCAGGGAGGCATCCGGTTCGACGCCAATTTTGTCCGGCTCGGGGACGGCTATCTGTCCTGTCTCCATGTCTACAAATATCAGTCGCTCGTCTATGACTACTGGCTCGAACCCATCCTGAACATGCCAGATGTCTTGACGACGCTCGACATCGGGACGGCCGACAAGCGCGAGATCATCCAGACCATCAACAAGTCGATGGCCGAACAGAACACGCGCTTCGAGAACGCGAAGGACAACATCGACCGCATCGACGCCCGAGAGACGTATAAAGAACTGAACGACCTCTACGAACAGATCACCCAGGGCGAGACGATGAAATATCTACACCTGCGCCTCTATGTGAAGGCGAAGACGCTCGACGCGCTCGAGGTGAAAGTACAGGAAGTGATGGAAGAACTCGAGGCTCGGAACTTCCGCTCGACAATCTTCCTGAACGAACAAGAATGGGAATGGCAAAGCCTGTTCACGAGCTATGACCAGCAACAAAAGCTCCCGAATCGGCGCCGTGGGAAAGAGATCCCGTCCCTCTCCATCGCCGGCGGCTATCCGTTCCACTTCACGTCGCTTCAGGACGCGACCGGCACGTATTACGGGACGACCGACACGAACGGCAGCGTCATCTTCGACCTGTTCCACAAGGACAAACAACGCAAGTTCTACAACGCGCTCATGATCGGCAAGATGGGGTCCGGGAAATCGACACTCCTCAAGAAGACGGTGCTCGACCAGGCAATCAAGGGCAACAAGATTCGCATCCTCGACGTCACGGGCGAGTTCTCCGACCTGGTGCGGCAGCTCGGCGGGAAAGAAATCGCGCTCGACGGGTCGGCCGGGCTCATCAATCCTCTCCATGTCTATAAGACCGTGACGAATAACGACGGCAGCGCCAACGAGTCACTCTCGTTCATGCAGCATCTGTCAAAGATGGCCGTGTTCTATCACTACATCAACCCGGCGGCGACGCAGGAAGAGACGAACGAGTTCGAGATTTTGCTTCGGGACTTGTACGTCCGGCACGGGCTCTGGGACGAACAGGGCGAACTGCCGATCACGACGCACCCGGCGAACCGGTACCCGACGTTCTCCGACTTCTTAAAACTCGTGCGTCGCGAGCTTTACACGGACGACACGCGCACCTCGATCAAAGATGCGATCAGTCCGAACCGAGTGCGGCGTCTCGAGAACATCGAGCTCGCCGTCACGAACCTCGTCCACAACTATGGCAACATCTTCGACGGCCACTCCTCCATCGACCGGTTCGACGAGGAGCTCATCGTCTCGTTCCCGCTACGGAACCTGACAAGCCTGCGCGACGAGGTGTTCCAGGCACAGGTGTTCTCGCTCATGAACATGCTGTGGGACGGGATGATCGCCAACGGCTCGAGTCAACTGAAAGCCTATAACCAGGGCGTGCTCCGGACCGAAGAAGCGTGCAAGTACCTCATCGTCATCGACGAGGCGCACCACTTGATCAACACGCGCGACATCGCGCAACCGGCCATCCTGTATCTGCAACGTTGCATGCGCGAAGCGCGCAAGTATTTCGGCGGCATCTTCTTCGTGTCGCATCTGATCACCGACTTCGTGCCGGCCGGGTCAAAGTCCGAGAACGCGGAGAACGTCAAGTCGCTCTTTCAGTTGACGCAGTACAAGATCATCGGCGAACAGGACGCGGAAAGCATCCCGATCATTCAAACGGTGTTCGACGGACAGCTCTCGAACTCCGAGATGCGCATCATCCCCTCGCTCGAGACGGGACGCGTCGTCCTCAGCATTTCCGGCGTGCAGAACCTCATCTTTGACGTCGACGTCGCGCCCGAAGAGCTCGCGCTTTTCGGTGGAGGTGCCTGATGTGGGCGGCCGCGAAACGGACGGCCCGCTTCGCCGTCACGGCGAAATGGCAGCTCGCGACGCTCAAGTGGCGACTCATCCTGCTCGCCATCGCGGCACTCGTGTTGTTCCTGGTCATCCTCGTCGTCGGCATCCTCGACACGCTCACGGGTGTCCAGAACGAACAACCGACCGACGTCACATTCAACACGGCCGGTGGTCTTCAAGTGAGCGACCAGGTGCTCCAATATCGGGGCTTGGTCGAATCGGAACTGACGAAGCACGGGCTGACCGAACAGACGAACCTCGTGCTCGCGCTCATGATGCAGGAGAGTGGCGGACGCGGGAATGACCCGATGCAGGCGAGCGAGTCGAAGTGTGGACGAATTGGGTGCATCACCTCTCCCGAGGAGAGCATCGTCTACGGCGTCGAACATTTTGCGTCCGTCTTCGAACGGGCTAATCGCGACGTGCAACTCACGCTACAGAGCTACAACTTCGGTGGCGGCTTTATTGACTATGTGCAACAGAACGGAGGACGGTACTCGAAAGAGCTCGCCATCTCGTTCTCGCAGATGATGTACCAGCGCGTGAAACACACCGGCATCTATCGTTGTCATCGCCCGAGCGCGGTCCAGCACGGTGCCTGTTACGGGGACATCGAGTATGTCGACGCGGTGCTGAAATACCTCGCGCCGGTCGCCGTCACCGATGGGGTCATCACGAAAGAGCTGTTGTCGGGGTTACGTTCCCCGCTCGCCATCCCGCTCAACGTGACATCGCGTTTCGGATGGCGCGTCGTCTTCGGACAACGGGACAACCACACCGGTATCGACTTCAGTTGCACCCCGTCCGACACGATTCACGCGGTCAAGAGCGGCACCGTCATCTATAGCGGGAACCGTGGACCGTACGGAAATCTCGTCCAGGTCCAGCATGACGACTACATCACGGCGTATACGCACCTGAGTCGTCTCGGCGTCCAAACGGGTCAACAGATTGAAGCCGGACAGGCGCTCGGGTACTGCGGCACGACCGGCCGCTCGAGCGGGAACCATCTGCATTTCGAGATCAAGACGAGCGAATGGTCCGGTCATATCGACCCCGCCCCGGTCTTCGGATTATAAGTCATGCATGTATGAAAAGGAGGAGGAAGAATGAACTTCACCGCACGTCACCTCGCGTATCTGTTCGGGGTACTGCTCCTGATTTCGATCGCAGCGAACGTCTTTTTCTATCAACAAGCGACGGCTGTCACGAGTACTTCAGACACGAGCGAGACGAAAAATGAGAGCGTCACTCACTCTGAATCGGCAACCTCCGAAAATACGCCGTCAGACACTGCACCAGTCGTCGCTTCGACGGAGACGGAACGAATGGAAGAGCTGGTGACACGCGCGACGCGCTTCATCGAGTACGCCTTCACCGTCACAAAGGACAGTTACACGACCCAGAAACGACAGGCGAAAGGTGTCATGTCTGAGGAACTCGCGGCCACGCTCTTCGCCGCTGACGGCAGTGACGTCGGCACGTTCGAGACGATCGTCCGCGACATCGAGGTGTTCCCTTCTGTCTCCGGAGAAGATTGCCTCGTGCGATTCGAACAAGACCTGTTGATCACCGAGACGGGTTATGAAGAGACGACGCAAGAACTGTTGGCCCTGACGTTCGAGTCCATCGACGGACGTTTGGTCGTCACAGAAATGGAAGATCTGACACCTGAAGGAGGAATCTAGATGCGACGACAAACACGACGGCGTCTCACCCAGAACGTCTCCCGGTTCTACCTCGGACTCGGCGTATTCTTTGTCGTCGGCTTCCTCTTTTTCGGTACCTCGTCGTTCTTCTTCGCCGAGGAGGCACCGGTCAATGAGACGCCGATCAACGAGGCAATCCGTCTCTCGAACGGGGAGACCGTGACGCTCCACGCGTCTAGTTACGATACGAAGACGAAGACAATGCGCATTCGACTCTCACTCGATGAAGCACCAGGTAACACGAACGATCATCTCTTCCGCTACGTCTATAAGGCACGTCCTGATTCCGAGAAGGAAGTCACATCGCTGTATGAACGGAACAATCAGTACGTGCTCGAATTGAAGGACGTGCCGAACGACTTCGACCAGCTCGCCATCCGAATCTATGGGGTGGACGAGTCACAAGCAATCGAATCACTCACACCCGAGGAACGGGAGAGCAGTCTGTTGACGTCCCTCTATGCCGACCGTCGGACCATCGAACAGGCGAACCATACCTCATCTGACGAGACAACTTTCACGAGACTATTCGTCGAGGATGAGCTCGCGGAGACCGAACGACAGGTGGAAACGACGCAACAATCAGTCGAGGCGCAGCGGCAACAGATCGAGCGACTCGACCGTGACAAAGAGGAACTCGAAGACGAACTTCCCTACCTCTCGCTCGACGAACAGGTCGAACAGGAGAACGAGATTTTCGACCTCGGTCGGAAGCGTGACGAGCTCACACTCGAACTCGAGAAACTCGAACAGTCGGTCCAAGCGCTCGAAGAAAAGCACGACAAGTTACGCGTCCGGCTTCGGGAACTATCGATTTAAGTGGCACATTTTGTGCCAAATCGCTGGTTTTACTGGCACATTTCGTGCCGTTTTCGGACTTTTGGTGATATCACAGAAACCCCAGGCTCTGCCTGGGCTATCACGACAAGTGATAGCAGTTTCCCCTTATGCTCTTTGAACGAACTTTTAGGACGTCGGCAATATGTAGCCTCTAGAAAGGTGGTCAGGCAAATGGATCTGTTACTCCGCGACATCGACCCCGTCATCGTGAAGCAAATCGATGAATGGGCGAAGGAACACAACCGCTCCCGGCAACAATATTTGAAAGAACTGCTCGCCTCCTGGTGTGCGAACGGCATCCAATCGACGCAGGTCGAGCGGCTCGAACGACAGCTCGAGGCGAACACGCTCCACCTGAAGCGGAGCGCGGACGAGCTCGCCGCGGTGACCCGGTTGTTGAACGAGGTGATGCAGGATGCGTGAGACGCCGGGCATCGTCATCAAGTCGAAGTTCAAGGTGCCGGGCACAAAAAAGAAGTCGCGTCGCTACACGACGTACCTCGACTACATCAACCGACCGGACGCGAAAGACAGCCGGGAACAGTTCGAGACGTATCACGATTATATGGAAGACGAGACGAAGTCGAGCGGTCTGTTCACACGCGAGGACGACCGGTTGAACCACGAAAAACGTCGCGCCGTCCGCGACATCTTCAAGCAAGCACAAGAGAAAGGGAGCATCCTCTGGCAGGACGTCATCTCGTTCGATAACACCTGGCTACGCGAGACCGGTGTGCTCCACGATGACCTCGTCGACGAGAAACGATTGATCCAGGCGACACGGAACGCGGTCGAGGCGATGCTCCAAAAAGAAAAGATGGTCCATGCCTACTGGACCGGCGCCGTGCATTACAACACCGACAACATCCACGTGCATGTCGCCATCGTCGAGACGAGCCATATGCGCGAGCGCGGCAAACGCAAACCAAAATCGATCGAGCTGATGAAGTCGAAGGTCATCCATTCCCTCGCCGACCGGACGAAAGAACAGGAGAAACTGAATGCGTTCATAAGAGACGAACTGGTCGCCCATAAACGGAACCGGAAGATTCCAACGCTCCCGAACCGTGTCCTGCATCCTGACCTCGTTCGCCAGTTCAAGGACATCTATGAACGCTTGCCGGAAGACAAACGTCAATGGCGCTACAACATGAACGGGATGCAGCCGCTCCGTGAGTCGCTCGATCGTCTGACCGACCGCTACATCGACATTCACTTCAAATCAGAGTTTCAAGCCTTCAACGAGCGGCTCGAACAGGAGGTGTCGTTCCATCGTCGCAGCTACGGCGACACGGAGAAGGCCGAGCGTTATCGGACGACGAAACGACAGGACCTCTACACCCGGATGGGGAATGCCATCCTCGCTGAGATGCGAGACTTGTCAAAGGAACAAATGACACTTGAAAAAATTGAAGCCCCTAAACATCCGGTCCGACGCGCGTTCAACCAACAAAAGATATTCAACGAATCAATCTACCGGATCGAGCGGCACATGAATGACGAATTCGAACATTTGAAGAACCAACGAGCTTTCGAACAGCTGGAACGGGACATCGAATATGGAAAGTGAGGGAGGACGATGGAAGAGTTGAGACAGATCCGTCTCCGATTAAAGCCGGAGACGGTCGCGTATTTAGAAGAGTTCGCCGACGACAAACGCTTCGGCCATCTCGGTCAGGTCATCGACCATATCGCAGACGAGCATAAACAACTGGCTGACGGGAAGTGGGACATGCAGTTCCTCACCCGCTCGATCAGCACGCAGGTTACAAGTCATATCGAGGAGTTAATGAACAAGCAGGTGTCGACGGAACTCGAGCGGATCCGACTCGCCGCGAACCGTTCCGATCGCCACGGGCAGATCCTGACAGAGCTTCTGCAGGCGCTGATGCAGACCGAGGGCATCGAGGACATCATGACGACGGATCAATTCAAGCCGACGTTTCTCGCGACGGCGGAACGCATCGTCCAGGAGCGCATCGAACACCAAAAACAGAAGAAGGACACATTAACTGTTGAGAGAGGATGAATCTTATGCGACCACTTGACCGTCCCTTCACGATGGGACAACTGTTGACGCTTCAACCGGATACCGTCACGGTCCTCATCTATGGAAAGCGATACGACATGCCGGTGTCCGTTTCCGAGCACCAACTTTTGACCGCCGTCGCGCAAGACGAGATCGTCTTGCTTCCCGTCAATTTCGAGCGGACACAGCTGTTACTCGACATACCGGAAACGTCGCCACAACTCGAGCGTGAACTGGACGAATTTGCGGATAGTGATGAATCTGTCACCGACTTGTTGAAGGAAGGAGTCTGACACGATGGCCAAGATGAAGACGAACGAAGAACGGAAGGCCGAGCTCGAGGCCTTGACCGAACAGATGGGAAAACAGATCGACAGCTACTTCGAGAGTCCGGAAAAAATCCGGGAACATCTACAGTTCCTCGGCAAGTTTCATCAATACTCGATGCGGAACGCAATTTTGATCGAGTCCCAATTCCCCGGCGCGGTCGCGGTCGGCTCTTACCCGTTCTGGGAAAAGCAAGGCGCACAGGTCCAAAAAGGTGAGCGTGGCATCAAAGTATTTGTCCCGAACCCGGTGACGTATGTCTTGCACAAAGATGAATGGGTACCGCTCAGCAAGGCACCGAAGCCAATCAAGGACGGCGTGAAACAAGGACGCATCCCGTCACGCAAGATGATGTACTTCAA
>NZ_JACSLW010000010.1:0-53572 GCF_018618345.1 Exiguobacterium sp. s36
TTCGTCCTGAGCCAGGATCAAACTCTCCAAAGAATTTGATATAGCTCTTTAAAAATGACGAAGCTTGCGCTTCATTCAAAAATTGTAAATCATTTTTGCCTCATCGTTCAGTTTTCAAAGACCAAATGTTGTCGTGTTAGCGACTTTTTAATAATAGCGATTTGACTTTTTAAAGTCAACCGTTTTTTATTATTTTTTTAATTCGCTTTCTGTTGTTCGTGTGTGAACAGCAGCGACGTTTATTAATATATCAACGCTCCCCATTTTCGTCAACTGTTTTTCTAAAAAAACTTTATTTTTTGTTTTACACTCTGTAACTGAACGAAGAACGTTTCAAACAAACAAGCCCAGACGAATGTCTGAGCTTGTACTAGTACGCTGTCACGATGATTTAGATGACACACGTTTCTTCGTTTTGGCCTTTCCCGCTGTCGACGGTTTGACGCTCTCTGCCTGAGCAGGCGCTTGGAAGCGATGCAGCATCAAGACTTGATACGCATTGGCAAACACGAGCGTCGCTAACGCCGGCCACAAGAGGGCGATTTCATCCGTCGCCTGTAGGGCTGGAATCCATTCGATCAACGTGATGACGATCATCAAGAAGAGCGTCGGGATGAACGCACTCGCGTTCGTCTGTTTCGCCTTACTCGTCGCGATAATCCAAGATACCATCACCAACACGACCATTTCACCGATATAGCGCCACATATGATCGTTGCCGAACGCGAGCATGCGAAGATATACCGCATCAAATAACGCAAAGGCGATCAATAGCACTTGCACGCGATTCCATAACCTTGGTCCTCGGAACAAGTCCAATCCAACCCGGTGGACAATCAAATAAGCAAAGAATCCCATCATGCTAATTCCCGTCCACGTGCTCGAGTAGCTAAGCGCCGTGACGATCGCTTCCCAAGATTGACTCACTAAATAACCTGGATTGGCCAGTAAGTTCATCACAAACCCAAATAACGTCCCGAAGACGAGCGTCGTCCAAAACAACCTTAAAAATCCTTGTACCTTCATTTGTGAACCATTACCCTTCTATCTGTTGAATGACCGCTTGTGCCAATCCATCGTATGTTTTCTCAAACGGATGCCCGTCCCGATAAACCGATGGGGCAAAGTCTTCTTCGTTTTCGTACGGCTGACCGAGCGGAATTTGAGCGAGCAACTTGCTCTTCAATGCCTCGGACAACTTTTCGCCTCCGCCGTAACCGAAGACATACTCTTTCTCTCCAGTCACTTTGCTTTCGAAGTGCGCCATGTTCTCGATGATGCCAAGCACTTTGTGGTTCGTCTTAATCGCCATCGCCCCAGCCCGTGCAGCGACGAACGCAGCCGTCGCATGCGGTGTCGTGACAATCAACTCTTGGCATGCCGGGAGCATCGAATGAATATCGAGCGCGACATCACCCGTCCCTGGCGGTAAATCGAGGAGCAAGTAATCTAGGTCGCCCCATTCGACGTCGTTAAAGAAATTATTTAGCATCTTCCCGAGCATCGGTCCACGCCAGATGACCGGCGCGTTATCTTCGACAAAGAAGCCCATTGAAATGACTTTCACACCGAACCGCTCGACCGGGATGATTTTTTCTCCACGCACGACTGGTCGTTCTTCGATTCCGAGCATATCCGGCACACTAAAGCCATAAATGTCCGCATCAATCAATCCGACTTTTTTCCCGGCCCGCGCGAGCGCGACGGCTAAGTTGACGGAGACCGTCGATTTCCCGACGCCGCCTTTCCCTGATGCGATTGCGATGAACGTCGTACCGGCGTTCTCACGAAGAATCGCCGGCTTTGTCGCTTCTTTCAAGCTCTCGTCATTGAGCGCCTCGAAGCGGAGGCCGACCGTCTTGAAACCTTTTCCTTTGAGCAACGTGACAATCTCTTGTTGAAGTTGAAGCTGTTCCCCGCTCCCGGTTTGACCGAGCGCGACTTTAACACTGACATAATCTTCTTTAATGCGAATATCCTTCACGCCAGCTGTATCTCCAAGCGTACGGTTGATTGTTGGATCGATCAACCCCGCCAATTCTTCACGAACTTGTTCTACTGTAAGCATGTGGTTTCCCCCTAATTTCTGTCTCGCTAACAGTATATCAAAAAAAGCGTTTTCTTGAGGGAACGGAATGCAACAATTTCATGAGCAACAAAAAAACTCTCCGCCCCAATGGACAGAGAGTTTGAACCAAATTGTTCGAAGATTAACGCTTCGAGAATTGTGGTGCGCGACGTGCAGCTTTAAGACCGTATTTTTTACGTTCTTTCATGCGAGCGTCACGAGTCAAGAAGCCTTTTTCTTTGAGGCTTGGACGGAATTCTGGGTCCGCTTGAAGAAGCGCACGTGATACGCCGTGGCGAATCGCTCCAGCTTGTCCTGTGAATCCACCACCGTTAACGTTAACGATTACATCGTATTTACCTTCTGTTTCAGTCAATACGAGTGGTGATTTTGCCATCATGATCAAAGTCTCATGACCGAAGTATTCTGAAATATCACGGCCATTTACAACAACTTTGCCGTCACCTGCAACGAGGTGAACGCGAGCCACCGAGTGTTTGCGGCGGCCTGTTCCGTAGTAACGTACATCTGCCATCGTTTAGTTCCTCCCTGTGTCCCGATTAACCGCGAAGTTCGTAAACTTCTGGTTTTTGTGCTGCGTGGTTGTGCTCAGCTCCAGCGTAAACGTGGAGTTTGTTGAATGATTGACGACCAAGTGATCCTTTTGGAAGCATCCCTTTGATTGCGAGTTCAAGCATACGCTCTGGACGTTTTGCGAGAAGCTCTTTTGCAGTTTGTGATTTCAAACCGCCTGGATGACCTGAATGACGGTAGTAAATCTTGTCGTTCAATTTGTTACCAGTCAAGTGGATTTTCTCAGCGTTGATGATGATGACGTGGTCTCCGCAATCAACGTGTGGTGTGAAAGTCGGCTTGTGCTTACCGCGAAGAAGTGATGCTACTTCACTAGTCAAACGACCAAGTGTTTTGCCTTCTGCGTCGATAAGGAGCCATTTGCGTTCTACTTCAGATGCTTTTGCCATGAATGTCGTGCGCATGTGGAATACCTCCTAAAATGTCTGTTTACTTAATTTTTTTAGTGCTTGTTTGATGCTTTATCATAATCCTAGTTTACGGGGCTAAGATTGTGGTTCATCTCTCAATGTGAAAATGAAATGCCAATGAATATAATACGATTTTATAGGGGGAATGTCAATCTACTTTTTCATAATTCACATTCCACAAATATAGACCGTGCGGTGGGGCTGTAATCCCAGCGCTACGCCGGTCTTTAGAAGCGAGCATTCGACTCACATCTGCCGGCTCATATTTCCCTCGCCCGACCTCAAGCAACGTACCTACCATAATCCGAACTTGGTTATAGAGAAAGCCCGAGCCGACGAATCGGAAGTACATCTCATCGCCTGCTCCAACGAGCTCCGCTTCATAAATTGTTCTGACGCGGTCCTCCACTTCCGCCTTCGTCACCGAGAAGGACGTGAAGTCGTGGGTCCCGACTAATAGACGAAGCGCCTGGCGCATCCGCTCATGATCGAGCGTATACGTAACCGTCACGGCATGGTGGCGTCGGAACGGATCGGCGTCGCTTCGGAAGAAATAGCGATACTCTTTCCGTTTCGCCCCGTACCGTGCGTGAAACGAAGCATCGACTTCTTCAGCCGCTTGGACGAGGATATCATCCGGTAACATCGCATTCAACGCTTTGACGAACCGATCGACCGGCATCGAGAGGTGCGTATCGAAGTGCAAGACTTGCCCTCTCGCGTGGACCCGAGCATCCGTACGCCCCGAGGCCACGACTTTCACGGCTCGGCTATGCATCCGCGCCAAGACGGCCTCCACTTCGGCTTGAATCGTGTTTCCGTTCGGTTGTACCTGATAGCCTGCATAGTTCGTCCCGTCATACGCTACCGTCAGTTTGATTCGCTTCATCCAATCCCTCGCAATCCGATTAGAATGAGTGTCACGATGACGAAGATGAGGAGTAACGCCGTATCACGGCGATGCCACGTCATCTCACGCAACCGCGTCCGCCCTTCACCCCCACGGTACCCTCGAGCTTCCATCGCCGTAGCGAGGTCCTCAGCACGTTTAAACGCAGATACGAATAAAGGGATCATGAGCGGGACGACCGCCTTGAGGCGATCCATGATTGGACCGCTCTTCAAATCGACTCCTCGTGCCTGTTGGGCCTTCATGATCCGATCCGTCTCGTCGGCCAACGTCGGCAAGAACCGGAGCGAGATGGACAACATGAGGGCGATCTCATGGGCCGGTACCCGGAACCGCTCTAACGGACGGAGCCCGGCCTCAATCGAGTCGGTCAGTTCCATCGGCGTCGTCGTCAGCGTCACGAGCGTCGTCAACATGACGAGATAGAAGAAACGGAGCGAGACGATTAAGCCCATGCGGACACCTTCCGAATAAATGGCGAACGGTCCGAATGAAATCAACTCGGTTCCCTCGCGATTAAAGAACAACTGCAACAACAGCGTAAATAGGATCAGGAATAGAATCATCTTCAGTCCGTTCCATAAATACCGCCACGACAGTTGAGACAATCGCACGGCGAACAACGTGAAACCGAGCAAAAATACGTTCGTCCATAAGTTATCCGCCAAAAAGACGATGGGAATGAAGGCGAGGATAAACAACGTCTTGGCTCGCGCGTCGAGTGTGTGGAGCCAAGAGTGTCCGGGAATGTACTGTCCGATAATCAAGTCGCTCCCCCCCTTCCTAGCTCGAGCGCAATCCAGTCCGCCAATTCGGTCTCTGTTCGGAGAGACGGTGTGGCGACCCCAAACACAGGGGCGAGTTCAGTGGCGAAACGGAGCACGTGCGGAATCTCGAGCTGGAGTGACTCGACAAGCGCCTCGTCTTTGAATAAGTCGAACGGATCTCCGTCAAAGGCGACCTGTCCGCGTTCCATGACGACGACACGTTCCGCATAGGCCAACACATCATCCATATCGTGTGAGACGAGGATGAGTGTCAAATCAAGTTCTTGTTTTAATCGTTTGAATAACGCCAGCATCTCGCGACGGCCGAGCGGATCGAGCCCTGCCGTCGGTTCATCCACGACGAGAACGTCCGGACGGCTCGCGAGTACTCCGGCGATGGCGACACGGCGCATCTGTCCGCCGGAGAGATCGAACGGCGAACGGCTCCAAAGCGCTTCATCGAGCCCGACAAGGCGTAAGGCGACATGAGCCCGTTCTTTCGCTTCGTCTTCAGACGCCCCGAAGTTACGTGGACCGAACATGACGTCGCGTTCGACCGTCTCTTCAAATAATTGATGTTCCGGATATTGAAAGACGAGCCCAACGCGGCGCCGAAGCGGGAGTAAGCTTTGCTTTTTATCGCGACGCTTCGTGATCGCACGGACTTCGATATCATCGACAACGACACGACCTTTTGTCGGCCGCAACAGGCCGTTCATATGTTGAACGAGCGTTGATTTTCCAGAGCCGGTGTGGCCAAGAAACGCAACAAGCGCCCCCGACGGAATCATCACATTCACATCGCGCAGCGCGGTTCGTTCAAACGGAGTATTCAATTGATATTGGTAAGTCACTTCTTCAATGCTAATCGGCATAGATGGTTCACCAACTCCGAATGTTGTAGCATCAGACGATCGAGTGGTATGCCCCGTTCCTTCAGTTCGAGTTGCATCCGGACAATAAACGGTACGTCGAGCTGAATGGCTCGTAACGCCTCCGGATTTTGAAACACGTCTTCGGGTGTGCCGGTCATCGCAATCTTGCCTTTCGACAACGCAATGATACGGTCGGCAAACAACACTTCGTCGAGCTCGTGGGTAATGGCGACAACGGTCATCCCTTCTGAGACGAGCTGTTGCACCGTTTCAATCACCTCTTTGCGCCCAATCGGGTCGAGCATCGAGGTAGCTTCATCGAGCACGAGGACATGCGGGCGCATTGCGAGAGCCGAAGCAATCGCAACACGCTGCTTTTGTCCACCGGATAACTGATGCGGTTCACGGTCCGCTAGTTCCGATAATCCAACGCGCGCTAGACTGTCATCAATTCGACGAACCATTTCTTGACGTGGAAGTCCCATGTTTTCGAGAGAGAATGCCACATCATCGCGCACGGTCGCCCCGACAAACTGGTTGTCAGGATTTTGGAAGACGACACCGATCCGTTTCCGAACGTCCCACACGTCTGTGGCGTCCGTTGGATCGAGTGTCTCAACCCGGACTTCTCCTTCTTGAGGAAGCAAAAGCCCATTCCACAACTTCGTCAAAGTCGACTTGCCAGAACCGTTATGGCCAACGATTGCGAGCCATTCCCCTTTGTATACGTCGAGTGACAACCCATTGAGGGCTGGCTCGGTCTGTCCCGGGTAACGAAACACGATATCGCGTACCATAATTTGAGATTCCATCTGCCGACTCCTTTCCGATGTGGAAACAGGGCAATACGTCACCGCATGCCCTGTTGACTGCCTAATGAATTAGACGAGTTCGATGATTACGACTTCCGCACCATCACCGCGGCGTGGGCCGACTTTCATGATGCGTGTGTATCCACCTTGACGTTCAGCGTAGCGTGGTGCCACGTCTTCGAACAATTTTTGGATTGCGTCTTTTTCTCCAGCGTTCTCTTTGCGAACGAATGAAGCTACTTGACGACGGGCATGAAGATCGCCACGTTTCCCAAGAGTGATCAATTTTTCAACGACTGGGCGAAGTTCTTTCGCTTTTTGTTCAGTTGTTTGAATGCGCTCGTTGATAATAAGGTCAGTTGCAAGATCACGTAAAAGTGCCTTACGTTGCGAGCTTGTACGGCCGAGTTTCGAATAAGCCATTACATTTCCCTCCTTCGTTTGAACTTAGTCTTCTTTACGCAAGCCCAAACCGAGTTCGTCCAACTTGAGTTGAACTTCTTCGAGTGATTTACGTCCGAGGTTACGAACTTTCATCATCTCTTCCTCAGATTTGTTTGCGAGTTCTTGAACCGTGTTGATGCCAGCGCGCTTCAAGCAGTTGTACGAACGAACTGAGAGATCGAGTTCTTCAATCGTCATTTCGAGTACTTTTTCTTTTTGGTCTTCTTCTTTCTCGACCATAATTTCTGCATTGAGAGCTTCGTCAGTCAAGCCAACAAAGATGTTCAAGTGTTCTGTCAAAATTTTCGCCCCGAGCGATACCGCTTCTTCCGGACGGATTGAACCATCTGTCCACACGTCTAATAGAAGCTTATCGAAGCTAGCATCTTGACCGACACGTGTTTTATCTACTTCGTAGTTCACGCGTTGAATCGGTGTGTAGATCGAATCGATTGGAATTACGCCAATCGGCATATCATCACGTTTGTTATCTTCTGCCTGGACATAACCACGACCACGGCGAGCAGTCAAACGCATGCGAAGCGTCGCGTTGTCAGCGAGAGTCGCGATGTGGAGCTCAGGATTCAAGATTTCAACGTCGCTATCATGGGTAATGTCTGCCGCAGTGACAGCACCGGCACTTGAAACGTTAATCTCAAGCGTTTTCTCTTCGTCCGAGTACACTTTGAGTGCTAACTTCTTGAGGTTAAGTACGATTTGCGTGACGTCTTCGACGACTCCGTCAATCGTAGAGAACTCATGAAGTACGCCATCGATTTGAACCGCTGTTACCGCTGCACCAGGGAGCGATGACAAAAGAATTCGACGTAGTGAGTTGCCGAGAGTAGTGCCATATCCACGTTCAAGCGGTTCCACCACGAATTTACCAAACGTAGCATCCTCGCTGATTTCGACCGTTTCGATCTTTGGTTTTTCAATCTCGATCATCTGAACCCCTCCTTGAGTGTATCCTGCCATGCAGCGCGAGCTGCATTGTATATGCTGTTTGTGCTAGGTAAGCCCTTCACACGCACAAGCGATTATACGCGGCGACGTTTTGGAGGGCGGCAACCGTTGTGCGGAACTGGTGTTACGTCACGGATTGCAGTTACTTCAAGACCAGTAGCTTGGAGGGCACGGATAGCCGCTTCACGTCCAGCACCAGGACCTTTAACGTTAACTTCTACTGTACGCATACCGTTGTCCATTGCAACTTTCGCTGCAGTTTCAGCAGCCAATTGTGCTGCGAACGGAGTCGATTTACGTGATCCTTTAAATCCAAGGTTACCAGAAGTAGCCCATGAGATCGCGTTACCTTGCGTGTCAGTGATTGTAATGATTGTGTTGTTGAAAGTAGAACGGATGTGTACCACACCGACTTCAACATGTTTTTTGACTTTACGTTTTGAACGTACATTTTGCTTACGTTTCGCCATTGTTCAATTCCCTCCTTTACTTCTTCTTGTTCGCTACTGTACGGCGTGGGCCTTTACGAGTACGCGAGTTGTTCTTCGTGTTTTGTCCGCGAACAGGGAGACTACGACGGTGACGAACACCGCGATAAGCGCCGATCTCGATCAAACGTTTAATGTTGAGTGAAACTTCACGACGAAGGTCACCTTCAACTTTGATTCCGTCAATTGCTTCACGGATACGGTTGATTTCGTCTTCTGTCAAATCACGTGTGCGTGAATCTTCAGATACGTTTGCAGTCTTCAAAATTTCTTGTGCTCTTGTTTTACCAATACCAAAGATGTATGTGAGCGAAATAACGATACGTTTTTCGCGTGGAATATCTACACCAGCAATACGTGCCATGTGTGCACCTCCTCTTAGATTAACCTTGTTTTTGTTTGTGTTTCGGGTTTTCGCAAATTACCATTACTTTACCCTTACGACGAATAACTTTACATTTTTCGCAGATCGGTTTTACCGACGGTCTTACTTTCATGATTATACCCTCCTCCTGGAAAAATCGGAGTTACTTGTAACGGTACGTAATCCGCCCGCGAGTCAAGTCGTACGGAGACAACTCGACAGTTACGCGGTCACCTGGAAGGATTCGAATATAGTGCATCCGAATTTTCCCTGAGACGTGCGCGAGCACCGTGTGGCCGTTTTCTAACTCCACTTTAAACATTGCGTTTGGAAGTGGTTCGACAACAGTGCCTTCCACTTCAATGACATCTTGTTTCGCCATCATTTATTCCCCTTTCTATATGAAGATATTTAGGAGCACAGACGATCTATCGCATTGTACTGTGAGAGAAGGATCCGTTACGGATCAGCACGAAGCAATAGAGCCTCATTCACCGGAATCGAGTTTCGTTAAAATCTCGTATCCATCGTCTGTGATGGCGATGGTGTGCTCAAAGTGGGCGCACATGCTACCGTCCACTGTCACAACTGTCCAGTTGTCAGCCAGTGTTCGAACATAGCGTTGACCAGCATTGACCATTGGTTCAATGGCTAACGTCATTCCAGTCTTCAGGCGCGGCCCTTTCCCCGGTGGACCATAGTGCGGAATTTGCGGTTCTTCATGCAAATTTTGTCCGACACCATGACCGACGTATTCGCGGACGACAGAGAAATCATGAGATTCCACATACGCTTGAATCGCATGCGAAATGTCTGTCAGACGCTGCCCAGCCTTAGCGTGCTCCAATCCTTTATACAGACTTTCTTCAGTTACGTCAAGTAACTGCTGCGTCTCTGCTGAGATTGTTCCCACTGGATACGTCCAAGCGGAATCTCCATGGTATCCGTTATAGTAGGCACCGATGTCGATTGAGATGATATCTCCATCGTTCAATACCCGCTTTCCGGGAATCCCATGAACAAGCTCTTCGTTCACTGAAGCACAAACGCTACCGGTAAACCCGTTGTAGCCTTTGAACGACGGTGTCGCACCTTGGCTGCGAATGTATTCTTCCGCGATCCGGTCGAGCTCAAGCGTCGTAATACCTGGTTTGATGTGCTCTTTGAGCACCTGGTGTGTTCGAGCAACAATTTGCCCAGCCTCACGCATAATCGCTATTTCACGAGGCGTCTTCGTGATGATCATTCAGTACCACCGAGTAACGCTTTGACATCGGCGTATACGACATCGATTGGACGATCTCCATCCAATGTACGAAGATACCCTTTTTCAGCGTAAAAGTCAATGAGTGGTTTCGATTGCTCGATGTTGACGTCAAGGCGACGGCGGACCGTTTCCTCTTTATCGTCTTCACGTTGCATGAGAGCCGACCCATCCACATCACAGATGCCTTCCACTTTAGGTGGGTTGAAGATCACATGATATGTCGCACCGCACGTTGGGCAGATCCAACGACCTGTCAAACGCGGGACGAGAATTTCCGCATCCACATCGATATTCACGACATGGTCAATCTGTTTTCCCAAATCTTTAAGCAAACTTTCGAGTGCCTCTGCTTGAGCAACAGTACGCGGGAATCCATCGAGTAGGAAGCCGTTTTTCGTATCATCTTGACTCAAACGCTCACGTACGATTCCGATTGTTACCTCATCCGGTACGAGTTCGCCTTTATCCATGAACGATTTTGCTTCTTTGCCGAGTGGCGTTCCGCCTTTGATTGCCGCACGAAACATGTCGCCTGTCGAAATGTGTGGGATTTGGTACTCTTCGACGATTTTAGCCGCTTGAGTCCCTTTCCCTGCACCCGGTAAGCCCATGAGTACTAGATTCATCTCAGTTAGCCTCCAGTTTTGATTTTCACAACACGTCGTAAACACGACAGGAAGGAAGGGTGTACCCTTCCTTCCGCTTTAACGGATAAAGCCTTTGTAGTGTCGTTTTACAAGTTGACTTTCGATTTGTTTCATCGTTTCGAGGGCTACCCCGATCACGATCAACAAGCTCGTTCCTCCGATTTGCACCGAAGTTGGGAGACCGGCAAGCTTAATGAAGATTGTCGGCATGATCGCAACGAGCGATAGGAAAATCGCTCCGAAGAATGTCAAACGATAGAGCAACTTCGTGATGTACTGTTCTGTTTGCGCCCCAGGACGAATCCCAGGAATATAGCCACCTTGCTTCTGCAGGTTTTCTGCCATCTGTTCAGGATTGACCTGAATGAATGTATAGAAGTAAGCGAACGCGATGATGAGCGCTACGTAGATTGACATTCCGATTGGAGCTGTCGTATCGAAGTAGGTCTGCAACTTCTGCGTCGTTTCCGGAGAAGCAATGAAGCTTGCAACAGTTGGTGGTGTCACCATGAAGGAAATCGCGAAGATAACCGGGATGACACCGGCAGCGTTTAGTTTGATTGGCAAGTGCGTCGACTGTCCGCCCACAGGGGTACGGTTCGCCGTGCGTTTTGCGTATTGAATCGGAATTTTGCGAGCGGCCTGTTGAACATAAATGATCCCCATAGTCACCGCAAGGATAACGAGCAATAGCACAACCAAGTAAACGATGTTAATGAATAACGCATCTCCAGCATTTTGGAGCTTCGTCTCATAAATCTGCGTGAAGATTCTTGGGAACCCAGCGACGATACCGGCGAAGATAATGATGGAAATACCATTCCCAACACCCTTCTCCGTCGTCATCTCACCAAGGAACATCAAGAACGCCGTACCGGCAGTCAGTACGATCGCGATCACGAAATAGGTTGCCGTGCCCCACGTCTCATTGACGAGACCTGGATAGAGGCGGTTAAATCCAAACGACAATGAAGTCGCTTGAATAAACCCTAAGATGATCGTCCCATAGCGCGTGACCGTCGCTAGCTTTTTACGTCCAGACTCGCCTTGTTTTGCCCATTCGGCAAACTTCGGAACGACGTCCATTTGTAAGAGCTGCACAACGATCGATGCCGTAATATACGGCATGATCCCCATTGCGAACAGGGAGAAGTTCTGTAAAGCATTTCCTCCAAACAAGTTCAAGAAGTCGAGTAGACCTCCTGAGTCAAAACGCAACACATCCGTATTCACCATCGGCACCGGGATATGGGCCCCGATGCGGAAAATGATGATGATTGCGAGTGTGAAGAGAATACGCTGTCGAATATCTTTCACGCGCCACATATTGGAGATCGTCTGAAACATCAGATCACCTCAACTGAACCGCCAGCTGCTTCGATCGCTTCTTTCGCTGCACCCGAGAATTTGTTGGCTTTTACAGTCAATTTTGTTTCAAGCTTGCCGTTAGCAAGTACTTTGATTCCGTCTTTAGCAGAGCTGACAACACCAGTCTCGATTAAGAGTTCTGGAGTAACTTCAGTACCTGCTTCGAAACGGTTAAGCGTGTCTAGGGAAACAACTGCATACTCTTTACGAGTAGGGTTGTTGAAACCGCGTTTTGGAAGACGACGGTAAAGTGGGTTTTGCCCACCTTCAAATCCTGGACGAACGCCACCGCCCGAACGAGCTTTTTGACCTTTATGTCCACGGCCAGAAGTTTTACCGTTACCAGTCGCCATACCGCGACCGACACGGTTGCGTTCGTGACGCGAACCTGGAGTTGGCTTCAATTCATGGAGTTTCATAGTGGCACCTCCTTATTTAGTAAAATCTTTATTATTCGTTGATTTCGTTTACAGTCACAAGGTGCGACACCTTTTTGATCATACCACGCATCGCTACGTTGTCAGGGACAACGACAGTCTGATGCATTTTACGAAGACCGAGTGTACGTACTGTTACACGCTGATCCTCAGGACGACCAATAGTGCTGCGTGTGAGGGTGATTGCGAGTTTCGCCATGTCTAATTCCCTCCCTTATTTAAGAAGTTCTTCTACGCTTTTACCGCGTAGTTTAGCAACTTCCTCTGCTTTTTTAAGCTCTGTCAAGCCTTTAACCGTCGCACGGACGATGTTGATTGGTGTGTTAGATCCAAGCGATTTCGAAAGGATGTCACCTACACCTGCAAGTTCGAGCACTGCACGAACCGGTCCACCTGCGATAACCCCAGTACCTTCAGAAGCTGGTTTCATGAATACACGACCTGCTCCGAATACTCCTGTGATTTCGTGTGGAATTGTTGTACCAACCATCGGTACTTGAACCATGTTTTTCTTAGCGGCTTCAATAGCCTTGCGGATCGCTTCTGGCACCTCTTGTGCCTTACCTGTACCGAAACCGACGTGACCATTCTTGTCACCTACGACGACGAGAGCGGCGAAACGGAAGCGACGGCCACCTTTCACGACTTTCGCGACGCGGTTTACGGTAACAACGCGTTCTTCAAGTTGTTCCATGTTAACGTCTAACTGGCGCATCGAGTGTCCCCTCCTTTTTGTTAGAATTTAAGACCTGCTTCACGAGCTGCTTCAGCAACAGCTTTGACGCGGCCATGATAGAGGTATCCACCACGGTCGAACACAACAGTGTCGATACCTTTCTCGAGTGCACGTTCAGCTGCAAGTTTACCAACAGCTTTCGCTGCTTCAACGTTGCCGCCGTTTGTAAGATCGAGAGCTTTATCTTTCGAAGATGCTGACACAAGCGTTGTTTGTGCTGCATCATCGATGAGTTGAACGTAGATGTGCTTGCTCGAGCGGAATACGTTCAAACGTGGACGAGCTGCTGTCCCCGTGATCGTACGACGTACACGAGCATGACGTTTCTTACGAACTGCATTTTTGTCTGCTTTTGTGATCATTTATGCCACTCCTTTCCGTTCATTTCGTGACGAATTACTTACCAGTCTTACCTTCTTTACGGCGAATACGTTCATCAGAGTAACGAACACCTTTACCTTTGTAAGGTTCTGGAGCACGGTACGAGCGGATTTGAGCTGCAACGTGACCGACGCGCTCTTTGTTAATCCCTTTAACGATGATTTGCGTGTTTGAAGGAACTTCAATCTCGATACCTTCTTCAGCAACGTACTCGATTGGGTGCGAGTAACCGAGGCTGAGGACGAGTTTGTTACCTTGCTTAGCTGCACGGTAACCAACCCCTGAGATCTCAAGTGTTTTCTGGAATCCGTTAGACACACCTTCCACCATGTTGGCGATAAGGGCACGTGTCGTACCGTGGATCGTACGGTTCTCTTTCGAGTCATCCGGACGAACAACAGTCAATTCGTTTTCTTCAACTTTGATTTCCAAGGCTGGGTTAGCTGAAAGCGAAAGTTCACCTTTAGCACCTTTTACTGTGACCGTGTTGTCTTCTGCAACCGATACAGTAACGCCAGCTGGAATCGTAACTGGTTTTTTACCAATACGTGACATTGATTACACCTCCGTTCTTGTTAGAAAAGTGACTTACCAGATGTAGGCGAGCACTTCGCCGCCGACTTGTTGTTGGCGAGCTTCTTTATCAGTCATAAGACCTTTTGATGTCGAAAGAACTGCGATACCGAGTCCTCCGAGTACTTTTGGTACTTCATCTGCTTTTGCGTATACACGAAGACCTGGTTTCGAAATGCGTTTGAGACCAGTGATAACACGTTCGTTGCTTGCTCCGTACTTAAGGAACAAACGAAGTGTACCTTGCTTAGCGTCCTCGATATATTCAACATCGCGAATGAAACCTTCACGCTTGAGGATCTCTGCAACCTCACGTTTGATATTAGAAGCTGGAAGCTCTAATTTTTCATGGCGAACCATGTTAGCGTTACGGATACGTGTAAGCATATCTGCAATTGGGTCTGTCATTACCATGCGATGTACCTCCTTTCACACTGTTAGTGGATTACCAACTTGCTTTTTTAACACCAGGGATTTGACCTTTGTATGCAAGATCACGGAACTTGATACGGCTGATCCCGAATTTACCCATGTAACCATGTGGACGACCTGTGATGCGGCAACGGTTATGAAGACGCACAGGTGAAGAGTTACGTGGCAATTTGCTGAGTCCGATGTAGTCGCCTTCAGCTTTCAATTGTGCACGTTTCTCAGCGTACTGGGCAACGAGTTTCTCGCGTTTTTGTTCGCGATTCACCATTGACTTTTTAGCCATGTTGTCGACCTCCCTTTAGATTATTTTTGGAATGGCATTCCGAGAAGTGTGAGCAATTCACGAGCTTCTTCGTCTGTGTTCGCTGTTGTAACAACAACGATATCCATACCGCGTACTTTTGTTACTTTATCGTAATCGATCTCAGG
Source organism: Exiguobacterium sp. s36 (assembly GCF_018618345.1). NCBI lineage: Bacteria > Bacillati > Bacillota > Bacilli > Caryophanales > Exiguobacterium > Exiguobacterium sp. s36. Next base: position 14,969 of record NZ_JACSLW010000010.1, read on the forward strand.
GAAAATAAGTTGCTCTTTCACACCAAGCGTGTAGTTACCGCGTCCGTCGAATGCTTTCTTCGATACACCGCGGAAGTCGCGTACACGTGGAAGTGAAACAGTTACCAATTTGTCGAGGAAATCGTACATACGCTCGCCACGAAGAGTAACCTTCGCACCGATTGGCATGCCTTCACGAAGTTTGAAACCAGCGATTGATTTCTTAGCCTTCGTTACGAGTGGTTTTTGACCAGAAAGAATTGATAATTCTTCCACTGCCATGTCAAGAGCCTTCGAGTTCGAAACAGCGTCACCTACACCCATGTTGATGACGATCTTGTCGACCTGTGGGACTTGCATAACTGAGTCATAGTTGAATTTATCCATCATCGCTTTCACGATGTCGCTTTTATACTTCTCTTGCAAACGGTTCATAGTCGAATGGACCTCCTTTCGTCACGTTCTTCTTATTTATCGAGTACTTCGCCCGATTTCGCGACACGAACTTTTTTACCATCGACTACTTTGAAACCAACGCGAGTTGGTTTGCCCGTTTTAGGGTCGAGTGGCATGACGTTCGAGACGTGAATTGGTGCTTCGATTTCAAGGATACCGCCTTGTGGATTCGCTTGTGATGGTTTCGAGTGTTTTTTAATCACGTTGATACCTTCTACGACTACGCGGTTCTTGCTTGGCATAGCTTTGAGGATAACCCCTTGCTTGCCTTTATCTTTACCAGACATTACCTGGACTGTATCGCCTTTTTTAACATGCATCGTTTTGCGCACCTCCTTATAGGATTGAAATTGGAAATTAAAGTACTTCCGGTGCCAACGAAACGATCTTCATGAATTCTTTTTCACGAAGTTCACGTGCAACTGGCCCGAAGATCCGAGTGCCGCGTGGGCTCTTGTCATCTTTGATGATGACTGCTGCGTTCTCATCGAAACGGATGTACGAACCATCTTTACGACGAGCGCCGCGTTTTGTACGAACGACAACTGCTCTGACAACGTCACCTTTTTTAACAACGCCACCTGGTGTTGCTTGTTTTACCGTTGCGACGATAATGTCACCGATGTTGGCAGTCTTACGACCTGAACCACCGAGGACTTTAATTGTCAACAGTTCACGCGCGCCAGAGTTGTCTGCTACTTTCAAGCGAGATTCTTGTTGAATCATGCGAGTGTACCTCCCTCCGGATGTTTATAGATCCGAACTGTTATTAGATGATTACTGACTCTTCTACTACTGTTACGAGACGGAAACGTTTGTCTTTAGAAAGCGGACGTGTTTCCGCGATGCGTACCACATCGCCGATTTTAGCGACATTGTTCTCATCGTGTGCTTTAAATTTCTTCGTGTAGTTTACACGTTTGCCATAAAGCTTATGACGTACTTTTGTTTCAACTGCAACGACGATCGTTTTGTCCATTTTGTCAGACACGACGCGTCCAGTGAGTACTTTACGCTTATTGCGTTCCATGAGTGTTACCTCCTCTTAAAGAATCCGATTAGATTAGCCGTTGTTGATGCCGAGTTCGCGTTCACGAAGAATCGTTTTAGCACGCGCAATCGACTTGCGTACTTCACGGATACGAGCAGGATTCTCAAGCTGACCTGTAGCCAATTGGAAACGAAGGTTAAAGAGTTCTTCTTTCCACTCGCCTACTTTACCGTTGAGCTCTTCAGTTGTTGATTGACGGAGATCAGTTGCTTTCATTCGTATCACCACCATTTTCTTCACGTTTCACGAACTTACATTTAACTGGAAGTTTGTGTGCAGCAAGACGAAGCGCCTCACGTGCTACTTCCTCAGATACACCCGCGATTTCAAACATAACTTTGCCAGGCTTAACTACAGCTACCCAGCCTTCTGGAGCACCTTTACCCGAACCCATTCGGACTTCGAGAGGCTTTTTCGTGTATGGCTTGTGTGGGAAGATCTTGATCCACACTTTACCACCACGTTTCATATAACGTGTCATTGCGATACGTGCTGATTCGATTTGACGGTTTGTGATCCAGCTCGCTTCGAGCGATTGGAGACCGAATTCACCGAAATGAACTGTTGTGCCGCGTTTTGCATTTCCGCGCATTTTACCACGGTGTACACGACGATATTTCACGCGTTTAGGTAACAACATAGTGTGTTGCCTCCTTCCTGAAAGAGTGTTTATTATTCAGCGTTTTTAGCTGTGTTGTTTTTTGTTGGAAGAACTTCACCATGGTACAACCAGACTTTAATTCCGATTTTACCATAAGTTGTGTCAGCTTCAGCTGTTCCGTAGTCGATGTCGGCACGGAGCGTGTGAAGTGGAACTGTTCCTTCCGAGTACTTCTCTGAACGAGCGATATCAGCGCCACCAAGACGACCAGAAACTTCTGTTTTGATCCCTTTGATGCCAGTGCGCATCGAACGTTGGATTGATTGTTTCATTGCACGACGGAATGACACACGGCCTTCCAATTGACGAGCGATGTTTTCAGCAACAAGTTTAGCGACAGCGTCCGCGTTTTTCACTTCAACAACGTTGATGTGAACACGTTTGCCTTCAGCAAGCTTGATGATGTTTTTACGGAGTGATTCGATTTCCGAACCACCTTTACCGATAACCATACCTGGTTTCGCAGTGTGAAGTGAAATGTTTACGCGATTTGCAGCGCGTTCGATTTCTACTTTAGAAACACTAGCATCCTTCATTTTGTTTTCGATGTATTCACGAATAACGAAGTCTTCATGAAGGAGATCTGCGTAGTCTTTCTCAGCGTACCAACGCGAATCCCAGTCTTTGATAATACCAACGCGAAGACCGTGCGGATTTACCTTTTGACCCACTACATATCCCTCCTTATTTCTCAGTTACCACGATGTGGATGTGGCTTGTGCGTTTGTTAATGCGGCTTGCGCGACCCATCGCACGTGGGCGGAAGCGTTTGAGTGTTGGACCTTCGTTGACGAAGATTTCCGACACTACAAGGTTCTCAATATTCATATCGTAGTTGTGCTCTGCGTTTGCAATCGCTGACTTCAATACTTTTTCAACGATTGGCGACGCTGCCTTGTTCGTGTGAGCAAGGACAGAGAGCGCTTCGCCGACTTGTTTCCCGCGAATTAAGTCTACAACGAGACGTGCTTTGCGAGGAGCAAGACGGACCATATTAGCTGATGCTTTAGCTTGCATGGATTTGACCTCCCCTCAAATTACCGTTTCGTTTTCTTGTCTGATCCGTGACCTTTGTACGTACGTGTTGGAGCGAATTCACCAAGTTTGTGACCGACCATGTCTTCTGTCACGAATACTGGTACGTGTTTACGACCATCGTGTACACCGAACGTGTGACCCATGAATTCTGGGAAGATTGTCGAGCGACGTGACCAAGTTTTGATGACTTGCTTCTCACCAGATTCGTTAAGTTTGTCAACTTTAGCGAGCAAATGGTGATCTGCGAATGGACCTTTTTTCAAGCTGCGACCCATGATAGAACCTCCCTTTGGAATGATTCGGGAACGGCCCTTTCGAACCGCCCGAGAATCATGTAGTAATTATTTCTTACGGCGACGAAGGATGTACATGTCGCTCGATTTGTTTTTCTTACGTGTTTTAAGACCAAGAGCTGGTTTACCCCAAGGAGTAAGTGGGCCCGAACGACCGATTGGCGCACGACCTTCACCACCACCGTGTGGGTGATCAACCGGGTTCATTACAGAACCACGTACTGTTGGGCGTTTGCCTAACCAACGTGAACGTCCTGCTTTACCGATGTTTACGAGTTCGTGTTCTTCGTTACCAACTGAACCGACTGTCGCGCGGCAAGTGCCGAGGAACAAACGTGATTCACCTGATTGAAGACGAACGATAACGTACTTGCCGTCACGTCCTTGGATTTGTGCCGATGCACCAGCCGCACGAACAAGCTGACCGCCCTTACCAGGCTTAAGCTCGATGTTGTGGATAGTAGTACCGACAGGGATGTTCATAAGTGGAAGAGCGTTCCCCACTTTGATATCCGCTTCTGGGCCAGCCATGATTTCCATGCCTACTTTGATGCCCTTAGGAGCGAGGATGTAACGTTTCTCACCATCTGCATAGTTGATGAGGGCGATGTTTGCTGAACGGTTTGGATCGTATTCGATCGTAGCAACGCGTCCGACGATGCCATCTTTGTTACGTTTGAAATCGATGATACGGTATTTACGTTTGTGTCCGCCACCTTGGTGACGTACTGTCAAACGACCTTGGTTGTTACGACCGCCTTTTTTCGAAAGCTTTTCAGTTAACGATTTTTCAGGGCGATTCGTTGTGATCTCTGCAAAGTCGAGAGATGTCATGTTACGGCGACCGTTAGTGGTCGGCTTAAACTTTTTAATTGCCATCGAGGATTCCCTCCTTTTCTTCTAAGGTAGTAAATTAACCGAGGAAGTCGATTGTGTTGCCTTCAGCAAGAGTTACGATCGCTTTTTTACGACGCGATGTGTAACCAGAGTGACGACCGACACGTTTCGCTTTCGGTTTCATGTTCATTGTGTTTACCGAAGCAACTTTCACGTTGAAGATTGTTTCGATAGCGTGCTTCACTTGTGATTTAGTCGCTTTAACGTCGATCTCGAAAACGTATTTGTTAGCTTCCATGAGGCTAACAGAACGCTCAGTGATGATAGGACGTTTGATGATATCGTATGCTTGAGCCATTATGCAAGCACCTCCTCTACCTTCGCAACCGCATCTTTAGTGAAGATGACTTTGTCGTTAGCAACGAGGTCAAGAACGTTAACGCCGGCTGCTTCGATCACAGTCACTCCTGGGATGTTACGAGCTGCGAGAGCGATAGTCTCATTGTAGTCCGCTGTGACTACGAGAGCCTTACGTTCTACTGATAGGCCAAGAAGTACAGCGACCATATCTTTTGTTTTTGGTGCATCGAAAGCAAGGCCTTCGAGGACGATCATTTCGTTGTTTTTCACTTTTGACGACAAAGCCGAGAGAAGTGCAAGACGACGAACTTTTTTAGGAAGCTTGTAAGAGTATGAACGTGGTGTTGGACCGAAGACTGTACCACCACCAACCCATTGTGGTGAGCGGATAGAACCTTGGCGCGCACGACCAGTTCCCTTTTGTTTCCATGGTTTACGGCCGCCACCGCGTACTTCCGAGCGACCTTTCGTATCGTGAGTACCTTGACGGCGTGATGCTTGTTGCATAACGATCGCGTCATAAAGTACTGAGTCATTTGGCTCGATACCGAAGATGGCTTCTGCCAATTCGATTTCGCCAACTTGTGAACCTGTTTGGTTAAGCAAAGCTACTTTAGGCATTCGTAATTCCTCCTTTCCGTGCAGTTAATTAGTTACCCTTTACCGCTGTTTTGATGATGACGTTCGACTTGCGAGCGCCTGGGATTGCGCCTTTAACGAGTACAAGGCCGCGTTCCACGTCAACTTTGACAACTTCAAGGTTTTGAATCGTTTTACGCTCGCCACCCATTTGACCAGGAAGAAGCTTCCCTTTAAATACGCGGTTAGGAGCTACAGGACCCATCGAACCAGGACGACGGTGGTAGCGCGAACCGTGAGCCATTGGTCCACGTGATTGTCCGTGACGCTTGATCGCACCTTGGAATCCTTTACCTTTCGATGTACCTGTTACGTCTACTAATTCACCTGCAGCGAAAATGTCCGCCTTGATCTCTTGACCGATTTCGTATCCTTCTACTGAAGTACGAATCTCTTTGATGAAGCGCTTAGGTGTCGCACTTGCTTTCGCAGCGTGACCTTTTGCTGGTTTGTTTTGACGTGATTCTTTGATGTCTCCGAAACCGAGTTGAAGTGCCTCGTAACCGTCTGTTTCAACCGTTTTAAGTTGAAGAACGACGTTTCCTTCGACAGCAACTACTGTTACTGGTACGACTTCGCCTGCTTCGTTGAAGATTTGAGTCATACCGAGTTTTGTTCCTAAGATTCCTTTAGCCATGAGATACACCTCCTGTTTAATAATTATTGTCTCTTCTGGCTAGTATCTACTATATGAAGAATTAAAGTTTGATTTCGATGTCCACACCTGATGGTAATTCGAGACGCATAAGCGCATCAACCGTTTTTGGTGTTGGGTTAACGATGTCGATCAAGCGTTTGTGTGTACGCATTTCGAACTGTTCACGAGCATCTTTGTACTTGTGAACGGCACGAAGGATCGTGTAGATCGATTTGTCAGTTGGAAGCGGGATTGGTCCCGAAACCTTTGCACCTGAACGCTTCGCAGTATCAACGATTTTCTCAGCTGATTGATCGAGTACGCGATGGTCGTATGCTTTTAAACGAATACGGATTTTTTCATTTGCCATGTAAGTTTCCCTCCTTTGTCGCCTATTTTTAAAAATAGACAGTTCTCCGCGGAAATTTCCACACCGGCCATGGCAAAGCTGCCTGGCGTGTCATAACCTCCCGCTTCATCGCAGCGTGCTTGTGTCAGCAGAGGTATCCGATCATTGCAAATCAACGATTGGACCCGATTTCTGCTGTAAAGTCTCTCACCACTCGCACAAACACTTAATCATTATATCGAATCTACATATGAAATGCAAGATTTGATTTTTTAATTGTGCCGGATGTCTGATGAGTTGTTCAACGTTCACTAATGTAACAAGATTCGAACCCATTTGCAAGCTATTTTCCTTCTTTTGTTGAACTATTTCTTTCGAGAACCGCCGTGCCAACTCGACCTAGCGTTTCATATAGGTTCCGAAGCGTTCGGTGACGGCTTCAATGACCGAGGCGGGGGCTCGTTTGAGGCATGTTTGGACAATCCCTTCATTGAGCTCATGCGTCTCAAAATAATCCGCCAGTCGATTAAGCCGATCTTCCCGACCGATGACCGTATACAGCACGACCCACTCTTCGAGTCGCATCCAGCTGCCGACCGGTTCAATGTAGGGATGCGTATAAATCCCATCGGTACACTTCATCCGGAAACTGGCCATCACATCGATGTCGCCCCCTTCAAACACATATTCACTAAAGTATGTCGTCATGTAGTCGGCATGCGGTTTCGTTTCAACTTTCTCGCCGACTCGGCTCAACACTTGATCCAATCGTTCGAATTGATCCGGCTCCACGAATACATCCAAGTCATTCGTCGTTTCGATGAGTCCATGATGCTTCAATAACGTCGACCCACCGAACCGACACGCAATCCCGTTCAGCCGGCATAACGTCTCGACTTTTTTTTCCATCCTCGTCACCCCTTCCTGCAACATATGTCCCATCTTACCACGTCTCGCCATAAAACAAAAAAGCAGCCCGCAAAATGCGGACTGCTTGAAAGGTCAGTGTATCAATCGATTACTCGATGATTTCAGTTACTGAACCAGCGCCTACTGTACGGCCACCCTCACGGATTGAGAAACGTGTTCCGTCTTCGATCGCGATTGTAGAAATCAATTCGATCGTCAACTCGATGTTGTCTCCTGGCATTACCATTTCAGTACCTTCTGGAAGGTGAACGATACCTGTTACGTCAGTTGTACGGAAGTAGAACTGCGGACGGTAGTTCGCGAAGAATGGCGTGTGACGGCCACCCTCTTCTTTAGAAAGAACGTAGATTGAAGCTTTGAACTTTGAGTGCGGCGTGATTGAACCTGGCTTAGCAAGTACTTGTCCACGCTCGATGTCTTCACGTGATACACCACGGAGAAGAGCACCGATGTTGTCGCCAGCTTCAGCGTAGTCGAGAAGCTTACGGAACATCTCTACACCAGTACATACAGTTTTCTTAGTTTCTTCTGTAAGACCAACGATTTCAACTTCGTCGTTGACGCGGAGAACACCACGCTCAACACGACCAGTCGCTACAGTACCGCGACCAGTGATTGAGAATACGTCCTCAACTGGCATCATGAATTCTTTGTCCGTGTCACGAACTGGCTCAGGGATGTACTCATCAACTGCGTTCATGAGTTCCATGATTTTTTCTTCCCACTGTGGCTCGCCGTTAAGCGCGCCAAGTGCTGAACCTTTGATTACAGGGAGGTCGTCGCCTGGGAAGTCGTACTCAGAAAGAAGTTCACGGATTTCCATTTCAACGAGCTCAAGGAGTTCTTCGTCGTCAACCATGTCAACTTTGTTCATGAATACGACGATGAAAGGAACACCTACTTGACGTGAAAGAAGGATGTGCTCACGTGTTTGTGGCATTGGGCCATCAGTTGCCGAAACAACGAGGATCGCGCCGTCCATTTGTGCAGCACCAGTGATCATGTTTTTAACATAGTCAGCGTGACCTGGGCAGTCAACGTGTGCATAGTGGCGTTTGTCAGTTTCGTACTCGATGTGAGCTGTTGCGATTGTGATACCGCGCTCACGCTCTTCAGGAGCACCATCGATTGCGTCAAACTTTGTAGCTGTTTTACCTTGTGCTTTTGAAAGTACAGCTGAGATCGCTGCAGTCAAAGTTGTTTTACCGTGGTCGACGTGGCCGATTGTACCAACGTTAACGTGCGGTTTAGAACGGTCGAATTTTTCTTTACCCATTCTAGATTCCTCCTCTATTAGACAATTAGTTTTTTATTTAACTAGGAAGACGTAGGCTACTTTTAACATACGTCCTCCTTAGCTTACAACAATCAATTAAGCGTTACAACCGTTATTAGCCGTTCGCTTTTTTGATGATTTCTTCTGCGATTGACTTCGGTACTTCTTCGTAGTGATCGAAGTGCATCGAGTACGTTCCGCGTCCTTGCGTACGTGAACGAAGCGATGTCGCATATCCAAACATTTCTGAAAGTGGAACCATTGCTTTAACGACTTGAGCGTTACCGCGTGCTTCCATACCTTCTACGCGTCCACGGCGTGACGTGACGTCACCCATGATGTCTCCCAAGTATTCTTCTGGGATAACAACTTCGACACGCATCATTGGCTCAAGGATTACAGCTTTCGCTTGTTCCTTAAGTTGTTTAACCGCCATCGAAGCAGCAACTTTAAACGCCATCTCGTTCGAGTCGACATCGTGGTACGATCCGAAGACGAGGGCAGCTTTAACGTCAACTACTGGGTAACCAGCGAGGATACCGTTTTCGAGAGCTTCTTCAATCCCGTTCTGAACAGCTGGGACGTATTCACGTGGTACAACACCACCGACGATCTTGTTCTCGAATGCGAATCCAGCGCCTTCTTCGTTCGGCTCGAATTCTACGACAACGTGACCGTACTGACCGCGTCCACCTGATTGACGTACGAATTTCGAATCGATCTTCGCAGCGCCACGGATTGTCTCACGGTAAGCAACTTGTGGTGCACCAACGTTAGCTTCTACTTTGAATTCGCGACGCATACGGTCAACGAGGATATCAAGGTGAAGCTCACCCATACCAGAGATGATCGTTTGACCAGTCTCTTGGTTTGTTTCAGTGCGGAAAGTTGGATCCTCTTCTGCGAGTTTCGCGAGGGCTTGACCCATCTTGTCTTGGTCAGCTTTCGATTTAGGCTCGATAGCGACCGAGATAACCGGTTCTGGGAATGTCATTGACTCGAGAACGACGTTGTCTTTCTCTGAGCAAAGCGTATCACCAGTCGTAGTATCTTTAAGACCAACGGCTGCGGCGATGTCACCAGCGAATACCATTGGGATTTCTTCACGGCTGTTCGCGTGCATTTGAAGGATACGACCGAGGCGCTCACGCTTACCTTTAGTCGAGTTCTTCACATACGAACCAGCTTGTGCTGTACCAGAGTACACGCGGAAGAACGTCAATTTACCGACGTAAGGATCCGTCATGACTTTGAACGCAAGTGCCGAGAACGGAGCTTCGTCAGAAGGCTCACGCGTGATTTCTTCTTCTGTGTCGAGGTTAACACCTTTGATTGACTCAACATCAACTGGTGATGGGAGGTAATCAACAACAGCGTCCAACATCAATTGAACACCTTTGTTTTTGAAGGCAGAACCAACGAGTACAGGGTAGAATTCTACGCTGAGTGTTGCTTGACGGATACCAGCTTTGAGTTCTTCGATTGAGATCTCTTCGCCTTCGAGGTATTTCATCATCAACTCTTCGTTGTAGTCAGCAACCGCTTCGATCAATTGACCGCGAAGTTCTTCAGCTTCGTCAGCCATGTCAGCTGGGTAGCCATCCGTTACTTCGATGTCAGTACCGAGGTCGTTCGTGTACATGTATGTCTTCTTCTCAACGAGGTCGATGATTCCTTTGAATTCATCTTCCGCACCGATTGGAAGTTGGATTGGATGTGCGTTTGCGTGTAAACGTTCGTGAAGTGTTTTCACCGAGTACAAGAAGTCCGCACCGATCTTATCCATCTTGTTGACGAATACGACACGTGGAACACCGTAAGTCGTCGCTTGACGCCATACAGTTTCTGTTTGTGGTTCAACACCTGACTGAGCGTCAAGTACCGCAACAGCGCCATCAAGTACACGGAGTGAACGTTCAACTTCAACTGTGAAGTCTACGTGTCCAGGTGTATCGATGATGTTTACACGGTGGCCATTCCACTGTGCAGTTGTCGCTGCAGAAGTGATCGTGATTCCACGCTCTTGCTCCTGCTCCATCCAGTCCATTTGTGAAGCTCCTTCATGAGTTTCACCAATCTTGTGGATACGACCTGTGTAATAAAGAATACGTTCAGTTGTTGTCGTCTTACCGGCATCGATGTGAGCCATGATCCCGATGTTACGAGTATTCTTTAGGGAGAATTCTCTTGCCATACTGGGTATTCTCCTTCCGCATGTGTTTTTCGTGTGCTGGCACACGATATGATTATACCCGAAAGCCACTCCATTAAGCCACCGCTTGGTGACGTGGAGTGGTCTTTACGTTTAACTTACCAACGATAGTGAGCAAACGCTTTGTTCGCTTCTGCCATCTTATGCATGTCTTCGCGTTTCTTAACAGACGCACCAGTGTTATTGGCTGCATCCATGATTTCATTCGCGATACGTTGCTCCATCGTTTTCTCGTTGCGGAGACGAGCGTAGTTCACGAGGTAACGAAGACCAAGTGTCGTACGGCGCTCTGGACGAACTTCAACAGGAACTTGGTAGTTTGCTCCACCAACACGGCGAGCTTTAACTTCAAGTACAGGCATGATGTTGTTCATTGCTTCTTCGAACACTTCCATAGGCTCTTTGCCTGAGCGTTCAGCGATGAGGCCAAATGCGTTGTAAATGATAGTTTGAGCTGTACCTTTTTTACCGTCTAACATGACACGGTTAATGAGGCGAGTTACCAATTTCGAGTTGTAGATCGGATCTGCGATAACGTCACGACGTTCTGCACGGTTTTTACGCATCCGAGTACCCTCCTTTCAAAATTTCAGTAGTTTTTAGTTTTGCGAGAATTACTTCTTCGCAGCTTTCGGACGTTTCGTACCGTATTTAGAACGGCCTTGCATACGTCCGTCAACACCTGCAGTGTCAAGCGCACCACGAACGATGTGGTAACGTACCCCTGGTAAGTCTTTTACACGTCCTCCACGGATAAGAACAACGCTGTGCTCTTGAAGGTTGTGGCCAATACCTGGAATGTACGCAGTCACTTCGATTTGGTTAGTCAAACGAACACGAGCATACTTACGTAATGCCGAGTTCGGTTTCTTCGGAGTCATTGTACCAACACGTGTACAAACACCACGTTTCTGTGGCGAGCTCACGTTAGTTTGTGACTTGATGAAACTGTTGTAACCTTTGTTAAGTGCTGGAGAGTCAGATTTAACGACTTTCGATTTACGTCCTTTACGGACTAACTGGTTGATAGTAGGCATCTTTGAAGATCCTCCCTTCCTGAATTATGCTATTTTCTAGACCCACCGACCCGGGTGGTTCATTTAAGGTCATAACGAAACGCTTTTACGAGGCGTAGGCATTCCATGACCTCGCAAAAACGTGAGTTATACCTTGAAAGTGGCAATAATAGCAGCCAAACCTTTCCGGAGAAAGATCGGGTGACGTCCAAGTAGCTTGCCGACTGCTGGACACCGTTGTCATCGACAACAACCGATTGGCGGCACTAAATCATAGTAGCACCGCCAACCCATGCTGTCAAGACGTTTTTATTCTACTGTCGTGTCTTCGAGAACGGCTTTCGTCTCTTCTTCTTTGAGTTTAACATCACGGTAAACCGGCATCCCAGTACCAGCTGGAACGAGTTTCCCGATGATGACGTTCTCTTTGAGTCCGAGGAGATAGTCGCGCTTGCCTTTGATGGCAGCGTCTGTCAATACACGAGTCGTTTCTTGGAACGAAGCGGCCGAGAGGAACGAATCTGTCTCAAGCGACGCTTTTGTGATTCCGAGAAGGACCGGTTTCGCTGTTGCCGGGCTCTTGCCTTCGCGAAGCGTATCTTTACACGCTTCTTTGAAGACGCTGATATCGACGAGCGAACCAGGGAGAAGTGGCGTGTCACCAGACTCGATGACTTTGACGCGGCGAAGCATTTGGCGAACCATGACTTCGACGTGTTTGTCGCCGATTTCTACCCCTTGCATGCGGTAAACTTTTTGTACTTCTTGGAGCAAGTAGTTTTGAACACCAGATACACCACGGACGGCGAGCAATTCTTTCGGATCGATCGAACCTTCCGTGAAGACTTCTCCAGCTTCTACTGTATCTCCGATTTGAACACGAAGACGTGCTCCGAACGGAATCGTGTACGTACGTGTCTCACTGAGTCCTTCGACGGTGAGTTCACGCTTGTCACGCGATTCTGTGAAGTCGATGACCGTACCAGGGATTTCCGAGATGACCGCTTGCCCTTTCGGGTTACGAGCCTCGAATACCTCTTGGATACGTGGAAGACCTTGTGTGATATCATCTCCGGCTACCCCACCTGTGTGGAAGGTACGCATTGTAAGCTGCGTTCCTGGCTCACCGATTGATTGCGCGGCGATGATTCCGACAGCTTCGCCGACTTCAACGTTCGAGCCAGTCGCCAAGTTGCGGCCGTAACATTTCTTACATACGCCGTGTGACGTGTTACATGTAAAGGCTGTACGGATTTCAACTCGTTCGATTCCAGCGTCGACGATGTCGCGAGCGAGATCTTCGGTAATCAATTGGTTCTTCTCGACCATGACTTCACCCGTTTCCGGATGTGCCACTGTCTCGAACGCTGTACGGCCGACGAGGCGGTCATACAAGTTTTCGATTTCTTCCGTGCCTTCGCGGAGAGCGGCAACGCGGATTCCGCGGTCCGTTCCACAATCTTCTTCACGGATGATGACATCTTGGGCTACGTCAACAAGACGACGCGTCAAGTAACCTGAGTCAGCCGTCTTAAGGGCTGTATCGGCAAGACCTTTACGCGCACCGTGCGTCGAGATGAAGTACTCTTGTACCGTCAGACCTTCACGGAATGAAGATTTGATCGGAAGTTCGATGATGCGGCCAGATGGAGCGGCCATCAAACCACGCATCCCTGCGAGCTGCGTGAAGTTGGACGCGTTACCACGGGCACCTGAGTCAGACATCATGAAGATTGGGTTCAAGCGATTGAGGGATTTCATCAATCGTGATTGAATCTCATCCTTCGCTTCGTTCCAAGAGCGTACAACGCGCTCGTAACGCTCATCTTCAGTGATGAGACCGCGACGGAATGACTTCATGATTTGATCGACTTGAGTTTGCGCTTCATCAAGGATTTCTTGTTTGTCCGGAAGAACGATGATATCAGCGATTCCGACCGTCACACCGGCTTTCGTCGAGTGTTTGAAGCCGAGATCTTTCATCCGGTCAAGCATGCGGCTTGTTTCAGTCGTTTCGAACTTCTGGAACACTTCCGCGATGACTTTTCCAAGGAATCCTTTTTTGAACGGCTCGACCAAAGGACGTGAGGCGATTTCTTCTGCCACGTTGGCACCTTTGTCGATGAAGTACTTGTCAGGCGTTGCTTCCTGTAAGTTTTCCATCGTCGGCTCGTTCAAGTATGGGAACGTGTTCGGCAAGATCTCGTTAAAGATCATCTTACCGACCGTTGTGATCAACATTTTCTCGTTTTGCTCATCTGTGAACGTCGGGTTGTTGAGCGTACGTGCTGGAAGAGCGACACGTGTATGCAAGTGGACATAGCCATTTTGATACGCGATGAGCGCTTCGTTCACGTTCGACAAAATTTTCCCTTGTCCGACGGCATCGTCGCGTTCAAGCGAGATGTAGTAGTTACCGAGGACCATATCCTGCGATGGTGTAACAACTGGTTTTCCGTCTTTCGGGTTCAAGATGTTTTGCGCTGCGAGCATGAGAAGACGAGCTTCAGCTTGCGCTTCAGCAGAAAGTGGTACGTGAACCGCCATTTGGTCACCATCAAAGTCGGCGTTATAGGCCGTACATACGAGCGGGTGAAGGCGAATCGCGCGACCTTCGACGAGAATCGGTTCGAAAGCTTGAATCCCTAGGCGGTGAAGCGTTGGGGCACGGTTCAAGAGAACCGGATGCTCACGAATGACTTCTTCGAGGACGCCCCAGATTTCTGGTTGCATCTTCTCAATCTTACGTTTGGCGTTCTTGATGTTCGACGCGATGCCGCGACCGACAAGTTCTTTCATCACAAACGGCTTGAAGAGTTCAAGGGCCATCTCTTTCGGGAGACCACATTGGTACATCTTCAAGTTTGGACCAACGACGATAACCGAACGTCCTGAATAGTCGACCCGTTTACCAAGAAGGTTTTGACGGAAACGACCTTGTTTCCCTTTCAACATGTGTGAAAGTGATTTAAGGGGACGGTTACCTGGTCCTGTGACCGGACGACCACGACGACCGTTGTCGATGAGGGCGTCAACCGCTTCTTGAAGCATACGCTTCTCGTTTTGCACGATGATGTTCGGCGCGCCGAGATCGAGCAAACGTTTAAGACGGTTGTTTCGGTTGATGACTCGACGATACAAATCGTTCAAGTCAGATGTCGCAAAGCGTCCACCGTCGAGCTGCACCATCGGGCGAAGCTCTGGCGGAATGACAGGAAGTACTTCAAGAATCATCCAATCTGGATCATTACCTGACGTGAAGAACGCATCGAGCACTTCAAGACGTTTAATCGCACGTGTACGACGTTGGCCTTGAACCGTCTTCAATTCTTCGCGGAGTTCTCCGACTTCCTTCTCGAGTTGAACGTCTTGAAGGAGTGTGCGGATTGCTTCTGCACCCATGTCTGCTCTGAAGTCACTGCCGTATTTTTCACGGTAGAGACGGTATTCTTTTTCCGAGAGAAGTTGTTTCTTCTCAAGCGGAGTGTCACCTGGCTCCGTCACAACGTACGACGCGAAGTAGATTACTTCTTCGAGCGCACGTGGTGACATATCGAGAACAAGCCCCATTCGGCTTGGAATCCCTTTGAAGTACCAGATGTGCGAAACTGGTGCCGCGAGCTCGATATGGCCCATACGCTCGCGACGCACTTTCGCTTTCGTCACTTCAACGCCACAACGGTCACAAATGACTCCTTTATAACGGATTCGTTTGTATTTCCCGCAGTAACATTCCCAGTCTTTCGTAGGACCGAAGATTCGTTCACAGAACAATCCGTCCTTCTCTGGTTTAAGTGTACGATAGTTGATCGTTTCCGGCTTTTTGACTTCCCCGTAAGACCACGAACGGATCTTCTCGGGTGAAGCCAAGCCGATTTTCATATATTCAAATCGATTAACATCTACCAAGGGGCCGACCTCCCTTTTCGCCTTATTCCTCTTCCGTAACAGTCGGTTGAACGACTTGTTCTAACGCCGATGTTGCGTTCGGGATGTTGTCGTCATCTTCATCTTTCATTTCAACTTCTTCATCGTCCGCAGACATCATCTTGACTTCCATACCGAGCGCTTGGAGCTCTTTGATCAAGACGCGGAACGACTCAGGAACGCCCGCTTTCGGAACGCTCTCACCTTTCACGATGGCCTCGTATGCTTTCACACGGCCAACCGTGTCATCCGACTTGATTGTAAGGATCTCTTGGAGCGTGTAGGCTGCGCCGTACGCTTCAAGTGCCCATACTTCCATCTCACCGAAACGCTGTCCACCGAACTGTGCTTTACCACCGAGCGGTTGTTGCGTGACGAGCGAGTATGGCCCTGTCGAACGAGCGTGAAGTTTATCATCAACCATGTGCGCGAGTTTGATCATATACATGACACCGACCGAGACGCGGTTATCGAACGGTTCACCAGTACGACCGTCATAGAGACGAGTCTTGGCGTCTTTGTCCATTCCAGCTTCTTCAATCGTTGCCCATACGTCTTCCTCACGTGCACCATCGAATACAGGTGTCGCCACTTTGATGCCGAGCTTTTTAGCCGCCATTCCAAGGTGGAGTTCGAGTACCTGACCGATGTTCATCCGTGATGGTACACCTAGTGGGTTAAGCATGATGTCAATCGGTGTGCCGTCCGGCATGTATGGCATGTCTTCTTCAGGGAGAATGCGCGAGATAACACCTTTGTTACCGTGACGTCCCGCCATCTTATCCCCTTCGTGAATCTTACGTTTTTGAACGATGTAGACACGAACCATTTGGTTCACGCCTGGTGAGAGTTCGTCACCGTTTTCACGATCGAACACTTTGACGTCCAAGATGATGCCGTCGCCGCCGTTTGGTACACGGAGTGACGTATCACGGACTTCACGTGCCTTCTCACCGAAGATTGCGTGCAAGAGACGCTCTTCCGCCGTCAATTCAGTCACACCTTTAGGCGTAACTTTACCGACGAGGATATCGCCATCCTTGACTTCCGCACCGATGCGGATAATCCCACGGTCGTCCAAGTTGCGAAGTGCGTCATCACCGACGTTTGGAATATCACGTGTGATTTCCTCAGGTCCGAGTTTCGTGTCGCGTGACTCTGATTCGTACTCTTCGATATGAATCGACGTGTACACATCATCTTTCACGAGGCGTTCACTCATGATGATCGCATCCTCATAGTTGTAACCGTCCCATGTCATGAAGGCGACGACGACGTTACGACCGAGCGCGAGCTCACCCATATCCATCGACGGTCCGTCAGCAAGGATTTCTCCTTTTTCGACACGGTCACCAGCAGCGATGATCGGCTTCTGGTTGTAGCATGTCCCTTGGTTCGAACGGACATACTTTTGAAGTTTGTAGCGGTCAAGGTCACCTGATACCTCAGAACCGTTCACGTCAGACGTGCGGCGGACTAAGATTTCGCGTGCTGTGACACGCTCGACGACACCTGGGAATTTCGCGATAATCGCGGCCCCAGAGTCTTTCGCTGACACGTACTCCATCCCAGTACCGATAATCGGTGAATCTGGTTGAAGAAGTGGTACAGCTTGACGCTGCATGTTCGCTCCCATGAGGGCACGGTTCGAGTCATCGTTCTCAAGGAACGGGATACATGCCGTTGCGGCAGAAACAACCTGTTTCGGCGAGACGTCCATGTAATCGACTCGGTTCGGCTCAACTGACAAGTTTTGTCCGCGGAAACGGCAAAGGACTTGTTCGTTGGCGAATCCGCCTTCTTCTGTGAGCGGCATGTTCGCCTGAGCGACGACGTAGAGATCTTCTTCATCCGCCGTCATATATTGAATCTCGCTCGTGACGAGACCTGTTTCAGGGTCGACTCGACGGTACGGAGCTTCAATGAAGCCGTACTCGTTTACTTTCGCATAAGACGAAAGCGAGTTGATGAGACCGATGTTTGGTCCCTCCGGCGTTTCGATTGGACACATCCGACCGTAGTGCGAATAGTGAACGTCTCGAACTTCGAAACCGGCACGCTCACGTGTCAAACCACCCGGTCCAAGTGCAGAGAGACGACGCTTGTGCGTGAGCTCTGCGAGCGGGTTTGTTTGGTCCATGAACTGTGACAACTGCGAACTACCGAAGAACTCTTTTAGCGACGCGATAACTGGGCGAATGTTGATTAACGCCTGTGGTGTGATCGCGTTTTGATCTTGAATCGACATCCGTTCTTTAACGACACGTTCCATACGAGAAAGCCCGATCCGGAATTGGTTTTGGAGAAGTTCTCCGACTGAACGAAGACGACGGTTTCCTAAGTGGTCAATGTCATCTGTTGTTCCGACTTCGTGTAATAAGTTAAAGAAGTAGTTGATCGATGCGATGATATCAGCCGGTGTGATGTGTTTCACGCTACGGTCGATATTGCCGTTACCGATAATGTTCAAGATACGCTCTCCATCTGGGTCATCTGGTGAGATTACTTTGATCGATTGAAGACCGAACGGTTCACCTTCAGCGACGCCGCCTGTCGGCTCAGCATCCATATAACCAAGGCCGTTCTCCAAGTGTGGAAGAACGCGGTCAAGGTTGCGACGATCGAGGACAGTTCCAGCTTCGGCGATGACTTCACCTGTTTCTGGGTCAACGAGCGTCTCGGCCAATTTTTGACCGAAGAGACGGTTTTTAAGATGAAGTTTTTTGTTCATCTTATAGCGACCGACGTTTGCAAGGTCGTAACGTTTTGGGTCGAAGAAACGAGAAACGAGAAGTGACTTCGCGTTCTCAACCGTTGGTGGTTCACCAGGGCGGAGACGCTCGTAAATTTCGATTAACGCTTTTTCTGTTGATTCTGTATTATCTTTTTCAAGGGTGTTACGAAGATACTCGTCATCCCCGAGAAGGTCGATAATCTCTTGGTCCGTACCGAAACCGAGGGCACGCAACAACACCGTTACCGGGATTTTGCGGGTACGGTCAATACGAACGTAAACGATATCTTTGGCATCTGTCTCAAGTTCGAGCCATGCACCACGGTTCGGAATAACAGTCGCTCCGAAGCCACGCTTACCGTTTTTATCGAGTTTCGCGTTGTAATAAACGCTTGGTGAACGAACGAGCTGGGAAACGATAACGCGTTCTGCACCGTTAATGATAAACGTTCCCGATTCTGTCATGAGCGGGAAATCCCCCATGAACACTTCTTGTTCTTTGAGCTCACCTGTCTCTTTGTTTTGCAAACGTACTTTTACGCGCAATGGCGCAGAGTAAGTTACGTCTCGCTCCTTCGACTCATCGATCGAATACTTCGGCTCACTGAGCGAATAGTCGATGAACTCGAGCACGAGGTTTCCGGTGAAGTCGGAGATTGGCGAAATGTCCGTAAACATCTCTTTCAATCCTTCACGCAAGAACCACTCGTAAGAAGCAGTTTGAATTTCAATCAAATTCGGAAGCTCTAATACCTCACTGATACGGGCAAAGCTTCTTCTCTGACGGTGACGACCGTACTGAACAAGTTGACCAGTCAACTGATTCACCTCTCAGACCCCCAATTCTCTATCGAATTTTTCGGGCGTAATAATCGAACATTGTCATTGAATGTCGCCTCTTTTCCGCGTCTAAAAAGCGGCAAACGCGGCAGTTCAAAGCGAATTCCATTCCAATGGCATTTTATAATGTTAGCATATACGTTATAGCGAGTCAACAAGACTTCACCGTTTGTCAAGAGCGAATTGCCCGGAAAATGAAATAGCCCTTTTCTTTCGCAACCGTCTCGACTTTACCGAACACATCTTCAAGCAACTTCTTGGCAGAAGGCGCTCCTTGTTTCTTTTGAATAACGACGTAGAGCGCTCCACCTACGACAAGGTGTGTATACGCATCGCGCAAAATCGTGTGGACCACTTGCTTCCCGGCCCGAATCGGCGGATTGGTCACGATTGCGGCGAACTGTTCATCACCGACTCCGTCATAAGCGTGGCTGAGTCGCGTCTCAATCGTCACCCCATTTTGGGCGGCGTTTTGCTCTGACAAGGCAAGCGCTCGCTCGTTCACGTCGACGAGGAGTGCTTCACGCCCAGAGGCGTCGGCAAGCGAGATCCCCATCGGACCGTAGCCGCAGCCCACATCTAAAATGCGTCCTTCAACATCAGGCACTTCAAATGATTCGATTAAGAGACGTGACCCAAAATCGACCGATCCTTTCGAGAACACGCCGCGGTCCGAGGTGAAGCGATATGTCTTCCCTCGCAACTCAAACGTCCATGTCTCAGGGGCACTTTTCGAACTAGGGTCGTTCGTATAGTAATGATCTCCCATGCATTGAACCTCCTAACCCACTCTTCAAGGAAATAAAAGAAGCTCGCCATAGCGAGCTTCTATAGGTTGTAGAAGTAAAAGTTAGATTACTTAACTTCGACAGTTGCGCCAGCTTCTTCAAGCTTAGCTTTGACTGCGTCTGCATCTTCTTTAGAAACGCCTTCTTTGACTGGAGCTGGAGTTCCGTCAACGAGTGCTTTCGCTTCTTTAAGACCGAGGCCTGTAAGTTCACGTACCGCTTTGATGACGTTGATTTTACCAGCGCCAGCGTTTGTGAGGATTACGTCGAATTCAGTTTGCTCTTCAGCTACTGCTGCGCCTGCACCTGCAACTGCTACTGGAGCTGCTGCTGATACGCCGAATTCTTCTTCGATTGTTTTTACGAGTTCGTTAAGTTCGAGAACCGTCATTGATTTGAGGTCTTCGATGAATTGCTCTTTGTTGAAAGCCATTATGGTTTTCCTCCTTTGATGTTGTAAAGATTGGTTTTTGTTACGCTACGAGACAAAAATTAAGCAGTTTGCTCTTCTTTTTGTTCTGCGATTGCGTTTGTTGCGACTGCGAGCCCACGGATTGGAGCTTGAAGTACGCTGAGAAGCATCGAGAGAAGACCTTCGCGTGATGGAAGTTCTGCAAGGGCTTTAACTTCTTCAAGTGAAGAAACTTTGCCTTCGATGATTCCGCCTTTCAATTCGAGCGCTTTGTGCTCTTTCGAGAAGTCGTTCAAGATCTTCGCTGGAGCTACAACGTCTTCGTTCGAGAACGCGATTGCTGTAGGGCCAGTGAAGACTTCGTCAAGACCTTCGAAGTTCGACTGAACTGCTGCGCGGCGAAGAAGACCGTTTTTGTATACTTTGAACTCGATTCCAGCGTCACGGAGTGATTTACGGAGTGTAGTCACTTCTTCAACTGTAAGTCCACGGTAGTCAACAACGATTGTCCCAACGCTTGCTTGCATTTTCTCAGCGATTTCATCGACGAGTGCCGATTTCTGAGATACGATTTTTTCGCTTGCCATGTGTTTGCACCTCCTAGTCAATTCTTATACCGGACGAGAGGCTGCTCTTCAAAAAGAAATCCCTCGTATGAAGACATACGAGGGCGTAATTGTTTGAAAGTAAACCTGTGACAACAGGCTCAAGTTCGAGCAAAGACACCTCGGAAGGGTTTACGGACCGATGCCCACCTTCTGTCTACGGTAATCCAACATATTCGGTTGAACGTGTATTACTTTAACAGCGGTATCACACGTTGTCAACAGTTTATTTCAAGTAGATTACTTGATGAAGTCGGCAGTCGCGACACGGATCCCAGGACCCATTGTCGAAGAAAGCGCGATGTTTTTAAGGTAAGTTCCTTTTGCAGTAGCAGGCTTCACTTTCATGAGCGTCTCGATGATTGTCTCGATGTTCTCAGTAAGTTTAGTTGCTTCAAACGATTTCTTACCAACTGGTACGTGGATGTTACCGGCTTTGTCAACGCGGTACTCTACTTTACCAGCTTTGATGTCCGCGATTGCTTTCGTCACGTCGAACGTAACTGTGCCTGTTTTCGGGTTAGGCATGAGGCCTTTTGGTCCGAGAACGCGACCAAGTTTACCAACTTCGCCCATCATGTCAGGTGTCGCAACGATAACATCGAAGTCGAACCATCCTTGTTGGATTTTAGTGATGAACTCAGAGTCACCGACGTAGTCAGCGCCAGCCGCTTCAGCTTCTTTAACTTTTTCGCCTTTTGCGAAGACGAGAACTTTTTGTGTTTTACCAGTACCGTGTGGAAGTACGACGGCACCGCGGATTTGTTGGTCCGCTTTCTTCGGATCTACGCCGAGACGGACAGCAACTTCGATTGTTTCATCGAATTTAGCAGTAGCTGTTTTTTGAACGAGTTCAACGGCCTCAGTGAGTTCGTATGACTTCATGCGATCAACAAGCTTAGCTGCTTCTTGGTGTTTTTTACCCATGATTCTTTTCCTCCTTGTGGTTAGCGGAATTTCCTCCCACATAATGAAGGGATTGAAGGTGAGCATAATATTCACCGACAATCCCAGAGACTAATAAATTAGTCTTCGATTACAATACCCATACTACGCGCAGTACCTTCAACCATAAGCATCGCTGTTTCAACAGACGACGCGTTAAGGTCAGGCATTTTAAGTTCAGCGATTTCGCGAACTTTATCACGCTTAACCGTTGCTACCTTCTTACGGTTTGGTTCACCAGAACCGCTCTCGATACCAGCAGCTTTCTTCAAAAGAACTGCAGCTGGTGGAGTTTTCGTAATGAATGTAAACGAACGATCTTCGTATACCGTAATGACTACAGGAATAATCAATCCGGCTTGGTCTTGTGTACGAGCGTTGAACTCTTTACAGAATCCCATGATGTTAACACCTGCTTGACCAAGTGCTGGTCCTACTGGTGGTGCTGGGTTAGCTTTACCAGCTGGGATTTGAAGTTTAACGAGTTTAGTAACTTTTTTCGCCACGAGACACACCTCCTTAAGTCTAAAATGTGGTTTCTTGGACGTTGTGCGCCCTCCCACTCAATCTATTAGGTCGAGTTTGTACCGAAATAAAGCACAACATCAAACATTTCCGATTGTACCATCCGTTCCCGAGAATGGCAAGTGGGTTTAGTTAATTTTCTGAACTTGTTCGAAATCAAGTTCAATTTTTGTTTCACGGCCGAACATGTCAACGACAACTTTGAGCTTCTCTTTCTCAGTTTCGATTTCATCAATCGTACCTTCAAAGTTCTCAAATGCGCCTTCTTTGACACGGACGAGGTCGCCGAGTTCGTAGTTGTAACGATCTTTCTTCTCGATGAGACCCATCTGTGACAATACGTTCGTCACTTCGTCCGGTTGAAGCGGGATCGGCTTAGCGCCGCCCCCCGTCGAACCGAGGAAGCCGGTGACGTTCGGTGTGTTCCGAACGACATACCATGAATCATCCGTCATGATCATTTCGACGAAGACGTAACCTGGGAAGCTTTTCACTTCTTTTTCTTTAATCTTCTTCTCGCCACTCTTGAGAGTGACTTCTTCTTGCGTTGTTTCAGTCGGAACGAGGACGCGGAAAATTTTATCTTCCATGTTCATCGAACCGATTCGACGTTCTAGGTTTTCTTTGACGTTGTTTTCAAATCCAGAATACGTCTGGACAACAAACCATTGTTTCTCCACGGCTTTCACCTCTTTCCTTAGTTAATCAATAGGTTGACGAGATAACTGACACCAGTATCTACGCCGAACACGAACAGGCCGACCACGACGACCGTCGCGATGACCGTGATGGTATATTTTGTGAGCTCTTTACGAGTCGGCCAACTCGTTTTCTTTAACTCTTTCCATACATCGCGCAAAAAGTTCATGATAGCTTCCTCCTACGTTGAATGCCAATCTACGTTACTTTGATTCTCGATGTGTCGTATGTGCATTGCAACGACGACAGAACTTTTTCAGTTCGAGCCGCGTCGTCACGTCGTCTTGCTTAACGGTCGAATAACCGCTCGACCCGCAATCCGAACACGCGAGACTTACTTTCTTTGCCATTCATAAGCGCCCCTTTCGACAGCTCTCCCACTAAAAAAGAGCGAAAAAAAAACGCCTCCTGTAAATGGCGTCTACGGACAAGGCGCTGCCTTAAAAGTATCACATAGGAGGCTTGCGGTCAATATCGGTTAGCTCGTCAGCGTTTTGACGTCGACATGCCGCTCAAACTTTTTCTTCACGCGCTGTAGCGCATTATCAATCGACTTCACGTGACGGTCGAGGTCGTCTGAGATTTCTTGATACGAACGGCCGTCCAAATAAAGACGTAACACTTTTCGTTCCAAGTCACTCAGGAGCTCTTCCATCTTTTCTTCCATGAACAGTTGCTCTTCACGCGTGACGAGCAAATCTTGCGGGTCTGTCGGATGCGGCGGCAAAATCACATCAAGAAGCGTCCGGTCCGACTCGTCATCAAAAATCGGCTTATCGAGCGAGACGTAAGAGTTGAGCGGAATATGTTTTTGACGCGTCGCCGTTTTAATGGCGGTGATCATTTGACGCGTGATGCACATCTCAGCAAAACTTTTGAACGAAGCGAGCCGTTCGTCCCGATAGTCCCGAACCCCTTTATACAGACCGATCATCCCTTCTTGGACGATATCCTCGTGGTCGGCACCGATTAAAAAATAAGACCGTGCCTTCGCCCGAACGAAATATCGGTAACGTTCAATCAAAAACTCAAGAGCGTCGCTATCCCCTTCGTTACGCGCAAGAAAGACGAGCTCTTCGTCGGACATGTTTTCAAACTGCTCGTATGGCCATCCGTTCATGTTTCCTACCCCCCGGCGATTGATGAACTTATGTAAGTTTGTGCTCTCATTATAGGCGCCGTTTAAAACGACCGTCAAATAAAATTCTAAAAATTCCGTCAATTACAATTCGTGTAAC
Source organism: Exiguobacterium sp. s36 (assembly GCF_018618345.1). NCBI lineage: Bacteria > Bacillati > Bacillota > Bacilli > Caryophanales > Exiguobacterium > Exiguobacterium sp. s36. The sequence goes on from NZ_JACSLW010000010.1 coordinate 39,416, forward strand.
TCATACATGTAATAGTATACAACATTTCTTTCCAAAAAAATGTCAAATTAAAAACAAAGACGAGTCCATTTCATGAACTCGTCCGTGAGTTTCGTCACCGCTTCATTTACGACGACGAATTTCTTCCAATCGGGCCCGCACATCTGGAGTGAGGTCGATTGTTTTTCGGTTGGATCGGTCCTGCTCAAGCGCCGACCGCTCTTGGGCGATTAACTGCTGCGCTTGTTTCCAATCTTTGAGCAGTTCGGCCGCGGGCACGCGGAGGGCGCCTTGACCGAAGATGACCCATTGCTCGGTGAAATCGTTCGTCGCGACGAATAACGTGACGAGACGATCATCGACGAGTTCATGGGCCCGCCGCTCAATCCATTCGTCCGCGGTCTCGTTCTCTTTCGTGTAGATGACCGCGATCCGACTCTGTTTCGCTTTCGACTCTCGTCCATAACGCATATGCGCATCGAAGACAATCGTCACTTCACGACCTGTGACCGCCTGATACTCGGCCATCGCTTCAATCAAGTCGGTACGTGCCTTCTCAAAATCGATGTCGCGCAGTTTGCGAAGGTGTGGCCAAGCGCCAATGATGTTATACCCATCCACGAGGAGCAGTTCCCGTTTCTTGATACTCATGACAATGGGTTACGTGAGCGGTGCACTTCATACAATAGAAGCGCGGCCGCGACCGAGGCGTTCAGCGATGTGACATGACCAACCATCGGCATATGGACGAGGAAGTCACACGACTCCCGCACGAGGCGGCTCATCCCTTTGCCCTCACTACCGATGACAACGACGAGCGGCATGTTCCCATCGAGGCGGCGATAATCTTGGCTCTCGCTCGCGTCCGTCCCGACGACCCATAGTCCTTTCTCTTTCAACTCTTCAAGCGTCCGCGTCAAGTTCGTGACGCGTGCGACCGGGATATACTCAATCGCACCCGTCGAGGCTTTCGCCACCGTCTGCGTCAATCCAACCGAGCGGCGCTTCGGAATGATGATTCCGTGGGCTCCGACCGCATCCGCCGTCCGAAGAATCGAACCGAGGTTGTGCGGGTCTTCGAGCTCATCGAGCAAGATGAAGAGCGGCGTTTCACCTTTCGACTCAGCGAGTGCGAACATGTCTTCAACCGACTTATATTCGTAAGCGGCGACCGCGGCGACAACGCCTTGGTGATGTTCACTGCCGGCCATCTTCTCGAGTTTCGTCTTCGGGACGAATGAGATTTGGACCGACGCCTCGTTGGCCATCCCGATGATTTGGGCGAGTGGCCCTTTCTGTTGGCCTTCCATGATGAAGACCTTGTTCATGTCCCGTCCGCTCCGGAGTGCTTCCATGACCGGGTTGCGCCCGTATAAAAAATCGATTCCTTCTTCCATCACATCGACTTCTTGGTAGTCCGGACGTTCTAGTTTCTGACGTTGCGGACGGTCGTTCCGTTCACCACGTGGGCGGTCATTCCGTTCGCCGCGTGGACGATCGAATGAGCGTTGCTCCCTTGCTCCGTCATGTCGTTTCGAATGACTCGGTTTCGAGCCATGCGAACGCTTGTTCGATGAGTTCTTCAAGACGATCCCTTCTTTCCATTAGATATGTGTAACCAATCAATGCTTCGAACGCGGTCGAGTAGCGATACGTATGAACATCTGTCCGCTTTGGGATTGAACCAGATTTCGCGTTCTTCCCGCGGCGGACGATGGCCGTTTCATCTTCGCTCAAGATGCCTGTCTCGAGCCAGTGGGTCACGACCCCAGCCTGGGCGGCCGCATTTACGTAGCGAATGGCGCCGCGGTGGAGATCGTTCGGCTTCGTCATCCCTTGTCCGAGCAGTCGTTTGCGTACCGCCATCTCATAGACGGCGTCCCCCATATAGGCGAGGGCGAGAGCGTTCAGTTGAGGAGCCTGTTGCTTCATAACCGCTTCCACCGCACCCCTTGGGCCGTATCTTCGAGTTGAATGTTCTGGTCTTTCAAGAGGTCACGAATCTCATCGGCACGCGCGAAGTTTCGCTCCGCCCGGGCCGTGTTCCGCTCTTGAATCAATTGATCGATTTCCGCGTCAAGCAGTTCCACTTCGTTCGCAATCGTTAAACCGAGCACGCCCGTCAATTCTTCGAACAGAGCGATTACGTGTTCCAACGTCGTTTTCGAGACGTGGTCCGCCTTTGCGTAGATATTGGCTTCACGCGCCAAGTCGAATAAGACCGTCACCGCGTTCGCCGTATTGATATCATCATCCATCGCTTCGATGAACGTGGTTTTAATTGTCGCGAGCTTGCGTTCCATCGCTTCACTCGGTTCTTCAAGACCAGCTGTGACCGACAGGCGGTACGCGACGTTTTGGTATGCTTCCTTGATGCGCTCCCATCCGTTCGCCGCTTGTTCAATCAACTCACGACTGTAGTTGATCGGATGGCGATAATGGACCGACAACATGAAGAAGCGGAGCACCATCGCATCGACTTCTTTCAACGCCTCATGGACGAGTAGGAAGTTGCCGAGCGATTTGGACATCTTCTCGTTCTCGATATTGATGAATCCGTTATGCAGCCAATAGTTGGCGAACTTCGTATGGTTGCACGCCTCCGATTGGGCAATCTCGTTCTCGTGGTGCGGGAACTTCAAGTCATGGCCCCCGGCGTGAATGTCGATCGTCGTGCCAAGGTGTTTTTTCGCCATCGCTGAACACTCGATGTGCCAGCCTGGACGACCTTGTCCCCATGGACTCTCCCATGCCGGCTCACCTGGTTTCGCGGCTTTCCACAAGACGAAATCGAGCGGGTCTTCTTTCTTTTCCCCGACGTCGACACGTGATCCCGCGCGTAAGTCTTCAATCGACTGCTGGCTCAATTTGCCATACGTCTCAAACTTACGCGTCCGGAAATAGACGTCCCCGCCTGCTTCATACGCAAAGTCCTGCGTCTCGAGTTCGCGGATGAATGTGATAATCTCTTCCATCGTGTCCGTGACACGTGGATGGACGTCCGCCGGCAATACGTTCAAGGCACCCGTGTCTGCCAAATACGCGTCGATATACCGATTCGTCAACGTACCGACGTCTTCTCCGAGCTCATTGGCGGTCCGAATGATTTTATCGTCGACATCTGTAAAGTTGAGGACGTATTTGACGTCATAGCCTCGATACGTCAAGTAGCGGCGGACCGTATCAAAGGCAATCGCTGGACGAGCATTGCCGACGTGAATGTAATTGTAAACGGTCGGTCCACATACATACATCGACACTTTCCCAGGTACGATTGGTACAAACGGCTCTTTTTTATTCGTGAGGCTGTTGTAAAACTGAATCATGTGTATTCTCCTCCATCCGTTTCTCTAATGAAGCAAGTTTGTCTTCTAGCTGAGCGACGGCACGTTCCAGCCGCTCTTGGCACTCGCGGTCCGGGTCGGGGAAGCGGTGATCGAGATCATGCTGCTTAACCCGCTCACCGTTCCGGATGACGACCCGGCCTGGAATCCCGACGACCGTCGAGTCGGATGGGACGTCTTTTAAAACGACAGAACTCGCCCCGATTTTGACGCAATCGCCAATCGTGATATTGCCGAGCACTTTCGCCCCGGCAGAGATGAGGACATCATTCCCGATCGTCGGGTGACGTTTCCCTTTCTCTTTTCCCGTTCCGCCGAGCGTCACGCCCTGATAAATCGTTACATTGTTACCGATAATCGCCGTCTCACCAATGACGATGCCAAACCCGTGATCGATAAAGAGACGTTCACCGATGACCGCACCGGGATGAATCTCAATTCCCGTCAACCAACGGCTCGTCTGCGCGATTAACTTCGCCATTAACTTGACTTTGCGCGTCCATAGACCGTGCGCGATTCGATGTGCCCACAGGGCGTGTAACCCTGGATAGGTCAAGACGACCTCTATTTTTGATCTTGCGGCCGGGTCGAGTTCGAGCACGTTTCGTATATCGGCGCTCACACTTTTCCAAAATCCCATAATTGTTCTCCTTTTCCATATCAAAAACAAAGACGCCCCTGTGCCAAGGCACAGAGACGCCGTAAGCGCGGTTCCACTCTGTTTGGGAAAGTTCCCCTCTCATGTCTCGTTAACGCCGAGTCGCGGTCCCGACTACGTATCGCCGGAACGGCTCCGAGGTGCACTTCGACGGGGGACGCTTCTAGAACTTCCAGCCTAGGTTCTAGTCTCTGTTAAGTGTCATACCGCTTACTTTCCTCATCGTTGCCTTTAAGCTAATAATGTTGTGAGACGCGCCAAGACACGCTCTTTGCCAATTAGTGAAATGGCGTTCGGAAGCTCTGGTCCGTGCGTCTGCCCGGTCGTCGCGACCCGGATCGGCATGAACAAGTTCTTTCCTTTTTGGCCAGTCGCCTTTTGTGTCGCTTTCGTCGCTGCTTTGACGGCTTCCGGTGTGAAGTCTTCGATTGCTTCAAGTTGAGCCTTGAATTCGGCGAGGACAGCCGGTACCGTTTCTCCAGCGAGGACCGCATTGGCCTCTTCGTCGTATTCGACCTCGTCTTTAAAGAACAGGTCCGTCAACGTCACGATTTCAGCACCGTGTGTCATTTGTTCTTTATAGAGGGCGATCAACGCTGTCGCCCAATCGGCTTGTTCTATCGACAAGGCGTTCGGTAAACGTCCTGCTTCTTGTAAGAATGGTAAACTGAGTGCCACCACTTCGTCAAGCGAAGCCTGTTTCATATAGACGCTGTTGATCCAAGCAAGCTTCTGTTGGTCAAAGACGGCCGGGCTCTTCGACAAACGACTCGCATCAAACATCTCGATGAACGCTTCTTTCGTGAAGATCTCCTCTTCTCCGACCGGCGACCAACCGAGGAGCGAGATGAAGTTAAAGAGTGCCCCTGGAAGGTATCCGAGATCAGCGTATTGTTCGATAAACTGAATAATCGACTCATCACGCTTCGATAACTTCTTATGGTTCTCGTTATAAATCAATGTCATATGACCAAACGCCGGATAGTCCCAACCGAGAGCGTCATAGACCATCATCTGTTTCGGTGTGTTAGCGATATGATCATCCCCGCGCAACACGTGGCTGATTTTCATCAAGTGATCGTCGACGACGACAGCGAAGTTATACGTCGGGATGCCGTCCTGTTTGACGATGACCCAGTCTCCGAAGTCTTTCGACTCGAACGAGACGTCGCCTTTGACGACATCGGTCCACTTATATGTGACCGACTCTGGTACACGAATCCGAATCGACGGTTTACGTCCTTCGGCTTCGAACGCAGCTTGCTCTTCGTCGCTCAAGTTACGATGTGCACCCGAATACCGCGGTGCCTCGCCGCGTGCGATTTGAGCCTCACGCTCCGCCTCGAGTTCTTCAGACGTCATATAGCATTTATAGGCGAGTCCGTTGTCCATCAACTCGTTCACGTATTTATTGTAAAGGTCGAGTCGTTCCATTTGGAAGTAAGGACCATGATCGCCGCCGCGACCTGGACCTTCATCCCAATCGATTCCGAGCCATTCCAAATACTTCATCTGACTCTCGACACCGTTTTCCACGTTCCGCTTTTGGTCCGTGTCCTCGATTCGGAGAATCATCTTCCCGCCGGCATGGCGAGCATACAAATAGTTAAATAGCGCGGTCCGGGCGTTCCCAATATGAAGGTGACCCGTCGGACTCGGCGCATAGCGTACGCGCACTTCACTCATAATATTTCCACCTTTCTTCTCTTCTGCCCAAATAGTATACCACTTTTGTCAAGCGCGGTTGAGCAGGATGACCGCCTGGGCGGCAATTCCTTCTTCACGTCCGGTGAAGCCTAGCTTTTCAGTCGTCGTCGCTTTGACGTTCACTTGGCTGATGTCTGCCTCGAGCAACTCGGCGATGACCGCTCGCATATCGTCGATGTACGTGCGAAGCTTTGGCCGCTCCGCCATCACTGTCGCATCGACGTTGCCGAGCACATAGCCTTCCGCTTTGACGAGTTGCCAGACGTGCTGCAACAACACTTTCGAGTCCGCGTCCTTAAATTCCGGGTCCGTATCCGGGAAATGCTTGCCGATATCCCCCGCCGCAATCGCTCCGAGCGCTGCATCGGCAATCGTATGCAACAAGACGTCCGCATCCGAGTGGCCAAGCAGGCCGCGGTCGTGTGGAATCTCGATTCCCCCTAAAATGAGCGGACGCCCTTCGGCGAACGCATGTACATCAAATCCTTGTCCGATTCTCATCGATAGTCCTCCTTCGTTAAAATCGCTTCACCAAATAATAAATCTTCCGGGGTCGTCATTTTAATGTTGTGGTAATCCCCCGGGATAATCGTCACCCGTTGCCCGGTCCATTCGAATAGACTGGCATCATCCGTCCCGATAAAACGAGCAGCTTCTGCCCGCTCATGGGCGGCTTGAATGGCGCCTGCCGGAAACGCTTGGGGCGTCTGCGCCAACCATAGTGCCTCACGCGGCACCGTCTGCGTGATGTGTCCGTCCGTCACTTGTTTAACCGTATCTTTGACCGGAACAGCGAGAATCGCCCCTGCCGTCTTGGCCGCTTCGGCGATGGCATGAAGTTGGTCAAGGCGCACAAATGGCCGTGCCCCGTCATGAATCAAGACGACATCTTCGGGATTGACGACTTGCAATCCGGCTCGAACGCTCTGTTGTCGTTCTTCCCCACCCGTCACATATGTAATCGGGGTTTGGACATGACGCAACTGCTGCTCGAACCACGCTTGCTCCTCAGGACGCACCGCGAGCACAATGCGCGCGCACCATGCATCTCTCGCGAACGCTGCCACGGTCCACACGATAATCGGTTTTCCTTGCAGCGTCAGCATCAACTTATTCTCATCGGCTCCCATCCGCTTTCCTTTTCCTGCGGCCGGAATGACAACCGTATAGCGTACCATTCCATTCACCCCTTTTCGCGAAAAAAGAGAGCGCCGATGCGTCTCTTTTTCCACTTATTTATTCAGGACGAGCAAAAATCATGCGGCCAGCCGACGTCTGAAGCACGCTCGTGACGACAACGGGTAACGTCTTCGAGATCAGCTTGCGCCCACCTTCAACGACGACCATCGTGCCATCTTCGAGATAGGCGACACCTTGATTTTGTTCTTTTCCTTCTTTAATGACCGTCACGACCATCTCTTCTCCTGGAATGACGATCTGTTTGACCGAGTTGGCCAAATCGTTAATGTTCAATACTGGGACGTTCCGAACTTCACACACTTTGTTCAAGTTGTAGTCGTTCGTGACGACGATGCCTTTTTTCAATTCGGCCAACTTGATCAATTTGATATCCACTTCGGCGACGTCTTCAAAATCCCCATCATAGATTTCCACTTCGATCCGATCGTTGTCTTGTAACTCTTTTAAAATATCAAGACCGCGACGGCCCCGGTTACGCTTCAGCGTATCCGACGAGTCCGCAATATATTGAAGCTCACCGATGACGAACTGCGGCACGATGAGTGTCCCTTCGATGAAACCGGTCTTCGAGATATCAGCGATTCGACCATCGATGATGACGCTCGTATCCAAAATTTTATCGTTAGAGCGGCGCAATGGTTCCGCGGCCGGCTTCTCTCGTTCACTTTTGACGAACAGTTTAATCCATTCATTCCGCTTCCGGTAACCGACGGCAAAGCCGAAGTAACCGAACAGAGCGGTCACAAAAATCGGTACAATCTTGCTGAGCAAGAAGATATTCGTCACTTCTAACGAGACGCTGATCAAAAAGGCGATCAACAAACCAATAATCAATCCGATCGAGCCAAACAAAATATCGCCGACCGGCAAACGGACAAGCCGTTCTTCGATAAAACGGATAAATTTAACGACCCCATCGGTCAAGAACAAACTAAGAATGAAGAAGATAAGTCCACCAATCAAACTAGCAACGTAAGGAATCGTCAACCAAGCCGGTACACTCACACCAAGGTCGCCTAATAGCAACATCGCTTCGATAATTCCAAACCAACCGACGACGAGTCCAATCAATATAAATCCGATTCGTACAGCAATCTTCACTCATTCCACCTCCTTCATTATGAATTAAAATTTCAAGAAATTAACACTTTCATTGTAACACGGTTCTTTTGAAAGCGTTCGTTACAAAGCGTTAAAAACTGCCGGAAGCGCCCCGTCAGAACGGGATAGCGAGTTGGAGCGCTTCATCGACAGTACTGACACCGACGACATCGATACCAGGCGGGGCCGTCCAGCCCCCGAGGTTGTTTTTCGGAATGATGGCCCGGGTGAAACCAAGCTTGGCCGCTTCAGCGACACGTTGCTCAATCCGTGACACACGCCGTACCTCACCGGTCAAACCGACTTCACCGATACATACATCCGTCGGACGGGTCGGACGGTCCCGGAAGCTTGATGCGATCGAAATACAGATGGCCAAGTCGATGGCTGGTTCGTCCAATTTAACGCCCCCGGCCGCCTTCAAATAAGCGTCTTGCGTTTGGAGCAAGAGACCCGAACGCTTCTCGAGCACAGCCATGAGAAGTGCGACCCGGTTCTGGTCAATCCCGGTCGCCATCCGGCGCGGATTCCCGAACGAGGTCGGCGAGATGAGCGCCTGTAACTCGACGAGCACGGTCCGCGTCCCTTCCATCGATGCGACGACGGTGGAGCCCGAGACGCCAGCAGTTCGTTCTTCCAGGAAGATTTCAGACGGATTGAGCACTTCTTCGAGCCCGCCTTCTTTCATTTCAAAGATGCCAATCTCGTTCGTCGAACCGAACCGATTTTTGACGGCCCGTAAAATTCGGAATGTATGGTGACGCTCCCCTTCGAAGTAAAGGACCGCATCCACCATATGCTCGAGCAGACGAGGACCGGCAATCGAACCTTGTTTCGTCACGTGACCGACGATAAAGACGGCCACTCCTCGCGTTTTAGCGATTTTCATGAGCGCCGCTGTACATTCTCGGACTTGAGCGACACTACCTGGCGCTGATTGAATTTCATCCATATAAACGGTTTGAATCGAGTCGATGATGACGAACCCCGGTTCTTCTTCATCGATGACTCGTTCAATCATCAACATGTCCGTCTCTGCGAGGACATATAAGTCTTCAGTCGGCAGACCGAGCCGTTCGGCTCGGAGTTTCGTCTGTTTGAGCGATTCTTCCCCGGAAATATAGAGCACTTTCCGTCCACTATGAGCCAAATGGGCACTCACTTGAAGCAGAATCGTCGACTTCCCGATTCCCGGGTCCCCACCGACGAGGACGAGCGAGCCTGGGACAATACCGCCACCGAGCACCCGGTCAAACTCTTGACTGTTCGTATGGACGCGCGTCTCTTCTTGCGACACGACGTCCGACAGACGTTCTGGCTTCAACTGTCTCGAGGAGCTATGGACGAATGCGGCTCCCCGCTTCGCCTTTTTCTCTTCGACAAATTCTTCGACGAGCGTATTCCACTCGTTACAACCTGGGCAACGTCCCATCCATTTTGCGGATTCGTATCCGCATGACTGACATACATACTTCGTTTTAATTTTTGCCATGATGTTCCTTTCCGTCTAAAAAAGCCCCCTCACACGAGAGAGGGAGCCTTGTAGTTACTGAACGACACCTTCATTACGGACGACGAATTCGCCATCTTGTACATCGAGCGCCACTTTGCTGCCTTTTGTGATGCTGCCACTGAGCATCGCTTCTGAGAGTCGGTCCTCAACCTCACGCTGGAGCGCACGGCGGAGTGGACGAGCCCCGTATTCCGGATCGTACCCGACTTCGGCGATTTTCTCGAGCGCCGATTCCGTCAAGCTGAAATCAATCCCTTGTTCTCCGAGACGTTTTGTAAGTGTCTCGGCCATAAGTTTGACGATTTCTTGGATGTGTTCTTTTTGGAGCGAGTGGAAGACGGTGATTTCGTCAATCCGGTTCAAGAACTCAGGACGAAACGCCTTCTTCAACTCTTCCATAACTTTATCTTTCATTTCCGTATATTCACGCTTCACGTCATCTTCAACCGTGAACCCGACGTACTTGTTCCGTTTGAGCGCTGCCGCACCGACGTTTGACGTCATGATGATGACCGTGTTCCGGAAGTCGACCGTACGCCCTTTCGAGTCGGTCAAGCGACCGTCATCGAGCACTTGGAGCAAGATGTTGAACACTTCAGGGTGAGCCTTTTCAATCTCATCAAGCAAGATGACCGAATATGGTTTGCGGCGAACTTTCTCTGTCAATTGACCGCCCTCTTCATAACCGACGTAACCTGGAGGCGATCCAACGAGACGACTCGTCGCGTGTTTCTCCATGTACTCCGACATGTCGATTCGGATGATGGCGTCTTCGTCACCGAACAACGCTTCAGCTACAGCACGAGCCAGCTCGGTTTTCCCGACACCAGTTGGTCCGAGGAAGACGAACGAACCAATCGGACGTTTCGGATCTTTCAATCCAGCACGTGCTCGGCGAATCGCCCGCGAAATCGATTTAACGGCTTCATCTTGACCGATGACTCGGCCGTGGAGAATTGATTCGAGTTTGAGGAGACGGTCTGTCTCTTCTTCAGCAATCTTCGTCACAGGTACTCCTGTCCAGTTGGCGACGACTTGCGCGATATCTTCTTTCGTTACTTCGAGTTTTTCGTTCCCTTGCTTATTCTGCCATTCCGATTTGAGCTGTTCGAGTTCATCTCGAAGTTTCTGTTCGGTATCGCGTAGTGAGGCCGCCTTCTCGAACTCTTGACTCTGTACAGCCGAATCTTTTTCTTTGCGAATCGACTCAAGACGAGCCTCGAGTTCTTTCAAGTTCGGCGGTGCCGTGAATGAGCGAAGTCTTACTTTCGAAGCAGCCTCATCGACGAGGTCGATCGCTTTATCTGGAAGGAAGCGGTCCGAGATGTAGCGGTCCGAGAGAACAACGGCCTCATGAATCGCTTCATCTGTGATTGTGACGCGATGGTGCGCCTCGTAACGATCACGTAACCCGAAGAGAATTTGTTCTGCCTCATCCGTCGTCGGTTCATTGACTTGAATTGGTTGGAAGCGACGTTCGAGCGCGGCATCCTTCTCGATATATTTACGATACTCATCGAGTGTCGTCGCACCGATACATTGAAGTTCGCCACGTGCGAGTGACGGTTTCAAAATATTCGATGCATCGATGGCGCCTTCTGCACCCCCAGCACCAATTAACGTATGCAACTCGTCAATGAAAAGAATGACGTTCCCAGCTTGGCGAATCTCATCCATCACTTTTTTCAAACGATCTTCAAATTCACCGCGGTACTTCGTTCCAGCGACGAGTGTACCCATATCGAGCACCATGACGCGTTTATTCCGAAGTGTTTCCGGTACTTCATTGTTGATGATCTGTTGGGCGAGCCCTTCGACGACTGCCGTCTTCCCGACCCCTGGTTCCCCGATGAGGACCGGGTTGTTTTTCGTCCGGCGTGATAACACTTCGATGACACGTTGAATTTCGCCTGAGCGACCGATGACCGGATCAAGACGGGATTCTCGCGCTTGCTGTGTCAAATCACGAGCTAAGCCGTCAAGCGTCGGTGTAGCAGCACTTGTACCTGGTTGTGATGCATTAGCTGACGACTCAGTGTTTCCTAAGAGCTGGAGCACTTGCTGACGCGCCTTCGTCAAGCTGATCCCAAGGTTGTTCAAGACTCGAGCTGCCACCCCTTCTCCTTCGCGAATGACGCCGAGGAGAATGTGTTCAGTCCCGACATAAGAGTGACCAAGTTTCCGTGCTTCATCCATCGATAGCTCAATCACTTTTTTCGCACGTGGCGTATAGTGAATCGTCGATCCATTTTCTGAACCTCGTCCGATGAGTGCCTCCACTTCTTGCTGAATCTTTTCAGACGTAAGTCCGAGAGCGAACAGTGCCTTAGCGGCAATCCCTTCTCCCTCGCGAACAAGTCCGAGTAAAATGTGTTCCGTACCGATATTATGATGGCCAAGCCGTACTGCTTCCTCTTGTGCTAAAGCTAATACGCGCTGAGCTCGTTCTGTAAATCGACCAAACATCATTGACAAAACCTCCTTAAAGTTGGATCAAACTAACCCATGATCTAACGTTCGACGAACGAGCGTCGCACGTTCGCGATCTCGTTCTTTCGTAGATAATGTTTTCCCGAAATGCTTTTGTAGGAAACCTGATTGAAGCTTTACAATCAATTCGTGAAACTGAGGTGGACTCCAATCCGATAAAATACCCAGGTCACTCGCCAAGTGAAGATCGGATAGGCGTTCGACAGCTTCTGTTGACGATAGCAGTTTTGCATAACGTAAAATCCCATACGAGCGATAAAACTGATCTTCTAACTCGTCCTGGTTGCGAGCCAATAACTCTTCGCGGGCTTGTCGCTCTGCCTGAATGACTTGTTCCGTAATCTCCATGAAGTCGGTTAACAGTTGGGTTTCATGGCTCCCTAACGTGCGTTGGTTCGATAATTGGAACAGTCGCCCCGCCGCATCACTGCCTTCCCCGTAACGTCCCCGAATCGTATATCCGAGCTTCCGAAGTTCTTTTAGAATAGGAGTTATCCGTCCGGTTAACGTCAGTCCTGGTAGATGAAGCATCACCGAGGCTCGTAAACCCGTCCCGATATTACTCGGACATGTTGTCAAATAACCTAGCTGTTCATCAAATGCGTAAGGAAGGGACTCCCCACAGAGAGCATCGACACGTCTTGCCAGTTCGAAAGCCTCTTCTACTTGATAACCTGGGAGTAGAGTTTGAATTCGTAAATGGTCTTCTTCATTGATGAGTACGCTGATCGTCTCATCATCACTTAAAAAGACGGCACTTTGTTCTTTCGCGGCAATCGTAGGGCTAATCAAATGCTTTTCAACGAGCGCTTGTCGGGTCACCTGATCATAAGCACCCATATGCAAATACTCAAAACCTTGCAATCCTCCAAGTGACGCTTCAATCCGTTCACAAAGTTGTTGCTGTCCTTCCTCCGATAATACAGGAGAAAAGACGGTGTCTTTTAAATTGCGCGCTAGACGAATGCGAGTCGAGATGACCAAATCATCTAACTTGGCTCGCTCTCTCATTTTAGGACCAAGTGGATGTTTAAGATAAGACTCCATCACGCCTCACCTCGCCCTTTCAATTGATTGATCTCTTTTTTCAGCCTGGCTGCGCGTTCATAATCTTCTTGTTCGACGGCTCGTTCCAACTCCCCTGCTAACTTTGCAAGTCGCTCTTCGATTCGCTCGTCGGGAGTCCGTAACGCATCTGGCATCGAACCTACATGTTCATCATGGCCTTGTTGATACTGACGTGTGATTTTAATCAATTCTTCGCGAAAGACGGTATAACAAGTGGTACAGCCCGCTTTTCGAAGATGAGCTAATTCAGTTTGTGTCAATTGACAGCCCGGGCACCGTTTCACAGCTGGTACGTAACCTGCCATCAGTTCAACTGTACATTGACGACATAGTCGTCTCGTCACCGGTATCCCGTTCTCGACTACTTGGATCTCATTGATGGCAGGTCGCCGTTTGCATCGTTCGCATAACATCTCTTTATGCCTCCGTCGGTCAATGGTAACTAAGTAACTTCATTAATGCGAGTAACTGTTGTCTTCGAATCAAGTGACGATCGTCAGCGTGTAACCCAAGCGCTTCATCAGACAATAAATGATACAACAAGCGCACTTCCCGCTCACTCAACATCCCTTCTTCAAATAAGCGAATCAAGATGTTCTCGACAAGCTGTTCGGAAAGACGAGGATGGTCTTGTAAAATATCCATCAAGCTGACCAACACGTCTTGCTTTTCATGTAAAATTACGCGGCGAATGCGAATATATCCCCCGCCCCCACGCTTACTTTCGACAAGATAGCCCTTCTCGACCGTAAAGCGCGTATTGATGACGTAGTTGATTTGAGACGGAACACATTCGAAACGCTTGGCAATATCTTGCCGTTTAATCTCGATTGCTTCGGCCTGGCTCTCCTTCAGCACTTGTTTTAAATACTGTTCGATTACATCCGATATGTTTCTCATCTCCACCACCCTCTGACCATCTTTGACTTTTGACTATATTCTATCATTGATTCAAAAAAAGGCAAACGAAAAGCGATGTCGCAACTGCGACACCGCTTTAAACAGAAAAAAGACGACCGAGCGGATGCTCGATCGTCTTTCGCGTTGGCCTGGCAACGTCCTATCCTCACAGGGGGAGACCCCCAACTACTTTCGGC